>CBCTCU010000004.1:0-120732 GCA_965145485.1 uncultured Eubacteriales bacterium | reverse complement strand
GCGCAGTCCCGTTCCCATTGGGTGCGGTATGACCGCTATGAGATCAAGACCGGCATGGACGGAAAACGCTATATCATGCCGGAAAAGACGGCAAAGCCCGACATCTATAACCCGCTGAAGGAATCCTCCGAGATGGTGCTGGAGGCGCTGAATGTGGGGATGCTGATGATGAACCGCAATCCGGAGGATGTGGTGGAAAAGGCAACTCTGGCCTTTGTGACCCATTACGGCCTGTTGGGGCTGATGACGGCACTGCCCACCACGCCGTCATTTATGGACTATGAGGCAGTCTATCTGCCGAAGAATCACTTCATCAAGGAAGAAAGCATGGCGACAGAGGATTATCTTGCTCTGTTCTATCCCTTCGATAAATTGGATGTGGTGAAAAGGGGTGTGGAATCCAGTTGGAATGTTTCCGGGGATAATATGATGATTGCTCTGACGATGACCTTCATGGATGAGCCGATGGCGAAGAACATGAGCTTCCAGCGGGAGTATGCCGAACCTTATGACTGGGTAGCACAGCAGTTCAAGGATTGGGCGTTCACGCTGACCACCTCCGTTTTGTACTATAACGACTACGACAGCATTGATGAGGACACAAGAAATCTTTACCGCAAGGCCATGGCTGCCTTCGGCGGCATTGCGCCTACCTATCATATCGAACTGCTGGAGAAACCGACCATCTATTGGGACTTCCATTCGTTGCTGCTGGGCATCCAGATGATGTTCAGCTTTATGATGGTGGACGATGCAAAACCCCTGCGGCTGTGCAAGCACTGCCAGAAGGTGTTCCTCGGCAGTCGGGCCAATTCCGCGTTTTGCAGCGCCCGGTGCAAGAATCAGTATAATGTCTATAAAACACGGGCTAAGAGCCGGGAGGATAAAGAGAATGGATGAGAATATGGCACTTACCCCATACGAGACAAGAGAAATTTTGTTTTATAAGACCGATAACGGCGACGTTAAGGTTGAAATCCTGCTATATCAGGAAAATTTATGGCTGACGCAGGCAAAGATGGCGGAGCTGTTTGAGGTGCAGAAAGCTGCCATCTCAAAGCACCTGAAGAATATCTTTACCTCTGGTGAATTGATGGAGGGTTCAGTTGTTTCCGTTTTGGAAACAACTGCGGCGGACGGGAAAAACTATCCCACACGGTACTATAATCTGGACGCGATCATTGCGGTCGGTTATCGGGTGAACTCCAAAAAGGCCACCATGTTCCGCATCTGGGCGAACAGGATACTGAAGGAGTATATTATCAAGGGCTATGTCATGGACGATGAGCGCCTGAAAGAGCCGGAGAACTTCTTTGGGAAGGATTATTTTGAAGAACAGTTGGAGCGCATCCGCGACATTCGTTCTAGTGAACGGCGCTTTTACCAGAAAATCACGGACATATACTCCCAATGCAGCGCAGACTATGATGTGGACAGTCCTGTTACAAAAGAGTTTTTCGCCACCGTACAAAACAAACTGCATTATGCCATTACAAAGCACACCGCAGCGGAGATCATCTATGACCGGGCAGACAGCACGAAACCGAATATGGGGCTTACAACATGGAAAAATGCACCGAGCGGCAGAATCCGAAAATCCGATGTTGTGATAGCGAAAAACTATTTGGATGAAACCGAGATGGGAAGCCTGAACGAAATTGTCACGATGTATCTTGATTATGCCGAGCGACAGGCACACCGTGGGAACATCATGTATATGCAGGATTGGGTCGCACGGCTGGATGCGTTTTTGCAGTTTAACGAGGAGGAAGTGCTGCATCATAAAGGAAAAGTGACAGCGGCCATTGCAAAAGCCTTTGCCGAGAGCGAATTTGAGAAATACCGTGTCATTCAGGATCGGCAGTATCAGAGTGATTTTGACCGACTTGTTGCCAGCACCGAGGACAAGGATTAAAACGCAGAAATACCCGTTATCGGCCATACAGCCGATAACGGGCATTTGTCATTCATATACAAGCTCGGTCAAAACGATTTCCTCGGCAAGGCTGCGGATGCTGTTCATGTGGCGCACCCATTCCATTTGGGCAGATGCTTTGAGTGTTTCGGTCACATCTTCCTGCTTCGCCATTGCAGAAACGATGATTTCCATACGCTCGTTGCAGGCTTGGTCGATCTCCGCAAGATGCCGGTGCAGCGTTCCGCTTGTGAGCAGGTTTGTGTAGAGAATGGGGCGATGTTCTTTCAGATAGCTGCGGCGCATACGCCCGTATTTGCCAATCTGATATTCTGATTCATCTGGCAGGGAGAGGTTTGGAATGAGATAATCGCCCTCCTGACGGTAAGTGCCACCCATCTGCTCAAATATTGATTTCATATAAATCAGCTCCTTTTTGTGTTGATTTCCAGTGGTTATACGGACTTTTCTTCTCCTTTCCTACAACTGCTGTTCCATTCACCACAAATGAGCCGCAGTCATATGTATTAGGTGGGAGAAACCACCCTCTACATAGTAACTCTTGGTTCTGTATGCTGTCGCTCTCGCCCTGACGCATATCTTCCTGACTGAGACGGCAGTACAAAGCCGTTATCTGTTGGTTTGACATATTGTTTTTACCTCCGTCGTAATTGTCAAACCGATTGAGAGTGCTGACGGATGATAGATTTCCGTCAGCATTACCATACTCCCAACCGATCTGTAAGTCCAGCGAGAATGAAAGGGTTTACGAAACTTTATCAATCTCGCCGCTGATTAAATGACGGACATTGTCCTCGGCGGTGCGTCTACTCTTGCAAGGAAATATGGAGCGGACAAGATATCTCATCCCGCCGATTTCATATTTTTTCTGCTGAGTCAGCGCGGAATCGGTCATCATAAAATTGGTTTCCCTTTTGTGTCTGATAACCATGCGGGAATCGTATGCACTGTCCGCATCAGTATATAAAATTTCGTCCTGTGTGATATTTTCGTTTTTGTTATCTCTCATAGATTCCTTTCTGCCTTTCGGCTGTATAAAAATTAAAGTGATTGTGAGTCCTTGCGCTTGAACAAATCATCCAGCCGAACCTTTCCTCTTGTCCGTCGGACATTCCGGACAGCTTCTTTGCGCATTTCTTCAAGCTCTTCCGGAGTGAAAGCCAATGCTTCCGAAAACATCCGCATAATGAGTTCCATCTCCACAGCGTAGCGGAACATACTTTTAGCGATTTGCAAGGTCTGCTTTTCGCTCATCTGTGCGATAGCCTTTGACAGCTTTTCGCTGATAACCGTATCGTTTTCTCCCAGCAGCTTGTCCGCAATCAAGTTATCTACGGCGGAAGAAACAAAATCATTGCGAGAACGATAATCATATTTTTTAATCGCGCCGTCCATTTTCTCTACCGTTTCTTTGTCCAGATACAGGCTGATTCTCTGTTTGTATTCCAAATCCATATTTTTGCTCCTTTCCGGTATTACACCAAAGTGCAACGCCTGAATTTTTTGCCCGAAACGGCGTTGTTTCGGGCTTTTGTGTTTTTTGAAACCCCTTTTCCGACACCAAAGTCTGAAACAGGTGCACCTGCAACCCCTAATTTCAGCGAATGTGAAAATCGCTGAAAAGTGGCGTAACCACGCTGTTCTTCGGTCGGCATTGCCGTCCGATGTGAGCCGCAGCGACGTCTTTAGGTGCCGCTGCTTTCTCCTGCTTGCTTTTCGACCCTGAAAAATTGCCGCTGCAACCCCGTATCATCTGCCAATAGAATCTGTGCGCTTCTCACCATTTGTTTGAGCCGTCCTGTTCGCCCCACAAACCGCCCACAGCGGCTTTTTGTGCGCTCGGTCGGGTGTGTGTAGTGGCCTGCTCTTTTGCTCGCCTCAAATTGCGCGACAGGGGGGCAAATATTCAACCGTGACGATTGTGACGATATTTTGGGGAGCGGAGACTGTGACGATACCGTCATCCCGATAAATCAAGCTGTGGCAAGGGCTTGAGGGTTCTGTGACGATTCATTTCCGCACACAGTTTCAATCGTCATATCGTCATTACCGTCATAGACAATCAGCAGCTCCCGGCGCTTTCCGGTACGGTTGCTGGTAAATTCCACGCCCATATTTTTCAGCTCTTTTTCATATCGATTCAGTTTCCGTGTGAGAACATTTCCGTTGATCTCGCCGCCCAGCTTTTCGGACAGCTCGCTTGCCGTTCCGCAGAATTCTTTTTCTGTCGTAAGGTAAGTCATCAGCAGAGAGAAGAAAAGTTCGCACTTTAATGAATTGACGATTGGAGTGTCACTTGAAACAAATGTCCATTCGTTTGTCTCTTCATCCCTGCGGATATTCAGAATCTGTTCCTCCACATCTCTGCCCTTGATATACAACTTGGCGTCCTTGTCGCCGACATTTTCACGCTTGAGAACATAACTGCCGTCTGCCGCACCGAGCAATCCGGTTGAGCCGGTCACCATATTGTGCGGATCGCTGTCGAACTGTTTTCTCAAATGTTGTACCACCACAACAGCAATACGATATTTGTCCGCGAGATTTTTTAAGAGACCGATGTCTTTGTAGTCGGTGGCATACAGATTGGATTCTCCGCTGTTCTCACGGACTTTTTGCAGCGTATCAATGATGACAAGATTGGTATCGGGATGCTCTGCGATAAATTCTTCGATTTGTTCGCACAGTCCGTCTGACAAAGATTTGGACAGTGTTGCGAAGTGAAGATTTTCCGGCGCGTCCTCGGTCAGATCCATCAGCCGCTGCTGGATACGGTTGAGACTGTCCTCTAAGCACAATGACAGCACCGTTCCTTTTTCTGTTTGTAGATTCCAGAAGGGTTTGCCCTGTGCTACCCGTAGAGAGAGCAGGAGCAGTAACCACGATTTCCCGGTCTTGGCGGCTCCTGCGAGAATGTGCAGACCTTGCGGCAACAAGCTGTCTACTACAAACCGAATCTGTGGTAGATGCATATCCAGCAGGGTTTGTCCGTCTATGGTTTTGATTTTTTCTTTTTTCATGCTGTAATCCTTTCTTGAGTTTTGATTTTCATTTGACTTCGATTGCAAAACAATCATATGCGCATCCACTCCTTTCAAAGTTTTATGTACGCCCCTGCGAAAAAGTGGGAGCAGGATTATTTTTGCAGGCAAAACAAAAAAGCCGTTACATACGCAAACGAATAAAGGCGAGAGAATTCCCTCACTTCAGTTATTCGCCTATGTATGTAACGGCTTCAAACAATCTTAAGCCAAAGCTGCAACCTATGAGCAGTTGCAATGTGTTTTCATTTCATTATGTTTCGGCGACTATTCAGTTGTATGGATTCAGATGGTATCTTAATCCATTTAAAGTATATCATATGAAACAAATGTTTGTCAAGGCTTTTGCATATTTCGTTTCCAGTATGGGCATACTATTTAATTTGACATAGAACAAAGCTGACTGAGTTTTTACGCTCGGTCAGCTTTGTTCATTATTGTGTTTTCATTCTTGAGGACTGTGTTTGAACTTCTTTCCGTTATTGACGAGCTTTCCGCTTTCGCCTGTGGCAAGAATTATCTCTTGTCCGAAGCAGGATATGCTGACGGTACGGTCTGAGCCGTTGATGAATTCAAGGCAATCCACATCCGTATCGTACAGGCGGAGGGAGAAGGGATAGACATAAAATCTGATTTGACATTCTTCTCCGAACAGAATGGAATCTGTAAACATACCCATGTGAATATGCCGAGGCAGCGGTTCGCTCTCGGTTCCGTCCTCATAGACATAGGTGATCTTTTTAACCAGCGCGTCTTTTTCGTAGAGATATACCTTTGCGCCGATTTTCTTCAAATTATCTTTCATAATATTTTTCCTTTCTGCCGGCTGGTAACACAAACATATATCACAGAAAAGCTGAGAAGTCCAGAAAATATTTTTTAAAAAGAGCCAAGGCGAGGAGATGAACCTCATCTTGACTTCTTTTGTTGATAAATGAGAACCGATTTTAATATCCGAAAATATGACTTGCAAAAGCGTTTTTTCCAAGGTAACATACAACAACCTTTGGAGAACCAAAGGAAAAACAATTTCCAAATCATGCTTTTCGGGTAAAATGGAATCATCATTATCCGGAGGTAAACAAAGTGGAAAGGATTTTAACACAGAGAAACATTGAGCAATTTTGCAAACATTTACAACGGGAAGAAAAAAGCGCGGCTACCATCGAAAAGTATATTCATGATGTGAAAGCTTTTTACGCCTATACCGCAAATTCTGAAATTACAAAGGAATGCGTCATCGCATACAAGCAACAGCTTGTAAACCGCTGCTATGCTGTGAGAAGCGTGAATTCCGTCTTGGCATCGCTGAACAGCCTGTTTTTGTATCTTGGCTGGTCGGACTGCAAGGTGAAAACAATCAGGATACAAAGGCAAACCTACTGCTCGGAAGAAAGGGAACTGACGAGGGCGGAGTATGAAAGGCTGTGCAGAACAGCGGAACGGAAACATAATAAACGCCTTTGTCTGCTCCTGCAAACCATCTGCGGCACAGGAATTCGTGTCAGCGAACTACAATTTATTACGGTCGAGGCTGTTCGGTGCGGCGAAGCTACCGTAACCTGTAAGGGAAAAACGCGGTCGGTATTTCTTGTAAAGGCTCTGCAAAAGAAATTGCTCCGCTATGCAGCAGAGCAAGGAATAAAATCGGGATATATCTTCATCACCCGCACAGGCAAGCCGATGAACCGGACAAACATCTGGCAGGCAATGAAAGCGTTGTGTAAAGACGCCAATGTAAATCCGAAAAAGGTATTTCCACATAATTTGCGCCATTTATTTGCACGAGTGTTCTATGGCATCGAAAAGGACATCGCCAAGCTTGCTGACATCTTAGGTCACAGCAGTATTGACATGACCCGCATTTACATCATTTCTACCGGCTCGGAACACCGTCGGCGTATGGAAAATATGCGGCTGATAATGTAAAAAACCGCCTTGAAAGACGGTTCGATACATATTCCGCATTATGTTATATTGAAATTTAAAAAACGACATAACTTACCTAATTATATGGTTAAATTGTATCATAAAGCATCTGAATTGTAAAGGATTTTTCAGTTCCAAAAGCATGAAAAGCTTGAAATTGTTGAAAATCGCATAAGAATAAAGCCCTTTCTGATATTTTAAAATCAAAATACAGAAAAGGCTTGCTTTTGTGCGCCTAAAATTTGGTTGTTCGGTCGTTGGCGTTAGTTGTTTTTCCGCAGATAATAACATAATGCGGATTATGTTATAGATTTTTCTATCAATAGGTGCAATTAAGAAATAACACTGATGGGAGTGTGGAATACAGTGAAAATATTATTAAACAGTATGTTTGTTGGGAATTATGGACTTGACAAAGGGAATCTACCACATGAAGTGATTAATTTTTTCAGAGCGGATAACGGTCAGTTTTATGTCTACATTACACCGTATGGAACAATCAGCCCTAATATGGATATCGAGGACTTAAAAGCGATTTTATTTGTTCACAATGTTGGCAACGGTCTAATTGAGGTTGTTGCAAAAGCAGAATTGGATGAAAGTAGCACTCTGTTTACCCAAGGGATTGAGGTCCGTCTAACTGATGGAAGCATAAAAAATAAAAAGAAAAAAGAAAAATATATTGCAGATATGGCAAAAGAAAACATTCAATACGGCGGTATCACAATTCAAGATATTCATAGTAAAAATAATGTTGACAACGAAATCCATGTAACTATGAAGGCGAAAACAATCTGTTTCCCCCAAAATCCACTTTTTCTAACAAGCAAAGAAGAACTCGAAGATATGGAACAGAGGATTTTTTATATTTCTCCCAAAAAGATTTCCAACCAAAGTATGAAAGCATATTATGATGAAAATTCGGATACAGCTACTGGTTATAAAAAACTGCTGGATATTATTGAAAACGAACAGATTTGGTTGTCACCAGACTATGTGCCAAATTTGAGAGAAGCAGATATAACAAACGATGAAACCAGTAATAATTTTTTTCGAATAATAGGCCAGCAGAATAATGAGTTGATTTTTTCAAATATGTTTTATTATTTGTTTTCACAGTACCCCGGATTATTACAAAAATTTGCGTCTGATATATTAGACACAGAGCTTTCAGAAAATTACATAATTGACCGTGAAAAACACCATATGGATCTCAGGCTGGTAGATGAAAGAAATTACATCATTATTGAAAATAAAATCAAATCATTAATCAATGGGACGGAAAAAGAAAGCGGTGAATTAAAAAAAGAAGCTGATGGTAAATTAGCTTCGCAACTGTCGAAGTATTATAAAATTGCTGAAGAGGAAAAGGGAAAAAGGAAAATTAAAGCCTTTTTGTTTATGCCGGATTATAGTCCTATTGACATCAGTAAATATTCCTGTGGGGATAAATACAAGATCATCAGATATAAGCAGATTTATGATTTTTTTACTGCTTGTATGAATAACTCTGATAACCCCGGCGCCAATGACCCGTACTTGTCGGAATTTATTAAGGCTCTGCACAAGCATACCGATAATACAGATAATGAATATCGGAATGAATTGATGAATCGTCTGAAAAACCGGATTGAAGAATGTAAATTCAACGGAAAGGAATGAGCATAAAAATGAAAAAAATATTATCTTTTATGCTATCTACACTGATAGTATTATCAATGTTACCGTTATCGGCAACACAGGTAAGTGCTACGAGTAATAGTAGTGAGAAGACAACTGTGAAGACTTCTCAAAACGAAGCGCTTGCATTTCTATCATATTCAAAGTATGGTAACAAAATTAAAATTTCCGGATGTGATAAAAAAGCATCAGGCAACTTGATTATTCCCGATACTATTGATGGTCTTCCGGTAACAACCATTTCTGAATATGCATTCAAGGATTGTACTAATCTTACAAATGTAACAGTGCCTAATAGTGTTACCGAAATAGGTTATGCGGCTTTTAGTGGTTGTAGCGCCTTGGAGGCGTTAACACTACCATTTGTTGGGCATTACAAGAATCCGGATTTTTCAAACTCAACACAAACATATGCTTCAGATGTATTATTTGGATATATTTTTGGCGAACAAAGTTATCCTAACAGTCTTGGCGTGAAACAATGCTACAGTATTTATGACAGCTTTGGCAACTTATACGAGAAGAAAGGTTCTAACAGATATAGGTATGAGTATTGGGGCAATGGATCCCATAGCACTGGAACAAAAACTTGTTATTATTATTACTATCCAACAATCGTTTACAGCGGTTATAATTATTGTTCTGCTGATTATGATGCTGAAGAAAGCATAATTAACAGTTATAAAAAATATGCAGTTGACTACTTTACCGTTATTACATCGGACAGTACAGCTCCAACCAGCGATAATCGGATTCTCAACACTTCCAGTGGGCATATAGTTGACGGATATAGAAAGATTTATTATATTCCTTCGTCTTTGAAAAAAGTAACCATAACCGATTGTGATAAATTATACTATGGTTCTTTCTCATTCTGCACAAATTTAGAACAAATAATAATATTAGACCCCGATTGTAAAATTGATATTAATGCATTTTATAATTGTAATAGTGAAACGGTTTTATGTCCCAAAGAATCCACACTGGAAAAATACATTATTAATGGATATTTTAAATATTGTGCGTTTTGGAGCAATGGCGGTGTCGGTGTCTCTTCTGCCCTAAAAGGTAAATACATACCTCCCGAAAAGCCGGGTGTCCAGTATATAACGGATACTTATATAGAACTCACAGAAAATTCTCTTTATGAGTATAGTATTGACGGAACAACTTGGCAAACATCGAACCGATTCAACAATCTAACACCAAATACCAGCTACACTTTTTATCAAAGGTTAGCTGCAACAAATGAAATTGTAGCAAGTGATAGTAGCGAGGGAACTACTGTCACCACCTTCGTAAAAGGAATACCACCGGCGCCAACTGCTCCTACAACTGAGAAAATAGAAAGCACCAGAATCACCTTGACATCTCATTTCGGATATGAATATCGATGCGACGATGGTTCGTGGCAGAAAAGCAATGTTTTTGCAGGACTAAAACCCAACACAAACTATTCTTTTTATCAAAGGATAGCTGCATCAGATATAAATTCTGCAAGTGATAGTAGCGAGGGAATAATTGTTAAAACCCCCAAAAAATCAGTTGTAACTCCCGAGGCACCTGACGCAGAAAGAATTGATTATGAATCCGTTATTTTGGTGCCTCATTCCGGCTATGAATACCGATCTGATAATGGAACATGGCAGAAAAGCAATGTTTTTACAGGACTAAAACCCAATACTTTTTATACTTTTTATCAACGAGTAGCGGAAACGGAAAGTTCGTATGCCAGCAGTCAAAGTGTCGGTGTAAGTATAATGACAAATCCTAAATTCACTGTCGGTGGTGAGTTCTTAGGCGGAGACGGAACCGAGCAAAATCCTTATATAGTTGCTTCAAAAGATCACTTGAATAATGTGCGAAATCATCTGGATGCTCATTATATAATGATGTCAGATATCACATTTTCAACGAGTGATTTTGAAGAAGGCGGAGAGTTCTATAATGAGGGGAAATGCTGGGAACCGATAGGAAATGGTTATTATACTGCTTTTACCGGAGTATTTGATGGAAATGGGCATAAAATTCAAGGATTGAAGATTAACGCCAAAGAATCAAATTATTTCGGATTGTTCGGATACAGTACAGGAAACATTCTTTCATTAGGCTTGGAAAGTAGCAGCATAACAGTCTCCTCTTCTTCTGGCACTTTATATGTTGGTGGAATCGTGGGTGGCACCGATAGCAGAGGCTCTATTATTAATTGCTATAACACTGGAAAAGTTACAGCCAAATGCTCTGGTCTCAATGCTACTGTCTATGCGGGTGGGATTGCAGGAACCGGTAGCCAAATCACCGGGTGCTATAACACCGGAAATATTGATGCTTCTGCACCGTTTAGAGACGGGATCTCCCATGCCGGTGGCATTATAGGAACTGGAAGTGCAATTAATTGCTATAACACGGGAACTATAATAGCTTCTGCCGGCGCTAAAACCTATGCCGGTGGAATTGTGGGGCAAAGCAGTGGCACAGACAACTGTTATAACATCGGAGAGGTTATTGCAACGAATAGTTCCAACAATCATGTTGGAGGGCTTACAGGGATTGGTAAAGGGGACGGATATAGTTTGCAACAATTTGCATCGTTTGGTGCATCTAACGGTGTTGAGTGCAGCAGAGATGAAATGAAACAGCGGAGTACTTTTACCACTTTTGATTTTAATGATACTTGGGAAATCGATAATTATAATTACTATCCTTATCCACAATTAAAACATAATCGACAGGAAAAAATTCAAAGCATAGAATTGAGAACGCCGCCGAATAACAAGCGGTTTATTGAAGGAAAGTATCCTGATTTAACCGGAGCAACGATGATGATTGCTTATTATCGCCCGGGATATTCATCTCCTCAAAAAGTCACAGTAGCTGTAACAGATCAAATGTTATCCGAATTGGACATAAACAAGATTGGAACCCAAACGATTCATTTTACTTACGGCGGACAATCTACTGCTGAAACAGTTACCTTTGAAGTGATTCCAAAGCCAATTGACTCCATTTCTATTACTAAATTGCCGAATAAAACCACCTATGTGGAGGGGCAACTTATAAATCTCGAAGGTGGAGAATTAACAGTTTCCTATGATGATGGTACAACAAAAGTTATCGCATTGAGTGAAGCACAAGTAACTTATCCACTGAATCAGACAGGGCAGGTGACCGCAACGGCAAAGTATGAGAATTTCACTGCTGAATTTACTATTACTGTCAATGAAAAACAAGTAAAATCGCTTCAATTAACTGATCCGGCCAAACTGTCCTATGATAAAGGAGAAGAATTGGATCTAACTGGTGGACAGCTTTATGTGACATATGTGTCGGAAGACAATTATTCGGAAATTTTTCCATTAGAACGGACAATGATTGACAATTTCAATCCAAATCAATTGGGAAAACAAAACTTAAAGGTAAGCTATCAAGGAAAGAATGTGTATTTTGTTGTCACTGTCAGAGACACATCGCCCTCCCCTGCAGCTCCGGTCTTATTCGAAAAATCCAGTTCATCTATCACTCTTACTGGAACTGTAGGTTATGAATACAGTAAAGACGGTGTCCACTGGCAGGACAGTCCGACCTTTATTGGATTAAAGCCGGATACGGAATACCGTTTCTATCAAAGAGTAAAAGAAACCAGTACACATCATGCATCGCCAAGCAGTGCAGCATTTGTTGTTAAAACAAATCCGGAATATGTCATCGGTGACCTTAACGGAGATAAGAAAGTCACCGACGCAGACGCCATCTATTTGCTGTATTATACCCTGTTGCCGGATCTGTATCCCATTAATCAAAGTGCGGACTACAACGGCGATGGCAAGGTCACCGATGCGGATGCTATCTATCTGCTGTACTATACCTTGCTGCCAGATTTGTATCCGTTACATTAAACGAGGAGCATAAACATGAAGAAAAAAATATTTGCATTGCTGTTAACCTTTTCCATCCTTTTCGCACTTCAATTACCTGCTTTTGCGGCAAGCGGTTCGCTTTCTGTTTCAAGCAGTAAGACGAATCCCGCTGTGGGCGATGAGGTAACCTTAACCGTGTCTATGAGTGGTACAGACAATGCCACTTCAATGGCACTGACCTTTCAATATGACACTAATGCCATTGAAATCAAATCTGGTGAATGGCTGAAAACCGGATCTGCGCTTGCGAACTTCGATAAAGCCAATAATGCGGCAGCTATTGCTTTTACCTCTGCCACGGATTTGAACGGAAATCTCTTTAGGCTTGTTGTTACCGTGAAAAGCTCTGCGGCCAAAGGAAACACCACCGTTACTGTAAAACCTGTTGTGAAAAACGGAGGTACAGCCATTTCCTGTGCAGAGGCAAGCACAACATTAAAAGTGACCTGCAAAACCCATCGGTATGGGAACTGGGAAAAAGCAAACGACAGCCAGCACAAGCACACCTGCTCTGAATGCGGCCATGTAGAAACGGCAAACCATACATGGAACAGCGGAACGGTTACAAAGGCGGCAACCTGCAAGGAGACCGGAGTAAAGACCTACACCTGCACAACCTGCTCGGCAACAAAAAAAGAAATTATTGCAAAGACAAACAATCACAGCTTCGGCGACTGGAAGCAAACAAAAGCCCCGACCTGCACAGACGCAGGCACCGAAACGAGAACCTGCACAGTCTGCGGCAAACCCGAAACCAGAAATATATCGGCTCTCGGTCACAGCTTTTCAAAGGCAACCGTAACAAAAGAGCCTACCTGCACGGCGGCGGGCGTAAAAACCGGAACCTGCACAAGATGCGGTAAAACAACAACCGAAAGTATTCCCGCAACCGGACACAGCATGAGCAAATGGACACAGACCAAGGCTCCTACCTGCACCGAAAAAGGAACAGAAACAAGAAAATGCTCAAAGTGCTCGCACACCGAAACCAAAGATATTGCGGCTCTCGGTCACAGCTTTTCAAACCCGACCGTAACAAAGCGGCCGACCTGCACGGAAGCCGGCGTTGAAACCGGAACCTGCACGCGCTGTAAGCAGACCGCAACCTCTGCCATTAAGCCGACGGGACATAAATTCGGCGAATGGAGCGACAGCAAGGCGGCAACCTGCACCGAGGGCGGAACCCAAAAGCGCGTCTGTGCCACCTGCGGAGCAGAGGAAACCCGCAATACCGAGCCGCTCGGGCACGATTTTGAAAATCCGACAATTGTAAAAGAGCCAACCATAAGTTCGACAGGACTTAAAGAAGGTAAATGCCGCCGCTGCGGCGAAACCACAAGCGAGGTTATACCTTGCTCGTATTCCGATACTGAAAGCGAAACAACCATTGAAGCCGACGAGGGCGCATTTGCGGAAGGCACTGCCGTTACGGTTGAAAAAATCGACGCTAAAAGCGACGAATTTACAAGTGCAAAGAATATCCTTTCGGACATAAGCGGCGAATTCACGCTCTATAATATTTCTGCGGTATTAAACGGCTCGTCGGTTCAGCCGAACGGCAAGGTTAAGGTTACATTCACCGTTCCCGACGGCTACGGCAAGGATGTAGCCGTATACCTCATAAACGACGACGGCACGGCGCAAAAGCTTGAAGCCTCTGTCTCGGAGGACGGAAAAACCGTCGAAGCGCAAACAGATAAGCTTAACCGCATTGCAGTATGCAAGCTCGGAGATACTGTCGATACGGACAACGAAGCCGACGAAAACACAGACGGCGAAAAACAGACGAATAATACGGTGATTTGGATAATTGTCGGCGCCGCGGTACTTGTAACTTTAATAGGCGTGATTATATTCATTATTCTTAAAAAGAAAAGGTCTTAACGGCTAAAAGAACAACAGCAGGGAGAATGAGAACTCCCTGCTGTTGCTTTGTGCCAAAATCAATTCTTTATTGACTGTTTCGGATGCTCTGCTGCGGATGTTGTTCATCCGACCAACCCAATCCATTTGATTATCTGCTTTGAGTTTTCCTGTCACACCCTCACGCTCTGCCATCTGCTTTACAAGCCGATAAAAATATATCTTAAATTACAGAATATGATAGACAAAAAATCTGATCTGACATTCCTCTCCGAACAGGATAGAGTCTGTAAACATACCGAGATGAATTGTTCGGGGTAACGGCTCGCTTCCTGTTCCGTCAGCATAGATATAGGTAATCTTTTTAATCAGCGCATCTTTCTCGTAGAGATAAACTCTCGCGCCGATTTTTTCTAAATTATCCTGCATAATTTTCATCCTCTGCCGTTTGGCAATACAAACATATACCACAGAAAAGCAGAAGAGTCCAGACAAATTCCCCCCAAAAGACAGCCAGCAGATTCATTTGAATCTGCTGGCTGTCTGCCTCTCAATCGGTTACTTTTGAAAGTATCCTTATGGGAGCCTTGATTTATCGGGCTTTTCGGCGTTTTTGGGGGCAAAAATCCAGGTGATTTTTTATAGATCGGATAGGGCGGTTTTGGGCCGCTAAACCGATTCGAACTCACGAGGACAGATAACTGCACCACAACAGGGCAGGTAGACGAAAAAAGTCTGCCTGCCCTGTTGTGATAAGCGGCTTCCTGCTTATATCCGATTTGGATGTTTGAAAAAAACGCATTTTGATAGAGTGTGCATAAACGTAATAATAAAAGGATGTTAAAACTAGAAATTGCAAAAAAATAAATGACCAAATATTGATAAATAACACAAAACATCCTACAATTTGGATGGAATTATTATTGTGTTTTCAGGAGGGAAAAGTATGAGCAAATTCAGAAAGATCGTTGCCGTATGCGCACTGATATCACTGCTGAGTACGCTTGTGATTGGCGCGTCGCCGCTGGTTCAGGCGCAGGCATCCGACGAGTTGGTCCGCCCTGTGTATGGGGATGGCGATTACGACCAGAAGGCTGCGGCTGGCGACGCATTGCTCGTCTTGCAGCTTTCGGTTTCCAATGCCAGCTATGAGCTGAACCCGGCAATCCCTACGGCGGCCGAGACTCGCAAGGACATGCCCTTTTTGTATTTATTGGATGTCAATGGGGACTTTACCATCGATGCGGCCGATGCTTTGCTGATATTGCAGCATTCGGTTGGTCTGATTGGCAGCTTCCCTGTGGAGCACAGCGGGGTGTACGAGGTCTATTATGAGGAAGACATGGCAAACTACACAGCTTTTGAGAAGGAAATCCCCATTGATCCGACCAACTTTCCAGATGAGGCTTTCCGCACGCTGGTAGAAACTTACGATATCGATGAAAACGGCCGCCTGTCCGAAGAAGAACGTTTGCGTGTGACCGAGATAGAGTCAGGAAAGATGGGTAGCGTTGTCCGAAGCTTGAAGGGCATAGAGTATTTTAGTGAATTAAGGGCTCTGGCATGCGTTGGCCGGGGGCTGACGGAGCTGGATCTGACCCAAAACACCAAACTGGTCGAGCTCGATTGCAGCAATAATGCATTGGAAACGCTGGATGTCAGCCAGAACAAGGAATTGAAGATTTTAAATTGCAGTTCCAATCAATTGCGTGCATTGGATGTAAGCCACAATGCGGCTTTGGAACAGTTAAGATGCACGGGTAACAAAATTCGTGCTTTGGATCTGAGCCAAAACGACCAGCTGATTGTTGTGACATGTGATGAGGACGTCGCTGTTACCGGTTGGGAAATGCCAGTGGAGGTTGTAGAGATCAACGAAGCCAATTTCCCGGATGATGTGTTCCGTCGTGATGTAGAGAAGCTTGATTTGGATCAAAACGGCTGGTTATCAGACAGAGAAATTGATAGAGTAACCGAAATAGATGTGACCCGTTATACAGTTTCTGTGCCAGAGGTTGACTTGGAGGTACGTCCCAAAATTGACTCTCTGAAGGGTATTGAATACTTTACTCAATTAGAAGTTCTGCTGTGTACAGGAAATAACCTCACGTCACTGGACATCAGTACAAATTCTAAATTAGAGAGGTTAGACTGCGGCGATAACAAATTAACGGTATTAGATGTACAACACAACCCTGCACTATATCGCCTTGATTGTTCAGTCAATCAATTACAAGAATTAAATTTACAGAACAATCCTCAATTGCAGGGTTTGTCATGCTCTCATAATAATTTGAAAGAGTTAAACCTTAGCAATAATACCGCACTGGAAACTTTAGAGTGTTACAACAACCAACTAACCGAGTTGGATTTAACCAATAATCCATTGATATATCACTTAATGTGCGACGAGGACGTCACTGTTATCGGCCGGAAAATTCCAGTGGAGGTTGTAGAGATCAACGAAGCTAATTTCCCGGATGATGTATTCCGTCGCGATGTAAAGGGATTTGATTTGGATCAAAACGGCTGGTTATCGGATCAAGAAATTGCACAGGTAACAGAAATTGACGTATCTCGATATGATATGTGGGCACCTGAAATAGATCCGCCGTGTAGAGAAATGATTGCCTCTTTAAAAGGGGTCGAGTATTTTACGCAACTGAAATCTTTGCGATGCTATAACAACAGTCTAACCACACTGGATGTGAGCAGAAATATCAAGTTAGAAACGTTGGACTGTTCTCGCAATCAATTGACCGAACTTGATATACGAAACAATGCGGCGTTGGATCAACTTAACTGTGGTATGAATGAGTTGACAGAGTTAGATTGTAGTCACAATCTTAAACTGAGAGCTTTAACATGTATTAAGAATTCGATTTCGACACTGGATTTGACCAATAATCCA
Organism: uncultured Eubacteriales bacterium; assembly: GCA_965145485.1. Taxonomy (GTDB): domain Bacteria; phylum Bacillota; class Clostridia; order Oscillospirales; family Acutalibacteraceae; genus CABQCM01. Next base: position 103,455 of record CBCTCU010000004.1, on the reverse strand, counting down.
TCGCTATCGTATCTCCTGTGTGACGAGGACGTCGCTGTTATCGGCGGAGAAGCGCCGGCGGAGGTCGTAGAGATCAACGAAACCAACTTCCCGGATGATGTATTCCGTCGTGATGTAGAGGAATTTGATTTGAACCAAAATGGCTGGTTGTCTGACAAAGAAATTGCGCAGGTGACCCACATTGATGTCTCTGCATTGCCGCCAGTCACTGCCGAGTACCCGCCGGCCCCTTCGAGGACCAAAATAAAAACGTTGCAGGGGATTGAGTATTTTACTTCATTGGAATATTTGGACTGCAATGGAAACGCTCTCGTGGCGTTGGATTTGCGCTATAATACCGCTTTGACTACTTTATGGTGTGCGGAAAATAGCTTAGAGAAGTTGGATTTGACCCAAAACCCTCACCTGAAAAGTTTATACTGCATGGGGAATCGGCTGACCACATTGGACGTAACGCACAATCGCGCTTTAACAGAGCTGTTTTGCGGTCAAAATGGGCTATCAGAGTTGAACGTCAGTGACAACCCTGATTTAAAAAGTTTGAGTTGCAGTGATAATTCCTTGACCTCTCTCTCCCTGCATCAAAATACTGTGCTGACCTATTTAGAGTGTGAGGACAATGAAATTAATAGTCTGGATTTGAGTCAAAACACTCTGCTTCTTACCCTAAAATGTTTAGATAATAATTTAACTGTATTGGATTTGACACGTAATACAGCCTTAAACCAGGTAGAGTGCGACGAGGACGTTGCTGTCACCGGCTGGGAAGCGCCGGTGGAGGTCGTAGAGATCAACGAAACCAATTTCCCGGATTGTGTATTCCGTCGTGATGTAGAGGAATTTGATTTGGATCAAAACGGCTGGTTGTCTGACAAAGAAATTGCGCAGGTGACCCACATTGATGTCTCTGCATTGCCACCGATCATTGACGTATACCCGCCGGCCCCTTCCAGGCCAAAAATAAACACCTTACAGGGAATTGAATATTTTACCGAATTAGAGCGTTTGAATTGTAGCGGAAACAACTTGAAAACATTAGATATTAGCCAAAATACCGCTTTGGTTGCTTTAGCGTGCGGAAAGAATTGTTTGGAGACGCTGGATGTTACCCATAACACAGCCTTGAATTATTTGGGATGTTACTCCAATTCATTGACAGATTTGGATATAACACAAAATCGCAGGCTGGAAGAGCTATCCTGCTCGGGAAATAAACTTGAGAGATTAGATGTTACCCAAAACAGCGATTTGATAATTCTAAACTGTTCTGAAAATCTGTTGGCTGAATTGGATATTTCAAACAATCGTGTTTTGCAACAGTTGTTCTGTGATAGCAATAGACTGACAACACTGGATGTCAGTATGAATTCGGATTTGCAGGCGCTTAGCTGTAATCACAATCAACTATCTTCTCTTTCTCTGCATCAAAATACTATGCTGACCCTTTTAAGGTGTGAGGGTAATGGAATTGGCACCTTGGATTTGAGCCAAAATACCTTGTTGTGGGCCTTAGAGTGTTCGGATAACCAGTTGCTTGAATTGAACCTGACGAAGAATACAGCTCTAAGCTATGTGAAATGTGACGAGGATGTCAATGTGATTGGCTTTGAAAGATGAGAATGGTATATGGTAACGCACACGTTATCTTATGTGCTTAACGATGGTCGGAATATATACTCTACATAATATAGAGAAGGGATGGTAAATATGAAAAAGCGCGTAAGAAAACTCCTTGCACTGTTTATGGGAATCATGATTGTGACCTTTGCATTTCCTGCGAGTATATTTGCCGCCCCTGAAGATGGCGCCGGCATCCCCGAATTTAAGAGGAGCCCCTTAACGAACTGCCTCGGCCTCCAGCAGTTCGTTGAGAGTTTCCTCTACGCTGCCCCGCACCAACTCTTTGAGCTACCCCTTGATAATTTCCTCATATAGCTGTACAATCTTCTCGGACATGGTTTGCTCTCTCCTTTCAGAATGGTGTGTCGCCACTTCATTCTACCAGAGGCTTGCAAACCGTGTCTCTTTCTATTTTTTATTTGCGAAAATTATTGTGCCTTATCCTCAAATGCGGGTATCTTGGGCCTGCTGGTCGGTTTTGATGTCAAGCTCGTTCGGCATAATACACAATAATTCGTTTGACTTACTGTGAAAAATGCGTCGCAGCGCCTATTTTTTAATTTGAGCAGGAATTTGACCGAAAAAAGGCGTATAACTATGACAAAGAGGTGAAATGGGATGAATGGATCGGTACGGCTCAAAACGCAGGAGATTGAGCGGATGACCCTGTCTCCATTCGCGGCTCTGAGCGAATGCTCCTGCGGGCGTGAACGGCAGGAAGAGGAGGACGAGTTGCGCACCTGCTATCAGCGTGACCGCGATCGCATCATTCACTGCAACGCCTTTCGGAGGCTGAAGTATAAAACGCAGGTTTTTTTGTCGCCTGAGGGGGATCATTACCGCACCCGGCTGACCCACACCCTGGAGGTGGCCCAAATCGCCCGTACCATTGCGCGCGCTTTGCGGCTGAATGAGGATTTGACCGAAGCTATTGCGCTTGGCCACGACCTGGGGCATACCCCCTTTGGGCACGCGGGGGAGCGGGCCCTCGGCGGTTGCCTGAGCGGCGGGTTTCGCCACTATGAGCAAAGCGTGCGGGTAGTGGAATATCTGGAAAAAGGCGGGAAGGGGCTCAACCTAACGGCTGAGGTGCGCGACGGCATCCGCTGCCACACCACCGGGCGCGAGGCCTCCACTTTGGAGGGGCGAGTGGTGCGCATCGCCGATAAAATCGCTTATCTCAATCACGATATCGACGACGCGGTCCGCGCCAGGGTACTGCGGGAGGAGGATATCCCGCCGGTGCTGCGGCAAAAATTTGGCCGCAAACGCAGCGAGCGCATCAATACCATGGTGATCGATGTGGTCGAAAACAGCGCCGACACCATCGCTATGTCCTCCCAAACGGCGGCCGCATTCGACCAGCTCCACGCCTTTTTGTTTCGCAGCGTCTACCGAAATCCTGTGGCCAAGGGGGAGGAGAGCAAGGCGGTGCTGATGCTCGAGCAGATGTATCACTATCTGTGCGCGCACCCCGAGCTGCTGCCGGGCGAACATGAGGGCACGGCCGGCAGCGAGGGGGTAGAGCGTGCGGTGTGCGATTACATTGCCGGTATGACCGACCGCTACGCCGTCAAGATATATCAGGAGATTTTTGTCCCCCACGGATGGAACCGGTGAGTCAACATAGCACAACCATGGACAAGTCCCAGCGAGGATCATACCCATCCCCGACTAGGACGAGCGACTGTGTAATATATATATTAAAAAGCCACCGCCGTTTCCCGGCCTGAGGGTCGATTACCCCGCTCGAGGAGGTGCGTCTGTGCCATTGCCCGACAGCTTTTTGCAGGAGCTGAAAGAGAAAAACGACATTGAATCGGTTGTTTCCTCCTATGTCAACCTCAAACGCAGGGGCCGCAATCTGGTCGGATTGTGCCCCTTCCATAATGAAAAAACGCCTTCCTTTACCCTTTACCCGGAAAATGGTTCGTTTTATTGCTTTGGCTGCGGCACGGGCGGCGATGTAATCCGGTTTGTCATGCTTGCGGAAAACCTGGATTATATGGAAGCGGTGCGGCACTTGGCCCAGCGGGCGGGGATGACCATGCCGGAGCAGGGCTACGACGACGGCCTCAGCCGGCTTCGCGGCCGGATTCTGGAGATCAACCGTGAGAGCGCCCGCTTCTTTTATGCGACGCTTGTCAGCGACACTGGCCGCGCCGGCCTCGATTACTTTCGTTCGAGGGGGCTCAGCGACCGGACCATCCGCCATTTCGGGCTGGGATATGCCCCGGCTTCCTGGCGGGCGCTGTACGACCATTTGCGCGCAAAGGGGTTCGCGGACGCCGAGCTGCTTCAGGCCAGAGTGGTCAACCAGGGAAGAGGGGAGCGCCTCTACGACAGCTTTCGCGGGAGGATGATGTTCCCGATCCTCGACCTGAGAGGGAATGTCGTCGCTTTCGGCGGGCGCAAGGCTCCCGACGCCGAGGGGCCCAAGTATATCAATACGGCCGACACGCCGGTGTTTAAAAAAAGCCATTTGATGTATGCGCTCAATTTCGCCAAAGCATCCTGCGCCGAGCAGGTTGTGCTCTGCGAGGGCTATATGGACGTCATTGCTTTGCATCAGGCGGGTGTTACCAACGCCGTCGCCCCGCTGGGCACCGCCTTTACGAGGGAGCAGGCGCGCCTTCTGGCCCGGTATACCAAGGAGGTGGCCGTCACCCTCGACGCCGACGAGGCGGGCAAGAAGGCGACCGACCGGGCGATTGAAATTTGTACCGACGCGGGGCTGAAGGTGCGGGTTGTGCGCATCCCCGACGGAAAGGACCCGGATGAGTTTTTGCGCGCCCATCCGGAAGATGGCGCCTCCCGCTTCCGGGCCTTGCTGGACGGGGCGGGCAACGATGTGGAATACCGGTTGTTCGAGCTGTCGCGGCAGGTGGACATGAGCACGGCCGACGGCGTGGTGAAGTTTCTGGATGGCGCGGCCAGGGTACTCGGCTCGCTCGATTCGGTGATCGAGCGGGATGTTTACGCCGGCCGGCTGGCCGAGCAATACCAGGTGAGCAAATCGGCGATTTTGCAGCAGGCTGAAATCCATGCGAAGCGTCTGGGCGCCAAACGCGACCGCCAGAGCGTTCGCACGATGACGGCACCCGAGCGCGCCGACCCGGTCAACCCGGAGCGCCGCCGGTATCCCCGGGCGGCCAATGCCGAGGAGGGGCTGCTGGCCGTGCTGCTGCGCAACCCCGATTTTTACGAGCAGGTTGCCGGGCGCATCCGGCCGGAGCAGTTTGTTACCTCTTTTCACCGCCGGCTGTTTGAGAAGATCGGCCAGCGGGTGCGCGCGGGCCAGTTGGTCGATATCACCCTGCTGGGGGCGGAGTGTACCGAGGCCGAGCTGGGGCGGATTGTGGAGATCATGACCAAAGGGGAGAGCCGCGCCAACACCGTGGAGGAATGCCAGCGCTGTATCGACGTTATTTTGGAGGAGCGGGCCAAGCTCGAGCTGGCCCCGGAGGATATGAGCGTCGAGCAGTTGTCCGAATACATTGAAAAAATGAGAGAGAAAAAGCTTGGGGGAGTGCAACATGATGGATAAGCAGGAAAAGCTGGAGGCTATGAAATACGAGGATATCCTGCCTGAGGAACACGACGAGGAGCAGGACGATTACGTCGAGGACGTGGTGGAGCTCGACGACGTTGACCCGGAGATCATCGCCAAGGACGAGACCATCCCGCTGCTTGATCTCGACTTTATCGAGCCGTCGCCGGAAGAGCTCGCCGTTGAGGAAATTCCGGCAGATGATCTGGACGATGACCTTATTTCCGATAGCATGGTGCTCGACGACCCCGTCAAGCTCTATTTGAAGGAAATCGGGAGGGTGCCGCTGCTGTCGGCCGAGGAAGAGATCGACCTGGCCATCCGCATCAACGAGGGGGACGACAAGGCCAAAAAGCGCCTTACCGAGGCCAATCTGCGCCTTGTGGTCAGCATTGCCAAGCGGTACGTTGGCCGCGGCATGCATTTTCTCGACCTCATCCAGGAGGGCAACGTCGGCCTGATCAAAGCGGTGGAGAAGTTCGACCACACCAAGGGCTTCAAATTCTCTACTTACGCCACCTGGTGGATCCGACAGGCCATCACCCGCGCCATTGCCGACCAGGCCCGCACCATCCGCATCCCCGTGCACATGGTCGAGACCATCAACCGCCTCAAAAAGGCCCAGAGCCAGCTGCTGCATGAAAACGGCTACGACCCCTCGGAGGAGCAGATCGCCGAGCGCATGGGGCTGTCGGTCGAGCGGGTGCGGGAGATCATGCGGGTGGCGCAGGAGCCGGTTTCGATGGAGACCCCCATCGGCCCGGAGGAGGACAGCCGTTTGGTCGACTTCATCCGGGACGAAGAGGCGGCCGCACCGGACGAAGCGGCGCTGAAAACCATCACCAATGAGGACATCGACGCCGTGCTCAAAACCCTTGCTCCGAGGGAGGAGGAGGTCATCCGCCTGCGTTTTGGGCTGCGCGACGGGCGGTGCCATACCCTGGAGGAGGTCGGCAGCCAGTTCAACGTCACGCGCGAGCGCATCCGCCAGATTGAGGCCAAGGCCCTGCGCAAGCTTCGCCATCCGGTGCGAAGCAATAAGTTTAAGGATAAGTAATCAACGCCGTTACCGGCAGAGAGCCATCTCACGTATTGGATGGCGGGGCCGTGTCGTGCGCTGAGCGCTGGGGGTAGAGATTCGCGGCCAATTGTGACGGGCTCTTGCCCTCAGGCGGACACGCGGCATGGCCATTAGGAGGACGCAGAACCATGCAAATCAACCTGGAAACAGATTATGCCGTGCGCATTGTCGATTGCCTTGCCCGTGTGGGAACCAGGCTCGACGCGGGGGAGATAGCGGCGCGCACCGGGGTGACAACCGGCTTTTCCCTCAAAATACTGCGAAAGCTGGCTGAGGCGGGGCTTGTGCGGTCCTTCCGCGGGGCGAAGGGCGGCTACGTCCTGGCCCGAGAACCGGGAGAGATCACCCTCAAACAGGTCATCGAGGCGATTGGCGGCCCTATCATCCTGGCAAAATGCCAGGGCGAGGGCTATGTGTGCGACCGGCCCGATGACGATCCCTGCTCTTATCGAAAAATTTTTCTGGAGCTGTCCCGGGAGATAGCACAGCGCCTAGACGAGGTCACGTTTGATTGCCGCCATCGGTATAATAAATAATACAACGGCTCCGAGCGTTTCTTGCCGCGTGAAAAAGTCCTGAAAGAAGCCGCCATTGGATTTTTTGATCCATTGGCGGCTTTTTTTGTTTTTTGCTTGACATTTCCATATGCTTGATATATAATGTAAAACTGTATCAATGTGGGACAATAGCAGCTTTTGAAAGGGAGTATTTGATATCATAGCATACTTCTTTTCAAATTGCAACCCTCTATGGTTCCTACGGGGTGCAGGGCCCCGGCAAGGGATGCACGACGTCTGTCCGGTGAGTTGAATCCGGTACAAAATGGGAATGGAGTGATCAATTCAATGGTCAATGTCAAGCCTGTCCGTTTGGGCGAAAATGAGCGTATGAGCTTTTCCAAGATCAATGAGGTGCTGGATATGCCCAACCTCATTGAAGTGCAGAAGAACTCTTACCGCTGGTTCATCGAGGAGGGGCTCCGGGAAGTTTTTCGGGATGTGGCGGCCATTAAGGACTACACCGAAAACCTCGAGCTGACCTTTATCGACTACCGCATCGAGGATACGCCCAAATATACCATTGAAGAGTGCAAAGAGCGTGACGCAACCTACGCCGCGCCTCTTCGTGTGCGCGCGCGCCTTTTGAATAAAGAGACGGGCGAAATCAAGGAAAGCGAAGTTTTTATGGGCGACTTCCCGTTGATGACCCCTTCGGGCACCTTTGTCATCAACGGCGCCGAGCGGGTGATTGTCTCGCAGCTCATCCGTTCCCCCGGCGTCTATTTTGACGTCGCCATCGACAAGACGGGCAAGAAGCTTTTCAGCTCGACCGTCATTCCCACCCGCGGCGCCTGGCTGGAATATGAGACCGACCAAAACTCCATTCTTTATGTCCGTATCGACAAAAACCGAAAGCTCCCACTGACGACCTTTATCCGCGCCATCAGCTATGTGGCGGGGGATACGGTCAACCTTGGCACCAACCAGGCTATCCTGGATTTCTTCGGGGAGGAGGAGCGCCTGCTCACCACCCTGGAGAAGGACGTGACCAACAACAGCGAGGACGCTCTGCTCGAGGTATACAAAAAGCTGCGTCCGGGCGAGCCCTTTACGGTGGAAGGGGCCGGGCAGCATGTCTTCAGCCTCTTTTTCGATCCCACCCGCTATGATCTCTCCCGCGTGGGGCGGTATAAATACAACAAAAAGCTGGCGGTTGGGCCCCGTGCGGTGGGCCGCACCCTGACCCGCCCGGTGGCCGATCCCATGACCGGCGAGGTGTTGGCCGAGGCGGGGGCTGTTGTCAGCCGCGAGATGGCCCGCCTGTTTGACAGCAAGGGCGTATCCGAGGCCTATGTCAAGGTTGAGACCGAGTCGGCGGGGGAGCAGGAATTCAAGATCATGTCCAACGGCATGGTCGATATCCACGGCTTCGTCGACTTTGATCCCGAGGCCGACGGTATTAACGAGCATGTCTGCTTTTCGGTGCTGCGCGAGATTCTCGACTCCTGCGAGGGGGAAGAGGCCCTGCACGAGGCTCTCAGGGCGCGCAAGGATGAGCTGATCCCCAAGCATATCACCATCGACGATATTTACGCCTCCATCAGCTATATTCTCGGCCTGCCCTACGACATCGGTACGACCGACGATATTGACCATCTGGGCAACCGCCGCATCCGTTCGGTCGGCGAGCTGCTGCAAAATCAGTTCCGCATCGGCTTCTCCCGCATGGAGCGTGTGGTGCGCGAAAAAATGACCCTGCAGGCGCAGGACGTCGACGCCATCACCCCTCAGTCGCTGATCAACATCCGGCCGGTGGTGGCCGCCATCAAGGAGTTCTTTGGCTCTTCCCCCCTGTCTCAGTTTATGGATCAGACCAACCCGTTGGCCGAGCTGACCCATAAGCGCCGCTTGTCGGCGCTCGGCCCCGGGGGACTGTCCCGCGACCGCGCCGGATTCGAGGTGCGCGACGTGCACTACAGCCACTATGGGCGCATGTGCCCGATCGAGACGCCGGAAGGTCCGAACATCGGCCTGATCTCCTATCTGGCCACCTTTGCCAGGATCAATCAATACGGCTTTGTCGAGGCTCCCTTCCGCCGGGTGGACAAGGAAACCGGCAAGGTGCTCGACGAGGTGGTTTATATGACCGCCGACGTGGAGGACGAATACATCGTCGCCCAGGCCAACGAGCCCCTCGACAGCGAGGGCCGTTTCGCCCGCCCCAAAATCAACGCCCGTTACCGCGATGAGTTCGTCGAGATCGAGCGCGAGCGGGCCGACTTTATGGACGTGTCCCCCCGCATGGTGGTTTCGGTCGCTACGGCCATGATCCCATTCCTGGAGAACGACGACGCCAACCGCGCCCTGATGGGGTCGAACATGCAGCGCCAGGCGGTTCCGCTGCTTAAAACCGAGTCGCCCATTGTCGGCACCGGCATGGAGTATAAGGCGGCGGTCGACTCGGGGGTCTGCGTGCTCTGCGAGCACGAGGGTGTCGTCACCCGTGTCGAGGCAAACCGGGTGGACGTCCGGCGTGACAGCGGCGAGACCGACACCTATCGCCTGACCAAGTTCCTGCGCTCCAACCAGGGGACCTGTATCAACCAGCGGCCCATCGTCAGCCTTGGCCAGCGGCTCAAGGTGCGTGACGTGATCGCCGATGGCCCCGCCACCTCCCACGGCGAAATTTCCCTGGGTAAAAATGTCCTCATCGGCTTCATGACCTGGGAGGGCTATAATTACGAGGACGCCGTCCTCATCAACGAAAAGATCGTGCGCGACGATGTGTTTACTTCGGTGCACATTGAGGAATACGAGCTGGAGGCCCGCGACACCAAGCTGGGCGCGGAGGAAATTACCCGCGACATCCCCAACGTCGGCGAGGAGGCCCTCAAAGACCTTGACGAGCGCGGCATCATCCGTGTAGGCGCCGAGGTCCGCGCCGGCGATATCCTCGTCGGCAAGGTCACCCCGAAGGGGGAGACCGAAATGACGGCGGAGGAGCGGCTGCTGCGTGCCATCTTTGGCGAAAAGGCCCGCGAGGTGCGCGATACTTCCCTGCGGGTGCCCCACGGCGAATACGGCACGGTGGTCGACGTCAAGGTTTTCGACCGCCACAATTGCTCTGAGCTCAATCCCGGGGTCAATATGGTGGTTCGCTGCTACATTGCGCAAAAGAGAAAGATTTCGGTCGGCGACAAAATGGCCGGCCGCCACGGCAACAAGGGCGTCGTCTCCCGCATTCTGCCGATGGAGGATATGCCCTTCCTGCCCGACGGCACGCCGCTCGATATCGTGCTCAACCCGCTGGGCGTTCCCTCCCGTATGAACCTCGGCCAGGTGCTCGAGGTGCATCTGGGCTACGCCGCCAAGGCGTTGGGCTGGAAAGTTTGCACCCCCGTGTTCGACGGCGCGCATGAGGAGGATATCATCGAATGCTTCCGCGAGGCAGGCCTTGCGGAGGATGGAAAGACCCAGCTTTACGACGGCCGCACCGGCCGCCCCTTTGACAACCGGGTGACGGTGGGATATATGTACTTCTTAAAGCTGCACCACCTGGTGGACGATAAGATTCACGCCCGTTCGACCGGCCCCTATTCGCTGGTTACCCAGCAGCCATTGGGCGGCAAGGCGCAGTTTGGCGGGCAGCGCTTTGGCGAAATGGAGGTCTGGGCGCTGGAGGCTTACGGCGCTGCCTATACCCTGCAGGAAATCTTGACCGTCAAGTCGGACGATGTGGTTGGCCGCGTCAAGACCTACGAGGCGATTGTCAAGGGGCAGAATGTGCCCAAGCCAGGGGTGCCCGAGTCCTTTAAGGTGCTCATTAAAGAGCTGCAGGCGCTCAGCCTCGACGTCAAGGTGCTGGATGCCAATGGTGAGGAGATTGACCTCAAGCAGAGCTTTGATGATGACGATGACAACGTTGGCCTGCCGCATATGGACGACGCCCCCGCGGTGGCGGACGATTTGTCCGGCTTTGGCCTGGAGGATGCTGAGGGCAATCCCATCGAGGATGACGATGCCATCGAGGAAGCAGATATGGACGACGACATCGTGGAGTTCGATGACGCCGACGAACTTTAAGGAGGACGGATCGCACTATGGGAGAAACGCAAAAGACCCTGGATTTTGAATCCATCAAGATCGGCCTGGCGTCGCCCGACCAGATTCGAAGCTGGTCTTACGGCGAGGTCAAAAAACCCGAAACCATCAATTACCGTACCCTCAAGCCGGAGCGCGACGGCCTCTTTTGCGAGCGCATCTTTGGCCCGACCAAGGACTGGGAGTGCCATTGCGGCAAGTATAAAAGAATCCGTTATAAGGGCAAAATCTGCGACCGGTGCGGCGTCGAGATTACCCGTGCCAAGGTGCGGCGCGAGCGTATGGGCACCATTGAGTTGGCCGCTCCGGTGTCTCATATCTGGTATTTCAAAGGCATCCCCTCCCGCATGGGCCTGATCCTTGATTTATCCCCCCGCCTGCTGGAGCAGGTGCTCTATTTCTCGCAGTACATTGTCACCGAGCCGGGCAATACCCCGCTGGTGAAAAAGCAACTGCTCAATGAAAAGCAGTACCGTGACCTGGTTGAGAAATACGAGGATGATTTTGAGGCCATGATGGGGGCTGAGGCGATCAAGAAGCTGCTCAGCGAGATCGACCTCGAAAAGACCAGTGCGGAGATCAAGGCCGAGCTGGAAACGGCCACCGGCCAAAAGCGCATCAAGCTCATTAAGAGGCTGGATGTGGTGGAGTCCTTCCGCCTTTCGGGAAATAAGCCCGAGTGGATGATTTTGGACGTTATCCCGGTCATCCCGCCCGATCTGCGCCCGATGGTGCAGCTCGACGGCGGGCGTTTCGCCACCTCGGACCTCAACGATCTTTACCGCCGGGTCATCAACCGCAACAACCGCCTCAAGCGCCTGCTTGAGCTCGGCGCGCCCGATATCATTGTGCGCAATGAAAAGCGGATGCTGCAGGAGGCGGTCGACGCCCTGGTGGAAAACGGCCGCCGCGGCCGTCCGGTGACCGGGCCGAATAACCGCCCGCTGAAGTCTTTGTCGGATATGCTCAAGGGCAAGCAGGGCCGCTTCCGCCAGAATCTGTTGGGTAAGCGGGTCGACTACTCCGGTCGTTCGGTTATCGTGGTCGGGCCGGAGCTGAAAATGTACCAGTGCGGCCTTCCCAAGGAGATGGCCCTCGAGCTGTTCAAGCCCTTTGTCATGAAACGGCTGGTGGAAACCGGCGCTACCTCCAACATCAAATCGGCCCGTAAGATGATTGAGCGCGCCCGCGACGAGGTATGGGACGCCCTTGAAACGGTCATCAAGGATCATCCGGTGCTCTTAAACCGCGCGCCCACCCTCCACCGCCTTGGTATCCAGGCGTTTGAGCCGGTGCTGGTCGAGGGCCGCGCTTTGAAGCTTCACCCGCTGGTGTGTACCGCTTACAACGCCGACTTTGACGGCGACCAAATGGCGGTGCACGTGCCTCTGTCGGCTGAGGCGCAGGCCGAGGCGCGCCTGCTCATGCTCGCCGCCAACAACCTGCTCAAGCCGTCCGACGGCAAGCCGGTGGCCGTGCCGACACAGGACATGGTGCTGGGTTCCTATTACCTGACTCTGGTCAAAACCGACGAGCCGGGAGTGGGCAAGGTCTTCCGCGACCGCGACGAGGCGATCATGGCATATGACGAGGGGGCCGTTGGCCTCCACGCCCCGATTAAAGTGCGGTATACTGGTAAAAATACAAAGGGAGAGACGGTTACCCGCCTGGTTGACTGTACGGTTGGCTGTATCCTTTTTAACGATTCCATTACTCAGGACCTTGGATTTGTCGACCGCTCGGTCGAGGGGCATGAGCTCGATCTCGAAATCTGCTTCCATTTTGACAAAGATGGCAAGCCGGTCGCTAACAAGGTTGGCAAGAAGCAGCTCGGCCAGATCATCGATCGTTGCATCAAGGTGCACGGCACCACGGTGACGGCGGAGGTCCTTGATAAAATCAAGGCAACCGGCTATCATTATTCCACCATCGGCGCTATCACGGTAGCCGTTTCGGACGCGGTGATCCCGCCAAAGAAAAAAGAGCTGATCGCTGAGGCTGAGAATACCATCGACCGCATTACCAAGGAATTCCGCCGCGGCCTGATCAGCGACGAGGAGCGTTACCGCCTGGTCTGCGAAACCTGGGAAAAGACCACCTCGGAGGTTTCGGACGCGCTCAAAGACAATCTCGATGAATTCAACCCCATTTTCATGATGGCCGACTCGGGTGCGCGCGGCTCCATGAGCCAGATTCGCCAGCTCGCCGGTATGCGCGGCCTGATCGCCAATACCTCGGGCCGCACCATCGACGTGCCGATTCGCGCCAACTACCGCGAGGGGCTTAACATTTTAGAGTACTTCATGTCTTCGCGCGGCGCGCGCAAGGGCTTGGCCGATACCGCGCTTCGTACCGCCGACTCGGGGTATCTGACCCGCCGTCTGGTGGACGTCTCGCAGGACGTTATCATCCGTGAGGACGACTGCGGCGCGACCATTGGCATCGAGGTTTATGACATCAAAGAGGGCAACCACGTGATTGAGCCCTTGTCCGAGCGTCTGGTGGGCCGTTATCTTATTGAAAACTGCTACCATCCCGAGACGGGCGAGCTGCTTGTCGACAACAACCATATGATGAACGACGAGGACGCCAAGAAGATTGTCGATGCCGGCATTACCCGCATCAAGATTCGTTCGGTGCTCAACTGCCGCGCCAAGCACGGGGTCTGCAAAAAATGCTACGGCTCCAACCTGGCCAATGGCAAGCCGGTCACCCACGGCGAAGCGGTGGGTATCATCGCCGCTCAGTCGATCGGCGAACCGGGTACGCAGCTTACCATGCGTACCTTCCACACCGGCGGTATCGCAAGCTCGGAGGATATTACGCAGGGTCTGCCCCGCGTGGAGGAGCTGTTTGAGGCCAGAAAGCCCAAGCGGGCCGGCTATATCAGCGAGATCGACGGCGTGGTGCGCATTCAAGAGGTCAAAAAGAGCCGCGAGATTGTCGTCACCGACAAGGACAATGCCGACGAGCGCAAATACGCCATTCCCTTCGGCTACCGCATTATCGTGCAGGACGGCGACTTTGTCCATAAGGGCGACTCGCTCACCGAGGGGGCGGTCAACCCGCACGACATCCTCGCTGTCAAAGGGGTCGAGGCTGTCCAGGACTACATCATTGCGCAGGTACAGAGCGTCTACCGCCTGCAGGGCGTGGATATCAACGACAAGCACATTGAGGTCATTGTGCGCCAGATGATGAAAAAATTCCGCATCGACGACGCGGGGGATACCAACCTGATGTCGGGCTCCCTGGTCGAGCGCAGCCGTTACTACATCGAGAGCGAGGAGCTGGAACGCCGCCGTGCCGAAGGGGAGACGCGCGAGGACGGCACCCCGTTGCAGGACGCTACCTATACCCCCACCCTGCTCGGTATCTGCAAGGCGGCCCTGGCTTCCGATTCCTTCCTGTCGGCGGCCTCCTTCCAGGAGACGGCCAAGGTGTTGACCGACGCCGCCATTAAGGGCAAGGTCGATCCTCTGATGGGCCTGAAGGAAAACGTCATTATCGGCAACCTGGTGCCTTCCGGCACGGGTATGAAGATTTTTAACCGGGAGGAAGGGGCCGGCGATCATGTCACCATCGGTGAAATCATGGCCATGCAGAACCCCGCCACCCCGCAGGAAGATGTCAGCGAGATAGCGGAAGTTGTCCCAGACAGCCCGTCTGTTTCGGATGCTGTGGACCTTCCACAAGCATGAGGCTGGTTTGAACCTGCTCCTGCCGGCCGGGATATCCCGGCCGGCAGAGGATTGTCACATGATCTTGTGCTTTTTGCTAAAATCAAGGGCCACAAAGCCCGCTCCACCCGTATAAAGTGGAGAAGTATAGCAAATGGTTGACATTCCCTGCTGGGAGTGATAAAATAACTATCTGTGGGTAATTGTTTTTTGCTTTGCCGTTAAAATAATCCGGCTTCGGTTGGGTGGCGGCATCCCATGGATTTCTGTGTTTGTATGAAACGGGGAGGGCTACCTTCCCTGTGGCATAAATTTGAAAAAAGGAGGTGCGATATGCCGACCTTTAATCAGCTTGTTCGCAAGGGCAGGGAGACGGTCGAGAAAAAGGCCAAGGCGCCGGCGCTGCTCAAAGGGTACAACTCCAAAAAGCGCGTTATGATCGACCAGGATTCTCCTCAAAAGCGCGGCGTGTGCACGGTTGTAAAGACCAGTACCCCCAAAAAGCCGAACTCGGCTTTGCGTAAAATTGCCAGGGTACGCCTGTCCAACGGGATTGAAGTATCGTCTTATATCCCGGGCGAGGGCCACAATCTGCAGGAGCATAGCGTGGTGCTTATTCGCGGCGGCCGTGTCAAGGATCTGCCTGGTGTGCGTTACCACATCATCCGCGGTACCCTCGACGCTCAGGGCGTTGCCAAGAGAATGCAGGCTCGTTCCAAGTACGGCGCAAAGCGTCCAAAGGCGGGCAAGTAATCTCGCATGCACGTTCGTGCATGGATTACCAACGACGAAATCTTCTTGTTGCCGGCTGTATCCCTTGTATAGGGGGTGCAGGCGCAGCGGCATGTATTGATAGATAGGCAATGCGGCCTCTGTGCTTGGCGCTAACGAAGTTTTGTCACTCGAGTACCGATGATATCATTCATGTGAAGGAGGGAAGCGAAGTGCCAAGAAGAGGTTCGATTGCAAAACGTGACGTTTTGCCTGATCCGCTTTACAATTCCAAACTGGTAACCCGTCTGATCAACAACATCATGTACGACGGAAAAAAGGGTGTCGCTCAGAAAATTGTATACGGCGCATTCGATATAATCCGGGAAAAGACGGGCAAAGATCCTTTGGAGGTCTTTGAAGAGGCGATGGAGAACGTAATGCCCCAGCTCGAGGTCAAGGCCCGCCGTC
The DNA here is from genome assembly GCA_965145485.1 of uncultured Eubacteriales bacterium. GTDB lineage: Bacteria > Bacillota > Clostridia > Oscillospirales > Acutalibacteraceae > CABQCM01. The sequence goes on along the minus strand of CBCTCU010000004.1, from coordinate 87,741 downwards.
TGGGCGGCGCGACCTATCAGGTGCCCATTGAGGTCCGGCCCGAACGGCGCCAGACTCTGGGCCTGCGCTGGATTTCGACTTACGCTCGCACGCGCTCGGAGAGGACCATGAAGGAGCGCCTCGCCAACGAGATTTTGGATGCCGTCAACGGCACCGGCGGCGCGGCCAAAAAGCGGGACGACACTCACAAAATGGCCGAAGCCAACAAGGCTTTCGCTCACTACAGGTGGTAGTTTTGCCGCTTGATCATTTTTACCATTTCGCCATCGCCGTCTTGGTGTGTGGCTGAGGGAGGAAACAATGCCAAGGCAGGTTCCATTAGAATTAACTCGTAACATTGGTATTATGGCTCACATCGATGCCGGTAAGACCACGACCACAGAACGTATTCTCTACTATACCGGCATCAACCATAAAATCGGCGAGACCCACGAAGGCACTGCGACGATGGACTGGATGGAGCAGGAGCAGGAGCGAGGCATCACCATTACCTCCGCCGCCACCACCTGCTTTTGGAAAGGGCATCGTCTCAACATCATCGATACCCCGGGCCACGTTGACTTTACGGTTGAGGTCGAGCGTTCCCTGCGCGTCCTCGACGGCTCGGTGACGGTGCTTTGCGCCAAAGGCGGTGTTGAGCCCCAGTCGGAGACGGTGTGGCGCCAGGCTGATGAATACCATGTGCCCCGTATGGCCTATGTCAATAAAATGGACATTATGGGCGCGGACTTTTATCATGTTATTGACATGATGCTGGACAGGCTCAAATGCAACGCGGTTCCCATCCAGCTTCCGATCGGCGCGGAGGATGACTTCCGCGGTATCATCGATCTTGTGAATATGAAGGCTTATATTTACTACGATGATCTGGGAAAAGACATCCGGGAGGAAGAAATCCCCGCCGACATGAAGGACAAGGCGGAGGAATATCATACCGCGCTGCTCGAGCATGTCGCCGAGCAGGATGACGTGCTGCTGGAGAAGTACCTCAATGGTGAGGAGCTCACCATCGACGAGATCAAATCCTGCATCCGCAAGGCCACGCTGGCCAATAAGATGGTCCCGGTGACCTGCGGTACCTCGTATAAAAACAAGGGCGTGCAGAAGCTGCTCGACGCTATCGTCGACTACATGCCCGCCCCGACCGACGTCCCATCCATCAAGGGCGTCGATCCTAACACGGATGAGGAGATTGAGCGGCATTCTTCCGACTCCGAGCCCTTCTCGGCGTTGGCGTTTAAGATTGCCACCGACCCCTTTGTGGGCAAGCTCTGTTTCTTCCGCGTCTATTCGGGAACGGTCAACGCCGGTGCGTCGGTGCTCAACGCCACCAAGGGCCACAGCGAGCGCATGGGCCGTATCCTGCAGATGCATTCCAACCACCGGCAGGATATTGAAACCTGCTACGCCGGCGATATCGCTGCGGCGGTGGGCCTGAAAAAGACCACCACCGGCGACACCCTGTGCGACCCCGATCATCCGGTTATTCTTGAGTCCATGGAGTTCCCCGAGCCGGTCATCCGTGTTGCCATCGAGCCCAAGACCAAGGCCGGGCAGGAAAAGATGAGTATCGCGCTGGCTAAGCTGGCGGAGGAGGATCCCACCTTCCGTTGCTATACCGATGAGGAGACGGGCCAGACCATCATCGCCGGTATGGGCGAGCTGCATCTGGAGATTATTGTTGACCGCCTTCTGCGCGAGTTTAAGGTAGAGGCCAACGTTGGTTCTCCACAGGTCGCTTACAAGGAAACCATCCGTAAGCCGGCCGAGGTCGATTACAAATATGCCCGTCAGTCGGGCGGTCGCGGCCAGTATGGTCACGTTAAGATCCGTATCGAGCCGAATGAGCCGGGTAAGGGATATGAATTTATCAACGCTGTCGTCGGCGGCGCCATTCCGAAGGAATACATTCCTGCGGTGGATCAGGGTATTCAGGGCGCGATGATGTCGGGCGTGTTGGCCGGTTATCCGGTGGTAGACGTCAAGGTTACCCTCTTTGATGGTTCCTATCACGAGGTCGACTCCTCGGAGATGGCCTTTAAGATCGCTGGTTCTATAGCTTTTAAAGAGGCTTGCAAAAAGGCCGACCCCGCTATTATGGAGCCGATTATGAAGGTTTCGGTAACCGTGCCGGAGGAGTATATGGGCGATGTCATCGGCGACCTCAACGCCCGCCGCGGCTCAATCCTGGGCATGGAGCCCCGCATGGGAGCCCAGCAGATCGACGCCAATGTGCCCCTCTCCCAGATGTTCGGTTATGCAACCGATATGCGTTCCAAGACGCAGGGCCGCGGCCAGTATACCATGGAGCCCAGCCATTATACCGAGGTTCCCAAGTCGATTGCCGAGCAGATTATCACCTCTCGGCAAAAGAATGAGGGCTAAAGTTCCCTCCATTCTAAAAAAAGACTTGAAATTTCCAGTGAAAATTGCTATTATGGCTACAAGCAGTGTAGACTGTTAAAGAGCCACGATTGATTCGTCATTTAAAGGAGGACACTAATCAATGGCAAAAGAAAAATTTGACAGAAGTAAGCCGCACGTAAACATCGGCACCATCGGCCACGTTGACCATGGTAAAACCACGCTGACTGCTGCGATCACCAAGTATCTGGCCAGCAAGGGCGAGGCTGACTTCATGGATTACAGCATGATCGATAAGGCTCCCGAGGAGAGGGAGCGCGGCATTACCATCAACACCGCTCACGTTGAGTATCAGACCGACGCCCGTCACTATGCTCACGTGGACTGCCCGGGTCACGCCGACTATATCAAAAACATGATCACCGGTGCCGCGCAGATGGACGGTGCCATCCTGGTTATCGCTGCCACCGATGGCCCCATGGCCCAGACGAAAGAGCATATCCTGCTCGCCCGTCAGGTCGGCGTTCCCGCCATTGTTGTTTTCATGAACAAGTGCGACCAGGTCGACGATCCCGAGTTGCTTGACCTTGTTGAGATGGAGATCCGTGAGACCCTGTCGAACTATGAGTTCCCCGGCGACGATATCCCCATCATCCGCGGCTCGGCTCTGAAGGCTCTCGAGTACAGTGGTCCCGATCCCGAGAACGCTCCCGAGTGCCAGTGCATTAAGGAACTGATGAAGGCGGTTGACGAGTATATCCCGACCCCCGATCGTAAGGCTGACATGCCCTTCCTGATGCCGGTTGAGGACGTCTTCACCATTACCGGCCGCGGCACCGTCGCTACCGGCCGTGTGGAGCGTGGCCAGCTGCGCACCTCCGAGGAAGTTGAGATCATCGGTCTGACCGATGAGCGCCGCAAGACGGTGGTTACCGGTATCGAGATGTTCCGCAAGATCCTCGATTATGCCGAGGCGGGCGATAACATCGGCGCTCTGCTGCGCGGTGTTCAGCGCAATGAGATCGAGCGCGGCCAGGTTCTTGCCAAACCCGGCTCGATCAATCCCCACACCAAGTTCCGCGGCCAGGTTTATGTCCTGTCCAAAGACGAGGGCGGCCGTCATACCCCCTTCTTCAACAACTATCGTCCCCAGTTCTATTTCCGCACCACCGACGTTACTGGCGTTATCACGCTGGACGACGGTGTCGAGATGTGCATGCCGGGCGATAACGTTGAGATGAACGTGGAGCTCATCACCCCGATCGCTATCGAGGAAGGCCTGCGTTTCGCTATCCGTGAGGGCGGCCGTACGGTTGGCTCGGGCGTTGTCACCAAGATCGAAGGCTAATTTATTTGCCGATTCAAAAAGCCCTGTACTGATTAGTACAGGGCTTTTTTGCGTCTGGAGAGCGATCTGTTGTCGCTCAAAATTATTCGAAAAAAGCACGAAAGTATTTCATCCGTGTTTTCCACAATATGGGCCAGACCACCATTCTGACAGCTTAAATATGCATTTTTACGACGGAGATAGTTTCGCAAATGACTGCCTGAACATCAGCAAGCAGAATGGGGGTGGATCGCGATGACAAAGTGGGAAGGCAGCTCAACCAGCTGTCGGCTATCCCAAAGCAAAAACGGCTTATCACTGATACAGCCGCCGGTTTGTCGACGAGAAAAATCCCCCCGCGAAAGGGGGGAAAGAAAGAAAACGCTTTCACTTTCACCGTGAGGTTGTGTGTGCCAGCTTTCCCGCCGTGGCTCGCCAAGATAAAGACGCAGATTTTCCACCTTGCTGGCGGCGGTGCAGAAACTGCCTGGCCCCAAAAGCCACCCTGTTCCCAGGCTGCCTTTTGCAGCGTAAGATCGCGATCAAGATTAGAGTCGGTCGATTATATCGAAAAAACAAAAGCTTCTAGAGCTTCCTTACTGTTGAGACCGCAGGCGATAGCCAGCATACCCATTAGGGGTTGATTTGCCCGACCGGTTCCCCTGACAAAAACGTGACGCACTGACTCAGGCTCGGCGTGCGGCGCCTCATCCAGCGGCAGGGAGGGAAAACGGGCCCTCGTCCGGCAAATGCACAGCCCCTCAGTTTCTCAATGTAAGGCGATCGCCTCGTCGCTTACAACCCTAATTTTTCAGGCTTTGCAAGGGGGCGGGAATGCGGCCGCCGCGACGAATCAGCCGGGCGGGGGAGGACGTGTTGACCTTCATTACCGGCCCGCTGCCCAGCAGGCCGCCAAATTCGAGAATTTCTCCTTCGTTGCGGCCGATAGCGGGGATCAGCCGCACGGCGGTTGTTTTGGAATTGACCATACCGATGGCCGCCTCATCGGCAATGATGCCCGAAATGACTTCGGCCGGGGTGTCTCCCGGAATCACGATCATGTCAAGGCCGACCGAGCAAACCGCCGTCATGGCTTCGAGTTTCTCGATGGTCAGGCACCCCGACTGGGCCGCCGCGATCATGCCGGCGTCCTCCGAAACCGGTATAAAGGCCCCCGATAATCCGCCAACGTGGGACGAGGCCATGACGCCGCCCTTTTTGACCGCGTCGTTGAGCAGCGCCAGCGCGGCGGTAGTGCCGCAGGCGCCGCAGGATTCCAGGCCCATTTCCTCCAATATATGCGCAACCGAGTCTCCCACCGCAGGGGTGGGGGCCAGAGAAAGGTCGACAATACCAAAGGGAACCCCCAGACGGGTGGAGGCCTCTCTGGCTACGAGCTGGCCCATACGGGTGATTTTAAAGGCGGTCTTTTTCACCGTATCGGCCACGTCGGTGATATCGCCATCCCCCATTTTTTCCAGCGCGGCGCGCACTACGCCCGGCCCGGAAACCCCCACGTTGATCACGCAGTCGGGCTCTCCGACCCCGTGGAAGGCCCCGGCCATGAAAGGATTGTCCTCCGGCGCGTTGCAAAAGACCACCAGCTTGGCGGCCCCGATGCAGTTTCGGTCGGCCGTGCGCTCGGCGGTGGCACGGATGATCCGCCCCATGGTTGCGACCGCGTCAAGGTCGATGCCGGCTTTGGTGCTGCCGATATTGACCGAGGAACACAGATGGTCGGTCACCGCCAGCGCTTCGGGTATGCTCTCAATGAGCTCGCGGTCGCCGGCCGCGAAGCCCTTTTGCACCAGTGCGGAGTATCCGCCGATAAAATTGACCCCAACGGTATTGGCGGCCCGCTCCAGGGCAAGGGCGAATTTTACCGGATTGGCGCCAGGGCAGGCGGCCGCGAGCATGGCGACCGGCGTAACGGCGATGCGCTTGTTGATAATGGGAATGCCGTATTCCTTTTCAATCTCCTCGCATACCGGCACCAGTCTGGCGGCGCAGCGGGTAATTTTGTCGTATACCTTGCTGCAGGCGCGGTCAATGTCGCTGTCCATGCAGCTGAGCAGCGAGATCCCCATGGTGACGGTGCGGATATCCAGGTGGTCCTGCTCAATCATGGTGATGGTTTCGAGAATATCGCCAATGTTCAGCATGCTGCCTCCCCCTTAGATGCGATGCATGGACAGAAAAATGTCCTCGTGCATCGTGTGGATAACCATACCGATCTCTTTTCCAAGCTCGCTCATCCGGTCGGAAAATTCGGCAAAGCTGACCGAACAGGCCGAAACGTCGGTGAGCATGGTCATGGCGAAAACATCCTGCATGACCGTTTGGTTGACGTCGATGATGTTTACGTTATATTCCATGCAGACGGCCGAAACGCGGGCCAAAATCCCCACCATGTCCTTACCGATGACCGAAATTACCGCTCTCATATCCTGTTCCTCCTCATAGGTTCATTCGATGGCTTCATTCACTTTTTACCGCCGCGCCGCGTGTTTGTCGCCCGGGGCAACCTTGGTGGCGGCAGGCCCATAGCCCATTCCACTTTTACGCCCTGTGACGTGCCATTATGCGGCTTTCAGCGTCAAGAAGACAAGCCGCCCCGCCGCCATTGCCATACGGCGAGGAATGGGCGAGATCTTCCTGATTATGCCGCGAAGCATTCGCCCCACACCTGGACCGTATTGGAATGGTTGGCTCTCCGACAGGCCGCCTGGCTAGGGGAGCACGGCGGAGCATAAATAGCGCTCCCGCAAAGGAAGACTCGCTCGTGATTCTGCTGTCGTCTATTATAGCATACCACAGCCAAAAAGTCCGCCTTTTGGCGGGAATTTATAAAATTAGTTCCCCGTATTGACTTTATCCCCTGTGAAAAGGTATAATATCAGCGGGTATAAACAACCATCTCTTTAGGTAAACTGTCAAAAGTCAATCCGGGCCCGGCCCGCAGGAGGAATGAACATGACAAGCTCGATGCAATGCATAGAGGCGATTCGGCAAAAGCGCGGCTTCATCTGCGACATGGATGGCGTGCTGTATCACGGCAACGATTTATTGCCAGGCACAAAGCGGTTTGTCGACTGGCTGCACCGGGAAAACAAAAACTTTCTTTTTTTAACAAACAGCAGTCAGCGCTCTCCCAAAGAGCTGCGCCAAAAGCTCCAGCGTATGGGCCTGGATGTGGAGGAGGAGCATTTTTATACCAGCGCCTTGTCCACCGCCGAGTTTTTGCGCAATCAGGAGCCGGGCTGTTCGGTTTACTGCATCGGCGAGGCCGGCCTGCATAACGCGCTGTACGAGGCGGGTATCAGCATGAACGATGTTGACCCTGATTACGTCGTGGTGGGGGAGACCGAAAACTATAATTACCAAAGCATCGCCAAGGCGGTGCTGCTGGTCCAGGCGGGGGCCAGGCTGATTTGCACCAACCCCGACCTGACCGGCCCCGGCGACGGCGGGGTGATGCTCCCGGCCTGCCGTGCGCTGGTGTCCCCCATCGAGCTGTCGACCGGCTGCAGCGCTTATTTCCTCGGCAAGCCCAATCCGCTGATGATGCGCACGGGCATACGCCTTCTCGGCTGCGATACGGCCGACGCCGCTATTGTGGGAGACCGGATGGATACCGACATCGTCGCCGGTATTGAATCGGAGATTGATACCGTATTGGTGCTCACCGGCGTGTCCACCCGCGACACGGTGCGGCGCTTTCCTTACCGCCCCCGCTATATCATCGAGAGCGTGGGGGATATCGCGGGCGACGTGGAGTAAAAAGCCCCCGGTATCGCAATTAAGGAAAGGATGCTAGGAATAAGGGGCCTTTTTCGCACGCGCCGCAGCGGCAGTCGTTGCCCGAGCGGACGGCATACCGCGCGAATTCGCCGACCGGCGTAAGCCATTCTGCGACTGGCTGCTGGCATGATCCAGCCCTTAGCGGCAAGCATGGCGACCATCGCGACCCAACAGAAGGGACTGCCGGTATCGATTTGCCGCAAAGGGCCCGGCCCGCAGGCGGCATGTGGGCAGGGTGGAGGCTCCCCCGTGCGCACAAAAAGCCGCTAGGCCTGAGGATATGTTATCCTTTACGGGGTGGATGTGGCGCTAGTTGGCTGCTGCGCCCGATATTCACGTCCCATGGTATGGGAGCAACAGCGCCCTTGCATCACGGCCGGCTTGCATATAGAAAGGATGTACAACATGAAAAAACGTGTGGTTATTATCGGCGCGGGCCCGGCGGGCTTGACCGCCGCCTATGAGCTTCTCAAGCAGGGAACCGAATACGAGGTCGTGATTTTAGAGGAAAGCGGGGAAATGGGCGGCATATCCCGTACGGTGCGGTATCAGGGCAACCGGATGGATATCGGCGGCCATCGCTTTTTTTCCAAGGATCAGGAGGTCATGCGGTGGTGGAGCGATCTGATGCCCTTACAGGGAGCCCCGTCGATGGATGACGCCAAGCTGGGCCGGGACAAGCCGCTGAGCGAGGGAGGGCCTGATCCGGAGACGGAGGACCGGGTGATGCTGGTGCGCGACCGGGTTTCCCGAATTTACTATCTGAGCAAATTCTTTGATTACCCGATCAGCATGAAGGGACAGACCATCCGCAACATGGGGTTTGCGCGTACCATGAAGGCCGGCTTTTCCTATCTCAAATCGGCCATATCCAAACGGCCGGAGGATTCGTTGGAAAATTTCTATATCAACCGCTTTGGCAAGGTGCTCTACAGCATGTTTTTCGAGGGCTATACCGAGAAGCTGTGGGGCCGGCATCCGAGCGAAATTGCGGCCGATTGGGGGGCGCAGCGTGTTAAGGGGCTATCCGTTACCGCGCTGATCAAGGATATGTTCCGCAAGGCATTTGGCTCCAAAAAAGCGCAGGAGAAGGTGGAGACCTCTCTCATCGAGCAGTTTTGGTACCCCAAATACGGGCCCGGCCAGCTTTGGGAGACGGTGGCCGAGGAAGTGAAGAAAATGGGCGGCATCATCCTCACCGGCTGCGAAGTGAAGAAGATCGTCTGTGAGCAGGGACGGGTCAAGTCGGTTGTCTGCGCTACCAAGGTGGGGGACAAAGCGGTCGCAGGGGACTATTTCTTCTCCTCCATGCCGGTGAAGGATCTGGTGACCGGTATGACCGGCCATACCCCGCCGGCGGACATCACCGCGATCGCCGAGGGGCTGCCCTATCGCGATTTTGTGACGGTGGGGCTGCTGGTCAACCGCCTCAACTTAAAAAACGAGACCAGCGTCAAAACGCTGGGCAACATCGTGCCCGACTGCTGGATCTATGTGCAGGAGACGTCGGTCAAGCTGGGGCGCATCCAGATATTCAACAACTGGTCGCCCTATCTGGTGAAGGACCCGGAAAACACCGTCTGGATCGGCTTGGAATATTTCTGCAGCGAGGGGGACGAATTCTGGAGCATGAGCGAGGAGGAATGCATCGCTTTTGCTGCGGCGGAACTCGAAAAAATGGGGATTATTGAAGCCGGCGATGTGCTTGACGCCCACCGCGAACGGGTTAAGAAAGCCTACCCCGCCTACTTTGACACCTATTCTGAGATGGACCGTCTGGTGGAATACCTCAATACCTTTGACAACCTGTTCTGTATCGGCCGCAATGGGCAGCACCGTTACAATAACATGGATCACTCGATGCTCACCGCCATGCGGGCGGTCGATTGCATGATGGGCCGTTGCGGTCGTGACGCTGTTTGGAATGTCAACGTGGAGCAGGAATACCACGAGGAAAAGACGGCTGGATAAAAAACACTGAAATTTTTCGAGCGAAAGGATGGTAGATCGCAATGCGCCAGACCTTTTTTGTCAAGCAGGCGCCGCCTTCCGAGCCCGGGCAGGAGGGTTCGCCGCTGGGGCAGGGTAACCGGGGGCTTGCTGGCCTTCTTCGCCACCCCTTCTGTGTTCTTGCCTTGCTTTGCCTGTTTGTCAACGCTTTTTTCAACGTCACAAGCAGTGATTCCATGGTTTCCTTTGACGCGGTCGTGCTGATGCTGGGCGTGGTCATCGCCGGCTTTATGCTTTACTTTTGGGTGCTGTACCCAGAGCGCCATCCCGGCGTACGGGAGCTGGTCGCAGGCATTGCGGTCGTCGTGGTGCTCGTACTGTTTTATCAGACCACGCAGCAGGCGGTGTTTGTCATGGTGGTCGGCCTGGCCGCTTTGGCGGGTATGACCTGCTACTGGGTCAGCATGCGGTCGATCACCCCCCAGCGTGTGATTCTGCTTCTGCTGGCCGCCGGGTTTGTGCTGCGCGTGGGGTATATCCTGTACACCTCGTCGATCGTCCGCCAGCATGACGTCTGGTATTTTGGCGGACAGAGGGGGCACGCGGTCTACATCGAATGGTTTTACAATCAATTAAAGCTTCCCGATTTTGATCCGCGCCGGGTTTGGCAGTTCTACCATCCGCCCCTGCATCATTTTATCGCGGGGATGTTTCTGCGGCTGAATGTGACGCTGGGCATGGACTATCAGCGGGCGACCGAGAGCATCCAGGTTCTGACCCTGTTTTATGCCTCGGCCTGTACCATTTTGTGCTATAAGCTCCTGCGCGAGGTGGGAATTGGCCGCAAAGCGGCCTGCATCCCGATGGCGCTGCTGTGCTTTCACCCAACCTTGATTATCATGTCGGGCAGCATCAACAACGACATCTTATCCATTACCCTGCAATTGGCCGCGCTGCTCTTTGCGGTCCGCTGGTATAAAAAGCCATCGGTCCGGCGCATACTATGCATAGCGGTTGCGTTGGGCTGCTCCATGATGGCCAAAACCTCGGGAGGGCTGGCGGCCGTACCCATCGCCTTTTTGTTCTTGTACAAGCTCATCGAGCAGAGGCGCCGCTTTTGGCCGATGGTCGGGCAGTTTGCCGTTTTTGGCCTGGTTTGCGTTCCGCTTGGACTGTGGTGGCAGGTGTATAACTTTGTGCTTTACCAAATGCCCATCAGCTATGTGCCCATGCTCTCTTTGCAGGACGAGCAGTACATCGGGGATTACAGCCTGTGGGAAAGGCTGTTTGACCCCTCGCTTGAGCAGCTCAAAAGCGTTTTTGTCGCTTTTGGGGAGCGTACCTCTTCGTCCTATTATGAGCACAATGTTTTCCTGGGCTTGTTGAAGACCTCCATGTTTGGCGAGTTTGATCTTTTCCAGCCGGGCACGCTGGGAAACACCTTTGCTGTATTGCTATTTTACACCAACATTGCCGTCGTGGCCTTTTCCCTCTTTGCGATGGGGTGGGTTCTGCTGCGCAAAGGAACGATGAACTGGCAGCTCAAGCTGTTCTTTGCCCTGCTGTATCTGACGGTGCTCGGGTCGTATGTCAGCTTTTGCATTCAATACCCTCACACCTGCACCCAGAATTTCCGTTATGCGGTGCCCACGCTGTTTGTCGGTCTGACGGCCATAGGGCTTGCTTTGGAGGACTGGCAGGCTCATCCGCGCGAATGGACCCGGCCGGTGACGGCCTGCCTGGGTGGGTTGACCGGCCTGTTCTGCGTTGGCTCGACCATGGTATACACCCTGCTGGGCGTGGTGGAATAGAGAATAAAACGCTGCTAGGCTGCTGAGGCCCGATGACGGCCGCAGGACGGGTGACATGGTAACCTATTGGATTGGCGGGACAGTTGTGAAGAAACATTCTGCGGGCCCCGCCATACAAATCGGACGCGGCATGCGGTGATCGTTTGGTTGGCTGCGTCATACGTTTGTGATGAATACTCCAGTGCGTCCGCTAGGGCGCCCTGTGGCCTGGCCCGCTTGCTTTGGGGCGGTGATCCGCCGGCAGGCGGCTTTGGAAAGGATTTGGTTTATGATGACGATCGATCAGTGTATCCGCCCCGGCGCACATGCCCATCTGGTTGGAATCGGAGGGATTTCGATGTATTCCCTTGCCGAGATTCTGCTTTCGCGCGGTCTGGTTGTGACCGGCTCGGACGTGCGTCACAGCGAGGCGATCGATGAGATGGCCTCCATGGGGATACGCGTCGCCATCGGCCATGCTCCCCAAAATCTGGGGCAGGCCGACTTTGTGGTGCGCACGGCGGCGGTGCACGATGACAATCCCGAGATCGTCGCCGCGCGTGAGAGGGGAATCCCGGTGTTTGAACGCGCGCAGGCTTTCGGCGCCATTATGCGGGATTATCGTCATGCGGTCTGTGTGGCGGGCACGCATGGGAAGACCACCACCACCTCCATGCTGTGCTGCATCGCGATGGCGGCTGGGGTCGATCCCTCCTTCATGATCGGCGGGGTGTTGCCCCTCGTCCACAGCGCCCACCGTGTGGGCAAGGGGGACAGCATCATCCTCGAGGCCTGCGAATACTGCAATTCCTTTTTGAGCTTTTGCCCCACTGTCGCCGTTGTGCTCAATGTGGAAGAGGATCATCTCGACTTTTTTAAAGACCTTGCGGATATTTCCCATTCGTTTCGCGCCTTCGCAGAGCGCACGCCCAAGGCGGGCGGCGTGGTGGTCCTCAATGCCGATGACGTCAATACGCTGGCCTGTTTGGCCGGTATCGAGCGGCAGACCGTAACATTCGGCCTTGGCGAAGCGGCTCAGATTCGTGCGCAGGGCATTGAATATGAGCATGGGCTGCCGGCCTTTGATATTACCAGGGAGGGTGATTTGCTCTGCCACGTCAAGCTTTTGGTGCCGGGGGAGCATAACATCCGAAACGCGCTGGCCGCTGCCGCCGCCGCGCTCGTCATGGGCCTTCCGGCGGAGAGTGTGCAACGGGGGCTTGCCTCCTACACCGGTACTCAGCGGCGGTTTGAATACCGCGGGCAGTGCAACGGGGCGGTCGTCTATGACGATTATGCCCACCATCCCAGCGAGCTTCACGCGCTGTTTGACGCCGCCGAGCAGATGAAGGCGGATGGGGGGCGGCTTATCTGCGCCTTTCAGCCGCACACTTACACGCGGACGAAGGCGTTTTTTGAGGATTTTGTGCGTGAGCTGTCTCGGCCCGATCTGACTGTGCTGGCGGATATCTACGCCGCGCGGGAGAAAAACACGGTGGGAATATCCTCGGCCGATCTCGCCGCCGAGATCCCCGGCGCGGTCTACCTTCCGCAATTGGACGCGATCACCGATTACCTGCGTAGCATAGCGCGGGAGGGGGATTTGATCCTGACCGTCGGCGCGGGGGAGCTCAATCGCGTGGCCGGGGCGCTGGCCCAGCCCGACGCGTGCCAGGAATGCCGGCCGTCGGCTGAGTAAGGGGCGGAAAATCGGTGGCCGACAATCGTGCCGGGAGTTTTGCCCGCCGCTTGGGGCGGAGTTACAGGCCGGTTGCGGGCCGCTGCCGGTTTGGCCGCTCCTAGGAACAAAGTCGAAATGAAAAAGCCCGATGGGATTAGCCTAATCCCATCGGGCTTTTTTGGATGATTGGTTGCCCAAGGCCCCGGCCTAGCCAGAATGCCGGAACGAGTCAGCTTGCCGCTGCTCCCTATGCCTCTACTTCCTCCCAGAGCACCTCACCGGCGGTATTGCATACCCGCGTGATGCGAGGGGCCTCTGCATCGGCCGGAAGGTCAATGATCGTCATGCGCACGGTTAAGAAGCTGTCAAACACCGTATCCGCCGGCCCTTCTGGCGCGGGCAGCGCGGCGTCGTCGGTGAGCTCGAGCACCAGGGTTTGCGTGCCGTCTGCATTATCCTCCAGACCGCGGTACACATAGCGCGTGGAGGCGCGGGCGTAGGTGTGCTCCTCAAAAATCAGGGTGCGGTACTGCTCAAAAAACATCTCGCTGTTGCGGGGCTGCAGGACATTCCGATATTCCTCGCGGAAACCGGGAAGATAGGATTCCTCCAACTGCTCGTCGGGGATCATCCCGTAAGCATGGTACGCATACTCACTCAGTTCCTGCCGGCTGTCGATGACGTAAAAGTCAGCATAGTCGAAAGCGTCATGAGGGCCGTAAAAGTAGTTGGTGAGCACGCCGTCAGGGCGGGGGATCGTGCCGTCGCGGTCAAACGCGACGCTGACGGCATCCAGCTTGGGAAAACATCCGGTCTCTCGTACTTCCTGCCCGGATAGGGAGGCCAGAACGAGATGTGCGTGGGCCTCACGCTGCGCCTGCGGAGCGTCGCTCAACACGACCAAGATACGCTGCTTAGTGCACCATACCCGGGATGCCGTCACATCTGCCGTGGAGGCAATGACATCTACCCCGGCGATGAGGGCGTTGTCCTGGAAAAAGGCCTGATCGTAGCGCTCCAGCAACCTGTCGGCCTGCTGCTGCGTGAGATCATTGTGTTCGCGCAGGGACTCAACCTTCTGCTTCCACGCGCTGGAATCGAGGATCAGCTCGGGCGCCCCACCGCTCGCTGCGGCACGGGCGTCGAGCGGGATTGTCTCGCTCTCAAACTTGAGTTCCGCTGCTGCTGGTCCGATCATGCCCACCGATGCCTGAAGAATCAGCAGCGCGTCAGTCGCATCGACCGACTGGTCCCCATTCACATCGGCAATGAAGTTCTCCGTCGGGGTACAAAAAGGATTTTCCTTAAGCCCGACACTCTGCTGCAAAACCAGCAGGGCGTCGGATGCGGTCGTCCTGCCGTCCCGATCTACGTCGCCGGGCATAACATCGGATGCGGCCGAGGCGACGACTCCCAAAGGCAAGATCATGCACACAGACAGCAGGAGCATCAAACAACGATTTGCATATTTGCGGATCATCACAACAACCACCTTTCTTTGTTTGCGCGGTCAACATCATTCGCATTACGCTGATTGGGAGAGCGCATCCATGCCGGGCAGGGAAGGATCCTTTGATATTAGGATTTACCCCCGCGGCCCGCTCTGGGTATTAACCCCGCATGAATCCATAGAACCACGAAATCATGCGAGACGTCGACATGCTGTTTTCCCAATCTCTCCCTTTTTATGAATTATAACACATTTTTTGTTAAATACAAGATGGATTTATCATGTAATCCGTTTTTTTGCTCTTTGCTATCAATTTTTCTTATTGATTCCGTGTGTTATGTTCTCACAGGAGGATTCTTAAAACGATAAAAATGGAGATACCAAATCCAATACGGCCGTCTTGCACTGTCATCGAAAATTCCATCGAAAAAGGTTGAACCGATTCACAAAATGAGGTATAATTATTCGGTACAATAGCCTTATTTTCGCTGTTGACAAAAGAAGACCATGGGTCAGGGAGGCGCTGCCTTGAGCAGTCAGTCGATGCACAACAAAACCGTTTCCCCGCAGGAGATGGAAAAGCAGCGGGAGTATCAGTCGCTGGTTCGCGATCTGGTGCTCGCGCGATATATGAAACAGCCGCTGGCCTGCGTGCGGGTCTACGGCTGCCAGCAAAACGTCAGCGACGGCGAGCGCATCAAGGGGATGCTTGCCGCGATGGGCTTTGGCTTTACCGATGAGGTCGACGAGTGCGAGCTGGTGCTGTTTGTCACCTGCGCGGTGCGCGCTCACGCTGAGGATCGGGCCATCGGCAATCTCGGCGCGTTAAAGCATTTCAAGCGGCGCAAGCCGGGGGCGGTGGTCGGCCTTTGCGGCTGCATGGCGCAGCATGAGGCGGTGGCCGACTATGTCCGGGCAACCTTTCCGTTTGTCAATTTGTTGTTTGGCACCCACGTTATTCACCGGCTGCCCGAGTTTTTGTACCGTCTTTACAGCGGGCAGAAAAGGGTGTTTGAAATACCCGACGACGGGGGGCGCATCGCCGAGGGGATGCCGGTGCGGCGCGACAGCCGCATCAAGGGTTGGCTCCCCATCATGTATGGGTGCGACAATTTCTGCACCTATTGCATCGTTCCCTACGTACGGGGGAGGGAGCGCAGCCGGCAGAGCGAGGCCATTTTGGAGGAGGCGCGCTCTCTCATCGAGTCGGGCTGCAAGGACATTACCCTGCTCGGGCAGAATGTCAATTCCTACGGTAAGGGCCTGGGGGAGGAGATTGATTTCGCACGCCTGCTTCGCCAGGTGAACGATTTACCGGGGGATTTCCGAATCCGGTTTATGACCTCCCATCCCAAGGACTGCACGATGGAGCTGCTCGACGCCATGCGCGATTGTGAAAAGGTCGCCAGGCACCTGCACCTGCCGGTGCAGTCGGGCTCCGACCGGGTGCTGTGGGCGATGAATCGCCGGTATACCCGCTCGCAGTACCTTCATCTGGTTGACCAGGCGCGAAAGCGTATGCCCGATTTGAGCCTGACCAGCGATATTATCGTCGGCTTTCCGGGCGAGACGCGGGAGGATTTTGAGCAAACCCTTTCTCTGGTGAAAGAGGTGGAGTACACCGCGCTATTTACCTTCCTTTTTTCGCCCCGCGAGGGCACGCCGGCCGCATCCATGCCGGACACGGTGCCCAAGGAGGAAAAAGACGTCTGGTTCGCCGAGCTCCTCGCCGCGCAGGAGGCCATTGTGCTGCGGCACAACGCCCAGCTGGCCGGGCAGACGTTCCGGGTCCTGTGTGAGGAGGAGGGGCGCGAGGAGGGTATCCTGGTCGGCCGCACCAGCCAGAATACGGTGGTGGAATTTCCCGGGCCGGTCGAGCTGTTGGGGGATTACTGCGACGTCGTTATCACCGGTAACCGCCGCATGACCCTGCTGGGAGAGCGCGCCGCAACGCAAAAGGATGACCCGGACGGGCGGCTTTGACAAGACGCGCCGGGCGCCTGCCCCGCCAGAGAAAAAATCTTGCCTGCGCCGCTGCGAAGCGATGCAGTAAAGGATAGTAAAACGATATGGAGGACAGAAAGATGACCGTTTTGGAGTGTGCGCGCCAGCTTGGCGCCGCGATACAGGAGGACGAAACTTACATTCAGTATCAAATGGCCCGCCAGGCGAACGACGAGGATCAGGCCCTGCAGGACAAGATTGGCGAATTCAACCTGCTGCGCATGTCGCTGGTCAACGAGCAGGGGAAGGACGACGCGGACAAGGGCAAAATTCAGGAGCTGAATGAACAAATCCAGCAGGTGTACGCAGACATCATGCAAAACCCGAATATGGTCGCCTATAACGCGGCGAAGGACGAAATGGACAGGCTGCTTGCGCGGGTCAATTCCATTCTGGGGCTGTGCGTGAATGGGGAAGACCCCGCTACCTGCGAGCCGAGCGATTGCACCGGCAGCTGCGCTTCCTGCGGCGGCTGCCACTGAGGGCCGGCCCGGCTGGGCGGCGTTATTGCCGCGATCTCACAATGAGAGGATGTTCAAGATGGCGCAGTTGTCCCCGATGATGCAGCAATACCGGCAGATCAAGCAGCAGTATCCCGATACCCTGCTGTTTTTTCGGCTGGGGGATTTTTATGAAATGTTTTTTGAGGACGCTCAGACGGCTTCCAAGGAGTTGGACCTGGTTCTGACCGGGCGCGACTGCGGGCAGGAGGAGCGGGCCCCGATGTGCGGTGTTCCCTATCACAGCTGCGACGGCTATATCGCCCGCCTCATCGCCAAGGGATACAAAGTCGCCATCTGCGAGCAGATGGAAGATCCGGCCACGGCCAAGGGGATCGTCAAGAGGGAGGTTGTGCGGGTTATCACGCCGGGTACGGTGACCGACGCGAGCATGCTCGACGAAACGCGCAACAACTATCTTGGCGCGGTGGCCGTGCGCGCCGGCGCCGCCGGCGTGTGCTTTGTGGATGCGTCGACCGGCGATTTGCATCTGACCGAGATTGACGGGGAGGATGTGACGCAACGCATCTGCAACGAGCTGGGGCGTTTCCACCCGCGCGAGGTTCTTCTCAACGCCGAGGCCGGCGCCATCCCGGCGCTCAAGGGCTTTCTCGATCAGCGGCTTGGCTGCCTTGCCAGCCTGCGGGAGGACGATTTGTTTGACTGCCAGCAGGCGCGGCGGCTGACCCTGGAGCATTTTCATGCCGATACCCTTGAGAAACTGGGGGTGGAGGAAAATTCGGTCGCCCTGTGTTCGCTGGGCGCGGCGATGCGTTATCTGTTTGAAACTGAAAAAACCGGGCTGGATAATATCAATGAAATCCACGTGTATACCGACGCGCAGTTTATGCGTCTGGACGTCACCGCCCGCCACAACCTGGAGCTGTTTGAAACCATGCGGGGGCAGGAGAAGCGCGGCTCGCTGCTCTGGGTGCTGGACAAAACCCAGACCGCCATGGGCAAGCGAATGCTGCGCCGGTGGCTTGAGCAGCCGCTGATGAGCGCCGGGGCCATTCACCGCCGGCTCAACGCGGTAGAGGAACTGGTCTCCGATTCGGTTCACTGCGCGGCGGTGGCCGACAGCCTGTCGGGCATCCACGATATGGAGCGCCTGATCACCCGTGTGGTTTACGGCACGGCCAACGCGAGGGAGATGCAGTCGCTCGCCTACGCCCTGGGGCGTATCCCGGCGTTAAAAGAGCAGATACAAGACTCCCACAGCGCGATGCTGCGCGAGCTTTGCGACCAGATGGACGGTATGGAGGACCTGGTTTCCCTCATCCAATCTGCCATCGTGGACGAGCCGCCCCTGAGCGTGCGCGAGGGGGGGATCATCCGCGCCGGCTACAACGAAGCGGTGGATGAGTACAAAAGCGATATGACCGACGGCAAAGGGATCATCGCCCGGGTGGAGGCGGCCGAGCGGGAACGCACCGGCATCAAAAGCCTCAAGGTTGGCTTTAACCGGGTGTTTGGCTATTACATCGAGGTGACCAACACCTACCGGGATCAGGTCCCGCAGGAGTACATACGCAAGCAGACCCTGACCAATTGCGAGCGGTATATCACCCAGGAGCTCAAGGAGCTTGAGCGCCGGGTGCTTGGCGCGAAGGAGCGGCTGGTTCAGCTGGAGTACGACCTGTTTGTCGAGCTGCGGGGCATTGTGGGGGCGCAGCTTTCCCGCATCCAGCGCACCGCCTCGGCGGTGGCCATGCTCGACGCTGTCTGCTCGCTGGCAACGGTTGCGGTACACAACCGGTATTGTCGGCCGGATGTGACGCAGGATGGCCGCATCGTCATCCGCAACGGCCGCCATCCGGTGGTGGAGCAGCTGCTGGATGAGCCCTTTGTGCCAAACGACACCCTGCTCGACGGGGGGGACAACCGCTGCTATATCATCACCGGCCCCAATATGGCCGGGAAGTCGACCTACATGCGCCAGGTGGCGCTGATTGTCATCATGGCGCACATTGGCTCGTTTGTACCGGCCGATTCGGCTTCCATTGGGCTGGTTGACGCGGTCTTTACCCGGGTGGGCGCGTCGGACGATCTTTCGGCCGGCCAGTCGACCTTTATGGTGGAGATGAGCGAGGTGGCCGATATCATTCGCAACGCGACGCAAAACAGCCTGCTCATCCTGGATGAGATCGGCCGGGGGACCTCGACCTACGACGGGATGTCCATCGCCCGCGCGGTGCTTGAGCATGTGGTCAAAAAGATCGGCGCCAAGACCTTTTTTGCCACCCATTATCACGAGCTGACCGAGCTGGAGGGGCAGCTCGACGGGGTTCTTAATTACAGCGTCGCGGTCAAAAAGCGGGGGGACGATATAACCTTTTTGCGCCGCATCGTGCGGGGAGGCGCGGATGAGAGTTACGGCATCGAGGTGGCCAAGCTGGCCGGCATCCCGGAGGGAGTGATCCGGCGCTCCAAGCAGATTTTGCAGGAGCTGGACGCACAGGGGGCGGTTGCCCTACCCATCCGCCCGGTGGCGGAGGAGCCTCAGCTTTCTCTGGCCTCGGCGGGGGCGCAGCGTCTGGCGGACGAGCTGCGCGGTATGGATGTGGATACCCTTACCCCCCTCGAGGCGTTGACCAAGCTGTATGGGCTGGTGCGCGAGGCTCGGCAGCTATGACAGCGCCGCATGAGCGGGCGGCAGGCTGACAGCTGGGGAGGGCGGCCGCGATACCGTTTGGGTGGCTGGCCGCACGCCCGGCAGAGGATGCGCCGCTGTTCGGATATATGTCGCCGGCGGGCATGGCCCGCCCTTTGCGTAGGATGCATTGGCATCAATAAGGCAGGTTGGTTCCAATGCGAAAATATAGGAAAAGGAGGTATTTCATTGGGCGTCATCCAGGTGCTCGACCGCCATGTCGCTGAGCTGATAGCGGCGGGCGAGGTGGTAGAGCGGCCGGCCTCGGTGGTCAAGGAGCTGACGGAGAATTCGATCGACGCTGGGGCTACCGCGGTTACGATCGAAATCCAGCGGGGCGGCGTTACCTATATGCGCATTACCGATAACGGGTGCGGCATCGCCCGCGAGGATGTGCCCACCGCCTTTCTGCGGCACGCCACGAGCAAGGTGCGCAAGGAGGATGATCTGACCGGCATCGGCACGCTGGGTTTTCGGGGCGAGGCGCTTGCCAGCGTCGCGGCGGTCGCCCGGGTGGACATGCTGACCAAGACGGGCGGCGAGACGTTGGGCACTCGCTACCGCATTGAGGGGGGCGACGAAGTGCTGTGCGACGATGCCGGCTGCCCGGATGGGACGACCATCGTGGTGCGGGATTTGTTTTATAACACCCCCGCGCGGATGAAATTCCTCAAAAAGGATGTGTCCGAGGGCAATGCGGTGGCCGACGTGGTCGATAAGCTGGCCCTGACTCATCCTGAAATCTCCTTCCGCCTGCTGCGCGACGGCAGGGAAACGCTGAGCACCCCCGGGGATGGAAAGCTGTACAGCGCCATACACGCGGTGTATGGGAAGGAGTTTGCCTCCACTCTGATCCCGGCGGAATATACCCACGCGGGGATCGGGATGACCGGTTATATTTCCAAGCCCACCGCCGCGCGGGCCAACCGGAATATGCAGATTTTTATTGTCAACGGGCGTTTTGTGAGGACCAAGACGGCCATGGCCGCCCTGAGCGAAGGGTATAAAAACAGCATTATGGTGGGGAAATTCCCGGCCTGCGTGCTCTGCTTCACCATTCCGCCCGAGCAGGTGGACGTCAACGTCCACCCGGCCAAGATCGAGGTGCGCTTTACACAGGAAAAGCCGGTCTTTGACACGGTTTATTTCGGGGTGAAAACGGCGCTGGCCCAGCGCGATTCCCGCCCTGTGATGGATTTATCCCATAAGCGCGCCGTGCCGCCCGCCCCGCCCGCCGCCCAGCCGGTAACCCTCTTTGAGGTGATCCGGCCGTCGCAGAAAAGCCCATCCGCTGCGACGCCTAAGAAACCGGTGGGAGAGCGAGCGCAGCCTCCGCTGGCATCGCAGCCGGACAGGGGGGGACGCGCCGCAGCACCGCCGGCCGGCGTCATCCCCCCGTTGCCTCCCAGTGTTGAGCCGGACGCCGATTGGGCGGGGCCTTTGTCGTTTTCCGACACGACAAGCGCCAGCTATGACCGCCCGATGGAGATTACCCTGCCCGCGCCGCCCGTGCAGCAGGCGGTTGCGCCGCAGGCTCATCCAGACAGCAGGGGGGCGGCCCCGGTCCCCGATGCGCCGATGCCCGATGTTTTGCAGCAGGAGGATATCAGCGGCGGTTCGCATGCCGTACAGGAGGCCGCCGGGCCGGAGATATCCGTCCGGCTGCTGGGGGAGGCTTTTGCCACCTACATCCTGCTTGAGGCGGGCGAGGAGCTGCTGCTCATCGACAAGCATGCCGCCCACGAGCGCATCCTGTTTGACCGCCTGATGGCGCATAGAAGCAACCCCCAGCCGCAAATGCTGCTCGAGCCGGTCGCGGTCACCTTGGCGAAGGGGGAGTATTCCGCCCTGCTGGAGAACCTGGATACGGTGCGGCAGGCCGGCTTTGACGTCAGTGATTTTGGCAGCGGCACCCTTCTGGTGCGCGCGG
This sequence comes from uncultured Eubacteriales bacterium, assembly GCA_965145485.1. GTDB lineage: Bacteria > Bacillota > Clostridia > Oscillospirales > Acutalibacteraceae > CABQCM01. The sequence continues at coordinate 66,291 of CBCTCU010000004.1, read as the reverse complement.
TGCCAATGGAGATACAGGGGAACGATATTCCCCTGCTGATGCAGGAAATCGCCGGTAAATTTGCCGAGAGCCGGCAAGAGGTCTCGTTGGATCATCTGGAATGGATCTACCATTCGGTTGCCTGCCGCGCCGCGGTGAAAGCGGGGGATTGGTCCGGCACGGAGGAATTGATTGCTTTAGCGCGGAGAATCTGTGCCGACCAGAGCGTGATGTATTGCCCGCATGGCAGGCCGGTGGCCATCCGGCTGACGCGGCGGGAGATTGAGCGGCAGTTTGGCCGCATTCAGTAGCCCTTTTGGGCAGGGGAACCGGCTTGGTTATCGGGCGTTTTCGCACCCTGCGCCAGTTTTTCCCTTGTTTTTCGGATGATGGGAAGCCGCCCTTCCCGCCGATGGGGCCCGCTTGGCCACGCGGGGAGGCTTGTGCTGGTGGGCGGCATTGACCGGCGTTGACCGCCCGCTTACCCTCCATTAACGCCCCGCAAGGGCGCCGTGGTGCGTGGAATATGATGTTTTAAAGGTGAATTGGAATGGAACCCTGCAAAATCTTGGTTGTTGCCGGCCCGACCGCTTCGGGCAAGACCGCGTTGGGGGTTGCGCTGTGCAAGCTCCTCGGCGGCGAAGTGGTCTCGGGTGATTCCATGCAGGTTTACCGTCAGTTATCCATCGCCACTGCAAAGCCGACAGCGGAGGAGATGCAGGGCGTCCCCCACCACCTGATCGACTGCCTGGATATCACCCAACCCTTTAGCGTAGCGGATTATGTGCGCCTGGCCGGCGAGGCCATCCGGGATATCGCGGGGAGGGGGAAGCTTCCGGTCGTCGTGGGGGGGACGGGGTTGTACATTCATTCCCTGGTCGACCATGTCCAATACGCTAAGGCCCCCTCCGACCCGGCGCTGCGCCAGCGCCTGCGGGAGAGGGCGCTGGCACAGGGGGGGCAGGCGTTGCTGGAGGAGCTTCGGCTGGCTGACCCGGAAACGGCCTCCCGCCTTCATCCTCACGATGTGGGGCGGATCGTGAGGGCGCTGGAGGTTGTACAGCTGACCGGCGCCACCATCGCCGAGCACAAGGCCCTCTCCCGGCGGGAGCCATCGCCCTATCGTCCCTTTTGGATTGGCCTGGACTTTGCCGACCGCCAGGTTTTATACGAGCGTATCAACTGGCGGGTTGACCGCATGATGGAGGATGGGCTTGTGGAGGAGGCCGCCGCGCTGCTGGGCGGGGAGGCTGCGCCGACCGCCGCGCAGGCGATCGGCTGTAAAGAGCTGGCCCCTTACCTGGAGCATCGATGTACCCTGCACGAGGCGGTCGAGAACCTCAAGCGCCAGACCAGGCGGTATGCCAAGCGGCAGCTTAGCTGGTTTCGCCGGGAGGAAGCGATGCATTGGTATTTGGTGGATCAGCTATCCGGGATGGAAGAGCTTCTTCAAAAAATAATAAACGATATGGAAATAAATGGATTTTTGTGCTATGATAATCGGGTATAACCCGGGGACAAGCCCGGTTGAGGAGGAATGACAATGCCCAGTTCGCTCAATTTGCAGGATACCTTTTTAAATCAGGCGCGCAGGCAGAAAATTCTGTTGACCGTTTTTCTGACCAACGGTTTTCAGTTCAAAGGCTATGTGCGCGGCTTTGACTCCTTTACGGTGGTGCTGGAAAATGAGGGGAAGCAGAACCTGGTTTACAAGCATGCGATATCGACCATCATTCCGGCCTCGCCAATCGAGCTGATGGCGCAGGAGGACAAAAAGGATTGATATTGTGCGTAGCTGCGGGGAATATACTGGCCGCGGCAGACCACCAACACTCCAACCAGCCGGGTACCGGCTGGTTGGGCCACACCTCGGCCTTGCGGACGGAAAACCCGGGGCAAGGTGAAATTTGACGACGCGTGAAAGGGCTTGGTAACGGCATGAGACACTCGCTGCCCGGAAAAATATTGATAGCAGTCGTGGCCCTGTTTGCGGCTTCCTTTCTGTTGTATCAGGCGGTAACGGTATCGTCCAAGACGATCCGTACCGAGTACGCGCTGCACTATTCCCACTATGATGCGATCACGGCCGAGGGCTATTTTGTGCGCAACGAGCAGGTTCTGACGTCCGACGTCACCGGCGTGCTCAGCTACACGGTGGGGGATGGGGAGCACGTCGCTACGGCTGGTACGGTGGCCCAGGTCTATTCCAATGAGGCGGACGCCAGCGCGCAGGCCCGCATCAAGGAACTGCAGGAGCAGATTGACGCGCTCAATGACCTGCAGTCTGGCAGCGGCCAGTATCCGGCTGATCCGGATTTGCTGGGGGCTCAGGTGAATGAGGAACTCAATCAATTGCTCAATATCGCCGAAAAGGGGCGGCTGGACGGTCTGGATTCCACGGCCGCGAGCCTGCTCACACTGATGAACAAGCGCCAGATCGCCGCCGGCATGGTTGCCGATTTCAGCGGGACGATTGCCCAGCTGCAGGCCGAGCTCAATGACCTGCGCAGCAGCGCGGGGGAGGCTGCATCCCAGATCACCGTGCCCTCTTCGGGATACTTTGTCTCAACGGTGGACGGCCTGGAACAGGCGCTGACCGTCCCTGAGCTGGAAACCCTCACGCCGGAAAAGCTCGATGCGGTGAAGGCGGCCCAGCCCGCGGACGTGGAAGGGGCGGTCGGCAAGCTGGTCTATGATTACGAGTGGTATATCGCCTGCACCATGACCGAAGACCAAGCTGCCCTTTTGTCCAAGGGGCAGACGATCGACATTGTGCTCCAGATAGGGACCCAGTCGGTGCAGCCGGTGACGGTCAGCTCGATTAACCAGGGGTCGGGCGACGGCCGGTGCGTGGTGATTTTGCGCTGCGACTATACCTCCAGCGAGCTGTTTTCAGCCCGGCAGGAAACCATCCAAATCCGTCTGAAGGAATATGCCGGGTTGCGCATAGCGAGCTCGGCGGTGCGTGTGGTCGACGGGGTGCGAGGGGTGTACGTGCTCTCGGGTATCGCGGCAAAATTCAAGCCGATCAATATCCTGTATTCCAACGCAAGCTTTACGATTTGTGAGACCGATACCACCCAGAGCAATTCGCTCAAGCTATACGACGAAGTCATTGTGGAGGGGAAGGATCTGTACGATGGAAAAGTGGTCAAGTGAGGAGCTCGAGGCCCGTTACGGCGGCCTGGAGGACAACATCAAGCGCGTGAGGGAAAACATTGCCCGCGCCGCCCAGAGCGCCGGGCGCTCGCCGGAGGAGATCCGCCTTCTGGCCGCAACCAAGACGGTGCCGGCCGAGGTGATCAACCGCGCAATCGATCTCGGCATCGACCTGATCGGGGAAAACCGGGTGCAGGAGCTTCAGTCAAAGTGGGACGCGCTGCACCGCGACCAGGCCGAAATCCATCTGATCGGCCATTTGCAGACCAACAAGGTGAATGCGGTCACCGGCATGGTGCGCATGATCGAGTCGGTCGACTCGGTCCGCCTGGCAAAGGCCATATCCGATCGCAGCCTCATGCTGGGCATGGTAACCGAGGTGCTCGTCGAGGTCAACATCGGGGAGGAAGAGAGCAAGTCGGGGGTGCGGGTATCGGAACTCGAGGGAATCTTATCCAATATTTCGACATTTCCTGGAATATCGGTTCGTGGAATCATGAGTATTCCTCCCATTTGCGAAACAAAAGACGAAATTCGTCAAATTTTTTACCGATTGCACCAACTGTTTGTTGACATTCGGGGCAAAAAAATAGATAATGTATTTATGGACGTGTTATCTATGGGGATGTCCGGTGACTATGAGGAGGCCGTGGCGGAGGGCGCTACGCTCGTGCGGGTCGGCTCGGCTCTGTTTGGCCCCCGGCAATCCCATTAAAATATAAGGGTTTTGGAGGTAGGACCATGAGCTTTAAGGACAAGATCAAAAACATGATGAACGCTCCAATCGACGATGACGACTACTACTATGACGATGATATCCCCGAGGAGGCGCCTCCGGCTTACAGCGAGCCGCCGGCAAGTGAGAGCGCGCCCTCCCGTTCGGCAGATAGACGCAGCAAAATTGTCAATCTCAACACTGGAAGCCAGCTTCAGGTAGTGCTGGTCAAGCCCGAGCGCATGAGCGACGGCCCGTCGATTGCCGATCATCTCAACGACCGGCGTACGGTGGTGCTCAACCTGGAGGATACCCCCAAGGAGGTTGCGCACCGGCTGGTCGATTTTGTCAGCGGCGCCGCTTATGCTAATAAGGCCACCATCAAAAAGGTTGCCAACAAAACCTATATGATTACGCCGAGCAACGTCGACGTCATGGGCGAGGTGCTCATCGACGAGCTGGAGGGCAACGGCCTGTACTTGTGATTCCGCGGCAAGCAAAAAGAGTCGGAATGACCGATGAAGGGGAGTTGGAAGGGCATGTATACGATTGAAGATATCAAGAACGTCGTTTTCACCCGTGTAGGCCGGGGATACCGTATTGACGAGGTGGACGAGTTTATCGACGAGGTTGTCCGCACGATGGAGGCCACGCAGAAGAATACCGACGCGCTGATGCAGAAGCTTGGCGTGCTGGCCGACAAGATTGAGGAGTACCGCGCGCAGGAGGGAAGCATTCACAATGCCCTTTTGACCGCCCAGCGGGCTGCCGACCAGATTACTAAGGACGCGCAGGAAACCGCCGCCAAGCTCAAGGAGGAGTCGGAGCGTACCGCGGCCAAGCTTGAGAGCGAGGCCCGTCAGAAAGCGAACGCCCTCACCGAACAGGCCGAGGCGGATTATCAGGCCAGGTTGGCCGATACCAAACAGCAGGCGACTAAAGTGATCGCCGAGGCGAAGGACCGTTCCGGCCGTATGCTGTTTGACGCCTTGGAGAAAAGCCGGGCGGAACGCGCCGCTCTGGAAGAGATGAAACGCCAGACCCAGAGCTTTAAGGATCAGCTCATTGCCATGTATCACGAGCAGATTTCCCTGATTGAGCGCCTTGCCGCGCAAGAGAGGGTCATCCCTGCGCCTCCGGTTGCAGCCGAGACTGTAGCACAGGATAAGGCCGAGGCGGCCGAGGCAGCGGTGGCTGTTGCCACGGACAAGGCGAGACATGAGGCTTCCAGCGCAGTAGCTGTCGAAGAAGCTCCCGATGCTGTCGAACGGGAGGCGCCGGCCCGGCCGGAGGTATCCAGCGATGTAGAGCCGGTAGAGATTGCAAGCAATTCCGACCCGGTGCCGGTAGAGGCGAAGGATGCCCCTTCGCAGGTCAGACAGCCTGCTCAGAGGCCTGCCTCATCCGCGGCGGCTCAACCGCAAAAAACCACGCCGCCAGCATCCGCATCGGCTAAGGCGCCCACCCGGTTTCAAATCGATGCCGACCCGGAAGAGGAGCGCCCCTCCAAGTTTTCCAACCTGAAATTTGGGGAGGACTACGATTTGTCGGACGATGAGGACTATTTGGAGGAGGAGCCCTCTCGCGGCTTCTTTAAAAAGCGGAAGAATAGGAATTGAGCCCCGGTTGGTTCTCAAATGCGGCAAAAGAGCTTATATATGATACCGTGAACACGAAGTGCGAATGGTGTCCTATGCACATGGTCTCAGGCCGGTGCTAAAATTTAAAGTGCCATAACCGCCTGCGGCGATGGTACCCTAAGCGCCTTTGCCGGCGATGTTCTTGTAGATGGAAAGCGGGTCTGCCGTGACATGATTCCCGGCAGGCTCGTGTTTTGTAAGGAGGGATGCGGATGACGGCGATCGTTGTACCTTTGCTGGTCGCCGGAGCGCTGGTTGTTGTCGATCAGCTTACCAAGCTCCTGGTGATTCACACCATGACGCTGGGCCAGTCGATTGAGCTGATTCCCGGGCTGTTTGAGCTTCACTATGTGCACAATCCGGGCGCGGCCATGGGCCTGTTACAGAATGTCCCCTACTCCCGCGTAATTTTGATTGTGCTCACGGTGGCGGTAATGATCGGCGTGATTTACGCTATCCTCACCCGCCGCATCCGTTCCCGTCTTGCCATGTGGGCGGCGGTGCTGATCCTGTCCGGCGGAGTAGGGAATTTGATCGACCGCATCTTCCGCGGCGTGGTGATCGATTTTATGCTGTTTGAGTTTTCCTGGTTCCCCTTTGTCTTTAATGTCGCCGATGTTTTTGTCGTCGTGGGGGGAGGGCTGGTCATCCTGTATCTGATTTTGGAAATCGTGCGGGATATGCGTTCGCGCAACAGCCAGGGCGGCGAGAGCCATGAGTGATTGGATGATTACCATCGATTGCACATCTCCCACACGCCTTGACCGCGCGGTGGCCGACCGGGCGGACGGCGGCCTGTCGCGTTCGGCCGTGATACGCCTGATTGAGGACGGAAGGGTTACCTTAAATGGCCGCACAGCCTCCAAAAGCGCCCAGGTTCATGCGGGGGATGTGGTGCATATCGACCTGCCGCCTGTCCAGCCCGACAAAGCCCAGCCGGAGAATATCCCCCTGGATATCGTTTATGAGGACGGCGACCTGCTGGTGGTCAACAAACCAAAGGGGATGGTAGTGCATCCGGCGGCGGGTAATCCGGACGGGACCCTGGTCAACGCGCTGCTGTACCACTGCGGCGAAAGCCTGTCGGGCATTGGCGGGGTGTTGCGTCCCGGGATTGTCCATCGCATCGACAAGGATACCAGCGGCCTGCTGGTGGTTGCCAAAAACGATTTTGCCCACCAGGGCCTGGCGGAGCAGATTAAGGCCCATTCCTTTACGCGGACCTATGAGGCGGTTGCCTGCGGCCACCTCAAACAGCCAGAGGGGCGGGTTTGCGCGCCCATTGGACGGCATCCGGTCAAGCGCAAGCAGATGGCGGTGGTCGAGCGGGGAGGACGCGAGGCGGCCACACAGTACACCGTGCTGGCCGAGTATCCCGGCTTTACCCATTTGAGGCTCTGTCTTGAGACCGGCCGTACCCATCAGATCCGGGTCCATATGGCCTATCTGGGCCATCCGCTGGCAGGGGATACCCTGTATGGCGGCCGCCGGGTACCCGGGCTGGAGGGGCAATGCCTCCACGCGCGCACCATTGGCTTTGTCCATCCGCGCAGCGGAGAGATGCTGTCCTTTAGCAGTGAGTTGCCCGACTATTTTGTCCGGTTTTTGCATCTCTTGCGGGCAGAGGAGTGATCGGGGAGACGGGGAAATCCGAGGCCGGTTCGGCCTTCTACGCCAAGAGATTGGTTGCGGCGCCGGGGTTTACAAGAAGCATGGATTCCAAATGCGACCAGGGGCCGTTTTCGTGTGTGAATCGGACAAGCAGGAATAAGATTTGACAAAATGCCGTTTTTGAGATATCATATATCCGGCTTATTAAGAACGGGAGGTAGTTTTATTTGGAACAGGCATTAAAAAAACAAATGCAGATTACTGCATGTAAGATCCGCCTTGGCATCATTGAAGGGGTGTATTGCGGAAAATCAGGGCATCCAGGCGGCTCGCTTTCGATCGCTGACGTGCTGGCATACCTTTATTTCAAGGAGATGAACATCGACCCCGCCAATCCGAAGTGGCCGGAAAGGGATCGTCTGGTACTGTCCAAAGGGCATACGGCGCCGGGGCTTTACTCGGCGCTGGCAAACCGCGGTTATTTCCCGGTGGAGGATCTGAAAACCTTGCGCCACATCGATTCCTATTTGCAGGGGCATCCGGACATGAAGGGTACCCCCGGCGTGGATATGAGCTCGGGCTCGCTGGGGCAGGGCATTTCGGTGGCCACCGGCATGGCGCTGAGTGCAAAAATTTCCAACGCCGCCTATCGCGTCTACGCCATCCTTGGCGACGGCGAGCTGGAGGAGGGCCAGGTTTGGGAGGCCGCCATGTTTGCATCCCATAAAAAGCTGGATCACCTTTGCGCTGTCATTGATTTTAACAATCTGCAAATCGACGGGTCGCTCGACGAGGTTAACTCCCCCTGCCCAATTGATGAAAAGTTCAAAGCCTTTGGATGGAATGTCATCGTCATCGACGGCCACGACTTCGATCAGATCGAGGATGCGTTCGCCAAAGCGCGTGCGACCAAGGGGCAGCCGACGGCCATCGTGATGCATACGACCAAGGGTAAGGGCGTTTCCTTTATGGAAAACAAGGCCAGCTGGCATGGCGCCGCTCCCAACGACGAGCAGTATGCCCAGGCGATGCAGGAGCTTCGCGATACGCTCAGCAGCCTGGAGGCGGAATAAGGCCGCGTGCCTTAACGCACGCAGCCGCAGTCGTTTGTGCGGCTGATACAGACTCAAATTCCATAAGAAAGGAAAGCGCTTTGCGGGAGAAAACGCCTCCTGCAAAGACATGGTGAATAAAATGGCGGATAAGAAAAAGCAGGCCACCCGCGAGTCCTATGGCGAAGCCCTCGTGGAGCTGGGCGCAAAATACGATAACCTGATCGTGCTCGACGCCGATTTGGCGGGGGCGACCAAAACGGGGATGTTCAAAAAAGCATATCCCGATCGTTTTTTTGACTGCGGCATTGCCGAGCAGAATTTGATCGGTGTGGCCGCCGGACTGACGACCACCGGCAAGCTGGTCTTTTGCAGTTCCTTTGCCATGTTCGCAGCCGGCCGCGCCTATGAGCAGGTGCGCAACGCCGTGGGTTATACCCATCTGAACGTCAAAATTGGCGCGACCCACGCCGGCCTCTCGGTGGGGGAGGATGGCGCGACCCACCAGTGCTGTGAGGATATCGCGCTGATGCGCACCATTCCCGGCATGACCATACTCAACCCGGCGGACTGCGTCGAGGCCAAAGCGGCCGTACATGCCGCGGCTGCTTATGAAGGGCCGGTTTATCTCCGGTTTGGCCGGCTGGCGGTGGAGCAGATATTCGATGAGGACTATCGTTTTGAGATTGGCAAGGGCGTTTTGCTGCGTGAGGGCAAAGACGTCACCATTGTTGGAACCGGATTGATGGTAGGCGAGTCGCTCAAAGCGGCCGAGCTGCTGGCCAACGAAGGAATCTCGGCCCGTGTCATTAATATGCACACCATCAAGCCGCTCGACGGCGATATCCTGCTCAAGGCCGCGCAGGAAACCGGCGCGCTGGTAACAGCGGAGGAGCATTCGATCCTTGGCGGTTTGGGCGGCGCAGTCAGCGAGTATCTGTGCGAGCGCTGTCCGGTACCGGTGCTGCGCGTGGGGGTCAACGACCAGTTTGGGCGCAGCGGCCCGGCTGTCGAGGTGCTCAAGCTCTACGGCCTGACGGCGGAAAATATTGTGGCCAAGGCAAAAGCTGCCATTTCTATGAAAAAGTAAGATAGACATTCTAATCGAACAGCCTCTGATGTTATCATCAGAGGCTGTTTTTTGTGTCAAGAATCACCGGGGTAACCGGTAACCAAAGGAACCCTATGCCAATGAGGCCCTCATGGCAAAGCTGGGAACCTACTTTGCATCCTGATCGTTTTTTAGCGATCTGCTTATCAACAAGGGGGCATAACACGCTGTCTCTTGCATCGCTTGCCCGACCCTATATAGATAGCTTGTGTAATAAAGAACAAGCGCCCTGTTTTGTCGCTCGGTCCTTGCTACTTCATCTTTTTCCATCCCCCATATGGCCGGGCTCATCAATATGCCTGGCAAAACAAAACGCTTTCACCCCATGGAGTGAAAGCGTTTTGCCTGTTTTTGTTGAATTATACCGCGCGGGTTACCTTACCAGAACGCAGGCAACGGGTGCAGGCGTAAATTCGACACGGGGTGCCGTTCACAACCGCCTTGACGCGCTGAACATTGGGCTTCCAGGCACGGTTGGAACGCCGATGCGAGTGGGAAACCTTGATACCGAAGGTAACACCCTTGCCGCAGATGTCACATTTTGCCATAATCTGCACCTCCTTAATATTCCCAAGTCACAACATATATCATAGCAGATATTCTGAGAAAAAGCAAGTGGTTTTTATACTTTTTTCGTGGTAAAGCCTTTTGTCGCACTGTTTATTGTGTGATATCCACCGGCGGATCGTAGATGAGATCAATCAGATCATTCAGCTCATCGATATTCAACCGCTTCCAAACGCCGAACTGCACCGACGAGGAACTGCCCGAGTAATATTTGAGATATTTTCCATAGATGAGGTAGTTCCCGTTGGCGTCGACGTACTGTTTGGCGCTCTCACTGGTGACCACCGTTTGGGAACCGGTGGGGGAGAGGGCCATACCGCTCTCGGCGTAAATGGCGCGGATGAGCTCCTCCTCGCTTTTTCCCTCAAAGCCACCGATGGAGTCGAAGGCACGACCAATGACCGTCAACGCACCGCTTGCGCCATGCTGCACCGCGCGCGACCAGACGGCGCTTTTAAGGGCGATGCCGTAATTCTCCACATCAAAGCCGTGGTTATCCCGCAGCATCCTGGCCGCCACATCGTAGTACTGAACCTTAATGTAGCCATGCTGCGCGAGCAGGAAGCCATTGGAGTCCTCAGATGCGATGGCTCTCCAAACCGAGTCAAAATTATTTCCAAAGCTGTTGCCGTCGGCAGCGTAAGCGCTTTGCAGGCGCTCGCCCCAGCCGGGGTTCTCGCCGCTGGTTACAAGCCACCTGGCAAAGTCATAGGGGACGTTGTAGGCGCTGGCAAACTGATAAGCGCCGTAGGATTTCCGGCCGGGATCACCGATGCCGGTGGATATGGTGGCTGGGTCTCCGTTGGATTCGTATTTTGCCGAAGCCTGGCCGATGTAGTCGTCCTCGCGATAAACGGTGACCAGGCACTCGGCCGTCAGGGAGCCTGCGCTGACCGTGATGGTAGCGGTACCCTGCTTATGTGCCGTAATCAGGCCGTTTGCATCCACCTCAGCGACCGACGGGTCGGAGCTTTGGTAGGTTAGCTCGGGATGAAAATCGGCGGGCTCTACCGTGGCGGTCAATTGGTAGGTGCCGGTATCCCACATATTGACCTGCGTCTGGTTGAGCGTAAGGCTGATTGCAGCCTGGGTTACGCGCACCACGCACTGCGCGTTCAGGTCGGGATTGTGCGTGGCCGTGGCGGTCAAAGTCGCCGTACCCTCTGCCCGGCCAATGATATTACCCTCGCTGTAGAAGGCGACGTCCGGATTGCTGGACTCCCACACCAGTTCTGGCAGATCGGCATAATCGGGCGTCAAAACAAAACTGGCGGCAACCGCGACATCCTCGTCATACCGTGTCAGCTCAAGCTCGGATTGCTCAAAAGCGATGGAGTCCGGCTCCAGCTTGACCGCGACCGTACAGCTCTCGCTCACGCCGCTCGAAACGGCCGTGGCCGTAATGACGGCCTCGCCTCTCGACAGGGCGGTCACATTGCCATAGGCATCCACATCGGCTACCAGCGGGTTGCTTGACTCCCACTCGACGCGCTGGATCACGGCGTTGGCCGGCTCAATGGAGGTGGTGAGTTCCATCATCGCCGGCTCCTCCATGTCCTCTTTGATCCAGAGTGTGGCCGAGGATGCACTGAGGTTGATTTTGGCCGGCGTGGTCTCAAAGAGCACGGTTTCGTTGACCAGCGGCAGCATGAGAGGCCGCATGGAGGTATCCCATAGGTATATTTTTTGAACGCAGCCTTCCGAGCGCTCGGTATAGGTCAACTGGGTGGATACCATGGTTTGCTCGCCCGCCGGAAGCTCGACCGTCTTGCGGTCGGCCCCGATAAGGCGGCCGTCGGCGTTGTACAGCGCGTTGTAAACCACGGCGCTGGTCGGTTGGTCGGTCAGGTTGCTCAGCCGAATATCGTTGGCCATCGTGTGCTCATCGGTGTTGATGATGTTGGTCACGATCTCAGCCGAGAAGCTGGACGAGGCGATTGCCTCATTGGGAAGAGAGGCGCCCATCGCCTGGATGCCCAGGCAGAGAATTAAGCAGATTCCCAGAAGACTGGAAAACAGTCGTCGCATTTTGATACTCCTTTGATTTTGTCATTCTATTTTCATTCGGTCGTTTCCACTGGTACGGATTCCGGCGGGGGAGCTTCCGAAGGCGGGTCGGGCTGGCTGGATGCTTCGGACTCACCCGAGGACTCGGGCGGCGGCTCCGGCTCCGAGGAAGACTCTACAGGCGGCTCGGACGGCGCCTCAGATGGATCGGAGGGAACCGATTCGGAGGAATTCGGATCGTCCGGCTCGGAAGAACTCGGGTCGCTGGGCTCGGACGAAGGCTCGGATGATTCTGGCGGCCCGGGCGGCTCCGTCACGCTGGAATCAGGCGGCGGCTCAATGGAAGTCACCGGCGGGGATTCCGACGATTCTGGCGAAGAACTGGATGCCGGAGGACGCGAGGTCCCGCTCGTGGATGATGTGCTTTCCTCCTCCGAAGAGGGGTTGGATGACTCCTCCGGCTCGGAGGAGGCGGAGGGAGCGGCCGAGGAGGCCGGAGCCTCGCTGACCTTGCTCACATTGTACTTGTCGCACCAGGCCTGCGGGTAGACGATGTTGCTGTTGGTTTGGGCGGCCGATACGTCCACATCGAGCGATTCCCCCTCGCGCACCAGCCGGGCCATGATGACCAGCCGTCCCTCGGTAATCTCGTAGGTGCAAGTGGAAAGGGTCAGAATGTGATCGCCCGGCTGGATGTAGACCGGGGTATGGTAGAGCGAGCGGGCCTGGACCTGCTCGATCCACTGCATAAATTCGTCCTGCGTGGCAAAGTCGGTCTGCGTATAGGGGAAGACATAGCCGTTGTCCTGCTCGGGGTATGCGTTGGTAATAAAGACGGCGAACACCTTCCAGTACATGCTTTCTTCCTGGTAGGCCGAGTCGAACTGGATGACCGGGTTTTCCTTATAAAAAGAGAGCTGGCGGTATTTTTTCTGTGCCTCGCCAAGCATCTCACCGTCCTTCATGTTGTGGCCGTAAAGCACGAGATTCTGGCTCATGGTATCCTGGTTCATGGTGGCGCGGGCATCCAGAAAAATGGTGCCGTACCGGTTGGAGGTGCCGTCAAACAGGCGTTTGAGATAATACTCCGGATCGTCCAGAGAGGACTGCACCACCGGGTTGTCGGTTTTGGTGTTGGGGATGGTCAACCACCCCTTGATGTCGTTGTTTTGCATCCAAAGATCGGCAAAGCGGTCGACAATTTCCGAGGGCACGCTCGGGTCGCGGCTGGTCACGCTGCCGGATGTAGGCGGGGCCGGCCTGCTGTTGTTATGAACGAGGGTGTCCATATAATAGCGCACGATGAAGCCGCCGGCAACCAGGAAGCATACGATGGCCACCAGAAAAACCACCTTACGTACCACCTCGGCGGGACGGTCGCCCTTAACGGGAAATAAATAACGGCGCAGTCGCGTATACCAGGGCAGCTTCTTTTTTTCTTCCGTGATATCCTCTGTGGGAATGAGATCGTCTACGTCGTAATCCCACCCACCGTCCGACACCAGCATGGGGATCGCTTCCTCCGAACGGGAGGTATCGACCGCCGCACCGCCGGCCAATGGCTTGCCCTGTTCCATAAAAGAGGGAATTTCGTCGAGATACAGCCGCGCCATATCCAACGCATGGGAGGCGGCCAGGGTGCGGATGAGTTCGCGCTCGTTGCCCCCGTGCCCAACCATGATTTTGCGCGTCCACATGGTTTTGCCGTCGGTCAGCGCCAGCCAGACCAGCCCAACCGGCTTCTCGGGGGTGCCGCCCCCGGGCCCGGCAATACCTGTGATAGACAGGGCAAGGTCGGCGTGGCTGGTGCGGAGCACACCCCGCGCCATTTCCCGGGCGACAATCTCGCTGACCGCCCCGTTTTCCTCAATGAATTTGGGAGAAACGCCCAGCAGGGTGCTTTTCATCTGATTGGAGTAGGTCGTCACCCCGCACTCGAATATGTCGGATGACCCGGGAATATCGGTCAGGCGTTTGGAGAGCAGCCCTGCCGTACAGGACTCCGCCACTGCGATCTTTTTCTGCCTGCGGTGCAGGCCGTCCACCACGACGCGCTCCAGATTCGGCTGATCAATGCCGTACACCGCGTCGCCAAGCCGCTCGCAGATGACTTGTATCATCTTCTGGCATTGGCTCTCGCATTCGTCGGTTTTGTTTCCGGTGGCGGTTATCTTGACCTTGACCTCGCCGTCCGAAGCATAGGTCGCAACGACCGGCTGTTCCAGCACGAGCAGGTCCTTGATCCGCTCAGCTATGGTCGACTCGCCCATACCAAACACATTGACCGTATGGGTGACGATCACCCCGTCGAGAAAACGGTTGAGGTAATCGGTCACATAGTTTTCAAACATCGGCCGCATCTCGCGGGGCGGCCCGGGCAACAGAATGATGCACTGGCCGTCGGCCTCCATCGCGCACCCGGGCGCTGTGCCCGTATCGTTGGGAAAGACGGTCGCGCCGACCGGCATCATGGCCTGCTTGATGTTGATGGGAGTCATTTCCCGGCCAATGCGGTCGAAATAGCGTTTCATCCGCTCGAGAGAGGGCTCGTGCTCGACCAGTTCGATGTTGAGCGCTTTGCAGATGGTTTCCTTGGTCAGATCATCCGGGGTGGGGCCAAGCCCGCCTGTGATCAAAATGATATCGCTCCGGCTGACCGCCTGCATCAAAGCGCGTTTCAGGCGGGCGGCATTATCGTCGATCGCGACATGATAATGCACCTCAATGCCGAGCTCCAGCAGGCGGCGGGAGAGATACTGGGCGTTTGTGTTGGCAATATCGCCCGATATCAGCTCGGTGCCGACCGCGATGATTTCAGCTTTCAAGCGGATCACTCCTTGTCCTCATAGCAGTTGACGCGCAGCGCGCGCACCCCATCCAGCGCCCGTGCCTCCAGCTCCTCCACGGCCAGGGCGGTCTCGGCCGCCTCGACCACCGCTAGAGGCGGTTTGGTGCGGGGATGCTTTGGGGTGAATACCGTGCAACAGTCCTCGTAGGGCTGGATGGAAATATCAAATGTATCGATTTTGCGGGCAATGCGGACGATCTCATCCTTATCCATCCCGATCAGGGGGCGCAGCACCGGCATGGAGCACACCGCGTCGGTGCAGGCGATGGCGTCAAGGGTCTGGCTGGCCACCTGCCCGGCGCTCTCACCGGTGATCAGCGCGCTGCATTTCTGCCGTTTTGCAATCTTCTGTGCGATGCGCATCATAAACCGGCGCATGATAATAGTAAAGAGCTCTTCCGGGCATCGCTTGCGGATTTCCTCCTGTATTTCGGTAAACGGGACGATAAAAAGGTCGATACGGCCGCTGTATTCCGAAACCTTTTCGAGCAGCTCGATCACCTTGTTTTCGGCCCTCTGGCTGGTGTAGGGAGGGGAGGCGAAATGAACGGCCGTCAGGGCGATGCCCCGCTTGGCCATCATCCAGGACGCGACGGGGGAGTCAATGCCGCCGGAGATGAGCGCGGCCGCCCTGCCGCCAGTGGGGATGGGCATGCCGCCCGCTCCCGCCACCTGGCCGCCCCGTATATAAGCGCCAAAGTCGCGGATTTCCACCACCACGGTCAGGTCGGGATGGTGGACGTCGACCGACAGATGGGGGAAACGATCCAGTAAATATTCGCCGACCTGCGCGCATATCTCGGGCGAGCGGAAAGGAAAGCCTTTATCCGAGCGTTTTGCCTCCACCTTAAAGGTTTGAATCTGCTGAAGCTGGCAGGCGAGGTATTCGCCGGCTTTTTCCAGGATGTCCCCCATGTTTTTGTGCGCGACGCAGGCGCGGGAGAGGCCGGCGATGCCAAAAACCTTGCGGCAACGGTCAAACCCCTCTTCCATGTCGAATCCGTCGCTTTTTGGCTCGACGATGACGGTCGACTGCGCCTTGCGCAGCTCCACCTCCCCCAGCGGGGCCAACCGGTGGCGGAGGGTTTTGACCATCCGGTCCTCAAAGACCGAGCGGTTGAGCCCTTTGAGGGCAACCTCGCCATTTTTAATTAGAATAATTTCTTTCATATCGAAAATCCTTTGTCAAAGTATGCCGTAAAGCCGCCGCATCCGGACCTGACGGAATGCCTGCCGGCTGTAAGCTGCGTTGGGGTGCTCCTCAATGCGAGACGTGGTTCGCCGCACTGTTTTCTCATCGTGTCCGTGCCAGGGTAGCGGCGCCGTCGCGCAGCGCTTGCAGCAGCTGATCGACGTCCTCATCGGTCGAAAACCGGCTGAAGCTGATGCGCAGGGCGCTGTCAATCTCGCGGTCGGGCAACCCAAGGGCGGTGAGGACGGCGCTTTTTTTGCCCTTGGCGCAGGCGCTTCCCGCCGACACATAAACCCCCCGCTGCTCGAGAAAATGCAGCATAGTCTCCGAACGGATCCCCGGCAGGGAAATGTTCAATATGTAAGGTAAGGAGTCGTCGGTCGAATGCAGAACCGTCTGAGGGCCGAGAATGGGGTCGGCCATGAGCCTGTCGACGCACTGCTTGCGAAGACAGCGGATGCGGGCGAGATGGGCAGGGATGTCCCCAAGCTGCTCTGCCGCCGCGCCAAAAGCTGCGATCAGAGGGACGCTTTCGGTACCCGAGCGCAGGCCCCCCTCCTGCCCGCCGCCCAGCATCTGGGGAAGAATGCGGACGCCGCGCCGGATATATAGCGCGCCAACGCCCTTGGGGGCGTGGATTTTATGACCGCTGAGGGTGATCAGGTCGGCCTTGAGGTCGTTGGCTCGAAAGGGAAGCTTTCCAAAAGCCTGGACCGCGTCGCAGTGCAGCAGGGCCGGAGCGCCGCTGCGGCGGATACACTCAGCCGCCTTTGTCACCGGCTGGATCGCCCCGGTCTCGTTGTTGGCCAGCATCAGGGAGACAAGGATGGTTTCTTTGGTAATGGCGTCTGCCAGCTTATCCTCGGGCACGACCCCGTCCGGCCCGACCGGCAGGCGTACGACCTCGTAACCGCGCTCGGCGAGCGCATCGGCCGAGCGCGCCACCGACGGGTGCTCCACGCAGGAAAGGACGACGCGGTTTCCCCTCCGCCGCATCGTGCTGGCCGCGCCCATCAAAGCGAGATTGTTGGCCTCTGTGCCGCAGGAGGTAAAGAGGATTTCTCTTTTCTGCGCGCCCAGAAGCCCTGCGATCGTCTGGCGGGCCTGGTCGACGATTGCTTCCGCCTCGACGCCGAGGGCGTGCAGGGAGGAAGGATTCCCATAATGCAGCAGCATGGCGTCGCGCGCAGCGTCGGCGGCCGCTTCGCAGACCGGCGTGGTGGAGCTGTTGTCGAGATATGCCGTGCGCATGCGTCCGCCTCCTAGGAACGATTTTCTCTGACATTATACACGATTTGACCCGATAGGGCAAGCCACAACCCGAAAATGGCAGAAGATACTGTGGTCAAAATCGGAAAAACACAAAAAAATGGCTAAAATTCATAAGGAATACTTGCTATAATGTGTAGCCTGTGGTAAAATTATTTCATTCTGTGGAAAAGCAAGATGCTGTTAAGTAGGGGATTGTTGGGGTTTCGCACAATGCGTCACAAATAAAAATCGTTGTTTCAAAATACTTTTACGAATACTTTTTCCTTCGCCTTTGTGTTCTTGACGTTGTATTTGTTGACGCTGTTTTTCTTTCAGTCCATCGCATGCGATATATCCATAGACATCCTTTTTTTGCCTTTCTTCTTTGTGTTTCCCTGAGTGTCTCCTTTCTTTTGCTCAAGTTCTTCGCCGGCCGGGTATCGGCCATTTCTTTTCCAGCGGAGCAGCCGGGCAGCCCCGTGTGGGGGGCGGCTGCCTTTCTGGTCACCCTGGCCGTTTTTATGGTTTATTTTATGGGGCAATACCCCGGCGGCATGACACAAGACACAATATCCCAGTATTCGCAGGCCATGGGGGACATGCAGTATAACGACTGGCACCCGGCGCTGCATACCTTTCTCTTTTTCTCCCTGCCGATGCTTTTGAGCAAAAGCCTGGGGTGGGTCGTGTTTTTGCAACTGCTCTATTTCAGCCTGGCGTTCGGCTATCTGATTTATGTCATGCATTCCAACGGATGCCCTCAATGGCTGCTCGGGGCTTTCTGTGTCTTTGTCTGGATCAATCCCTATTTGAGCACCTTTCTGATGTTCCCGTGGAAGGACCTGGGGCTTTTAATTTTCGCCATTCTGCTCATGGCTTACTACATCCAGATTCTTTGTTCCAAAGGCGAGTGGCTGAAAAAGCCGCAAAATTTGATCGCTTTTTCGGTTGTCGCGATGGTGGCGGTCTATCTGAGGCATAACGCGATTTTGTTCGTCGGGCCGCTGGTGGTCATCGCCCTGTTCTACGCGATGAAGAAAAACGGGAAGCTGCGGGCCTTCGCGCTGGGGGCGATGGTGGTTGCCTATTGCCTGGTCAAGCTGCTTTACGCGGCGGTGGGCGTGGAGGCGCCCGGGAGCCGGACGCTGGAGACGGTTGGCCTTCCGGCTACGATTTGGTGCAACGTGATGCAGCAAAATCCCGAGGCCCTTCCGGAGGAAACACGGGAAGTGATGTACGCCATCGCTCCACCGGAGATCTATGAAAACAACTACACCCCCGGGAACTTTAACAGCGTCAAGTGGCTGACGGGCGAGGTCAACGTGGACGTCATCGACGCCATGTCCTATGGCGATGTGATCAAATATACCCTGCAATGCTTCCGGTATGCGCCGGGGGAATCCGTTGAGGCCCTCGCCAAGCTGACCGACCAGGTTTGGGGGATCACCGGCAGCGAGGAGCCGCTGCCTCCCTTCATCGACGACAACCCATATGGGATAGCGCCAAAGCCGGTGCCCGGCGTCAGCAGTTTGGTCCGTCAGGTGCAGTCCTTTTTGTCCATGGGGGTGGGGCGGATCATCTTTGGCTCCATCGGCGTGCAGCTGCTGCTCATGCTGTCGGTGGCGTTGCTGCTGTTTGTCAAACGGCGAACCGCTTTTGTCCATATCATCCCGCTGTTTTGCTATGACTTTGGCACCATGCTGCTTTTGAGCGGGCCGGACTATCGATCCTTTTTGTTAAATATACCGTTGTGGATCACGGTCGTTTTTGTCATGCTCAAGGATGACAGGGCTTTCCGGCCGGGGTCGGCACGGATCAATCATTCTGCTAAATCAGAAAGGATGAATCAACATTGAAAAAAGTGATCATCATCGGGGCAGGGCCTGCCGGTATCACCGCCGGGTTTGAGCTGGTGAAACAGTCCAAGGACTATGAGGTAATCCTTCTCGAGGAAGCGGATGTGGTCGGCGGCATTTCGAGAACGGTCAAGTACCACGGCAACCGCATGGATATCGGCGGCCACCGCTTTTTCTCCAAAGACGAGCGGGTAACCGACTGGTGGGAAAAGCTGATGCCCATGCAGGGGGCCCCGTCTTACGACGACCGCAAGCTGGGCCGGCAGCTCGGGTGGGCGGAAAACGGGCCCGATCCCGAGAAGACCGATTGCGTCATGCTCAAGAGAAACCGGGTATCGCGCATTTATTACCGCAAAAAGTTTTTTGATTATCCGGTCAAGATGAATATGAATACCATCAAGAATATGGGCTTTGGCACCACGATGGCGGCCGGTTTCAGCTATCTGGGGGCCGCCATATCCAAAAAGCCGGAGACCTCTCTTGAGAATTTCTATATCAACCGCTTTGGCCGCAAGCTGTATTCGATGTTTTTTGAGGGATATACCGAAAAGCTGTGGGGCAGGCATCCGCGCGTGATTTCGGCCGATTGGGGCGCGCAGCGGGTCAAGGGCTTGTCCATTGTCGCTATCATCAAGGACATTTGCTCCAAGGTAATCCCCGGGAACAAAAACCGCAAGGTGGAGACCTCACTGATCGAGGAATTCAGCTATCCGAAGTACGGCCCGGGCCAGCTTTGGGAGATCGCGGCCGACGAATTTGTCAAAATGGGCGGCAGGCTGATCAAAAACGCCAAGGTAACCGGGGTACACACGGCGGACGGGAAGGTCACCGCGCTGACCTACCAGACGCCGCAGGGCGAGGTGACCGAGCAGGCGGATATCGTCATCTCCTCCATGCCGCTGAAGGATCTCATTCGGGCGGCCAACGACGTGCCGGAGGATATCCGCCGCATTGCCGACGGGCTGCCCTACCGGGATTTTGTCACGGTGGGCCTGCTGCTGCCCAAGCTCAATTTGAAAAACGAAACCAAGCTCAAAACCCTGTCCAACATTGTGCCCGACTGCTGGATCTACGTGCAGGACGTAGGCGTCAAGCTTGGGCGCATCCAGATTTTTAACAACTGGTCCTGCTATATGGTGGAAAAGCCGGAGGACACCGTGTGGATCGGCCTGGAATATTTCTGCGACGAGGGCGACGAATATTGGAACATGAGCCCGGAGGAGTGGAAGAACCTCGGCGTCAAAGAGCTCATTTCCATGGGCGTCATCGACGCGGACGAGGCGGTTTTGGACGCGCACTGCGAAAAGGTGAAAAAAGCCTATCCGGCCTATTTTGACACCTATGGGGAAATCGATACCCTGATTGATTACCTCAACGGCTTTGAGAATCTTTACTGCGTGGGCAGAAACGGACAGCATCGCTATAACAACATGGATCACTCCATGGCGACTTCGTTTGAAGCGGTCGACAATATTTTGCAGGGCAAGACCGACAAAAGCAATATCTGGTCGGTCAATACCGAGCAGGAATATCATGAGGAAAAGGCAAAGGCGTAGGCCGCTTGCGGGGTGAATGAAATTGAAAGAGATGCTCAAAAAAATCGACTGGAAGCATTTTATCTCCTATCTGTTTGTCGGCGGCGCGGCAACCTTGGTGGAATGGCTATTTTTCTGGCTGTTTGAAGGGGTATTGCACATCCAGTATCTGGTAGCGACGGTGCTGGCCATCGTCATATCCACCTTTTCCAACTGGCTGTTCGGCCGGCTGTGGACGTTTAAGGATTCGCAAAAGGGCAACGTGTTGCTCGAAATCGGAAAGGTATACGTCGCCAGCATTGTGGGCCTGCTGCTGAACCTGCTGATTATGTTGGCGCTGGTGGATGGTATCCATCTGCACGAAATGCTCTCTAAGATCATCGCGACCGGTATTGTGTTCCTGTATAACTATCTGGTGCGCATCCTGCTCATTTACCGCAAGAAAAAATAGACTGGGAACGCACCTTGGCCGGGTTATTTAGCGCAAAAACGCAGGTAAGCGGTGGACGTAAAAAGCTTGGCCGAAACAAGCGGTATCCGGGGCGCGCATTCCGGAGGATGGTTTTCGCCGTTGCGGTGCTTCGTAGAATGATGCAGTGAACATTACAATGGAAAAATAACAAGCACAAAACAGAGGCGGGCAGCATTGCCCGCCTCTGTTTGTAATTGAACGCTGGATAAAAAGAACACCGGCCAAGCCTGTGAAAAAGATAATCTAAAACACACCAATACCTTCCTTCTACAAGATGATTGCAGAATTGGCGTTCGCGTAGGATGTGGCTGTCGATTTTCCGTCCCGTCAAAGAGGCGCCTGCTTTTGGCCTATGCAGGGCCCATGCATCGTGCGGGTTCGGCGTATGATAAAAATCGCTTTTCCATCTTGCTGCAAAAAAACAGCGACGGTCTGAAGCATCAGCTTGGACAGACCAGATGTACGAGATGGGCGACGCCGGGGATGGTCTCTCCCTGCTGGTTGGAGGTGGGGGACATCAGCGCGCCGGTCGCGCAGAAAAGGATGTTTTTGAGCATTTTGTCCTCCATCCGCTTGAGGATATACGAGCACAGCACCGAGGCCGAGCACCCGCAGCCCGAAGCGCCCGCGTTGATGTCGCCGTCGCAGGGGTTGTAGATTAGAAGGCCGCAGTCGGTGTGCTGTTTCGATATGTCGAAGTTTTCTCTTTTCAGCAGCTCCTCCAGTAGCTTGCTGCCCACCGAGCCCAGGTCGCCGGTGAGGATCATGTCGTAGTCGTCCGGCATGGTGCCGGTGTCGTTGAAAAAGTTTTGGATGGTCTGCGCGGCCGCCGGAGCCATCGCGGCGCCCATGTTATTGATATCGCGGATTCCCTTATCCACTACCTGGCCAAAGCAGACCTGTTGAATGCGAACGCCATGGCCGTTGTTTCGCACGACGGCCGACCCGGCGCCGGTTACCGTCCATTGGGAGGTGGGGGTGCGCTGGCTGCCGTATTCGAGCGGGAAGCGAAATTGGCGCTCGGCTGAACAGAAGTGGGAGGAGGTGGCCGCCGAGCAGGTCGAGGCGAGGCCCGCGTCCACAAAACAACCGGCAAGCCCCAATGACAGCGACATGGTCGAGCATGCCCCGTATACCCCGATGAATGGGATGTTCATATCACGGATGCCATAGGTTGAGCTGATGCACTGGTTGAGCAGGTCGCCCGCAAAGACGTAGTCCACATCGGCGTAGACGACGCCGGCTTTGTCCATGGCGGTCTGGATGGCCTCCTTCAGCAGCTCGCTTTCGGCCTTTTCCCACGACTCCAGCCCCAATGTGGTGTCGTCGTAAATTTTATCAAAGTGCTTGGCCAGAGGGCCGGCGCCTTCTTTTTTGCCCACGACCGACGCGTAGCCGGTAATGACCGGCATGGTGTCGAGCTGCAGGGTATACCTTCCAATGCGTTGCGGCATGATGGAATCCTCCTCTTAAAACAGTCTTAAAATCCAGATGACAAGCCCGAAGATGACCGATGCCACCGAGCCGTAGACGAGCACGGGGCCGGCGATAATAAACATTTTGACCCCCAGGCCGGTAATGTAGCCCTCGCTCTTGAACTCCATGGCTGCGGAGACGATCGAGTTGGCAAATCCGGTGATGGGCACCAGCGTGCCGGCTCCGGCGTATTTTGCGATGTTGTCATAGCAGCGAAAGGCGGTGCAAAGGGCCGATAACAGCACCAGCGAAACCGTTGAGGCCAGGCGCGCGAGCTCCTCGTTGAGCCCGGCCATGCCATACAGATCGGCCAGGAGCTGCCCGAGGGTGCAGATCGCGCCGCCGACCAAGAAAGCGGCCACACAGTGGATCAGCACTTTGGAGGGGGGCGCCGCCTTTTTGGTCAAGGCGTCGTATTCCTGATTGGTGATTTTCATGGATGGGATCCTTCCTTTCCTTGCAGGGCGGGCGCCCCAAAAACGCGTATGGGCGCTGCCGGGCCGGTTCATGTAACGAAAAAACATCGGGTTGCCGCGGCCGTGCGGATAAATCGTCCTTTGGCAGCCGCATGGCTTTTCCACCCTATTGTTGCCCGGCCGTCGGGGTTTATGCAGCGCCGCGTGCGCATAACCGGGAATGAAAAAGCCAAACTAACATCATCTTGGCGAAAGGATGATGACCTTGGCACTCATTGAGCTGGAAAACATTCAGAAAGTCTACCGCGCGGGGGAAATTGAGGTGCGTGCCCTGGGCGGGGTATCGCTGTCGGTGGAAAGGGGCGAGTTTGTCGCCGTCATCGGCCAGTCGGGATCGGGCAAATCCACCCTGATGAACATACTCGGCTGTCTGGATGTGCCGGACCGCGGGGTTTACCGGCTGGACGGGCAGGAGGTCTTCCGCCTGCCCGACCGGGCTCTGTCGGCCATTCGCAACCGAAAGATTGGATTTATTTTTCAAGGCTTTAATTTGATTCCCACCCTCGACGCCCGGGAGAATGTCGAGCTTCCCCTGACCTACCGCGGGCTGGCGCGCGAACAGCGCCGTAAGCTGGCGGCCGAGGCGTTGGAAATGGTGGGGCTGGGCAATCGGATGCATCATCTGCCAGGCCAGTTGTCGGGCGGCCAGCAGCAGCGGGTGGCGATTGCCCGCGCCATAGCGGCGCGCCCGTCCATCCTGCTGGCCGACGAGCCCACCGGGAATCTGGATACCAAGGCGGGGGCCGAGGTCATGGGCATCCTGCGCCGTCTCAATGAGCAGGGCCATACCATCGTTCTGATTACCCATGACCCCTCCATCGCCGCGGGGCTGCCGCGCCGGTTGACGTTGGGTGACGGCCTGCTGCTGCAAGATTCGGCCGGCTGACGCGCCGCCAGCCGATAGGCGGTACGCCTGTGTTTGTCATTCCGGCTGGCACCATCCGTTGAGGTATCTGCATCGAGCGATCGGCCCCGCCCGATTGGCTGGGGCTTTTCTCGATGATCGGGCGATCGGTCTCAGGCGCACGCACCGGGGCTCGGCGGCTGGTTCCAACGCAGACGGGTGTCATCGCTGCGTCGTTCGGCATGCGGGAGCTCCTTCCCATCGTGGGAAATGGGTTATCGTGCGGACTCCGCTTGCGTCCCAAGCACCCTGTTACACGGCGTTACGCTTCATTAAAATACTCCAACCACTGCCCGACATAGAACAGGCCGCCCGAGAGGGGAGCCCGGCGCACGGGGGGGGAATCCCGCGGGGGCGACGACCTCGGCCGGCGCTCTGGGGTTGAGAATGCGGCGCAAAAGCTTAATTCCGAAGTAAAATTTACATATTGTTAACGGTTTGCCCAATAAAATCGGCTATGATAAAACCATTCGGTAAAAAGGGGCATTGCCGTTGTTTGGCTATATCAAGGCGCACAAAAGCGAGCTGCGCGTGAAGGATTATGAAATCTATCGCGCGGTTTATTGTACCCTCTGCCGGGAGTTGGGCCGGTCGTTTGGCCCATTTGCCCGCTTTACCCTCAATTACGACTTCACCTTTCTGGCTGTGCTGATGCTGTCCCTTTCTCCTACCTGCACCCAGTTTGAGCGCGGCCGCTGCGCCTTCAACCCGCTGGTAAAGTGCAATTGCTGTTCCGGCCGGCGGGAGGAGCTAACCTACAGCGCCGCCGTCGCCATGTGCATGCTCTATTACAAGCTCAAGGATGATATGGACGATCGCGGCTTTTGGGCGCGTTTGCCCCGTTATCTGGTTTATCCCTTTTTTGCCTCGGCGCGCAAAAAGGCGGCGGCCTTGTACCCTTGGGCAGATCAGATCATGGCCGAGATGCTCCAGCGGCAAAAGGAACTGGAGAGCAGTGGGAATTACTCGGTGGACGAGGCGGCCGAGCCGACGGCCTGGGCGCTGTCGCGGCTGTTTGTGCAGGGGGCCGCAGCGATGGAAGGGGCCGGTTCCGGCGAGGGGCTTACCGCCCCGGCTCCGGGCGCTGTGGAGGATAGTGCGGCGCCCGGCCCGCAGCAGCGGGTGCTCGAGCGGTTGGGCTACTGCCTGGGGCGATGGGTGTACCTCGTCGACGCGATGGACGACATGGCCGAGGATCTCCGGCGTGGGACATACAATCCATATTTGCACCGCTTCGGCCTGACGGCGGGCGACGAGGGGAAGATAGGCCCTGCCCGGCAGGAGATATTGCCGGGGTTAAACCTTTGTATCAGCGAGGCCTGCGCGGCGTTCGAGCTGCTGGAGATACATCATTTTCGTGAAATCATCCATAATATATTGTATTATGGCTTAGAGCAGGTTCAAAATTCGGTTGCGGCCGGCACCTTCCGCAAAAGCGACCGTAAAGAAGCAAAATAAGTACTCACCGCCCTGCCCCAGGGCGGAAAAGAAAGGCAAGGATAGCGTTATATGAGAGACCCTTACGAGGTACTGGGGGTCGCGCGGGATGCGACCGACGATCAGGTGAAAGCCGCCTACCGCCAACTGGCCCGAAAGTATCATCCGGATCATTACGACGGCAACCCGCTGAGCGACCTGGCTCAGGAAAAAATGAAGGAAATCAACGAGGCTTACGACAAGATTATGGCCGAGCGCAGCGGGAAAAGCAACCAAAACCAGTATTACAGCGGCTATTCGCCCAATCACGGCAATTCTAGTTTTGCCGATATCCGCGCCATCATCTCCGCCGGCCGTTATGAGGACGCCCAGGTGCTGCTCGACGGGGTTCCGCCGCAAAAACGGGATGCCGAGTGGTATTTTCTCAACGGCAGCGTCCTTTACCGCCGCGGATGGTTTGAAGACGCTTATACCAGCTTTGCCACGGCAGTGCGGATGGACCCCAACAATCCGGAGTATACCGCCGCGCTCAACCAGCTCAACCGCCAGCGCAGCGGTGCGACGTTCCGCACCAACCGCACCGGCGGTACAACCGGCGGCGGGTGCAGCGCCTGCGATGTGTGCAGCGGCCTGATTTGTGCTGACTGCTGCTGCGAATGTATGGGCGGCGACTTGATACGCTGCTGTTGATACCGACGGGACATGGTTGTGCCCGGTG
Organism: uncultured Eubacteriales bacterium; assembly: GCA_965145485.1. Classification (GTDB taxonomy): domain Bacteria; phylum Bacillota; class Clostridia; order Oscillospirales; family Acutalibacteraceae; genus CABQCM01. The sequence continues at coordinate 40,285 of CBCTCU010000004.1, read as the reverse complement.
CCGCTGTTGCGAGGGCGGGCGGCCACTGGCCGCACCCATGCGCGCAGCGGTTTACCGGCGGCGGAAAGGATGGCAATGCATTGAAAAAGACGCGGAAGGTCGCGCTGGGCGGAATGATAGCCGCCCTTTCGCTTGCGGTGATGCTGGCGGCCTATTTTCCCTACCTTACTTACGCCCTGCCTGCTCTGGCGGGGATGCTTTTGCTCGTTATTGTGCAGGAGATGGGGGCAAAGTGGGCTTTTCTGGTCTATGTGGCGGTCGGCCTGCTCTCTTTGCTCATGTGTGAGAAAGAGGCGGCCGTTATGTTCGTCTTTCTGTTTGGCCCATATCCTGTTTTCAAAGGCTTTTTTGACCGGTTGCGGCCCCGCGTCGTGCGGGTGCTGGTCAAGCAGGCCTGCTTTAATGTGGTGGCTATTTTAGCGTATTGGCTGGTCATCACGGTATTCCAGATTCCGATGGACGATATGGGGATCATCGGCGAGTATGGCCCCATCGTGCTGCTGGTGATGGCGAACGTTGCGTTTGTGCTGTACGACTATTGTATGACTTATGCGGTGATCTGGTATCAGATTCATATGCGCGCCAAGCTGCTGCGCGTATTTCGTTAGGGAGGAAACCTATGCTGCGAAAATGTCTTTCGGCGATTTTTTGCGGGCTGCTCGCGTTATCCCTGGCCGCCTGCGGCGAGGGGGAGCCGGCGACGCCGGCCGGCAGCCTTTCGTCGGTTGCCGGCTCGGTGGTAAGCGACGCCTCGCAAGCGTCGATCGAATCGCCCGTATCCGATGGGGAAATGGGCGGCGAATCGGCCGGGATGGGGGAGGGGGCTTCCTCACAAGCGCCGGATGCAGCGTCTTCCACCCCTGCCTCGGATAGCGATTCCACGGCGACGTCCATCGCCCCGCCTGCCTCCCAGACCTCATCCCAGCGTGTGGAGCCGGTTGTATCGCCAGCGTCTTCCACCCCTTCCACGGCCGCATCGCCGGCGCCTTCGGCCATCGTGCCGCCGGCATCGTCGGAGCCGCCGTCGTCTCAGCCGGCTTCCTCCGCTCCGGTGAGCACCATCCACGTCTCGATGACCATCGCCGGTCTGGAGGGGGAGGTGCTCTACGCCGTCGATGATTACGAGGTTGCCGAGGGCAGCACGGTCTTTACGGTGTTGCGCGATTTTGCCGAACAAAACGGGATAGAGTACGCTTACAGCGGCGGTACGCGTTCGGCCTATGTGACCGGTATCGCCGGGCTGCACGAGTTTGACCATGGCAAAGACAGCGGATGGCTCTACCGGGTGAACGGGGATTTTCAGCCTGCGTCGGTTTCCTGTGGCAGCTATCCGGTTTACGATGGCGACCGCATTGAATGGCTGTACACCTTGGACTTGGGCGCCACCGAGGGCGCGACTTTTTAATCAGCGGGAGATATTGGTTTGCGAGAGGATGGACGTCGTCCGATGAAACAGGACGGGCAGATTTGGGATGTGCTGGTGGTCGGCGGGGGCGCGGCAGGCTTGATGGCGGCCGGCTTTGCCGCGCGGCAGGGGGCCGGGGTTCTGGTGCTCGAGAGAAACGCCCGCATGGCCCGCAAGCTGATGATTACCGGCAAGGGGCGCTGCAACCTGACCAACGATTGCGATCGGGATACCCTGATCGCCCACACGGTAACCAATCCCCGCTTCCTCTACAGCGCCTTTTCCTTTTTGTCACCCCGCGAAGTGATGGCGCTGTTGGAAGAACTTGGGGTCCCTTTGAAGGTCGAGCGGGGCAACCGGGTCTTCCCTGTTTCTGACCGTGCGGTGGATATCGTCGACGCTTTGGTCGGCTTTGCCCGGCGGCAAGGGGCGCGCTTTCGACAGGGGCGCGTTGCCGATATCGTCCCGCTGGAGAATGGGGTTTATCGTGTATCCACCCAAGAGGGGGAAGTTTTTTCGGCGCGGTCGGTCATTGTCGCCACAGGGGGGCTGTCCTATCCGGCCACCGGCTCGACCGGCGACGGCTATGCCATAGCCCGGGCCCTGGGGCATACGGTGGTACCGCCTGCGCCGTCGCTGGTTCCGGTCGAGGTGCAAGAGGGATTTTGCAGCCGGCTGCAGGGATTAAGTTTAAAAAACGTTACGCTGACTGTGCTCGACAAGGTGCGCCATAAGACGGTATTTTCTCAGCTGGGAGAGCTGATGTTTACCCACTACGGCCTTTCCGGCCCGCTGATGCTGTCGGCTTCGGCGCTGATGCGGCCGATGGAGCCGGGGCGCTATATCATGACCATCGATTGCAAGCCGGGGCTGACGATGGAGCAGCTGGACGCAAGGCTGGTGCGCGACCTGGCCCAAAATGCCAATCGGGACTTTGCCAACAGCCTGTCCGCCCTGCTGCCGCGCAGCCTGATCCCGGTGATGGTCGCCTTATCCGGTATCGAGGGCAGTCTCAAGTGCAATCAGGTTACCCGGCCGATGCGGCAGAAATTCTGCGCTCTGTGCAAAGGTTTGTCTTTGACGGCGGTCCGCTTTCGCCCGGTGGAGGAAGCGGTCGTGACGGCCGGCGGGGTGTCGGTTCAGCAGGTCGACCCCAAAACCATGCAGTCCAAGCTGAGGCCGGGGTTGTATTTTGCGGGCGAGGTGCTGGATGTCGACGCCTACACCGGCGGCTTTAATCTTCAAATTGCTTTTTCCACCGGGGCTCTGGCCGGGCAGTCGGCCGCGCAGTCGATGCTGTTGTCTCGGCCGGGCGGTGAAACCGCATGCAAAGGTTAACTGGAAAGCAGGCGGACTCCCGCGGGGATGGTGGCTTTCGGCCGCACTCCGCCGCGCCATGCCGGGCGGGGGCCCGGTGTAGCATGATAAGGGCAAGCCTCCCATATCCTGTGCGGAAAATCGCCGTGAGAAGGGATGCGTCTGGGACGCCGCCGGGCGGAGCCGCTGGAGCAGCCGGTCGCCGGCCGCAAGGCGCCGCAGAATGTGCAATACAGCAAGAGGGGAAGGAATTGGGATGATTTCAGTAGCAGTGGATGGCCCCGCCGGTGCGGGCAAGAGCACCATCTGCCGGCGTGCGGCACAGCGCCTCGGCTTCGTTTATGTCGATACCGGGGCCCTTTATCGCGCGATCGGGCTTTTTGTTTTGCGGCGGGGGGCCGATCCATCCAATGCCGATGCGGTGGAGCGCCTGTTGGAGGGGGTGACCCTCGACCTGCGCTTTGAGGCGGGGGAGCAGCAGGTGCTGCTCGACGGCGAGAATGTGACCGGGCAAATCCGCACGCCGGAGGTATCAATGGCGGCGTCGGGCGTTTCGGCCATACCGGCCGTCCGGGAGTTCCTGTTTGAGACGCAGCGCCGCCTTGCGCGCGAGCACAACGTGGTGATGGACGGACGTGACATCGGCACGGTGGTGCTTCCCGACGCCACGGTCAAGATTTTCCTCACCGCGCCCTTGAAGGTGCGGGCAAGAAGGCGGCTGCTCGAGCTCGAGGAAAAGGGCGAACCGGTGGATTTTGACACCGTCTGCCGGGAGATGGAGCAGCGCGATTACAACGACTCGCATCGCAGCGTCGCGCCGCTTAGGCAGGCCGACGACGCGCTGTTGCTGGATAACGGGGCGTTGACCCTGGACGAATCGGTCGAACGCATGCTCGAGCTCATATCCGGGCATACCGCCGGTAAGGAGGAGAGAGCATGACCCGTTTTTACCGTGTGCTCAAGGTGATTGTCCGCCCCCTGTGCTTTTTGATTTTTCCCTATCGTTTTGTCCATCGGGAGAATATACCGCAAAGCGGCCCCTTTGTGCTGTGCTCCAATCACATATCCTATATCGATCCGGTCTATCTCGCGCTGGCGGTGGACGGCCGGCAGGTCTATTATATGGCAAAGGGAGAGCTCTTTCGCTTCCGGCCCTTTGGCTGGCTGCTGCGCCACCTGGGGGCTTTCCCGGTAGAGCGCGGCAAGGGGGACAGCGGCGCGATGGAGGTGGGCTACGATCACCTCAAGCGGGGGCAGATCATGGGGATTTTTCCAGAGGGGACCCGGTCGAAAAACGGCAGGCTCGGCAGGGCAAAATCCGGCGTGGCGGTCATTGCGGTGCGCGCCGGCGTGCCGGTCGTACCGGCTGCCATTAAGGTGAAAAATGGCAAAGTGCGTCCTTTCCGCCGGGCGGTGATCGAGTTTGCTCCCCCCATCCAGCCCGAGCAGATGGCGCCGGCCGAAGAGGGCAAGCTCAACGAATACCGTGCCGCGGTCAAGTTGATTATGGATCCCATTGCCCATATGCTGGGGGAAGAGGAGGCCAAAGCGTGAGCGATACCTTTTGTGAGCGCCCATCCATCTCGGGTGAAAGGCCGGTCATCCGCGTGGCCGACACCGCCGGATTCTGCTATGGGGTCAATCGTGCGGTGGAGATGGTCTACCGGCTGCTGGACGAGGGGCGTAAGGTCGCTACGTTAGGGCCGATCATCCACAACACCCAGGTGGTGGATGATCTCACCCGCCGCGGGGTGACCATTGCCCATTCGGTGGATGAGGTGCCTCCCGGTGCCATACTGGTCATCCGCTCGCATGGGGTAGACCGGGCGACGATAGAGGCCCTCGACCGGGCGGGCGTCTCCTATACCGACGCAACCTGTCCTTTTGTGCGCAAAATCCATAATATCGTGTCGTCCGCTTCCAAAGCGGGGGATGTTGTGCTCATTGCGGGGGACCGCGATCACCCCGAGGTACGAGGGATACGGGGGCACTGTGGGCCCGATTGCTATGTATTCGGGAATCTGGAGGAACTCGAGCAATTGCTCGACGATCGGCAAAAATTTGCACATAGGCAAATTACGGTGGTCTCACAAACGACCTTTCACGAGGGTTTGTGGAAAAAATGCGCCCAAACGATAAAAAAAGTCTATACAAACGCGACAATCTTTGATACAATATGTAATGCTACGTCTCAACGTCAACAGGAGGCGGAGGCTCTCGCCCGCGTCAGCGATCTGATGGTGGTCATCGGCGGCCGGCAGAGCTCCAATACCGCGAAACTGCGGGACGTGTGTGCCCCATATTGTCCGACCTGCCTGATCGAGACGGCGCAGGAGCTTCCTGTATCCGCGCTCAGGAGCGCCCGGCGCATTGGGGTCACCGCAGGCGCGTCCACGCCTGCCGGTATCATAAAGGAGGTTCAAAAAAACATGTCTGAAATGCTAGACAACGTCGCCAATCCCGAACAAACCGAATCGGTTGCCGCAGCCAATGAAGAAGTCAACGCCGAGCCTGTTGCAGCCGAACCCCCTGCCCAGGTCGTAGAAGAGGCTGCAAAGAGCTTTGATGAAATGACCTACGAGGAGGCGCTGGAGGCCTCTCTCAATAATATGAACACCGACCAAAAGGTAAAAGGTGTTGTTCTGGCCATCACGCCGACCGAGATCCAGGTCGACATTGGCCGCAAGCATGCGGGGTATGTCCCGGTCGATGAGTTTTCCTACGACCCGGCGATCAACTCCCATATTGCCGACCACGTCAAGGTGGGGGATATCCTCGACCTGATCGTGATGCGCACCAACGACCAGGAGGGCACGGTAATGCTCTCTAAGCGCCGTTTTGACGCTACCCACAACTGGGAGGACATCTGCTCCGCCGCCGAGACCGATCAGGTGCTCGAGGGGCGCGTGACCGACGTGATCAAGGGCGGCCTGCTGGTGATGGTCAAGGGCGTGCGGGTGTTTGTGCCCGCGTCGCAGGCCACCCTCTACCGCCAGGAATCGCTCGACGATATGAAGGGGCAGACCGTTTCCCTTCGGATTATCGAGGTCAACCGCGGGCGCAAACGTGCGGTAGGCTCTATCCGTTCGGTCCTGCGCGACCAGCGCCGCGAGCAGGAAGAGGCCTTCTGGTCCAAGGTGGCGGTGGGCGACGTTTATACCGGCAAGGTCAAGTCGTTGACCTCATATGGCGCCTTTGTCGATCTGGGCGGTGTGGACGGAATGGTGCACATCTCCGAGCTGTCCTGGAGGCGGATTAAGAACCCCTCTGAGGTCGTCAAGGTGGGGGATGTCATTGAAGTGTATGTCAAAGGCATCGACACCGAGAAGAAGAAGGTTTCCCTCGGCTATAAGAAAGCGGAGGACAATCCCTGGAATATCTTCCTGAGCAAGTTCAGCGAGGGCGATGTGGTGAAAGTGCGCATCGTCAGCATGACTACCTATGGCGCGTTTGCCAATATTATCGAGGGCGTGGATGGCCTGATTCATATTTCTCAGATTTCCAATACCCGCATCGCCAAGCCGCAGGATGTCCTGGAGATCGGGCAGGAGGTTGACGCCAAGATCATCGGCATCGACGTTGAGAAGAAGCGCATTAGCCTCTCGATCCGCGCGCTGTTGGAGGATGCCCCGGTTGCCGCCGACGGCCCGAACGAGACGGTCTATGAGGCTGCTCCCGCTGCCCAGGCCGTAGCGCAGGAGGCTCCGGCTGACGAGGGCGCCAGCCAGGCGGATGAAGCGCCGGCGCAGGAAGAAGAGTAATTTAACAAGTTGAAAAAGGTGGATCCCGCATGATGAAAAAGTTGCGAATTCTGTCCTTTGGCCTGGTGATGAGCCTGTTGACGGTCGTGTTGGCCGGCTGCCGCGGAGATTCCTCCGCACCACAGCTGAGCTGGCTGTCCGGCTTCAGCGGCACCGCTTGGGACAGTTTTGCGGCGGTGGAATCGGCGGGGTCCGATTTGTATGCCGTGGGTTTTACCCAATCCTCGGACGGCGATATGACCGATTTGTACCAGCATGGGCAGGCCGATGCGCTTCTGGTGCGCTTTGACGCGGATGGGAAGTCAAAATTTGCCACTGCTTTTGGCGGTTCGACGAACGAGGCTTTCCATGACGTTGCGGTGGTCGACGGCGCTGCGATTGGCGCAGGGTATACCTATTCCTCCGACGGCGATTTGCAGGTTATTTCCCCACAGGGGGGGAGCGATGCGCTGCTGGTCTCTTTCGATCAGGACGGGGCCCCGGTTTGGGTCGCGAATTTCGGCGGCAGCGGGGACGACACCTTTCGATCGGTTGCCGCTACGCGCGACGGCGGCATGGTGGCGGTAGGGAGAAGCAATTCCAACGACGGCCACTTTTCCTCCCTGACGGCGCACGGCGATTACGACGCTTTCCTCGTGAAATACGACGACAAGGGAACGGCGATGTGGGCTGCCACCTTTGGCGGCAGCGGCTGGGATGAATTCAGCAAGGTGGAGCAGGCGCGCGACGGCGGCTATATCGCCGTGGGCTTTACCAACTCCTCCGACGGCGACTTGGCTGGAAGGGCAAGCGGGGAGAGCCGCGACGCCGTTATCGTAAAGTTTGACGATAACGGCAACCTGGAGTGGAGCAGCGTTTTCTCCGGCACGCAGGCCGATCAGTTTGATGCCGTTGCGGTGCTCAAAGACGGCTATGCCGCCGTGGGAATGTCGCAGTCGTCCGACGGCGATATGGCGGGGATGTACAGCGCCAAGGAAGACGGCATTGTCGTAAAGTATGATTTAAACGGTACGCAGCAATGGGCAAAGCCTATCAGCGGCACACAGGATGACCGGTGTACGGCCGTTGCGGTCAACGGAACCGACCTGCTGATTGCAGGCTATACCTCCTCGACCGACCTGTCCTTCTCCGATATAGAGGCCCAGGGCGGGTACGAAGGGTTTGTGTACAAGATGACCTCGGATGGGGAGCCGGTCTGGTGGACCCATCTTGGCTCGACCGGGCGAGACCGTTTTTCAGGAATCTGCACGGTATCGGGGGGCTTTGCGGTATCCGGTTACACCGTGGCGGCTGACGGAGACTTTGCTTCCTTAAATGCTTTGGGAAAGGAAGAGGCCTTTGTGGCACGGTTTGGATGACGGGATCAAAAAGCCTGGATGATGCCGGACGACATAGGTGATGTATTCAGAAAACCGGCGGCGGATCATGACCCATAGGGGATATCTGCCGCCGTTTTGTCTTTGGCCGCGTTTTGGATGAAATAACCGGCAAACGACTGGATGGAAGGAGTGTTCGTATGACCCGGACAAGGCTGGATCGGCTTCGAGAGTGGATGCCACGCGAGATGGACGCGGTGGTGCTGGAGACGGAAGTCAATCGTTATTATTTCAGCGATTTTGCTTCCAGCGCCGGCACGCTGATTGTGACCAGAGAAAACGCTGTACTGGTGGTAGACGGCCGCTATATTGAGGCGGCTGAAAAATCGGTCCGCGGTTGTGAGGTGCGCCTTGGCAACCAGCCAAGCGAGTGGATGCCCCGTCTGATGAGCGAGTTGTCGGTAAGCCGGGCGTTGGCCGAGGCGGCAATCCCGGTTTCCCTATACCGCCGGTGGCAGGATATGCTACCGGGGGTGGAGCTGGTGTGCGACGGCTCCCTGGATCGCCGTATCGAGCAACAGCGCTCGGTCAAGGACGCAGCCGAGGTCCTTGCGCTGCGCGAGGCCCAAAGGCTGACGGACCAGGCCTTTTTGCACATTCTGGAATTTATCCGCGAAGGGGTAACTGAGCGGGACATTGCCATCGAGCTGGAATTTACCATGCGGCGTCTGGGCGCCCAGCGGGAGTCGTTTGAAACCATAGCCGTTTCTGGGGAGCGCGGCTCCCTGCCTCATGGCGTTCCCAGCGCCAAGCGGGTGAAAAAGGGCGAGTTTGTCACCATGGATTTTGGTGCGGTGGTCGACGGTTATCACGCCGATATGACCCGCACGGTTGCCGTGGGCTGGATTGGCGATGAGCAGCGGAGGGTTTATGAGACGGTGCTGGAGGCCCAGCTTGCCGCCTTAGCGACCATACACGCCGGCATTACGGGGAGCCAGGCAGATGGGGCTGCGCGCAAGGTGATCGATGCGGCAGGCTATGGCCGATATTTTGATCATTCGACCGGGCACGGCGTGGGCTTGGAGATTCACGAGGCTCCTGCACTGGCGTCACGGTATGACAAGCCGTTGCTGAGCGGGCAGGTGGTCACGGTCGAGCCAGGGATTTATCTGCCAGGGCGTTTTGGCGTACGTATCGAGGATTTTGTACTCGTCACGCCCGATGGCTGCGATAACCTGACCGGCTCCTCCAAAGAGTTAATTATCCTTTGATGGTTGGCTGTGGGGCTACTGTGGCAAGGGACGCCCCCTTTGGGGTGTTGGTTTTCTAGCAGGTTGTGCCGCCGCAAGGAAGGACTCGTATAGGCGCACACGGCCGGTTGCTTTTGAGACATTGGCAATGGTAGGTTGCAATGCAGCTTATAAAAATTTAACGCCCCTGTATAGATTTTCCTATACAGGGGCGTATTTGTGGCGTATAACGGGCTTACCAATAAAGTTTCCCCTGGCTACTATGGCCAAGGGAAATTTTGTTTTATCGACTGTGAGGATTGACAATGTTGCGCCAGTCGAGATCGCCGCGCTCCAGCCCGTGGATGAGCACCTCCGCCGTAGCGATGTTGGTTGCCACAGGAATGTTGTGCACGTCGCAAAGGCGCAGAAGATCACTGTAGTTGGACTCATAGGGCTTTGCGCTCAGGGGGTCGTGGAAGATGAGCAGCAGGTCGATCTCATCGCAGCCGATACGAGCCGCAATTTGTTGATCGCCGCCCTGTGAACCACTGAGATAACGCTGTATTTCGAGCCCCGTGGCCTCCGACACCAGTTTTCCGGTTGCTCCGGTTGCACACAGGGTATGACGGCTCAGCACACCACAATAAGCGATACAAAATTGTACCATCAGTTCCTTTTTGGCATCATGGGCTAAAAGGGCTATATTCATACAGCAAAACCTCCTATATAATTTTCCTATCAAGAAAACAGCTTTCTGCCCTTGGGCAGTGGAATCTGCCTGCCATCCAGGCGCGCAGCAATGCGCTCGCAGGCTTGGACGGCTGGACCGCAACCGGGAAGCGTGCCGGATACCGCAGCCCGGTAAAAGCCATGATCCTGGGGCACAACACCGATGCACGGCAATTGAACCGCGTCAATGAGGCAATCGACCGAATGGCCCTCTTTTTGTGATGTTGGCTGAAAGCAGTTGATGAGCATCCCCCGTTCGATGTCGCCAAATTGGGCCAGAATCGCTGCTAAAGAGGCAGACGCCCTGCTACAGACACGGTCGGGCGTGACAACGACATACACTGCGTCGGCGCTGCGTACGGCCGAAAGCTGGCTTTCCCCCGCGCCGGACAGGCAATCCACCAGGACATAATCATAGTCCTGCGCACAAAGATGAAACAGGCGGTGCATGTCCTGCCACGCAAACGGCTCTTCCCGTAAAGGGGCCGCGATCAGGGCCAAGGAATCATTCAGTGGCTGCACCGTTTGGGATGGGCGGCATCTACCATGCAGCGCGTCGCCCAAATCAAACAGTATTTGACCATCTACCCCATAGAGCAGGTCAAGGCAGCGGCTGGAGATGCTTGCATCGACGAGCAATACCTTTTTTCCAGTTTTGGCTAGAGCATTGGCCAGGCAGGCGGTCAGGAAGGATTTTCCCACGCCACCCTTTCCGGAAGCCAGAGCAATCACCCGCCCCATGCGATATGACATCCTTTCGGTGGAAACTGTGAAAATCGATTACTATATTTTATCATGAAAAAAGAAGTTTGTCAAAGGAGTTTTCGTGAAAATAACACAGAATTCACATAAAAAGATTCAACGGGACCGCCTGATGTGCTAAGGGAGCAGAGCATTCACAGGCTGTTCGGTATAAGCATCGCCCTGGTAGAAAAAATAAGCGTCGAAAACAGCCTGGGCCACTGGGGCAAGCGCGTTACCATGCCCGCATTTTTCGCCCACGATGGCCACCGCAATTTCAGGCTCATCAAACGGCGCAAAGGCGATAAAGACGGCGTTATCGTATTCCTGGCCGTTTTCATAGATTGTGGCGGTACCGGTCTTACCGCCGATATCGATGGGGTAATTGCTCAACGCCGCCGCCGTTCCCTCGGTGGTCACTTTCAGCATGCCCTGTTTGACCACATCGTAGAATTCCTGCGAAATGCCGCTTTCGTCGAGCACAGTAGGTTGGGTCTCGCTCAGGGTCTGCGTTAAGGCGTAATCCATGACTTTGTCGATAATGGTGGCCTTATATCGGGTGCCGTTGTTAGCCAAGGTGCTGGTATAAACCGCCATCTGGAGGGGGGTAAAGAGGTTGTCCGATTGCCCGATGGCCGCCTGTAGCGTGTCGCCGTCCACCCAATAGCTTCCGATCGACTGGCGGTATTCTTTGCCGGCGAGAATGCCGGAGGCTTCTGAAATTTCAATGCCAGTCGCAACGCCTAGGCCGAATTTACGGCAGTATTCGTTGAGCGTGTCGATACCTACTCTGCGCCCCAGGTCGTAAAAGAAATAGTTGCAGGATCTGGATATCGCCGTAATCACGTTGATATGGCCGTGACGGCCGAGACAAGTGGGCTGATAATCGTCGTAATAGGTATAACGATGCACGCAGTTAATGGTATCGGTCGGCGTAATGGTTCCGGTACACAGGCCAATGAGAGCGGTCGCTGGCTTGAAGGTCGATCCGGGGGCGTAGGTGCCGCTTAGAGCCCGGTTGAAAAGCGGGTTTCCCGGCGCCTCCAGAAGGGAGGAATAGTCGTTTTGGTAGGTTTCCATCGTATACGAGGGATAGGTTACGGCGGCGAGTACATCGCCGGTATTTACATTGAGGACCACAACCGAGCCGGCGTTGGCATTTGCACCATCCTCGGTGGCCTGTAATTCCAGGATGCGCTGCTCCAGAGCCTCCTGTGCTTTTTGCTGCAGATATTTGTCTATGGTTAAAAAGACGGTATCGCCGTTTTTTGGCTGCTTCGTAATCTGGGTGGATATGACCTGCCCACTCGAATCGCGCGTGATGACCTTTTGGCCATCTTCGCCCCGTAGGATATCCTCCGCGACTTTTTCGATGCCGCTTTTGCCGACCTTGTCGTCATAGGAATAGCCGTTTTGCTTGAGCTCTTCCCATTCCTCGGCGTAGATCGGGCCGACCGCACCGATAATATGAGGGGCGATGGCCCCCGAGACATATTGACGTATGGGCACGACATCCGTGACGACGCCGGGCAGGTCAAAGGAGGATTCTTCGATTTTTGTAACGGTTTCGATGGAGACATCCTCCGCAAAGGTATAGGGATTGGAATCCGAATATCCCGCAAGCTCCATCATGACGCGCACCCCCATGATGGTGCGCTGCTGGCTGGGGGCATAATCCTCGAGCATATACCGGTTCACCATGGCCTGAAAGCAGTTGTCCGCCGTGGCGTAAGGCGCCAGGCCGAGCAATGTGCGCAGGGAGGAAATGGACACCTCCGCCTCCTGCGCAAAATCATACGGCGCCATTTTGGTGAGGGGGATGGAGTCAATCCAGCTCTCCCCGGTGGAGGCGAGTAAATTGGTCAGGGTCAGGATGGTGTCGTTGAGTTGGTCGGCCGGCAGATAGGCGCGGTCGAAGGTGATGTTAAAGCTTTCGGTATTGACGGCAAGGGGACGTCCGTAACGGTCGAGAATCTCGCCGCGCGCCGCCTGAATCGTAGCAGTATATGTGGTCGTAGCGCTGGCAACCGAGCGGTAGCTGTCCCGGTGCACAAGCTGCCAGGATACCAGTTGCAGCGAGTATCCTCCCAGCACAATAGCCAGGATGATGGCGAGTAAATTGAGGCGAATATTTTTTTTGCTTTTTTTCATATCCGGTACTCCGATTGTCGCTTGGTAAGGGGGTAGTATTGGGATGCACGGCGGTGCATAACCGCTCTGCCCCGCCGTGCATCATAGGCTATGCCGTGGATCAGTCGTTGACGATCTTTCCCTGGCCCGACTGATGGATCAGGTCAAACAGGGTGTACGGGTCGACATATTGCACATTCAGACCCTGATCCGCGCAGTATTGAATGTATTCGGTCATGGTGTCATAAAGATCGTCAGGCGAGTGGCAAATGTTTCGGTAGACTGAGAAATTACAGCCCGACAGCGCCATATTGCTGAACATGTGCGAGAACATGGCCTGGATGGTGTTTTCCCGATCGGCTGGCAGGGCCGAAATTCCGGTATGCAGGTACAGATAGGGAATCCCATTGTATATCACCAGGGGACCATCGCTGATGTTGGTCCCATAAAAGGAGCCAACCGGGGACAACTGGTTGTACACCGTTTTAATCTCGCTGGTCACCTCATGGGAAGTGTTGAGAATGAAGCCGGTGATGTCCAAGTCAATCTTCTGATAGTAGGGGGTCGCATATTTGAGCCACGCGCGGGTTCCATCGGGATTGGAACGCTTTTCGCTTGATTCGAGCAACATGGATGGCACGACGTAGCCGGCGCCGCTGTCACCCGCGATGAAATAGTCGTTGTCGGTCTTATTCTCATACACGTAGTCAAAGAGCATGGGCGCGCGGTCGGACAGGTTGGGGTTAAAGGCCCAGGCCATGGGAAATTCCCCGCGCTTGTTATCTTCCATCCAGTATTCGGTGACCCATCGTTTCATCCAGGCGGAGGAATCGTAGTCGCCGAGATAGAAAGTGAAATAATAGGTGTTTGGATCAAAGGTCAGCTTCTCGGCCGGCTGGTTGTTTTCGTAGCTTTCCACCGCCGGAATGTACTTATAGTACACCGAGGCGTTGTACATGTAGCACGGTCCCTGCGCGTCAGCCTCTTTGGCCAGGTTATAGGCCGAGCACCATTCGGTGAAGTCCCATTCCAGCTGTACGCCGCCGTAGTTGCCGCGCGGGGGGGTGACGTCGGAGGTGTATTTGAGCCACCAGGGCGGGAACCCGAAGAGCTGCCCAAACTCGCCGTTGGCCCGGTCATACCTGGCCTGCATGATCTTCTTCATCGTATCCTGGTCGGTGCCCAGCGGCTGGTTGGGGTCGTCACAGGGCGCCTCGGTCGCATTGGAGGTCAAATCAAAGAAGAAGCAGCGGCGGGCAATGTAATAGTCGTGGTTGACGATGCAGTTATAAGTGTAATCGGGGTTAAAGTAGGTGTTGGTGTCGGTGCCGTCCACCGTTCCCTCGCCGTCAATGGTATAGGCGATGTATTTGGCGGAGCAACGGTCCATGTAGGATTCCAGCGCCCAGAGATAGGCGTCGCATTTGGAGCTCCCCGAGCTGACATAGGTGAATCCCTCAAAGGTTTTTTCTTCTCCCAACGCAGGCTCGCGGAAAGCATCTACCAAGGAGAATTTGACAATCTCCTCTCCAAAGTGCTTGATCAGGGTGTTGTAAAGGCTGTCTTCCTGCGTGTCGTATTTGACGGGCAGATAGCCGTCCACCCCACAGATGGTAGCCGCGACATTGGCGGTCGAAGGCACTTGGGTATCCCACAGCACAATGCCGCAGTCGCGGATCTGCGCGTCAAAGGTAGTCAGAAAATCATCGAAGGTTTTCAGTTCAACCTGCTCATAGCCATTGAGGAACTTGCCATCCGACTGGATGTATTCCAGCCATGTTTTTTCGTCGTTGTTTTCGTAGAGGAACATCATGGCGGTTTTATCGTCGCCGTTGAAGTCCCGGTTCAACAAACCCTGAAAGCTGCAGGCAAAACGATAGTTGTCGCTTTTTATGTTGTTGTTGCTGTGGCGGAAGGTAGAAGTACGGGTCAGATAAATCGTGTGGTCGGCAAGATTATCGTAATTGATCGAAAATGAAGTATCCGCCGTGGGATCGGGCTCGTAAGCATGAGAGGTTTCCAAATCGTTTTCCTCCTCCAGGTTGCGCGGGAATACCGAGAGAAGGGCTACCGAGTGCTGAAGGATCAGGAGTGCGTCGGCAGCGTCGATGATGTCGTCGCCGCTGACTTCGCTGCGTTCAAAGGTATCCCGTTTTAGTGTGGTGAGAGTAACCGAGTGCTGCAGCGCAAGCAGCGCGTCGGCGGCATCGATGCCGCCGTCGTTGTTCACATCCCCGAGCTCGCCTTCAAATACAATGGCAGAGCTTGAGAGAGAGAACACGCTGGTGCACAGCAATACCAAGGTCAAAAGCATTGCGGTGAACTTTTTCATTTGCATAAACCCCTTTTATTTTTTTACCGCCTCCTGCGGACATAGAATCTAAAATAGCTCCCTGTTTCGCGAAGATTGAGAACTCAATCCAACCATGGGATGACGACAAGCCATCACGCACATGAAATGCACGGTAGCTTGGCGAGGCGTGTGATCTATATTCACCTCCTATCCTACGCATCGCGTCCCACAGGTACCTGGCAGAAAAGTTCGCCGCCCGTACGTATCTTGGTCTCGTCTGCCCGCAGGCCGCCCGTGTCGGGCACGCTCTTTCCCATTATTTTGACGCCGCCCGTACGTTTTGAGGGACATAACGATCACACTGTCCCGCGCAGGCGACGCTACCGGTTTCTGTTTTCAGAACACTTTTGGCACTTGCGTGGCTTGTCATACAAGTACGTTTTGAAACAAAGCCTACTTGCACGTCGCGATTAACCATTGGCGCGCATACGGCGCTCAATCCAGCCGATCAAATAATACAGCGGAATCAGGCAGACAAGGGTATAAACAAAAATGGGGATGTACCGGTACACAAGAAATCCCGCCGCATGCGGCAGGCCGCGGAAAGCGCAGGTAATGGCCCAATGGGCAACGCTGTATAACGCGGTAGCGGCCACGCCCAGCAGCAGGGCCGTACGAAAGGTATCGTTGAGCAGGCTGCTGACGAGAAGCCCGCACAAGAAGCCCACCATTAACAGCAAAATCGCATGAAAGCCCATCGAGGATGCGCTGCTTGCATCCATGAGCAGGCCGCAGGCAAGGCCAAAAGCAGCGCCCGCCACCTCATGCTCGCGCATGGCAATGACTACCGTCAATGGTACCAGCGGGGCGGGCAGGGCGCCGCCGATGGAAGGGAAAATACGAGGGGTCACCTGCAATAAATACACCAGCAAGACAACCAGCCCCAGGACGGTATAGCGAAGATAGGCGTTACTGTGTGCGCGCATGCGTCATTCCCCCTCGCTCGAGGTGATCCCCCCTTGGGTGTCAAAGGAGGTAATGACCATGACGTCCCGCAGCGATTCGAAATCAACGACGGGGTCGATGACGGCGTACATCGAGATATCGGTGGTTTCTCTGCCCAGCTCGGACACCGTACCGATCAAAAGCCCCTGCGGGAATATGCCGCCAGAGCCGGAGGTGATGATAAAGTCCCCCACCGACACAGAGGAGGAACGGGAGAGATACGACATGCGGCATTGGCTGTCATAGGAGTCCGAAACATTGCCGGCTACCATGCCGATATCGCGGGTGCGCGAATCCATCGCGCCCACCTTGAGGGAAGGATCGACCACCGTGATGACGGTGGAGAAGGAGGGACCGGCCTCGCTTATGTAGCCCACAAGACCGTCCGCCGTGATAACCGGAGCATGGGGAGAAATGCCGTCGAGCGTCCCCCGGTCGATGGTAAAGGAGTAAAAGGCATTGGCCGGGTCGCGGGCGATGACGGTTGCCGGCTGAAACTCGTAGTCGGGGTGCTCCTCCTTGATGCCGAGAAAACCGGAATAAAATTCGTTGTCCAGCTTATACTGATCGTAGTCGATCAGGTCGGAGGTCATTTCCTGAATCCGCTGCCGGAGCTCATTGTTTTCCTTCTCCAGCTCCTCCACCTGGCGCTGTGCCTCAAAAAAGTCGGATATCCCGTTGCTCACCGAGGTCGCGAGGCGCTGCAGGGGAGTGGTGATGGCTCCGATGATACTGGATTGGGGGGATACCCAGCTGCCGATCAGTGCGGCAACCAGCGTCACCACAACCAGCGCTGCCACGATGCCGAGTATGATTTTAAATCCTTTGCGTTTTGTAACTGCGCGCATGGGATGCTTCTCTCCTTATGTGACGGTACGGCGCTCCTTTTGCCCGGAGGGGACGCCGCCCTTATACCGGCGGCGCCCGGAACTTGCGAGATGTCAATAACGCCGACGGCGCTCGTAATAATCCATGGGAATGCCCATCTCCAGCCGCTTCTGAGTGCCCTCGACCACACAATCCAGGGGATTGTCAGCCACAAAAACCGGCATGCCGGTCTCGCGGGAGATCAAACGGTCAAGCCCGCGCAGCAGCGCCCCGCCCCCCGTCAAGGTAATGCCGTGGTCAATGATATCCGACGCCAGCTCGGGCGGGGTCTTTTCCAGCGTATCACGGATGGCGTCAACGATGGAATTCAACGGATCGGACAGCGCCTCACGGGCTTCCGCAGCGGTGATGACCACATTCTTGGGCAGCCCGTCCACCAGGTTGCGCCCGCGGATTTCCATGGAATTTTCATCTTCCGTGTCGTTTTCACAGGCCGAACCAATCGCAATTTTGATCTGCTCGGCCGTGCGCTCCCCGATGAGCAGGTTATACTTTTTGCGCACATAGGTGGTAATCGCGTCGTCCATATGATCGCCGGCAACCCGGACCGACTGCTTGGTCACAATATCGCCCAGCGAAATGACGGCAACCTCGGAGGTGCCCCCGCCGATGTCCACCACCATGCTGCCGGTCGCATCAAAAACCGGAAGCCCCGCGCCGATCGCGGCCGCCATGGGCTCCTCAATCAAATCGACCTCGCGGGCGCCGGCCTGCACCGCCGCGTCGTGAACGGCGCGGCTCTCCACCTCAGTGACGCCGGAGGGGATGCAGATCATAACTCTGGCACGGGTAAAAATACCCCCGCGAAGGGCGTCGCGGATGAACTTTTTGAGCATGGCGGCCGTGACGTCAAAGTCGGCAATGACCCCGTCCTTGAGAGGGCGCACTGCCACAATGGAGCCGGGGGTGCGGCCGATCATTTCCTTGGCCTCGGTACCCACCGCGCGTACGTTTTCCGTGCGCACCTCAACCGCTACGACCGACGGCTCGCGCATGATAATGCCCTTGCCCTTAATGCAGACCAGGGTGTTGGCCGTGCCGAGGTCGATGCCGATATCTCTTGTAAACATGATTGGTTAACCCCTTTTACATGGTGAAATTCCTAAAAATGAATATGCTTCCTTCGACATAATCTCCATTGTTTATTATTATAGCCGTTTTGACCGCTTTTCACAACATGAAAATCGGAATTTTTGATGTTTTTTCAGAGCGCGCTTCAACGGCGGTTTTGTGATGAATACAGATTGCTACAGGTGAAAAATATTTTTTCATGGAAAATGCTTCAGCGGACAGAAAAGAGCGACGCCGTGACTTTAGTCGCAGCGCCGCTCTTTGGTTCTATAGGAAAGTACCTTTCGGACAGGGGGACCATGGCTCTCTACACCCAAGCCCCCTTTTCAACCATCTCGTGAGGGAAAATTACCCGGCCGTGCCAGTGGGCAGGAAGTACGGCACCCGGCTGATCCATTCCATGGCCATGGCCGAGCATCCGGACGGGCTGGGATGGACGCCGTCTAAAGTATAGCTGACGTCGCCGCCGTATGTTTCGCGGAAAATGTCGTCCATGGGGATATAAAGCGCTCCGAATTCTTTTGCAACCTGCTCGCACATTGCGATTTTATCGTTTAGATCCTGCTCGTGCCAGCCGGTAATGTCTACGCTGGAGCCGGATATGGCGAAGGGGGAGATCACCACCAGCTTTGCTCCCGTGCGTTGTGCTGCCGAAAGAATTGTGCGCAGGTTATCTCCATAGTCCTGGGCCGTTGTAGGCATGTTGGAATCATAGCGCCGCCAGGTGTCGTTGATCCCCAGCGCCACCGATACCACGTCGGGCTGGGTTTCGTCGAGCGTGTCGGCAATGAGGGGAAGCCAGTCGTGGGTGCGGGTACCATTGAGGCCGCGGTTGATTAGAGTTACATCAAGTTGCGGACTTTCGGCTGAAAGCAGCGTCTGGATCTGGGAAACATAGCCTGACCCCAGATCGTCAGGGTTGCTGCGGTCGCGGTTCGCGTCGGTGACGCTGTCGCCCACAAAGAGGATGCGGTCCCCCGGGTGGATCACCGCGCTTTGATAGAGGGACGCAGCGGTATCTTTAATCAGTCCAACCGATAGCTGCAGCATTTGAAGCGCGTCGGAAGCGTCGATTTTTCCGTTGCGGTCAAGGTCGCCGATTTCAATTTCCTGCTCGGTCAACGTCGTAAGACCGACCGAGTGCTGAAGCGCAAGCAGCGCATCCGAAGCGTCGACCTTGCCGCTGCTGTTAACATCCCCATATAACAGATTGTCTTGCGGCTCTTTCGGAATCTGATGAAAGATGGAGATGCCGGAAATGGCGCCGCCCCATCCGCCGGTGGGATAACAATTGGCAATGCGCAGATAAACTTGTCCCTCGCAACTGTATTCGGTGGGGTCTATGGTGTAAAAGGCGGTGTTAAAAAAAGACCCGTCAAACACCTCGCCCGACAGTTCCCCATAGTCGGCAACAACGGTAAAATTAGTTCCGTCTGCCGATACCGAAATCAAATAGTTATTGCTGATTTGAATCCGAAACTGGGGAGAATCCCATTGTGTGAGATCGAAACGGTATACAATTTCATGATCCATGTCGCACCAGCGCCATGTTTCGCTTGCCTGAGAGGTGTTGACAACGATATATTCTTCATCCCGCCCGATACTGTTGGTAGGAATATAATCCACCGCCAGCCGGGTGCGCCCCTCAGAGGAAGGCTGGGCGTGAGCGGCGCCCGCGGCAGGGCAGCCAAGGGCCAGAGTAAGAAGCAAGCACAACAGTCGTTTCATTCAAAAGCGCATCCTTTCGTTTGAATTCCTGCGAGATATCATCGGGCGAGGTGATGAAGGCGTAACCTCTCTCGCCCGGCTGCATGGCGGTATGATCACAGATGGGTCTTAGATTGTTTCGACCAGACGCACCCAGTGCTCGGCGATGACGCAGGCCCCCTCGTCGTTGGGGTGCACGCCGTCATCGGAATAGACCGCCTGGGGATTTTGAGCCAGCATTTGCTGGAAAATCTCATCCATCGGCAGATAGGCGTCGGCATACTGCTCGGCCAGCGCCTGGCAGGCGTCCCGTTTTTCATCAAAGTCCTCGCTTCTCCAATGCGTCTTGTCCTCGGCAGGGAGCAGGAAGGGCGACATGACCAGGATACGCGCCCCGAGCTCCTTGGTCTGGCGGAGGGCCGACTCCAGATTATCCGCATACTCCTGGGCTGTGGAGGGCAGATTGGCATCGTAGCGCCGCCAGGTATCGTTGACCCCGATGAGGATGGAAACCAGGTCGGGCTTGATGTCGATGCAGTCCTCCTTCCAGCGGGCGAGCATGTCGCCGGAGCGGTCGCCGCCGACCCCACGGTTGAGAAAACGCACCCCCATATCCGGATGGCGTTGGCCAAACAGCGCCGCCGCCTTGCCGGCGTAGCCGTTGGCAAGATCGTCCGATACGGCGCGGTTGCGCCCCGCGTCGGTGATGCTGTCTCCCTGGAAAAGTACAAGTGCATTCGGTTTGATTAACATAATGGACATCCTTTCTGTCTGTTTTTATACCGGGTTGTTTCAATCAATGCTTCTTTCGCCACACGTTGCCAGTGCTTTGCTTGCGCACAGCGGCGAGAGCGCGGCTAACGCCGCCGATACCGCTGGCGCCTGGATTCCCGTTTTGACGCATGGACGCGGCGTGGATGCGGGCTGGTATCCCGGAGAAATACCATAGCGGCTCCCGGCTTTCCAGCCATTCCTGGAGCACCGTGCCCAGAACAGATATGGTTCCCGTCCCAGCCGCTTGGGCATCCTGTCCGTTCGCCCTGTGGATGGGATCACTATAGCATTTCGGGCGATGGATGACAAGCAAAAAACAACCCGATTTTGCGCAAAAATGGCTATTCTCCGATGATCTTAATTAAGATGCGCTTTTTGCGCAGCCCGTCAAATTCTCCATAGAAGATTTGCTCCCAGGTGCCAAAATCAAGCTTGCCGTCGGTGACCGCGACAACCACCTCCCGCCCCATGACCGAGCGCTTGAGATGGGCGTCGGCATTGTCCTCATAGCCGTTATGATGGTATTGACTGTATGGCTTTTCGGGCGCCAGTCTCTCAAGCCACGCCTCCATATCCTGATGCAAGCCGCTCTCGTCGTCGTTGATAAAGACGCTTGCCGTGATGTGCATGGCGTTGCAAAGCAGCAACCCTTCGCGTATACCGCTTTCCCTGAGCGCCTGCTCGCATTCGCGGGTAATGTTGACGAAAGCGCGCCGGCGCGGGATTTCCATGACCAGTTCTTTTCGATAGGATTTCATCCTCCTGACTCCTTTCCGTTCGTTTTGCACAGCCGCGGCAGGCGGGGGAAGCCGTCTGTGCGCGTCACAGCCGCTAAGAAAGGCGCGGCCTTGCGTCGTTTGCCTTGGCGGTTCGCCGCCCGGTGCTGCGGACTGCCGTACTAATTTTATATCATAGCACACTCCGCCTCGTATGGCTATAGATTATTTTTCACAATCTATGTCGTCAGCTTTATACATTGTGATATGGCGCTGCCCTCTGCTCGCATTTGGGCCGGAGAGGCCGTTTCGTTCCGAAACTCGACCAGGGCAAGTTACGCGCGTCTGCTGTCGGGAAAAGGCGCAAACTTTTAGGTTGAAAGCCCTTCCGGCTTGTGCTATAATAACTTGAAATATTCATTATTCTGGAAAGGTGTGCACACAGTGGTAATCTTGGGGGTTGATCCCGGCTATGCAACGGTGGGATGGGGAGTTGTAGACTACCAGGGCAACCGGTTTTGCACCCTGGATTACGGTGCGGTCATAACCGAGCCCGGGTTGCCCTTTGAGCGGCGGCTGGAGCAGATATACGATGAGTTTACCGCTATCATCGCACGGCTTCGCCCCTCGGTCATGTCGGTCGAAAAGCTGTATTTTAACACCAACACCACGACCGCTATCGGCGTAGCGCAGGCGAGAGGGTGCATCCTGCTCGCCGCGCGCAAGGGCGGCGTGGCGGTCGCCGAGTACACGCCGCTTCAGGTCAAACAGTCGGTGACCGGGTATGGCAAGGCGGTCAAAAAGCAGGTGATGGAGATGACGCGCATGCTGCTCGGCCTGCCGGAGGTGCCAAAGCCGGACGATACGGCCGACGCGCTTGCCCTGGCTATCTGCCAGGCCCACTGCGGCCGGCCGGAGGTGCGCGTGCGCCAGGGGATTTAACGCCGTCGGGCATGTGCGGGACGCGTTGTCGTTGCGCCGGGCCTGAGCGGCATGAGAGTGGCCGGGCGCGCCTTTGAAGAAAGTAGCCCATCCGTCTCCCTGATTTTCCTTTCGGCCCTGCGTTGGATGGCGCGTCGGTATCACGGATGGTTTGTGCTGATCCTTCGCGCACGAACAACGGTACGCCAGCCCGCGGCGCCCATTGTCACAGGCGGCATGCTCGCGCCGGGCAAAGAAAGGCGCTCGTTTGGTCTCATAAAAGTTTTGCTTTCCCTGGTTGGATGGGGAAAATAAGTTTTCGGACGTGTTCAGCGGGTACACGGGCAATACTTCCCTGCAAGGCCGAAATCCGATTTTACACAGAGAGAGGCAAGAAAATGATCTATTCCCTAACCGGTAAGCTGCTGGTCAAATCCGGCTCCACCGCCGTCGTCGAGTGCGGGGGGGTCGGTTTTTCCTGCGGCATAACGCTCCAGACGCTGCAGAGCCTGCCCGCCGTGGGGGAAACGGCGACGCTTTATACCCATTTGAGCGTGCGTGAGGATGCGATGGATCTATACGGCTTTGCCGATCCCGCCGAGCTCGATTTTTTCCGGCTGCTCATCGGTGTGTCGGGGGTCGGGCCCAAGGTCGCGCTGGCCGTGCTCTCTCAGCTGACGCCTGAAAAGCTTGCGCTTTGCATCGCGACGGGGGACGCTAAGACCATCACCCGTGCGCAGGGGGTCGGCCCCAAGGTGGCCCAGCGCATTGTCATGGAGCTTAAAGATAAGGTCGGCAGCTTTGCTTCGGGCGGCGCCATGGGGGAGGAGCTGGCGGCCGCCGGGGTCGCCTCGGCCTCTGCCAATGCTTCGGACGCAGTCGAGGCGCTGGTAGCGCTGGGATATCCGCAGTCGGAGGCTTCGCTCGCCGTGGGGCGGCTTGACAGCAGCCTGTCAGCCGAGGCGCTGGTGCGCGAGGCCCTCAAAGCCCTGGCAAAGCCGCTTGGATGATCGGCTGCATTTGCCCCGGCACCGCCCCGGTAAAAGCGGGTTGCAGTGGTGGATTCCGGGGCTGGGGCGCGAGAGCCGCTCGTGCCGGCTGCCTGACGGAAAGCCGTTGCCTGTTTTCGCATGCCAGCGCCAGACCTTACCATGATAGAAAGGAAGAATCCCTATGGCCGAAATGGACTTTGAAAATCGGTATGTCACACCCGAATACACCGCGCAGGATGTGGAAACCGAGCTGTCGCTGCGTCCCCGCATGCTGGAGGACTACATCGGCCAGGAAAAGGTGAAGGAAAACCTGTCGATCTACATTCAGGCCGCACGCACGCGTGGCGAGCCGCTGGATCACTGCCTGCTCTACGGCCCGCCCGGGCTGGGTAAGACGACCCTGGCCGGCATCATCGCCAATGAGATGGGGGTTAACCTGCGGGTGACGTCAGGCCCGGCGATCGAGAAGCAGGGGGATCTGGCCGCGCTGCTGACCAACTTGTCCGAAGGGGACGTGCTGTTTGTCGACGAGATTCACCGCCTGTCCCGCAGTGTGGAAGAGGTGCTCTATCCCGCCATGGAGGATTTTGCGGTCGACATCATCATCGGCAAGGGGCCATCGGCCCGTTCCATCCGCCTGGATGTCCCCCGCTTCACCTTAGTGGGGGCGACCACCCGGTCGGGGCAGCTCACCGCCCCGCTGCGGGATCGGTTCGGGGTGCTGCTCCGGCTGGAGCTTTACACGCCGGAGGAGCTGGCCCGCATCGTCACCCGTTCGGCCGGCATTTTGGGCATTCCCATCGACCAGGAGGGGGCGATCGAGATCGCTTCCCGTTCGAGAGGGACCCCCCGCATCGCCAACCGCCTGCTCAAGCGGGTCCGGGATGTGGCGCAGGTGCGCTTTGACGGTAAAATCGATCTTCATGTGGCCCAAAGCGCCCTAGAGCGGTTTGAAATCGACGAGCTTGGTCTGGATGATTTTGACCGGCGGATGCTGCGGGTGATATTGCAAAACTATGCCGGCGGGCCGGTGGGGCTGGATACCCTCGCCGCCGCGATGGGGGAAGAGGCGGTTACCATAGAGGATATGTGCGAGCCTTATTTGATGCAGATCGGCTTCTTGACCCGAACCCCCCGCGGCCGGTGCATCACGCCGGCGGCCTGCCGTCATCTCGGGTTGGAGCTGCCGGGCCAGACCATGCTGGAGTAAAAACGCGGCGCTTTGGCCGCAAGGCCGCTCCCTTTTTGGAGCGGTATGTATTGATATACGATAAGGAGCTGGAAAATATGGGAAGATTGTTTGGAACCGACGGGGCGAGGGGCGTCGCCAACAGTGAGCTGACTTGTGAGCTGGCGATGAAAATTGGGCGCGCGGCTGCAGCGGTGCTGGCGCAGGCAGAGCATCACCGCCCCCGTGTCCTCATTGGGATGGATACCCGCATCTCCTCCAAGATGCTGGAGGCGGCGCTGACCGCCGGGCTGTGCTCGGTTGGGGCCGATGTGGTGCAGGTGGGCGTCGTCCCCACGCCGGCCGTGGCCTATCTGGTCACCCACTATGGGATGGATGCCGGTGTGATGATCTCCGCCTCCCATAACCCCTGCGAGTACAACGGGATCAAGCTGTTCAGTTCCACCGGCTATAAGCTCTCGGACGCGCTGGAGGCTGAGATCGAGGCCATTGTTCTCGACGACGCCGAGCCCCTGACCTTCCCCACGGGGGGGGAGCTGGGCCGGGTACATCTGGAGCCCTCGGCTTTGGGGGATTACATCAAGCATGTCTCCTCCACAGTGGATGTGCGCTTTGACGGCATGCGGGTGGCACTGGACTGCGCCAACGGCTCGGCCTCCATGACGGCCCAGACCCTCTTTTCCGGCCTGGGCGCCGAGTGCCATATGCTCAGCAACCGTCCCACCGGCACCAATATCAACGAAAACTGCGGCTCGACCCACTTGGGCAACCTCATCCGTTTTGTGCGCGACAATGGGCTGGATATGGGCTTTGCCTTTGACGGCGACGCCGACCGCTGCCTGGCGGTGGATGCCGACGGCACGGTGGTGGACGGGGACCGGCTGATCGCGGTGGCGGCCGAGGATATGAAGCGCCGCGGCGTACTCAAGCAGGATACGGCGGTGGTTACCGTAATGTCCAATATGGGCTTTTGGAAATTTGCGGAGCAGGCGGGCATACGGGTCGAAAAGACGGCGGTCGGTGACCGCTATGTGCTCGAGGAGATGCTGCGTTCGGGCTACAACATCGGCGGCGAGCAGTCGGGGCATATCATTTTCCTCGATTACGCCACGACCGGGGACGGCCAGCTTTCGGCGGTGCAGATCATGGGGGTCATGCGCCGGCAGGGCAAGACCCTCAAGCGATTGGCCGAGTGTATGACCGTTTATCCCCAGGTTCTGGTCAATATCACGGTGTCAGCCGAGGGCAAGCAGCGGCTGGAAGCCGATCGCCCGGTGCAGGAGCGCATCGCCGACGTGGAGCGGCGGCTGGGCGGCGACGGCCGGGTTTTGGTGCGGGTGTCGGGCACCGAGCCGTTGATCCGCGTGATGCTAGAGGGCAAGGAGCAGCAGGTCATCGACGGCTACGCTCAGGAAATTGCCGATGTCATCCGCGAACGGCTGGCGTAAGCTGCCGGAAGCCGAACACAATATGGTTTTCAGCAGTTGCTATCCGCGCGGACTGCGTTGAAATTTTTGCCATACGGGAGCATGGCCGCAAATTTATGCCTTGCCCGCACGAAAGCCTTTTCGCTGACAACTGCGCGCATCGAAAAGGATGGCGGCGCGGATGGATGTTTGCTTTTGAGGCCGCAGGCGTGACGGCGCACACCAAGGGAAGAAGGGAAAAGCCGCCGTGCCGGTACATTTCCGGCATCTCGGGTTCGGCTTCCGGCAGCTTAAGCAAGGGGATTGCCCATCCCACGGCCGTTTGGCCGCACGGGCTTTGCGCCTACATTTGGAAAGGATTTATAGAGGTTATGAGGACTGCTTCGGGCTGGAAGGATTATGAGTGCGTCGACGCCACCGATGGCGAGCGGCTGGAGCGTTGGGGCGAGATTGTGCTCATTCGTCCCGACCCGCAGGTCATATGGAGCACCGGTAGGCGCAGCCCGCTGTGGGGCAAGGCCCACGCGCATTACCATCGCAGCACGACAGGGGGAGGCCATTGGGAGCGTCTGCGCCCCACGCCGGATGTTTGGAGCATCGGATATGGCGAGGCGGTTTTCCGCCTGAAGCCAATGGGCTTCAAGCACACCGGGCTCTTTCCCGAGCAGGCCGTCAATTGGGATTTTTGCGGGGATTTGATCCGTCGCGCCGGGCGCCCGATGAAGCTGCTCAACCTGTTTGCCTACACCGGCGGCGCAACGGTCATGAGCGCGCTGGCCGGCGCGCAGGTCACCCATGTGGACGCCTCCAAAGGAATGGTGCAGTGGGCGCGGGACAATGCCGCGGCTTCGGGCCTCAAAGAGCACCCGATCCGCTGGCTGGTCGACGACTGCATGAAATTTGTCCAGCGTGAGCAGCGGCGGGGAAGCCGTTATGACGCCATTATCATGGATCCTCCTTCTTACGGGCGCGGCCCGGGGGGCGAAGTCTGGCAGCTGCATGAAAAAATCTATGGCCTGATTGAAGATTGCGCCGCGATTTTGAATCGAGATGCTTCCTTTTTCATGATCAATTCCTACACCACCGGCCTTTCGCCCTCGGTGATGGAATACATGCTCGGGAGTATCCTCATTCCCTCCCTGGGAGGCCGCGTCTGGTCGGATGAGATCGGGCTTCCAGTCAGTGCCTCTGGTCTCGCCCTTCCATGCGGGGGTACGGCGGTTTGGCAGTGTTAGGGAATGGCGGGCTGCGACTTTGCGGGAATTGGCCAAAGGCCATAGGGCTGACGTTAGCCTACGAGCGGCAGTGATGAGGGAACACACCCTGCCGCCAGGCTGGACAGGCTTTTGACCAACCGCAGAAATGACCGGCCTAATTTTGTGTACAAGGAATATTACGATAGGGCGGCGCTTATGGCGAAGCAGGCCGCATGATGGTGTTAGGAGGGTAAGAGTATGTCAAATCCGTCCGAGGGCGGGCAAATCCCCATGATTTCACTTTCCTCGATTGATTTCCGCTACGCGTCGGAGGGGGAGGCCGACGTCCCCTTGGTGTTGCGGGATTTTTCGTTGGACATTCAAAAGGGCTCCTTTGTTGCGGTGGTGGGGCACAACGGCTCGGGCAAGTCCACCCTGGCAAAGCTGTGCAACGGCCTTTATCTCCCCGACCGGGGGCAGGTGCTCGTCGACGGAATGGACACGGCCAAGGAGGAGAATCAGCTGGCCGTGCGCAAAGCGGTGGGGCTGGTTTTTCAAAATCCGGACAATCAGCTGGTTTCCTCCATTGTGGAGGAGGACGTCGCCTTTGGGCCGGAGAACCTCGGCGTACCGGCCGATCAGCTTCGCCCCCGGGTGGAGGACGCCCTGCGGGCAGTGGGCATGCTCGAATACGCCCGGCACGATACCCATAAGCTTTCGGGGGGGCAGAAGCAGCGCATTGCCATCGCCGGCATCCTCGCCATGCAGCCGCAGTGCATCGTGCTCGATGAGCCGACCGCCATGCTCGACCCAAAAGGCCGCGCCGAGGTGATCGATACCATCCTGCGGCTCAACCGGGAGCGGGGCATGACGGTGGTGCTCATCACCCATTATATGAACGAGGCGGCCCGCGCGGGGCGGATGGTGGTCATGGATTCGGGCCGGATCCTGCTGGACGGTACGCCGACGGAGGTTTTTGCACGGCCGGACGTGATCCGCATGGCGGGGCTTGACCTGCCCCAGCCGGCCGAGCTGCTGGAGCGGCTGAAAGAAGCGGGAATGAATGTGGGCGGCCCGGCCCTGTCGGTAGAGGAATGTGTGGAGGCGCTGGCCGCGCTGTTGGAGGAATCGCCTTGTCAATCTTAGCCACAGAGCATTTGGAATATGTCTACGGGGAGAACACCCCCTTTCGAAAAGAGGCGCTCTCGGACGTTTGCCTGACAATGGAGGCGGGGGAGCGCATCGGCATCATCGGCCATACCGGGTCGGGAAAGTCGACGCTGGTGCAGCACCTCAACGGCCTGCTTCGGCCCACGTCGGGGCGGGTGCTGCTCGGCGGGCAGGATATCTGGGCCGATCCCAAAAAGATTCGCGCCGTCCGCTTTCGGGTGGGGCTGGTCTTTCAGTACCCCGAATATCAGCTTTTTGACGACACGGTCTACAAGGATATCTCCTTCGGCCCCCGCAACATGGGGCTGGACGAGGGGGAGATCGACCGGCGGGTGCGGGAAGCGGCCAAAATGGTCGAGCTGCCCGACGAGCTGCTGGACAAGTCCCCCTTTGACCTATCGGGAGGGCAAAAGCGCCGGGCGGCGATAGCCGGCATTATGGCCATGCGCCCCGAGGTCATGATCCTCGACGAGCCGACCGCCGGCCTCGATCCCAAAGGGAGGGACACCATTTTGTCCCTCATCCGGCAGTATGGGGAGCAGACGGGGGCAACCATGCTGTTTGTCTCCCACAGCATGGAGGATATCGCCCTGCTGGCGCAGAAGGTGCTGGTGATGAATCAGGGCCGGGCGGTCATGTTCGCCCCGGTGCAGGAGGTGTTTTCCCACGCCAGAGAGCTGCGCGACATGGGCTTGGATATCCCCGCGGTCACGCAGGTGTTTTTGGGCCTGCGCGAGCGGGGAATCCCGGTGCGCGAGGGGATTTATACGGTACCGGCGGGGGTGGAGGAAATCCTCCGCCTGCGCGGGGAGAGGGGGACCCGCCATGCTTAGAGACATTACCTTTGGCCAGTACTTCCCCGCGAAATCGGTGCTCCACGCCATGGACGCGCGAGTGAAGCTGGTGCTGACCGTGGCCATGATTGTGCTGCTGTTTGTGGCGGGCAACGCGGTGTCCATCCTCTTGACGCTGGCTAGCGTCGTCGCTTTGATGGCGGCGTCGCGCATCCCTGCGCGGATGTATCTCAAAAGCTTAAAGCCCATTATTCCCATCATCATCCTGACTTCGCTGCTCAACGCGCTGTATATCCAGGGGGGCACCGAGCTGTTCTCCTTCTGGATTTTTACGGTTACCTCCAGGGGGGTGCTTACAGCGGTCTATATGTCGTTGCGCATCGCCATGCTCATCCTGTGCAGCGCGATGCTGACCTATTCCACCTCCCCCACCGAGCTGACCGACGCCATCGAGAGGCTTTGTTCCCCGCTCAAGGTCTTTCACCTTGACGTTCACCTGCTGGCCATGATGATGACCATCGCCCTGCGGTTTATCCCCACTTTGCTGGAGGAGACCGACCGCATCATGAGCGCGCAGAAGGCGAGGGGGGCCGACCTTGAGAGCGGCGGGCTGCTCCAGCGCATCCGTGCCCTCATGCCGGTGCTCATCCCTTTGCTTGTCTCTTCCTTCCGCCGCGCGGGGGAGCTGGCTGACGCGATGGAATGCCGCTGTTACCATGGAGGCAAGGGGCGTACCCGTATGAAACAAATGCATATGAGAGCCAGCGATTTTGTTTCGATCGCCGTGGTGGCGGTGCTTTTTGCGGGCGTTATTTTATCGAATATTTATCTGGATGGATTTTTGCTGGGTTTGGTGCATCCATAAATTTGTCCTTGCCTTGGGTACGGGATGCCATTGTGTCATGGATTTCCTTGTTGTTTTGATTCCCCAAAGGGGAAGGGAGTTCGCTTGACACGGTGATAAGAAAAGTTACAATGAATGGAAAGGGGCGCAAACATTCTTGCGATATCTGCTCACGCTGCGCTATGACGGGACTCGCTACCATGGCTGGCAGGTCCAGCAAAACGCCCTGGCCGTACAGCCGGTGGTGCAGGACGCCCTCGAGCGTATCTTGCAGCAGCGTCCCGGCGTATCGGGATGCAGCCGTACCGACAGCGGGGTTCACGCGGCCATGTATTGCTGCCATTTTGACAGCGACCGCCCTCTGGAGCCCGATCGTCTTACCCGGGCTTTGAACTTCGCCCTTCCAAAGGATATCTGCGTGCTCTCCAGCCGGCGGGTGCCGGACGATTTTCACGCACGATATTCCTGCACCGGCAAGGAATATGTCTACCAGTTTCTCAACGCACCGTCGCGAGACCCATTTTTGGAGGCCTATTCCATTCATGTGCACACGACGATGGATCTTGACCGCCTGAACGAAGCGGCGGCTGGCTTTCTCGGCAGGCACGACTTTACCTCCTTTTGCGCCGCGAGGGCAAAGGAGGGGAGCCCCACGCGCACCATACGGCACAGCCGGCTCGAGCGCCGCGGCAACCTGGTCGTCTTTCGGGTGGAGGCCGACGGCTTTTTGTACAACATGGTGCGCATCATGGCGGGCACCCTCTTGCAGGTCGCTTTTGGCCGGTTTTCACCCGAGGATATGGAGCGTATCCTCGCCGCGCGAGACCGCGCGGCCGCCGGGCCGACCGCGCCGGCCAAGGGGCTGTTTTTAAACAGGGTATTTTACGATGGCCTGCCCGATTGCGAGGTGAATGCGGATGTATGATCTGATCCCGCTGAGCGAAACGGCTTTTGTCGTCGAATGTCCTTCCAGAATCGGTATTGTCAAGGTCGCGCCCGATGAGGTGGTGCTCATCGACAGCGGCAATCATAAGGATACGGGGAAACGCGTCCTCAAGATTCTGGACGAGCATGGATGGCGGCTTCAAGCGGTTTATAATACCCATTTTCATGCCGACCACATCGGCGGTAACCGCATCATGCAGGCCCGTACGGGCTGCGCCGTCTATGCGCCCGGCGCCGAGCAGGTTTTCGTCCATCATCCGGAGCTGGAGCCCGCCTTTTTGTACGGCGCCGCGCCGCCGGAAAGTCTGTGCAACCGCTTTTTGCTGGCCGAGGCTTCGCAGGCTATCTGTTTGGAGGATGCTTTTCTTCCAAAGGGACTGTGCGCCGTGCCCCTGCCCGGCCATACTCCCTGCATGACCGGCTATCGCACCCAGGACGGGGTCTTTTACATCGCGGACAGCGTTTGCGGCGGCCTTGCACTGGAGAAATACCGCGTCTTTTATCTTTATGATGTGCCCGGCTATCTGCGCACCCTGGATTTGCTGGAGCAGACGCGCTGCGACTGGTTTGTGCCGTCTCACGCCCCCGCCACGAGGGACATCCGGCCGCTCGTACAGAGGAACCGAGAGGCCGTTGCCGAAATTTCGCAGGCCCTCTGCGCGATATGCCGGCGGCCGTTGCTGTTTGACGAGCTGCTGGCCGAGCTGTTCGCCCATTATGCGCTCAAGATGGACATGACGCAGTACGCCCTGGTGGGCAGCGCGGTGCACGCTTATCTCGCTTATCTCATGCGACTGGGCAGGGTGACTGCCGAGGTGGACGGCTGCCGTCTTGTTTGGAAGGCGGCCGATTGAGCATCGCCGCATGGTTGCGCGGCTTACGGCGTCAGCGCCGGCGCATACCGGGGCGCTCGGTCGCGGGCAGGGAGGCGGATTTGGCCATATGCACTGGCGGGAAGTGTCCTAATCCTGGTGAAATCGGCCGCACTTCTATACCGTATGACCGGCCGCCCGGCGATGTTTTCCTGAGCCTATTCCCGCCCATTTTAACGCTTATTCCCACAGAGGAGCAAAGACAGCGCACCGGGGTAAACGCATTACTGGCGGCCGATATCCATATCGCGGCATGCCCGGTCCTATACGGTGCCCAAAGCCTTGAATCCCTGGCCCACCCCGGCTTTTCCGAAGACCGGGCGTTGCTCCGGCACGGGCGGCGGAGCTTGACGTTTGTTTTCAGCTTGCCGGGGAACAGCAAGTTTTCGTCTCGACGCGCTTTTGGGCGCTTGGGACAAAGAAGAAAACCCTTTGGTTTTAGCCGGCCAGTTGGCCGCATATCTTGAAAGGAGAGGATGGACGGTGGCAGACAGACCCCAACGCCCCAGATTGTCGTCCGAGCGTTCCCGGGTGGTTTCTCGTCCGGTGAGCCGCGAAAAGGCCGAGAAAATCGAAGAGAGACGCCAGCGGCGCATGGATGCAAAAAAGCAGGCTCGGTCTTCCGCGCCCCCGGTCTCTCCTCCCGCCGCACAGCCCGAAGCTAAGCCAGTGGAGAGCAGGCGGCAGCCCGCAGAAAGGACACAGCCGCCGGCCCGCCGCCCCTCTCGCCCGGCTCACGCGCCGGACAGGCCGGCGAATGCGCCCCGCCCGCGGCCTTCCAGAGCGCCTGCTGCTGTCGACCCGGCTCCGAGAAATGCGGCCCCTCCCACGCCGGCCCGTGAGGAGCGAGATGAGCCGGCCAAGCCGGAATACCGTGTCATCCGCGGTGGGGCCGGCAGACGCCGCAAAGGGTTGATTATCCTTACCTCGGTCATCGTCTTGCTGCTTGCATCGGTTGTGCTGATCAACGCCCTTTCTCCAGCCGGCCTGATCGAGCTCATTGAGACCACAGCGGCCGGTTTCGGCACGGGAGAGGGTTTCCCGCAAGACATCGGCTCGACCACCGACCAGAGCATCGCCATCGTGGGAGGGAACATCGCCGTGCTGACCGACACCAGCCTGCTGATGTATAAAAACGACGGATATCAGATTTTTAGCCGGCAGCATGGCTTTTCCTCCCCAGTGCTGTCCGCCTCCACCTCCCGGGTGCTGGTTTATGATCGCGGGGGCACCAAGCTGCGGGTGGAAAACGCAGCGCGCTCCTTGAATGAAATGACCTTCGATCACCCCATCATCACGGCCAGCTTGGGCTATGACGGCACCTTTGTGGTCGCAACCCGCTCGAGTGAGCATCTGTGCGATGTGACGGTTTACAATGCAGATTTTGAGCAGGTGTATGTCTGGCATTCGGCCTCACGTTATGTGACCAGCGTCTCCATGAGCGACGGAGGACGGTATTTTGCGGTGGGCCTTTTGTCGGTCGAAGCGGGGGAGTATGTGTCGCATCTGCTCTACTTTGACCGCAACAGTACCGAGCCGGTGTATACACAGGAGTATCGGGGTTCCACATTGCTGTCGGTTGACTGCAAGCCGGGCGATCGGGTGGTGGCCGTTTTCGACGATATGCTTTCGAGCGTGGGCAGAAACGGCCAGAGAACCGACTATGCTTTCGACGGCCAAACCCTGCAGGCCTTTGACAATCACGATAACGCCGGCGTCGCGGTATCGCTGACCCGGTACAATCAGCCGCAAAACGCCGAGCTTCTCCTGTTTGACGCGACGCTGCAGTCCCACGGCGGCGGCCAGACCGAGGGCATCGTGCAGTCGGTTTCCATGAGCGGCAAGCGGGTGTGCGTGCTTTTGCGCGAGGGCATGACGGTGTTTGACCATCAGGGGACGATGCTTGGTACGCTCGAGGTTGACTCGGACAGCCTGCTTGTGGCCAATACCAACAGCCGGGCGACGGTGGTGGGGGCCGCCACGGTTGCCCAGTACGACATCGGCCATGTTGCGGGCAGCCCGTCGAGTTCCTCCAGCGCGCCGCAGGAAGGTTGATATTTCCTTGAATCTTATTTTGTACCATACCATGGTGGAACGACTTGGGCGCGGTTCTTACAAAAATGTAATTGTAAGAAACGACAAACTATGATACAATGATACACGAATCATCCTTTGATTCCAGCGCGGCGGGGTGAAGTGCCTTATCCTCCGTGCATGCGGTCAAAGCAAATACATATTTGCTGGAGGGTCTGTGCATGAGCTTGGTTTTGGACCTGCTGGTTGTCGGCGTTGTACTGCTGTTTATCTTTTTTGGCATTCGCAAAGGCTTTGTCGCCTCCCTGGTGGAGGTGGTGGGTACCCTGCTCGCCATCGTCATCGCCTTTTCACTGAGCATTCCCTTGTCGGAGGCGGTCTATGATTCCTTTGTAGCGCAACCGGTTGCCCAATCGGTGGACAACGCGCTGGCGGGATATACTGGAGAGGCCGTTGAGCAGACGGTGAACAACCTTTGGCAGAGCAATAGCACATTGGCATATTTTGCCGGGCTGACCGGGTTGGATAGGGAGGACGTCATTGCCGGCGCTACCCAAACAAGCCAGGGCGGGGTGGATGCGGTATCGACCTTTGTCAAAGAGTCGGTTGCCCGGCCGGTCGCCACATTTGCGGTTCGCGTGATTTTCATCGCAGTTTTGCTGCTAATTCTGCTGATTCTGGTCAAGATAGTATCAAAGCTGATTGGAAAAATCTTTTCTTTCTCCCTGTTTGGCACCGTCAATTCGGTTTTGGGAGCAGTGCTTGGCGGCGTGAAGGGCCTGCTGGTATCGGTGATCCTCTGCGTTCTGCTCGGCACGCTGATTACCGCCTCGGCCAACGGCTTGCTGGGCTTTACCAAAGATTCGATTGACCAATCCCTGCTGTTTGGCAACCTGTTCGGCCTCATCCAGCTCGGCTGACGGCGGCGCAGTTTGTTCAAAGGATAGTGAAAACCAAAAGCCCGTGGGAAAATTTCATTGCGGGCGGAGGGGACAACCATGAAAAAGATCGTTACCGTGCCCAATGTGATATCGTTGATTCGGCTGCTTTTGGTGCCCATCATCGCCTGGACCTATCTCAGCGGCCATTTTATCTGGGCGATCGCCTTGCTGGCTGTTTCCGGCCTGTCGGACATGCTTGACGGGCAGATTGCACGGCATTTTGGGGCAATCTCGGATTTGGGCAAATTCCTCGACCCTTTGGCCGACAAACTGACCACCGCCAGCGTCGTGTTTTGTTTGATGCTGCGTCATCCGGTCGTCTCCATTGTCATGGGGGCGCTGCTGATCAAAGAGCTTTGCCTGGCGGTAGGAGCCGCCATTCTTTACCGGTCGGGGACGAGACCGTCGGAGTCCAAGCTGTGGGGCAAGCTGTCCACCGCCTTGCTGTATGTGCTCATGCTGCTGCTGGTGGCGAACGACTGCGCCTCCTCGATGGGCTATCATCTTTTGCCCGACGTGGTGTTCTGGGTGCTTTGCGCGCTGGTTTGCGTCAGCCTGCTCCTCGCCTTGGGGCAGTACGCCATGATTTTTTTGGCCATTCGCCACGGCAGGTACGATGTGGAGACCGAGTCTTTTGAAAACGATAAGAAAAGCGCCGGCTTGCACGGGGGAGATACCGCTGCCGGCAACGCCCCAACCAAACAGAGGAGGGAATAATCACATTCTATGGGAGCAACACTGTGTTCACGCTGCAAACAGCGTCCGGCTGTTATTTTTATCACCCGTATGGAGGGGGACAAGGCCATCCCCGAGGGGCTTTGCCTGAAATGCGCCAGGGAGCTGAATATTGCTCCCATCAACCAGATGCTGGACAAAATGAATCTGTCGGATGAGGATTTGGAGAGCATGACCGAGGAGGTTATGAGCCTGATGGGCGGCGACAACGAGGACGACGAGGAGGGGGATGGATTTACCCCCGGTGGCGCCGCGACCTTCCCCTTTTTAAAACAGATCTTCGGCGAAAATTTCAGTCTGTCCAACCCCCAGCAGGGGGAGTCGGCAGCCAAGGAAAAGCGGGAGGAGCCCCGTACAAAAGAGAAAAAGAAGGAGAAGGCTGCGCGCAAACGCAAATACCTTGGGCTGTACTGCACCGATTTAACCGCCAAGGCGCGGGCCGGCGAGCTGGATAAAATCGTCGGCCGCGAAAGGGAGCTGTATCGTGTGATCCAGATTCTCTGCCGCCGCAGTAAGAACAATCCCTGTTTAATCGGCGAGCCGGGCGTGGGCAAGACGGCGATCGCCGAGGGGTTGGCGCTTCGCATCGCCGCGGGAGAGGTTCCCGCCAGGCTTGCGGAGAAAGAAATCCATCTGCTCGACCTGACTGCGTTGGTGGCCGGCACCCAGTTCCGTGGCCAGTTTGAAAGCCGCATCAAGGGGCTTATCGACGAGGTAAAGGCCGAGGGGAATATCATCCTGTTTATCGACGAGGTCCATACGCTGGTCGGAACGGGGGACTCGGAAGGCTCGATGAGCGCTGCGAATATTATGAAGCCGGCCCTCTCCCGCGGGGAGATACAGGTCATCGGCGCGACCACCTTTACCGAATACCGCAAACACATTGAAAAGGACACCGCTTTGGAGCGGCGCTTTCAGCCTGTCACGGTGGAGGAGCCGTCGGTCAGCGACGCCATCGACGTGCTGCGGGGTGTCAAGGGATATTATGAGGATTTCCACCACGTGCGCATTCCGGATGAGCTCATCCGCCGGGCCGTGGTGCTCAGTGAACGGTATATCAACGACCGTTTCCTTCCCGATAAGGCCATCGATTTGCTCGACGAGGCTTGCGCCTGCGCCGCGCTTCGCAATAAGGATGCGGAGGAATACTACCGCTCCCGCCAGGAATCGGAGGCTCTCCGGCAGGAGACCGAGGAGCTGGAAGCGGACGTGGAGAACATCGACTATGAGCGTATCGCCGTGGTCAAGAGCGAGCTTGCGCAACTGGATGAAAAGATGCAGCAGCTGCGGCCGGCAGCCGAGAATGCGTCGGTCAGTGAGGACGATCTTGCCCATGTCATCGAGCTTTGGACCGGCATTCCCGCCTCCAAGGTGCGCGAGAGCGATTTGCGCCGTCTCGCGGGGCTGGAGGATCGCTTAAAGGAAAAAATCATTGGGCAGGACGAAGCGGTCGGTCTCGTGGCGGCCGCCGTGCGCCGCTCGCGGGTGCAAATCAGCGCCCGCCGCCGGCCGGCCTCCTTCCTTTTTGTCGGCCCGACCGGGGTGGGGAAAACCGAGCTGGTCAAGGTGCTGGCCGCCGAGCTGTTTGACACGCCCGAGACCCTGATCCGACTGGATATGTCGGAATTTATGGAGAAGCACTCGGTGTCGCGTATCATTGGGTCGCCGCCTGGTTACGTCGGTTATGACGAAGCCGGCCAACTGACCGAAAAGGTGCGCCGCAAGCCCTATTCGGTGCTGCTGTTTGACGAAATTGAAAAAGCGCATCCCGACGTGCTCAATA
The DNA here is from genome assembly GCA_965145485.1 of uncultured Eubacteriales bacterium. Classification (GTDB taxonomy): domain Bacteria; phylum Bacillota; class Clostridia; order Oscillospirales; family Acutalibacteraceae; genus CABQCM01. Next base: position 3,357 of record CBCTCU010000004.1, on the reverse strand, counting down.
TTTTACTGCAAATTCTCGACGACGGCCGTATCACCGACGCGCAGGGAAGGACGGTCAACTTTGAAAACACGGTGATCGTCATGACCTCCAACGCAGGCAGCGAGCGCAGGGAAAACGCCATGGGCTTTGGCCGTACGGCCGCGCAGGCCAACCGCGACCGCATCATGAAAGCGCTGAAGGAATTTTTGCGGCCGGAATTCATCAGCCGTGTGGACGAGGTCGTCATATTCGGCGAGTTGAGCCTTGCCGACTATGAGCGCATCGCCGCACTGATGCTCTCCGAACTGACCGGGCCGCTGAAGGAGAAGGGAATCGACCTTTCCTGGGATCGGGCGACGGTGCATTGGCTGGCCGAGCATTCCCACGGCGGGGAACGGGGAGCGCGCGATCTTCGCAACCAGGTCCGCCGTCAGGTGGAGGATAAGATCGCCACGCTGCTGGTCGACCGCTGTGATGACTTGCCCGCCGCGATTTCGGTCACAGCCGGCGAGGACGGATTGATCATCTCAGCGCTATAAAGGGCGTTCATGAAGCCAAAATTGCGTTTCTTCCCGTGGGATGGACAGCGCGATTCCCTTTCGCCGGATAGGATGGGCGCTGAGCGGTGATGAAACGCTGTTTGCGGCGGTAATGTCCGCTAGGGTTGCCCATCGGAATGACGCGCCGGGCAAAGAAATTGGCGTGCGCCATAGGGAGAAAGGCAGTGCTTTGCTCCTTTACGCTGAATCCGGCTTATGATAAGCAAGCGCTTGGCCCATGACGCCGGCGCAGCCGATAAAATATGACCAAAAGCCACGGATGGCTATCATCCGGGGCTTTTATATTGGAGGAATATCGTAAAAGAAAAGCGGCCATCGCTGATATCCAGACCATAGCATCGCTTCCCCAAATGCGCTGTTGAGTTGTTTGTGTGCTCACAGCAGGGATGGACAGTCAAACAACATTACTCCTGCGCGTCGTCAATGACCGAGTAGATAAGCGGCTGGGCCGGCGGCGCGGCGTCCCCGATGGCGATGGCGGCGGTCAAGCGCTCGCGCCCCTCGGCCAGACGGTCTTCCTCATCAAAATGCAGCGTGGCGATCAAGTCGCCCCGGCGTACGGCCTCCCCCAGCGACTTTGCAAACACAATGCCGGCGCCCGGCGCGATGGCGTCATCCATCCTCTCGCGTCCCGCGCCCAGGATGCAGGAGGCCTCGCCCACCCCACGGCTGTCCACTGCAGTAAGATAACCGTCCCGCCAGGCGGTAACCGGCACGGTGTGGGCCGCTTTGGGCAAGCGGTCGGGATGGTCAATGCAGGCAGGATCACCACCCTGGGCTTCGACCATCTCGCGCAGCTTGGCGAGGGCCTGGCCGTTGCCGAGCACGCGGCGCACGTCGGTCTCGCACGCCTCATAAGGGCGGTTAGTGCAAAGCCGCACCATGTGGGAGGCAAGCGCCACGCATACGCTGGTCAGATCTTTTGGCCCCTCCAGCCGCAGGGTGCGCACCGCTTCGGCGACCTCGAGGGCGTTGCCCACCGCGCGTCCCAGCGGGGCGTCCATATTGGTAATCAGCGCGGCCATCCGCCGCCCGGCGGCACGGCCGATGGCGACCATCTCACGGGCCAGGGCCTCCGACTCGTCCCGGGTTTTCATAAATGCGCCGCGTCCGGTCTTTACGTCAAGCACAATGGCCTGCGCGCCGGCAGCCAGCTTTTTGCTCATCACGCTGGCCGCGATGAGCGATTGCTGATCCACCGTGGCGGTGACGTCCCGCAGGGCGTAAAGCTTTTTATCCGCCGGGGCCAGATTCCCGCTTTGGCCCGCGACACACAGGCCGATGCGGCGCACCTGGTCGAGCATCTCCTCCGGCGCTATATTGGTGCGAAAACCGGGGATGGACTCCAGCTTGTCGATCGTGCCGCCGGTATGCCCCAGCCCGCGCCCGCTCATTTTTGCCACCTTGCAGCCCAGCGCCGCCGCGACAGGGGCGACGATGAGGGTCGTCTTGTCGCCTACGCCGCCGGTAGAGTGTTTGTCCACCGTCATGCCGCCGCAGCCGGAAAGGTCGACCTGGTCGCCGCTGCGGGCCATCTCGCTGGTCAAGCAGGCTGTTTCGGCGGGATTCATCCCCCGAAAGAAGATGGCCATCAGCAGGGCAGAGGTCTGGTAGTCCGGAATCTCCCCCCTGGTAACGCCGTGGACAAAAAAGGCGATCTCCTCCGGGCTGAGCGTTCCTGCGTCCCTCTTTTTTTCAATGATGTCCATCATGCGCATGGTGATTGCCCTCCAGTGTAAAGGAATGAGGCAATAGCTGCCCCAGGGTATATGTCACAATCCGTTCTGCGTCGAGCAGGTATATCCGAAAATCGTCCGTGCAGAATTCCCGCATCACCTGCCGGCACACGCCGCAGGGGAAACAGGCCGAATCCGCCTGCCGGTCGCAGTCGCCGCCTACGATGGCGATGGCGGTAAAGGCCCGATGCCCAGCCGCCAGCGCCGTGCCGAACGCCACCCGCTCGGCGCACATGGTTGGCGAATAGGAAGCGTTCTCCAGATTGCAGCCGGTGAATACCTCTGTGTCCGCGCAAAGCAGCGCCGCACCCACCGCAAAATGGGAGTATGGTGCGTAGGCGTTGCGCCGCGCCTGGGCCGCACGCTCGATTAGAGCGCGGGGGGTCATTTCTTTTCCTCCCAGCGTGGGTCGACAGCCGTGTTGAGCGCCAGAAGCATCATCTCATCAAAAGAATCCTGCCGCTCTTGTGCGCTCAGCGCCAGGTCGGTGCCGATCACGTCGGAAATGGTGCAGATGCAAAGAGCCGCCTTGCCGGCGCGGGCCGCATTGCAGTAAAGAGCCGCCGACTCCATCTCAACTGCCAGTACTCCCATTTTTCGCCAACCCGGAAGGTCGTCGCGTTCCCCGTAAAAGGTATCGGAGGAGAGAAGGTTGCCTACCCGGTACCGCAGTCCCAGTCGGTCGGCGTGGTCAACCGCGGCGGTCAGCAGGGTATAATCGGCGATAGGGGTAAAATTGCCCGCCAGCTCATACTGCTCTGCATAAGAGGAATTGGTGCAGGCACCCATACCAAAAACAATATCCCGAAGGGAAATGGTCTCTTGCATCGCTCCGGCAGAACCGATGCGAATGATACGGTCGACGTCGTAAAAATGATATAACTCATAGGAATAAATCCCCATCGATGGCATTCCCATGCCGCTAGCCATAACCGATACCGGCTTATTTTGGTACAGCCCGGTATAGCCCTGTACGCCGCGGACATTGTTGACCAGGCGGGGAGAGGTGAGATACGTCTCGGCAATGTATTTTGCGCGCAGCGGATCGCCCGGCATAATCACAGTTGGCGCAAAATCACCCG
>CBCTCU010000003.1:0-127856 GCA_965145485.1 uncultured Eubacteriales bacterium | reverse complement strand
GAACATCCTGCAGTACTCGGTGGAACTGATCGACCACTTCCCCGTGGAAGAGTAATATCCATTTAACATCGCTAAAACCGCCTCCTGTCAAAACGGGAGGCGGTTTTAAAATTGTCCGCTATAATCTGTATTATTTCCCCATAATAACATTCCTGGCAAGGCGGATAAAACAGGCACGTGGAATCAGGGTGATACATCATCCGGCAGATCGGCAAGAGCTTTTTTGACAGTCTGGAGCTCTTCGAGAGGCATCATAACGGTGTGAACGTTGTGGCCTTTCGCCACGATTATTAAGGTAGATGCTTTGTACTTATCGTTGGAAAAGAGGGCATGGGAATCATTCAGCGGCTTTTGCTGCCCCGGTTCGTTGAGAGCACGGCATATTTTTGTTTAGTGCAATTGTAAAACAACCAGAAACATAGCGCGAATGAGATATGGCGACGCTTACACGGTCTCGAAAACCCGGCAAGCTTATCAGCAGGCGGCGGGGCAGGTCAACGATGGCATCCCAGAGTTGCAATCGGCAGCCTGTGGCCGGCATTGCCATGAGGTCGCCGGCACCAAGGACACCTCGGGGATTTTGCGTGGGTTAGAGAATGCGCCTTGTGACCGGTACCGGAGCAAAAAGGATCGGGAATATAGCTATAGTTGGAGCGCAATTGCCGATGCGCGCTATGACGATGAGACAGCCTATAACCGCAGCCAAGGGACCCTTGCCGATGCTCTTACGAATAGCCCCATCTGGGAGTGCCGGATATATTGTCGATGTAGCAACAGCCGCGTATGAAAACGGAGGAATAGGTTGGAATGGCTCGATCGTTAGGTGGCCTTGCCAACAGGGCGGATCTCCTATGAGACGGTTACAACATTAGGAAAGGCATACGCACTGCTAGAGGATAGCGACTCTGGCGTAATTCGGCCCGGCAGCTGGGACACTCCAAGATTGAAATTACCTGAACCACATACAGCCACCTGTATCCCCGTGAGGAGGAGCGCGCCATCCAGGCCTTGAACAAAATTCAGTAATATTCGGGGATGAAAAGAGAAAAACCGCCTAAAAATAGGCGGTTTTTCTAGAGGTGGTGGGGAGAGATGGATTCGAACCATCGAAGTCAGAGACAACAGATTTACAGTCTGCCCCCTTTGGCCACTCGGGAACCTCCCCATATTAATCAGTAGGGTGGAGCTGGTGGACGGACTTGAACCCCCGACCTGCTGATTACAAATCAGCTGCTCTACCAACTGAGCTACACCAGCATATGAATATATCATGGCGCGAAAAATAATATATCATATCTTGGCTGTTTTGTCAAGCGAAAAATACTTTCTTTTTTGTTTGCCCTTAACCGGTTGGATGCTTGCACAATGAATATCGTTTTACCTGCTTTTGAAAAACGGGAATGACGCAATTTGTATGGCCAGCATGTTAAACCCAAACATGCTCCGCTGTATTCGATCAAAGATTTACCAGACAAAAACGAGTATTATTGTCTGACGCAAACGCCACGTTGATTCAGGTAGGATTTTAATTCACGAATCTCCAATTCGCGAAAATGAAAGAGGGAAGCGGCGAGCGCCGCGTCGGCGCATCCATCGGTCAACACCTCGGCAAAATGCTCTTTGCTTCCCGCTCCGCCGGATGCGATGACCGGAATGGGGACCTGGGTGCTCACGCGGCGGGTCAATTCCAGATCGTATCCCGATTTTTGCCCGTCCGCATCCATGCTGGTGAGCAAAATCTCCCCCGCGCCCAGGCGATAAGCCTGCTGCGCCCACTCCACTGCGTCGATGCCGGTCGGCGTGCGCCCGCCGTCGAGGTAAACCTCAAACGAATCGCCCCGCCGTTTGGCGTCGATGGCGCAGACCACGCACTGGCTGCCAAACTTTTCAGCCGCTTCGCTGATCAGCGCCGGCCGCCGTACCGCCGATGAGTTGACCGAGACCTTATCCGCACCAGCGCGAAGCAGAGTGGTAAAATCGGAAACCTCACGGATGCCGCCGCCGACCGTGAAGGGAATAAATACGGTTTTCGCCACCCGCTCGACCACGTCGATCATGGTGCCGCGCCCTTCCACCGTGGCGGTGATATCCAACAGGACCAGCTCATCCGCCCCCGCTTCGTTGTAAGCAGCTGAGCACTCCACCGGATCGCCGGCGTCCACCAGGTTGACAAAGCTGACGCCTTTGACCACACGGCCCTGTTTGATATCCAGACAAGGAATGATTCGTTTGGCAAACATGATGGTTCCTCTCCTAACGCTTTATAGCCCCGCTATCTGAGCGAAATTTCGCAGCATCTTCAAACCAACCTCGCCGCTTTTTTCCGGATGAAACTGAGTGGCGGCCAGGCGGCCCTTTTGAACAGCGGCGCCCACGCAAACGCCATACTGCGTGGTTGCGGCCAGAATTTCCGGTGAACTGCATGATAAATAATAAGAATGCACAAAATAGACGTAGCTCTCCTGCGAAATGCCTTTCATAATCCCGTCTGGCTGCAGGATATGCAGGGAATTCCAGCCCATGTGGGGCACCTTGAGACCTGCATCGGGAATGCGGCGCAGTACACCCGGGAAAATCGACAACCCTGTAATACCCGGGCTTTCCTCACTGGCCTCAAAAAGCAGCTGCATGCCAAGGCAGATTCCAAGCAGCGGGGCGCCTTTATGGACGTATTCCCGGATCGCGTCGGTGAAGCCGGTGCGGTTAAGGCAAGCCATCGCATCCCCAAACGCGCCCACACCGGGGAGAATGGCGGCGGGAGAATCCATCAGCTCCTTTGGATCGCGGATGATGCGGGACGAAAGGTTTAGGTAGGACAAAGCGTTTTCCACGCTTTTTAAATTGCCTGCTCCATAATCGATGATCGAGATCATAAATCACAACTCCCGTGTCATATACCATGTGGGTTGCCATCTGGATGCAACCTAAGAGAAAGTCATCGGCTTTTGCCAGCCGGTGAAGCTTGCGTCTGGTCGGCTCAGCCGCTAGGCCCATACCGATTCATATCATCTCATCGCGATAAGATGCCAAGCAGGGGGCGTGGCCGGCGTTGGCCCCCGTTCTACACGGCCGAATTTCCAAGCCTGGGTTCGCCGTACAAGCGTACAGGATGTTCATGCATATCGTCCGAGGTCCGTGCGAACCATCGCAGGAAACCGATATTTTTTATTATTATTATACCATGAACACGTAGTGCGAATGGTATAATATGCACATGGCCGTAGGCCCGTGCTCAAAATCAAAGTATAATAGCCGTTTGCGGCTATTATACCATGAACACGTAGTGCGAATGGTATAATATGCACATGGCCGTAGGCCCGTGCTCAAAATCAAAGTATCATAGCCGTTCGTGGCTATTATACCACAGCAGGATTTTTCATACAAGAGCATCCTGCGCAGACCAAAGCGGTAAATTGACGCTCTAGATACATTCTTGTTACAAATTGTACAAATTCAGATGTTAAACTGCTTTGCAGTATAGATTTTATTTACGAATTTGCCTTGCAATTACAACCATACTCTGGTAAAATAAAATCAATAAATTGGGTGGGAAAGGGATGAGATACCATGCCTCTGCTAGAAAGGGACGCGCTATGGCTTTTTCACAAGGGTGAAGCGACGCACGCCTACGAGTTCTTAGGGGCGCATCCCGACGTTTCGACCCCCAAAAGGGTGGTGTTTCGCACCTGGGCGCCGTCGGCCAGGCAGGTAGCCGTTGTGGGGGATTTTAACGGCTGGGATCGCCGTCAAAACCCGGCCGCGCGAATTTCCCCAAACGGGGTATGGGAGTGCACGGTGGACGGCGTCGCTTGCTTTGATAACTATAAATTCGCCATTGAGACCTCGTCGGGGGAGTGGGTTCTTAAGGCCGATCCCTATGGCTTTCATTTTGAAACCCGGCCGGCAAACGCCTCCAAGGTTTTGCCATTGGACGGCTTTGACTGGCGGGACGGCGTGTGGATGCAGCAGCGTAAAAAGCAGTCGATCCTTCGCCGCCCTCTCAATATTTATGAAGTGCACGCCGGCTCCTGGCAGCGGTATCCTGACGGCCATCCTCTGGATTATCGGGCTTTGGCGCAGCGGCTGGCGGACTACTGCACTTGCATGCACTACACCCACGTCGAGCTGATGCCGGTGATGGAGTACCCGTACGACGCCTCCTGGGGATACCAGGTGACCGGCTATTACGCCCCCACCTCCCGGTACGGAACGCCGCAGGATTTTATGTTTTTGGTCGACTACCTCCACCGGGCCGGGATTGGCGTGATCCTCGATTGGGTGCCGGCCCATTTCCCGCGGGACGCACAGGGTTTGAGCCTGTTTGACGGCTCCCCCTGCTACGAATACCGGGACCCCAGAAAGGGGGAGCACCGCCGCTGGGGGACCAAAATATTTGATTACGGCCGGCCGGAGGTGCGCAGCTTTCTGATTTCCAACGCCATGTTCTGGCTGGATGAATACCATATCGACGGGCTGCGGGTGGATGCCGTGGCCTCCATGCTGTATCTTGATTACGACCGTTCTCCGGGGGAATGGTCGCCCAACAGCTACGGCGGCAACGAGCATGTGGAAGCAGTGGAATTTCTTCGTCAGCTCAACCGTTCGGTGTTCCGGGAGCACCCTGATGTGATGATGATCGCGGAGGAGTCGACCGCCTGGCCGCTCGTAACCCGTCCGGTGGAGGATGGGGGGCTGGGATTTTTGCTCAAATGGAATATGGGGTGGATGAACGACATGCTGGGATACATGCAGACCGACCCTCTGTTTCGCTCGGGCAATCAGCAGGCCCTGACTTTCTCCTTTTTTTATGCTTTTTCAGAAAACTATGTGCTTCCCATCTCACACGACGAGGTGGTGCACGGCAAACGCTCCATGATTGAGAAAATGCCGGGGGGATATGACGATAAATTTGCCAACCTGCGGGCCTTTTACGGATATATGATGGCCCATCCGGGCAAGAAGCTGCTTTTTATGGGGCAGGAATTCGGGCAGTTTATCGAATGGGATTTTGAAAAAGAGCTTGACTGGCTTTTGCTGGATTATGACAATCATGCCGCGCTGCAACGGTATGTGCGTGATCTTAACGCCTTCTATCTCGAGCATCCGGCTTTGTGGGAGATCGACTGCTCCTGGGAGGGCTTTTCCTGGATTGCCAACGACGACCACACGGGCAGCACTATTGCTTTCCGCCGGATCGATTCTGCGGGGAAGGAGCTCATTGCCGTTTGCCGGTTTATCCCCAGCACAGCGGAGGAATACCGTATCGGAGTACCTCGGGAGGGAAGCTATCAGGTGGTCTTTTCCTCCGACGACCGCCAATATGGCGGCAGCGGCAGGGCCAGCGCCGGCCGCATCGAGTCCGAGAAGGTGGCGTATCATGGGCAGGAGCAGTCGGTGGTGCTTCGGCTGGGGCCGCTGAGCGTCCTGTTTCTGGAATACGACGGCCCGCCCAGGCGGCCAAACAGGCCCGCTCTGGCGGAGAAAAACAGCAAAGAAAAGGAGTCGTGAGCGCTGATGGTACAAAAAACGGAATGCGTTGCCATGCTGCTGGCCGGCGGCCAGGGCAGCCGGCTGGGCGTGCTGACACGTTCGATCGCCAAGCCCGCTTTGCCATATGGAGGGAAATACCGTATCATTGATTTCCCTTTGTCCAACTGTGTCAACTCCGGCATCGACACGGTCGGGGTGCTCACCCAGTACCAGCCGCTTGAGCTCAACGATTACATCGGCTCGGGGCAGCCGTGGGACCTTGACCGGCTCAACGGCGGGGTGCACATCCTGCCGCCCTATCAGCAGAGCAAGGGGGGGGACTGGTACCTCGGCACCGCCAACGCGGTGTATCAGAATCTGTCCTTTATCGAGCGCTACCGGCCGGGTTACGTGCTGATCCTCTCCGGGGATCACGTTTACAAGATGGATTATTCCAAAATGCTGGATTTTCACAAATCCACCGGGGCCGACTGCACCATCGCCGTGCTGGAGGTGCCTATGGAGGACGCCCCCCGCTTCGGCATCATGAACACCGACGAGAGCGGGCGCATCTATGAATTTGAAGAAAAGCCCAAGCAGCCAAAATCCAATCAGGCGTCGATGGGGGTATACATTTTTACTTACGCCAAGCTCAAGGAGTACCTTATAAGGGATCATCAGGACGAAACCTCGGACAAGGATTTTGGCAAAAACGTCATCCCCGCCATGCTCGCCGATGGGCAGGTTATGATGGCCTATCCCTTTCACGGGTACTGGAAGGACGTTGGCACCATCGATTCGTTGTGGGAGTCGAATCTGGATATTCTCAATCCCAAGGTGGAGCTCGACCTCTCCGACCGAAAATGGCGGATTTATTCCCGCAACCCGGTCATGCCGCCCCATTATGCGTCGGCGCACGCTTTTATCCAGAATTCCCTGGTCAGCGAGGGCTGCGAGATTTACGGCACGGTGGATTTTTCGGTGCTACATTCGGGCGTCCGCGTGGAAAGGGGGGCCGTCGTGCGCGACTCCATCGTCATGCCCAGGGCGGTGATTCGCAGCGGCGCTGTGGTACAGTACGCTATCATTGGGGAAAACGCCGAGGTCGGCGCCAAAGCAGTTGTCGGCAGCCGACCGGAGGACACCCCGGATAAGGATCAGTGGGGGGTAGCGGTGGTCGGGCCGGGCCTGCGGGTCGGCAAGGAGGCCCGGGTCTATCCCAGGGAAATGATCGAGCAAGACGTAGAGGAGGGGCGAAAATGAGACGGGACACCTTTGGCCTGGTTTTTTCCAACGCGGGGGAGGCTCTCATCCGCGAGATGACCGAGGAGCGCTGTTTTGCCTCCCTTCCCTTCGGCGGACGTTACCGCATGATCGACTTTGTGCTTTCCAATATGGTACACGCCGGGATATCCAAGGTGGGTATCATTACGACGACGAATTATCGATCCTTAATGGATCATCTCGGCAGCGGAAAGCCGTGGGATATGGCCCGCAAAAAGGGCGGCATCGTGATCTTCCCCCCTTACATTACCAACGGTATCGTCCCGCGCTATAACCGGGTGACCGAGCTTTACGGGATCTTGCGCTATCTGTCGCTGTCCGAGGAGGAATATGTTTTCTGCACCGATTGCGACGTGGTCTGCAACCTTGACCTGGACGATATCGCGCGCTATCACATCGAAAAAGAGGCCGACATTACGCTGGTTTATCGCCGCGGCCCACTGCCGAGGAATCAGGACAACCGCATGGTGTTTCACTGTGGCCCGAGCGGCCGTGTAAGCGAAATCCTGATCTCACCCCAGACCGGCGCCGAGCAGGACGTTTGCCTCAATATGGCTTTTGTAAAAAAATCCCTGCTCATCAGCCTGGTCCAGGATGCGGTGAGCCGCAATTATAACAGCATCGGCCGGGATATCCTGCAAAGAGGTCTGAGCGACCTGCGCATATACGGTTATCGCCTGGAGGGGTATTCGGCCGTGATCGATGGGATGCAGGGGTACCTGGAAGCCAGCATGGCGTTGCTCGACCGGCGGGTGCGAAAAGAGCTGTTTTTGCCCGACCGCCCGATCTACACCAAGGTGCGCGATGAGATGCCGGCCAAATACGGCTTGGGTTCGACCGCGAAAAACTGCCTGATCGCGGACGGTTGCGTGATTGAGGGCCGGGTGGAAAACAGCATTTTGTTCCGCGGCGTCAGGGTCGGCAAGGGCTCGCTGGTGCGAAACTGCGTCGTCATGCAGGGCAGCGAGATCGGCGAAAACGCCAATATAGCCTACGTCATTGCCGACAAGGACGTATCGGTCCTGCCCGGCAGGGTGCTGGTGGGGTATGAGACCTATCCCGCTTATGTATCCAAGGGGACGGCGGTTTGATTTTACTGGCGGTCATCAGGGAGGAGACGAATTGATGAAAGTACTGTTTGTTACGAGCGAGGCGGCGCCCTTCGCCGTGACCGGAGGGCTGGGGGATGTCTCCAGCGCGCTGCCCAAGGCTTTGTGCGCGGGCAAGGTCGCGTGCCGGGTCGTTCTTCCCCTTTACAGCGATACGCCGGCCGGGCTGCGTGAAAACATGAAGTTTGTTGCAAGCTTCCGTGTGCCGGTATCCTGGCGTCAGCAGTATTGCGGCCTGTTTGAGACCAGACACGACGGGGTTACTTACTATTTTTTGGACAATGAGTACTATTTCCGCCGCCCGGGCTTGTACGGCTATTACGATGACGCCGAGCGCTTTGCTTTTTTGGCCCGCGCCGCGCTTGAGATGCTGCCTTATATCAACTTCTGCCCCGACGTCATTCACTGCAACGACTGGCAGACCGCTCTCACGCCGGTGTATTATAAGCTTTTTTACGAGGGCAGGGGCGGCTACGGCAACTGCAAAACCCTGATGACCATCCACAACATTCAGTATCAGGGGAAATATGGTATGGAGATTTTGGGCGACGTGTTCGGCATACCCGAATCGGCGAAAAGCTTGGTGGAATACGATGGCTGCGTCAACCTCCTCAAAGGGGGGATCGAATGCGCCGATCGGGTCACCACGGTCAGCCCCACCTACGCCAGCGAAATACGCGATCCCTTTTTCTCCCATGGTCTTCACTACATCCTCAACGACCGGTCGTATAAGCTTTCGGGCATCGTCAACGGCATTGACACCGAGAGCTACGATCCATCCCATGATCCCAATCTGGAAGCCCCCTATTCGTCCGAGGACCCCTCCGGCAAGGCGGCCGACAAATCGGCTTTGCAGCAACAGATGGGCCTTTCCTGTGATGCGGATGTCCCGCTCATTGGCATGGTGACCCGTCTGGTGGAGCATAAGGGGATCGACTTGGTCAAATATGCGTTCGGGCGGTTGATGCGGCAGGAGGTCCAGCTTGCCGTTTTGGGGACCGGCGACTGGGTGTATGAGAGCTTTTTTGATGAAATGGCGCAGCGGTATCCCGGTAAATTCGCCTTTTACAAGGGGTTTATGTCCTCTTTGGCGCACAAAATCTACGCCGGCGCCGACCTGTTCCTGATGCCGTCGCTCAGCGAGCCGTGCGGGTTGGCCCAGATGATCGCCCTGCGCTATGGCACCATCCCCATCGTGCGTAAAACGGGAGGGCTTACCGATACGGTGGCCGATTGCGGCGACGGGCAGGGGAATGGCTTTACTTTCGCTACCTACAATGCCGACGATATGGCCGGCGCCATTGACCGTGCCATCACCGCTTATCATCAGCCGGCGGTTTGGTCCGGGCTGGTGCGTCGCGCCATGCTCAGCGACCATAGCTGGAAGCGTCCGGCCGCGCAGTACGTCAAGCTGTACCGCGCCATGGTGCAGCCGGAGGAAAGCCCGGTGTGAGCGGCCGTAGAGAGCGGCTCCTGATTTTCCCCGGCAGTGGGGATGGATATGGCAGGATCAAACGCAATATCTTGTATTGCAGAGGCTGCCGTATATCGACATCGGCAATTTAGAGTTGACTTCCTTCTCTGGCACAGCTATAATATTCATTATCTGGGACTTTTTCACTTTGAATGAATTTTAAGTTGCATTGCCACATGGCTGCGGAAAGGCCTGATTCAGGAATGTGCAAATTTAAAAAATACGCTCCGATCCTGCTTTTGATATTGTGGGATATCATTTCGGTGGTTGCGTCGGTGCTCATCGCCTTCCGGCTGAGCTATTGGACCCACACTCCCGTCCACTATCAAAACCATATCTTATTGTATATTACGGGCGTGAGCGGCGTGATGCTGGTGCTCAACGCGCTGTGCGGCTGCTATATCGGCGTATGGCGGAATATCAGCTTTGGCGATCTGCTCAAGCAGATATTATCGGTTGCCATCGGTACCTGCGGCCTGTTTGTCGCCGATTACGCGGCCGTTCGTTGGATCGACGGCCTGGGCCATCTCGCACCGGAATCGATCATCATTCTCGGCATGACCATGCTGCTGTTTATGCTGGCCGGGCGCATGTCGGTGAGGCTGTTTTTATCGGCGCGTGCTAAGGTGATGGTCTTTCGCGCAACCGACATGAAACGGGTCATTATCTACGGGGCGGGGGAGGCAGGTACTTATCTTCTCAAGCAGCTTCACAGCCATCCTGAGATGAACTTGTTGCCGGTCGCCATCATCGACGACGATCCGGTGCTGCATGGCAAAAAAATCCTTGGCGTGCGTGTTTACGGTGGATTGGACAAGCTGAATGAAACCATCGAGCGTGAGCATGCAGCCGAGGTCATCGTCGCTATCCCGACCGCCAGCCGCAAATTACTTCAGGATGTGCTGGAATGCTGCCGTGCCCATCGGTGCAGCATGCGCCGCTTTGGCACCATCGACGAGACTGATCTGTCCAAGGTCACGGTGTCGGAGATCAATCTGGAGGATCTGCTGCGGCGCGATTCCATCCATCTAAATATGTCGATCGTCAAGGAAATGATCGAGGGCAAAACCGTGCTGGTCACGGGCGGCTGCGGCTCGATCGGCTCGGAGATATGCCGTCAGGTGCTGGCTTTGGAGTGTAAAAAGCTGGTCATTTTTGACTTTCATGAAAACGGCCTGTTTTACTTAGATAATGAATTAAAGGAAAAATATAAAAACAACGAGTATGTCGTCCGTCTTGGCTCCATCCGCGACCGCAAGCGATTGGAAGAGGTATTTGAGGAATTTCATCCTCAAATCGTTTTCCATGCCGCCGCACACAAGCATGTCCCCATGATGGAGATCAATCCCTGTGAGGCCATCAAAAACAATGTCTCGGGCACCATCAATACGGCGCAGACGGCCATTGCGTATCATGTCGAGAAGTTTATCCTCATCTCCACCGATAAGGCGGTAAATCCGACCAATATCATGGGGGCCTCTAAGCGTATTACCGAGCTGGTTATTCAGATGATGGATTCCATCTCCACCACCGATTTTGCCGCCGTGCGTTTTGGCAACGTGCTCGGTTCTAACGGCAGTGTGGTGCCTTTCTTCCGCAAGCAGATTGCCGAGGGCGGCCCGGTCACCGTCACCCATCCGGATATGAAGCGCTTTTTCATGACCATTCCCGAGGCGGTGCAGCTGGTTCTGGAGGCCGGCGCCATGGCCCGCGGAGGGGAGATTTTTGTGCTCGACATGGGCGAGCAGGTTAAGATTGTCGACCTGGCAAGGGACTTGATTCGCCTTTCGGGGTATGAGCCGGATGTGGATATTAAAATTGTGTTTACCGGCCTGCGGCCTGGGGAAAAATTATACGAGGAGATCACCATGGCCGATGAGGATTTCAGCAAGACGGCCAATAATAAGATCTATGTGATGAAACCCATTGAGCTTGACCCCCGCGTGCTCGCGCAGAAGATCAAGCTTTTGGAACAAAACACGGTGGTGGAAAATCTGCCCGCGATGTTTGATTTGGTCAAAGAGCTGGTGCCGACCTTTCATCACAACAAACAGCCGATTCAATCCTGAACCGGCGGCGAGGATGTGTTAACCCAATGATCCTGCCCAAGCGATTTGACGATCTGCCGGATCGAATGAAAAATGAAGATGTGCGTCATTACTATGATCACTTGCGAAAGAAGACCAAATCCCTGATCGCCAAGAGGCTTTTGGATATCCTGCTTTCTACCGTGTTGCTGATTCTGGTGTCGCCCGTTTTGTTGGTCGTTGCCGTGATCGTCAAGTGCACGTCCCGAGGGCCGGTTTTCTACCGGCAGGTTCGCATCGGAGCGCTGGGGAAAAAATTCAGAATACTCAAGTTCCGCACCATGGTCGTGGATGCGGACAAAATCGGCACCCACGTAACGGCGGGAAAAACCGACCCGCGCATCACGCCGGCCGGCCGGTGGATTCGTGTCACCCGGTTGGATGAATTTCCCCAGATTATCAATGTCCTGATCGGCCAGATGACCTTTGTCGGGGCGCGCCCCGAGGTCGAGACCTATGTCAGCCGGTATGAGCCATGGATGATGTCGACCCTTCTTCTTCCGCCAGGGATCACGGGTCAGGCCAGCATCGCCTATCGCAACGAGGGGGACATGCTCGAAGGGGTGGATAACCCGGAAGCATTCTATATTAACCAGATATTGCCTGAGAAATGCCGCTGCAACCTGGATTATCTTGATCGTTTCAGCGTCGGGCTGGATTGTAAAATCCTGATTCAGACCGTTGGGTGCGTGTTTCACTGAGGAGTGTTTGCAATGGCCGGTAATGCACAGCAAAAGCGCAAACTGCTTGTGCTCAAGGATATACTGGAGCGGTATTCGGATGAGGAGCATCCCTTGACCGCCGCCGAGCTGGGCGAGCGGTTGGAACAATGCGGAATATCGGCCGACCGAAAGTCCATTTACAGCGATATTGAGGTGCTCCGTTCCCAGGGGATGGATATTCTCAACGTCTTTGTGCCCAAGCGCGGCTACTATCTTGCATCCAGGCCGTTTGAGGTTCCTCAGGTCCGTCTTTTGATGGACGCCGTACGGGCCGCCGGCTTTATCACCACCAAAAAATCCCGCGAGCTGATCGACCGTTTGGGCGGTCTGGTCAGCGAGTATCAGCGCGGTCAAATCAGCAGCCAGATTTATATTGACAACGCCCGCAAGCATGACAACGAGGAGATTTATTATTCCATTGACGCCGCCATTGACGCCATCGCCCGCAAGAGAAAAATTCAGTTGGTTTACTCTCGCCGGCAGATGGATGAGCATGGCGGCGTTTGTTTGCATTCCCGTGAGTTTATCGTCAGCCCCTACGCCATGATGTGGAGCAACGACCACTATTATCTGATCGGCAATCATGAAAAATACGACAACCTGATGCACCTGCGGATGGATCGTATGAAAAAAGTGACGGTCATCGAGCAGGCAGCGCGCAGCTTTGAGGAGGTATGCGAATACCGCGGGTACTTTGATACCGCCGACTATGCCTCGAAAATATTCCACGCCTTCGGGGGCGAGGTGGAGCAGGTGGAGCTTCGCTGCCATCGTGATTTTCTGGAGGAGATGCTCGACTGCTTTGGCTCCGACCTGACTTTGAAACCCAGCGGAGAGGATCATTTTACCTTCCGGGTGCCGGTGGTGGTCAGCGACGGCTTCATCGGGACGATATTGGGATTTGGCGACAAGGTCGAGGTGCTGACGCCGCGTTCGGTCCGCCAGAAAGTGACCGACGCGCTGGCGCCGATGATAAAGCAATACGGCCTTTGAAAGATATGGTAAACCACATATTGACACGCGAGGGGTTTTGTGCTATAAAGGGTGAGTGCTTAGCACTTTTTTGTCTTGAAAAACCAACCATCCTTGGAGGTAATGGGCATGAAGTATGTTGATTTGGTCAATGTCAAACAGGGGACCAATTCGGTTCCCGCATTCTCAGCTGGCAATATTCTGCCGGTCACGGGCGTTCCGTTCGGTATGATCTCGTTCGCTCTGGAAACCCGTCCGGAGGCCAGCCTGTTTTACAATCCCAACGATATGGTCACCACTGGAATCCGTTTGACCCACACCCCCAGCCCCTGGATCAACGATTACGGAAATTTTGTCCTGATGGCCCAGTCGGGGGACCGCGTTTATTTTGATACCGCCCGCCGCAGCGGCTTCCGCCCGAACGAAACGGTGATGACCCCCTACGAGCTTTCGGTTCGTTTCCTGCAGTATCGCGCCGCTTTGACGTTGGTGCCGACCGTGCGCGGCGCCTCCTGCACCGCTACCTTTGACTCGGAGGATACCCATCGCCTGTCGATGGTCAACACCGAGAAAGAGGTGATGCTGCAAATCGATCCCCAGGCGCGCAGGGTGACCGGCTACACCCGTGCGAATACCGGCGCGGCGCCGGAGAACTTTGCCGAATATTTTGTCATGCAGTTTGACTGTGACTTTGATATGGATAAAACCGTGGTCGGCGACCTCAGCGGTAAGCGTTACGACGCTACCCAATCCAACACCGCCCCCGGCCTGTGCCTGAGCCTCGCTTTTGCCGGTACCGAGCCCAAGACGGTCGCCTTTTCCATGGCCATCTCCTTTATCAGCGTCGAGCAGGCGCAGCGCAACCTCGAGCGCGAGGTGACTAAGGGCATCGACGAGCTTCGGGCCGACGCGATCAACGAGTGGGAGAAGCATCTGTCCAAGCTGGAAATCGAGACCGACTGCCCCGAACAGAAGAAGACCTTCTATACCTGCCTGTACCGTATGTTCCTCTTCCCGCGTGTGTTCTATGAGTTTGACGCGGACAACAACATGAAACACTACAGCCCGGCCGACGGCTCCATTCGCGATGGTTCGATGTACTCCGACAACGGTTTTTGGGATACCTACAAGACGGTTTACCCCATGTTTTCCCTGATCCTTTCCGATCGGTACGCCGAGATGGTCGACGGCTTCCTCAATTTCTACGAGGAGAGCGGATGGCTGCCCAAATGGCTCTCTCCCGGCGAGCGTGGCGCGATGCCCGGCACCATGATCGACCCCGTATTGGCCGACGCTGTGGTCAAGGGGATCGTTACGGATAAGGAAAAGATCAAAAAGGCGCTCGAGGGCATGCTCAAGCATGCCAATACGGCTCCCGATCTTCCCATTCGCGGCCGCAACGGCATCGACTTGTACCTAAAATACGGCTATGTGCCCAACACCCGTAACGAAAGCGTCAACGCTACCCTGGATTATGCTTACGGTGATTTCTGCATTTCGCAGATCGCCGGCGTACTTGGGGATGCCGAGATGCAAAAGGAGTATGCCAAACGGGCGCTCAATTATCAAAACCTCTTTGACCGGGAAACCACCTTCATGCGCGCGAGGGACGAGCAGGGCAATATGCGCGATGATTTTACCCAGTTTGACTGGGGCGGGGATTACTGCGAGGGCGGCCCCTGGCAGAACAGCTTCGCGGTCTACCACGATTTCTTCGGCCTGGCCGGGCTCATGGGCGGCCGGGAAAAGATGGTGGAAAAGCTCGACACCCTGTTCTCCACCCCGCCTTACTTCCGTCCGTACGGTTACCCGCTTGAGATTCACGAGATGACCGAAATGGCGGCGGTTGACTTCGGGCAGTTTGCCATATCCAATCAGCCGAGCTTCCACATCCCGTATATTTATTCCTGCATGGGAGAGAAGGACAAATGCTCCTACTGGGTGCGCAAGGCGGCCAGAGAGCTCTTCAACAGCGGGGCGAACGGCTATCCCGGCGATGAGGACAACGGCAGCATGGCCGGCTGGTATATTTTCACCACCCTTGGTTTTTATCCGGTCTGCCCCGGGTCGGGCGAGTTTGTGCTCGGTTCTCCTGCGGCGAAGAAGTGCACCGTTCACTTGGACAATGGCAAGGACCTGGTCATCGAAGCGGAAAACAATTCGCCGGAAAATGTTTACGTGCGCTCGTTGACCTTCAACGGAAAGCCGGTGGATACTACATACCTGCGTTACGAGGATATCAAGGCCGGCGGCGTGATGAAGGCCGACATGGCAAACACCCCCTCCAATGCCGTTTATACCGACGAGCAGCTTCCCTTTAGTCTTTCCAAATAACCTATCTGTTGCAGCGGCGCAAGCGCGATGCTTGACGCCGCTGTTTTTATGGGCTTGCGTGGGAAACGGCGGCCTTTCGACCTGTTATTGCTTTTAGTCGTATCGCAAAATGGATTAGCAGTGCGACAGACTGCCGGTGTGCTGTGGCGCATGCACCAGATCATTGACGGGATTCATAGCTGCGGGCGGGCGATCCGAGCTCATTGGGCGCTTCCGGAGTATGGCCGTGCGCCCCTGGCAGATCCACTTGATTTCCGGCGCAGCCGGGGTGTTGAAAAATCTTAGCGGCCTATTCAGGGGCGGGACATAAGCATGCTGCCCAGTAGCGTAATCTGGTCACCCCTTATTTCGGCAAACATATTTGTGCCCGCCGTCCGCGACCGCAGCCGTGCAAAACGGGAGCCGGTTGGCAGCTTTCCCGTGGCGCGCACAGGCAAGCCGTACGAGTCCGTCTTGACGCGTTATGGGGAAAAGAGTATAATGGATTCGGTTGAATTCGACTTTCAGAAAGGGATGTTCCGTCGCGTGAATGAGGATATGAAAACCAAGCTGCTCGACCGGTTGACCGGCTTGATGACGCTGACCGCCATCCAACTGCCGGACGACTTGATGTGCCGCCTTCGGCAGATGCGGGAGAAGGAGGAGAATCCCAAGACCCTAGCTATCTATGACGCTATGCTCGAAAACCAGCGCCAGGCCGTGGCGTCCGCCCGGCCCAATTGCCAGGATACCGGTATTGTCCAGTGCTATGTGCGTGCGGGGAGCGACAGCCCCTTCCTAGCCGACTGGGAGGCGCTGCTGACCGAGGCCGTCGCCCGGGCAACGCGGCAAACCCCGTTGCGCCCCAATGTGATCGCCTCGTTTGAGGAAACGAACGACGGCACCAACGTAGGCCATGGGGTGCCTTTTATAGAGTGGGATATCATCCCCCATTCCAGCGACATCGAGATGGACGTTTATTTTGCAGGCGGCGGCTGTTCGTTGGCCGGCCGCTCGGCTGTTCTGATGCCGGCAGCGGGATACGAAGGCGTTGTTGATTTTGTTCTCGATGTGGTTTGCGGCCGGGCGGTGAACGCCTGCCCGCCCATGGTGGTTGGTGTGGGGATTGGCGCCTGTATTACCACCGCCACGCGCCTGTCAAAACGGGCGCTGCTTCGCACCATTGGCAGCCGCAATCCGAATGAAAAAATTGCCCGGATGGAGCAGCTGCTTTTTGATGGCATCAATCAACTGAACATTGGCCCGCAGGGGCTGGGGGGACGGGAGACTGCAATTGGCGTGCAGATCGAGGCCATGGCCCGTCATCCGGCCTCCCTCGGCGTGAGCGTGAGCATTGGCTGCTGGGTGCATCGCCGGTCGACCGTCCGGGTGAACCGTGCAGGTGAGATGGAACTATTGACCCACAAGGGGGTGGCATTATGAGCATCGTATTGACAACCCCCATCCGGGAGGAGGATATTGCCTCGCTGAGAATCGGCGACGTGATTTATCTCGACGGTGTTGTGGCTACCTGCCGTGATTCGGGGCACAGCCGCCTGGTGCAGGAAGGCATACGCCCTGCGCTCAATCTGGAAGGCGGCGCTATTTTCCATGCCGGGCCGATCGTCCGTTCCAGGCCGGATGGGAAATATGAGATTGTCTCGGTCGGCCCGACCACCAGCATGCGCATGGAGCAGACCGAAGCGGACTTTCTGCGCCTGACCGGGGTGAAGCTGCTCATCGGGAAGGGCGGTATGGGAGACAAAACGGTTGAGGCGTGTCAAAAATACAAGGCGATACACACCGTGATCCCGGGCGGCTGCGCGGTGACCGAAGCGGCCATGGTGGAAGAAGTGCTTGGGGTGGAATGGCTCGATCTCGGCATGCCCGAGGCGTTCTGGATTGCCCGGGTTCGCCATTTCGGCCCGCTGGTGGTTAGCATCGACACGAAAGGGGGTAACCTCTTTCGCGACCGGCGGCAGGAGATTGATGCCAACCGTCAGACGGTGGCAGAGCAAATCAAGCCTTTGGTTCATTTTATGAAATAACCCGTCAGGGAAAGCGGGCGAGGCTGGCGAGTTTATGCGGGCTGTTGCCCGCGTGATAACACGGGAGGGAGAGCGCCGCCGGGACGTTCGTGCGCCTTATGGCGTGCCGAACCAATTTTCCCCTGGCATGGGCCAAACCCGTTCCTGCTGAATGGCGCTCATCGACGGCAGAAACAGCGGTCGGAGTTTATCGGAACGGCGTCCTGCCCATTCGGCTGCGTGCCAACGAGACGTTCCGGTTGGATACCGCCTCGTCGGTTCACCCGGGGTTTGGCCAGAGTGTAAATATACGGAAAGTTACGGCGGCGAATACCAGTGAGGTGGCATGAAAATGAAAAAAACGGTTTTGTTTGATCTGGATGGCACTTTGGCCGACACCTTGGCCGACATACGTTCGGCGGTCAACTATGTCCTGCGGCTGCACGGCTTTCCCGAACGGACCCACGAGCAGATTCGTGAGTATGTCGGCACAGGTTCGCATGATTTGATCCGCAAGTCGCTTCCCGACGGGTGCAGCGCACAGACGATTGACCAGGTGCACGCCGATTACCTGGAGCGGTATTATGCTTATTACCTGGTCGATACCCGGCCGTACGACGGCCTTCCCGAGCTGATCGGCCGCCTGAAAGGAGAGGGGATCGCCCTCGGCGTGGTCACCAATAAGCCCGACGCTCATGCCCATAAGGTGGTAGAGCGCTTTTTTGGCAGCGATTTTGGTTACATCCTTGGCACGCGGGAGGAATTTCCCACCAAGCCGTCGCCGGAGATGGTTTATTATGCGATGGAGCAGCTGGGGGCTGACCCGCAGGCGACCCTTTTCGTCGGGGATTCGGATGTTGATATTAAAACGGCCCGCAATGCCGGATTGCCCGGGGTTATCGTGACCTGGGGTTTTTGTACGCTGGAGGAATTGCATCGCAGCGGCGCGGAGTGTCTGGTCAGCACTCCCGCTGAGCTGGAAGAGCAAATTCACGGGCTTCTCCACCGATCCTAGCAGTGGAGAAGGAATCCCCCTGTGATACCAGGAGCTTCTTTCCTTACCAGAACTTGTTGCTTGCCGGTGTTTATCCCGGGTGTTACAATGAGGAAAAGGAGAGGAGAGCGTATGCGCAGTCTTGCACGGGAGGTCGGGCGCTATTATCTTGAGATGAACCGGTATTCCATTTGGGTGTTGTGGATTACGGCCGCTATCGGCCTGATCCTGTTGGCGATCACGGTGTTTCTCCCTTACACGTCCCTGCCCCAGAGCAATCCGGCGTGATCGGCCAGTGCCGCGAGGCTGGCTTTGGCGTTCTGGCGGTCGGGCTGGTTTTGTCCTGCGTGGGGGATGTCATCGTCAAGTACGATCACATTGAGGTCTAGCTACATAACGCGAAATTGTTGCTTTGATAAAATTTGAAAATCATCTTGCATTCAATACATCCTTATGCTATAATTGATCTGTTAATGGATAAAGACTGTGAAAGAGGTGATATTCATGAAAGACGGAATTCATCCGAAGTATGAAACAACCACCATTCGTTGTGCCTGCGGCGCCGAGTTCGAGACTCGCTCCACCAAGAAGGACATTCGTGTTGATATTTGCTCCAATTGCCATCCTTTCTTTACGGGTCGGCAGAAGCTGGTGGATACCGGCGGCCGTGTCGAGCGGTTTAATCGCCGTTTCTCCAAAGAGAGCAAATAGTTTCGTACTATAAAGCCGGGCGGAGTAATCCGCCCGGCTTTTTTGTTGTCATTGCCTGGGTGATATTCCCCGCTTATGCACACCGGCCCGCTTGCGCTTGCAGAGACCATACGCGAACCATGGCCGCAATCTCCAGCATGCGGCGGACGGGATTGGTTCCTTGGGTTAAAAACACATTCTCACAAAATGTAGTAGCACGGATGGCGAAAGTATAATAAGTTGTAATTGACAAAAATTATCTTCAATGTTAAACTTTAACTGGATACTTGTTGGCTTCTAAATGAGGTGAGTCCGATGGGCCATTCGGAAAATTTGCTGTCTTTTGCAACAAAGCATAGAGGATGAATAGGCCGACTCGTTGGATATTATGATCCAATACCGTGATATGTGGCGATAGCCAGCGTAATCTTGAACACAAACCAACCCGTGCCGGGAGGAATATCCTCCTGCCAGCGGCAAAACAAGAGAGGAGAGAGGAACGATGAGCAAACCAAGCAAACGGCTCAAAGGGATGGTGGCGGTGGTGCTGGCCCTGGCGTGTGTGCTGCCCATGCCGGTGAGCGGGCAGACGGCCGGCGATACCGGCAAGATCGACGAATACCTGCTGGAAAAGATGGAGCAGTATACGGGCGAGCTGCCGGTGTATATTTGCGTACAGACGGATATGACCATCCACGAATCCTTGGCCATGGAGGAGCAGGAATTCAACCAGATGGCAGAGGAGTTCCGCCAAGAAAACGGGCTGGAGGATGACAACCTGGTTTTAAATTCCAAGTATATGTTTAATCTTCGTATGTATGCTGGCCATGGTTATATTCCCCTGACGACCGCATGGCTGACGAGGGAAGAGATACGTGCCCTGGCCGGTAACGAAAGGGTAGCGAGAGTGACCTATATACCCTATGATCGAAATAACCTACCAAATATTTATTTCCCATTTACCATTTATTCTTATAAGGCGGAATGGGCCTTGTATATTTTACAGATATCGGTGGGGCTGCATGAGCCGGGTGGGATGTTTATAGAAGATATCGATCAAAACGGCCAGATAGACGCCTATGACGCCCTGCTGGCCCTGCAGGAGTCGGTGGGGCTGATAGCGATCGGCGAAGTTATGACCCTGTATACATGGCAATCCTCAATATGGGAGATAGGCGCATACGATTGGGAGCGGATACCACCGGAATATATCTTTTGTGCGAACGACGTCAACGGAGACGGCGTGGCCGACTCGTTGGATATTATGATCCAATACCGTGATATGTGGCGATAGCCGGCGCAATCTTGAACACAAACCAACCCGTGCCGGGAGGAATATCCTCCTGCCAGCGGCAAAACAAGAGAGGAGAGAGGAACGATGAGCAAACCAAGCAAACGGCTCAAAGGGATGGTGGCGGTGGTGCTGGCCCTGGCGTGTGTGCTGCCCATGCCGGTGAGCGGGCAGACGGCCGGCGATACCGGCAAGATCGACGAATACCTGCTGGAAAAGATGGAGCAGTATACGGGCGAGCTGCCGGTGTATATTTGCGTACAGACGGATATGACCATCCACGAATCCTTGGCCATGGAGGAGCAGGAATTCAACCAGATGGCAGAGGAGTTCCGCCAAGAAATCGGGCTGGAGGATGACAACCTGGTTTTAAATTCCAAGTATATGTTTACTCTTGGCCGTACGTATGGTGACTCTGGATATATTCCCCTGACGACCGCATGGCTGACGAGGGAAGAGATACAGGCCCTGGCCGGTAACGAAAGGGTAGCGAGAGTGATCTATATACCCTATCATCGAAATAATCGACCAAATATTTATTTCCCGTTTCGTACTTCTTCCTTTAACGCGGAAATGGCTTTGTTTCTTTTGCAGATATCGGTGGGGCTGCACGACGCGCCGGGTGAGCAGTTTTTAAAAGATTTCGATGTCGATCGAAACGGCCAGATAGACGCCTATGACGCCCTCCTGATCCTGCAGGAGTCGGTGGGGCTGATAGCGATCGGCAAAGTTATGACCCTGTATACATGGCAATCCTCAATATGGGAGATAAGCGCATACGATTGGGAGCGGATACCACCGGAATATATCTTTTGTGCGAACGACGTCAACGGGGACGGCGTGGCCGACTCGTTGGATATTATGATCAAATACCGTGATATGTGGCGATAGTCGCCTCTCTGCCGCCAGCTCAAACCTTGCCCGGCGTTGATCCTTCACAGCCGGGCGTTTGTGCAGGCTGTCCGGGCAGTAGACCCAAAAAATTCTGAAGAACTAAAGTTGTGTTGACAAAAATTGTTTTCCATGTTAAGCTTCAATTAGGAAAATATTGGCGTTATAAAGGGGTGAATCCCATGGGCCGGTAAGGGTGAGAGGAAACCAGGCAAAAGTGTGTGAAATATCATCGATCGAGAAGGTTGACCATCAAACCGATGTGTGGAAAGGAAGGACAAACACATGAGCAAGCATCGATGGAGGCAGGGCCTGACGGCGTTGATAGCCGTTTTCATCACCGTAAATTCGACCATGGTATACGCAGAGAATCAGGAAGCAGCCGCATGGCAAAGCAAGGTCGACCCGTATTTGCTCAGCCAGATGCAGGCCACCGACCAAAAGCTGCCGGTGTGGCTGTGGATGGAGGATATCGACCAGGAGGAAGTGGAGCAGGAGGTATATCAGAGAACCGGCCTGAATGAAAGCAACCTCAGCGTGATTGCGGAGCCTTTGCCCCAGCCGCTTGCGGCCGAGGTGGCCAACCTGGCCGCCGAGGCGGAGGCAAGCAGTGAGGTCAAGGCCGAGTTTCGCGCCTATTTGAGCCGCACGGCCCCGGCGCGCGCCGTCGAGGCGCAACGGGTCGACGCCTATCTGGAGGAAATGCGCGCGGTGCAAAGCGAGATGCTCACCGAGCAAAACGCCGCAACCTTTGCCCAGCTGAACATCCCGGAGGAGGACGTCATCCTGACCGAGACGCTGGCGCCGGTGTACATCGTCATGTTGGATGCGGAGGATATCGAGCGCCTGGCAAAGCACCCGGGCGTCACCGCGATTTATTTCTACGATATGGAAACGCCTGCGCAAGCGGATTTCTCCTGGACTCCAGAATTGAGTAGCAGTCAAATTACAGGGACTTTAAATGCAACCACCCTTGGTAGAATTCGCACTGACGTGGGCCTGACGGGCAGTGGGGTGAAGCTTGGCATTATTGACGGGGGAATGGTGCAAGCCCACAGTGAAATCCCCTCGTCGAGAATCACCTACATTACACCCACGGGGCAAAGCGATAATACCCATGCGACCAATGTGGCCCGCATCGCTGCCGGCAGCAACGGGGTTGCCCCTGCGGCCAGTATTTATTCCTCCTATGGTGTGGTCATTGGGGATAATGATTTACAACCAACGAACAACAACATGATCAATGCCATCACCAATCAGTGTGAGGCAGGGGTTCAGGTTGCTAACTATTCGCAAAAATATGATAGGTATCATGATCAAACCCCATCAGATGAAAAGATTTATGTTTTTAACGATGCCAGCGAGCAGTATCTGGATTATATCGTTCGTACCAAAAAGATGACGTTTGTCGTCGCGGCTGGCAATGAGCGCGGTGTAATTCACTGTCCCGGTGTAGCATATAATATAATTACAGTCGGCGGATTGATAAATAATGATACCAGCGACCCCGACGATGACTATATGTATACAAGAACCAGCTATGATAATGGGGATGGTTGTTTTAAGCCCGACCTTATAGCCGATCAGCCGGGGGATGGCACCAGCTATGCGGCGCCGGTGGTGACCGGCACGGTTGCCCTGTTGTATCAGCTGCGCCCGGCGCTGAAGACCCAGCCCGAGGCGGTCAAGGCGATTTTGCTGGCCTCCTGCCATCGCAAAGCGGTGGTCGATACGGAGTATAATGAGGATTCCTACGAGTATATGACCGATGGCCTGACCGATCATCAGGGGGCGGGGGTGTTTGACCCCTACCGCGCCATCGCCATTGCAGGCAGCGGCCACTATGGCTACCGCACGATGGGGAGCACACAGACGGAGGAATCCATCCGCTTCCAGCAGCCCGCCTACGATTCCGAGGGGTTAAACGTCAGCCTTGCCTGGTCGTCGCCGGGGAACACCAGCCCCACAGCAAATCTGAACCTTCGCCTCTACCGCGGCAGTACGCTGCTCAAAAGCTCCAACCTTGCCAACTCCTCTACCGAGATGGTGTATGTCACCCCGTCGAACACCAGCACAAACTACACCATCAACGTCAAGCGGCAGAGCGCGACCGGGCAGTCGGTGCGGTATGCCTACGCCTTTTCGGTCGATCATACCCGGTATCAGTACACCGGCATCACCGAGGGGGTCTTTTACCTGAAAAACAAGGCGACCGACAAATACCTGACCCTCTCGGGCAGCAACATGGTGCAGCAGGCCTTTTCCAACACCTCGTCCAAGCGGTGGCTGCTGGGCTTAAACTGGATGGCGGCCACAACATCGGGCGACAAACGGCTGGCCATCGGCTCGACCATCGGCGGGAATTACAAGCGGGCCGTCACGGCTGAGACGGGCTGGGCGTCGGTCATGTTCCAGTGGCACCAGACCAACTACGAGCGGGATGGCTCGATCACTATCTACAACGGCGCCAATGCGTATGGCCTGGGGATTTACAACAATTCCACCGCCAGCGGCACGGCGGCTGCCTGGTCACCCTATTCCTCCTCGAACACGTACCAGCAGTGGTATCTCGAGCCGGTGGCCTATCAGCGAGGGGATGTGAATGTCGACGGTGTGATCAGCTCAACGGACGGTAACATAGTGCTGCAATATACCGTGGGCACAAAAACCTTCTCGGCGCTGGAAGAGTATCTGGCCGACGTCAATGGGGATGGGAACATCAATGCGAACGATGCGCTGATGATCAACCAGATATCAGGTGGAGTGATTTGGTAAACTATGAAACGAGAGAGGGGAGAAGAATGAGAAGCAAACGGTTCAAAGGGATCGTGGCGGTGGTGCTGGCCCTGGCTTGCATGCTGCCCATGCCGCTTGGAAGCCAGGCGGCTGCAACGGCCCTGCAGCAGGAGGAGAACACACGTACCGGAAAAATACCCTACTATCTATATGGCGCGATACCCATGCGGGAATTTGCGACGGGCGGGCAGGAATATTTTGAGGAGTATGCCGGTGAATTTCTAAACGGCATAGGCCTGGATCAAAGCGACCTTTGCCTGGCACTCATATACACGTATTGTATGACCGACAGGTTAATTAGCTCGGATCCACCGGACGAGGAGAGAGTAGCGCCGTTGGCAGCGGTCTGGCTGACAGACGAGGAAGCTGTGCAGATAGTAGAGTATCCCTCGGTTTTGATGTGCTTAAAATTGAGCGAAGCAGGGGAGTACCGGCCATATGATGGGTTTGCCCCTACCAATAGTTTTTTTGCATTGCTCATCTTGCAGAGTTCGGTCGGGCTTAGACCGCCGCTAAGCCTTACTCGGAGAGAGAATAATGTCAACATGGATGATGAGGTAAACGCAGAGGATGCATTGCTGGTGCTACAGGCATCGGTGGGGCTCATTGCCATTGCGCATACCTCATATCTGAGGGCATGGGTGGAGCTTGGCGAGCCAGATAACGGCGGTGTCAAATACGATTGGGAGTATGAACGAATGCCTACCCGTCGTTGCCTGACCACCAATGTGGATGAGAACGGGGATGGGGTGTTAGACGCTGTGGATGTATTTTTAAAGTACAATTATCTTTGGCTTTGAGTATTATAAACTGGCGTCCGGCTGTGAAAGATCACAGCCGGGCGTTTTTTCTGTATAAAGGCAAGGAAATGGTTGACATAGAATTATGAAATTGTTAAAATACAGATGAAGTAAATTGCTGCTTATGGAATACTTATGAACGACATCAAAACGAGAGAGGGGAGAAGAATGAGAAGCAAACGGTTCAAAGGGATCATGGCGGTGGTGCTGGCCCTGACGTGCATGCTACCCATGACGGTAAGCGGGCAGACGGCCGGCGATACCGGCAAGATCGACGAATACCTGCTGGAAAAGATGGAGCAGTATACGGGCGAGCTGCCGGTGTATATTTGCGTACAGACGGATATGACCATCCACGAATCCTTGGCCATGGAGGAGCAGGAATTCAACCAGATGGCAGAGGAGTTCCGCCAAGAAAACGGGCTGGAGGATGACAACCTGGTTTTAAATTCCAAGTATATGTTTAATCTTCGTATGTATGCTGGCCATGGTTATATTCCCCTGACGACCGCATGGCTGACGAGGGAAGAGATACGTGCCCTGGCCGGTAACGAAAGGGTAGCGAGAGTGACCTATATACCCTATGATCGAAATAACCTACCAAATATTTATTATCCGTTTCGTACTTTTTCCTTTAACGCGGAAAGGGCTTTGTTCCTTTTGCAGATATCGGTGGGGCTGCACGTGCCGGGTGAGTTATATATAAAAGATATTGATGTCGATCGAAACGGCCAGATAGACGCCTATGACGCCCTGCTGGTCCTGCAGGAGTCGGTAGGGCTGATAGCGATCGGCAGAGTTATGTATCTGTATACGTGGCAATCACCCATACTCATAGAAGGCGCATACGATTGGGAGCGGATACCGCCGGATTTTTGCCTGTGTGCGAACGACGTCAACGGGGACGGCGTTGCCGATGCACTGGATATCATGCTGAAAAACCGTGATATGTGGCGATAGCCGTCTCTCTGCTGTCACTCCACACTATGCCCGGCTGTGCAAGATCACAGCCGGGCGCCTTTGTATCAGGCCGGCAAAATGCCACATCGGTTCGGCACAAACTGGGGTTTTGTCGGCAATAAAGAATCGGGGAGGAAGCATTGTCCTCCCCGACCTTTTACATGCCCCTTTTGGGTACGTGGGCGCGCAATAGGATGGGATACAGTTTAACCGAGGTCGCCCGTCAATTCGAGCGGTGAAATGGGCACGCCATTCTGCTCAATGGAGAAGTGCAGATGGGACGCTTCGACCGACTCACAGGGAATGGTATCGATCACGCCGATTTGCTTGCCGGCTTCCACCTTATCTCCCTGTTTTACCGAGGGGCTTTTGTTCAGGCCGCAATACGACGCGATAATGCCGTCGCCGTGATCGATGACGGCAACCGTTCCAAGCAGCGCATCCTCGCGCACTTCGGTAACGGTACCGTCAGCAGCGGCAAGCACGGGGGTTCCCTGATCGGCCGCGATGTCAATGCCCAGGTGCAGCCGCCAGTCCTTGTAGGTTTCGGAATACTGCAGGTTATCGCTGTCAAAATTCTTCAAAATACTGCCACCGACCGGCAGAACAAAGAAGGGGGAGGCTTCGGTTTCCTCCGAAACAGCTTGTGAAGATGCCGGCTCGGAAGGCGCGGGTTCGGATGAAGCCGGCGTGGAGGATTCGGCAGCGGATGCTTCCGGTTCCTCCGGCTCGGAATAAGGAACATCGCTCACCATATGGTCGACAGCGGTGGGGTTTGAAATGGAGAGGGAGGAGCTCTCTCCCAACAGCTCTTTGCCGCCGATGCGCTGAACCGCAATCCAGGAAGATGCGCCGACGGCCAGCAGGCAGACGGCAATCGCAACATAAAAGCCCTGTTTTTCCCAGAAGTTTTTCTTTTTCGGTCTTTCAAAATGCATATTATCCATATTTATTACCATGCCTTTCTTTCTGCTTCGATCCTATTGTGGCCGGTCGTCGTATGGAATATGCCGTCTATGAGAAAAATTTTCATTTTTGTGTGGTGTGATGAGTGAGATTTTAGTCTGCATCGTCGCGTTCCGCCGCGAACGCGCGCCATAATCTTATACACCACTTATTCAATTCGGTCAAAAAAGCCCCGCATGATCGCCGCAGCGATGCCATGCGGGGAAGTATGCCGATGCGATGAAATAAGGCTTGGAGGTGTTTCGACTGATTTTTGTTTTGCACGATCCAAGCCTATGTCCGGCTATGCATTGGAAGTTAATGCAATTAGAGGTATCGTTCAGTTTGGATCGTGCAGGCTAATGACCCGGCGGTTTCGGTTTTTATGCACGCTGAGCACGATGCCAATGCCCATAAACAGGCAAGCCACCGAGGTACCGCCCGCGCTGAAGAAGGGGAGGGTGATGCCGATTACCGGGAGCAGGAAAAGGCACATGCCGATGTTGATGATCGATTGCGAGGCAATCATGCCAAAGATACCCGCACAAAGAATCTGGCCTGCGCGGTCGCTTGACCGGCGCCCCACCCAGAGAATGCGCAGGCATATCGCCAGCAGCAGAATGAGTATGGCCATACAGCCGAGAAACCCAAGCTCCTCCCCGCAGGAGGCGAAAATAAAATCGTTGTAGCCCAGCGGTATCCGTCCCCCCTGTACATATGGACCGTTGAACAGGCCGTATCCAAACAGCCCTCCGGATCCGATGGCCGTTTGACCACGAAGCTGCTGGTAGACGATGGCGGCATACCGGTCGGGATAAAGCAGGGCAAGCACGCGTTCTTTTTGGCTGGTGTTGAGTACAAAAAACCACATGGCCGCGACGGCCGGAACCGCCAGCCCGCCAGCGATGGCGAAGTAGCGGCCGGGCACTCCGGCAGTGAAAAACATCGCCAGGAAAATGAAAAACAGCACCATGGCGCTTCCGTCGTCTCCCTGCAAATGGATGAGCACGACCGGTATGGCGCCGTGGATGCACAGCAGCAGAATATGGCGCAGCTTTCGGATATCCTGCTCGGAGATCGAGGTCACGTGCTTGGTGAAGGATATGACAAAGGCAATCTTTAACAGCTCGGACGGCTGGAAGGTTAGCCCGATCGGCAGGGCGATCCACGCTTTGTCGTCGGTGCCGCTGGGGGCGTAACCGATAAAAAAGGTCAACACGACCAGCACAACTGCCACACCCGCGATGAGATACCAGTATTTTAAAAAGGTCTGATAGCGAAACAGCGACAATACCAGCGCGGCCGCAACCCCCAGCGCAATCCCCATCAGCTGCACAAAAAACCTGGAATACCCGCTGCTGACAAACGTGGCGCTGAGGATGATCGCCGCGCCATAGCATGCGGCGGTGATGCATAGCAACAGCAATATCTTATCTGTCTCACGAAAATAGTCCGCGATCGAATCTCGAAACCGTTTGAACATTCTATCAAAACCCTTTCTGGGGATATCCTGTCGTTCCTTGTTATTATACGGTGATATGGGGCGAGAATCAAGAAAAATCTCTTTGCACCCCCTGCTTTTTGTGATATAATATCAAGCACGGGCCTCTGGCCATGCGCAGATGATATTGTTCACGCTTTGTGTCCATGATGTAATAGCTGCCATAGCATTATATTATAGTTTCAAGCACAGGTCCCCGGCCATGTGCATAGCATATCATGATATTGTGTGTTTTGCCTCACAGCCCGTAGACTGCGGTGATGGTTTGACATCAGCGGTCTTACGGCTATTGCAAAGGATGCCGCGACGATGTCTAACCCGAGCGCTTCTGCGCCGTGAAAGCCTGGGCGATAACCGCACGGTGTCACGGGGCGTCCTATTTGCGGCAAAGGAAGAGACGGCCCTTTGTGGTAACATATACCGGTCTTTCCCAAAGCAAGGGGTCGACGGAAAGGGACGTTGGGCGGAAGACGCCATCCTGCCATGATGCGGCCCGGGTATTGTTTCTGATACTGCACGAAAACTATTTTTACAAAATCGGCGCGTGCGCGCGGCAGCCGGCTGTTGGATAGACCTACCTTCTGAGCGGCACGAGTTCCGATATCATTAGCATCGCCTCGCCAATCGCCTATTATGTATCATTCGACATACCGGCTTTGATGCATGACGAAAGACGGGCCGATAAAGGAGGATTACCATGCTCTCCGACATTGAAATCGCACAGCAGTGCAGCCTGCTTCCCATCCGAGAGGTGGCCGAACAGGCTGGAATCCGCGAGGAGGAATTGGAGTATTACGGCCGGTATAAGGCAAAGATATCGGACGCCGCTATCCACCGGCTTCGGGATTGCCCGGATGGGAAGCTGATCCTGGTAACCGCCGTCAATCCCACCCCTGCCGGCGAGGGGAAAACCACCACCACCGTCGGCCTCGGCCAGGCCATGGCACGCACCGGCCGGCGTGCGGTGATTGCTCTGCGCGAGCCGTCTTTGGGCCCGGTGTTTGGGGTCAAAGGCGGGGCGGCCGGCGGTGGATATTCGCAGGTGCTGCCCATGGAGGATATCAACCTTCACTTTACCGGCGATATGCATGCCATCACTTCGGCCAACAACCTGCTTTGCGCCATGATCGACAATCATTTGCAGCAGGGCAACCCTCTGCGTATCGATCCCCGCAGGATTTTGTTTGGGCGTTGCCTGGATATGAACGACCGCGCGCTGCGCCATGTCGTGGTAGGGCTGGGCGGGAAGATGAACGGCGTTCCCCGCGAGGACAGCTTTCAGATCACAGTGGCCAGCGAGGTGATGGCCATACTCTGTCTTGCGCGCGATATGGCCGATTTGAAGGAACGGCTTGGCCGTATCCTGATCGCGTACGACGTCGACGGCAGGCCGGTCACAGCGGGCGAGCTCGGCGCGCCGGGGGCCATGGCGGCTTTGCTGCGGGACGCGCTCAAACCCAACCTGGTGCAGACCATGGAGGGGACGCCCGCCTTAATGCACGGCGGCCCCTTTGCTAATATTGCCCATGGGTGCAGTTCCCTGATCGCAACACGGCTGGGGCTTAAGCTGGGCGACTACTGTATTACCGAGGCCGGCTTTGGCTCTGACCTGGGCGGGGAGAAGTTTTTGGATATCAAATGCCGCCTGGGTGGGCTGACCCCTTCGGCAGTGGTGCTTGTGGCCACGGTTCGGGCGCTGAAATACAACGGCGGCGTCGACAAAGCCGATCTGGCACGGGAGAACACGCAGGCCCTTCAGCAGGGGCTTTGCAATCTCGGGGCGCATATCGATAATATGAAGCAGTTTGGCCTGCCGGTGGTCGTCGCCCTCAACCGGTTTGGCACGGACAGCGAGCAGGAGCATGCGCTTGTGCGCCGTTACTGTGCCGAGCGGGGGGTCGCGTGTGCTATGAGCGAGATTTATTCCAAAGGCGGCGGCGGCGGGGTCGAGCTGGCCGACGCAGTCGCGGCGGCCTGCGAGGAGCCGTCGGAGTTTAAGCCGGTATACGACCTTTCGCTGCCCATCAAGGAAAAGCTGAACCGGTTGGCGCGCCGGGTCTATGGTGCAGATGGGGTGCAGTATACCGCCCAAGCGGAAAAGAGCATGGAGCAAATCGAGAAGCTGGGGGGAGGATGCCTCCCGGTTTGCGTGGCCAAGACGCAGTACTCTTTATCGGATAATCCAGCCCTGCTGGGCAGGCCGGAGCATTACACCCTGACGGTGAGGGATGCGCGCCTGTGCGCGGGCGCCGGCTTTGTGGTGATTTATACCGGCGATATCATGACCATGCCGGGGTTGCCTAAGTCGCCGGCGGCCGAGCGCATCAGCGTGGACGATCAGGGCCAGATCACAGGGCTGTTTTAACCGTATGCCAGAAAGGGGAGGTACCATGCGCTTTGTCACGCACGCACCGTCGGAAACCGAAGCGCTGGGAGAGCGGCTGGGCGAAAGGCTGACCGACGGCCGGGTGGTCGCCATGTTCGGCGGTATGGGGATGGGTAAGACGGCCTTCGTGCGGGGGCTCGCGCGGGGGCTCGGGTTTGAGGGGGAAGTTTCCTCCCCAACCTTTGCCATTGTCCATGAATACCTTGGTGGCCGGCTGCCGCTGTATCATTTTGACATGTACCGGGTGGAGAGCTGGGGCGACCTTGCCTCCTGTGGTTTTTTTGACTATCTGGACCTTGGAGGGGTGTTGGCGGTCGAATGGAGCGAGCACATTGAAAGGGCCCTTCCGGCGGACGCCCTGCGGGTTGAGTTTCACCGTGCGGCCGCGATGGAGGATCGCGCCATTGACCTTTTGGGGATATCCCTTGAAGGTCAGCCGCTGTGACCGATGTACGGCGCCGCAGCCGGATGAAGCGGATGGATAGTTCCAGAATGGGTACGCGTCCTTCCCGCGCAGGGATTGATCGCATTACTGGAAGTATCAAAGCCCCTTTATCCTTCGGTCGCCTTGATCCAGTGCCCGGAGCCTGCCTTGCACA
Organism: uncultured Eubacteriales bacterium; assembly: GCA_965145485.1. Classification (GTDB taxonomy): domain Bacteria; phylum Bacillota; class Clostridia; order Oscillospirales; family Acutalibacteraceae; genus CABQCM01. The sequence continues at coordinate 96,546 of CBCTCU010000003.1, read as the reverse complement.
TTCCGACAACTGTTGATATAACATGGTGGCGGATGTGTGCGATTCAGCAAGGCTGAAACAGTGCGGCCGCGTGATTGGTAGCATCCAGGCGCGGTATCGCCTCGCCCGGGCTAGATTATAGTGTTGGCCAGGCCAACATAGAAGGAGTGCCCCTCTGACATCCAACCGGTACGGTAATGCGGCCTACTCTTATCTGCGAGGCGGCCGAACCGGCTGGCACCCGTAAGGGGAAACGATGATATAGAGTATCCGGCCAAGCGGCCGGACGCTGCTGCAAACCGGTTTTTGGGATTGCCCGGATGAAAAATGGCTTTAGCGAGCATCCTCCATCTCTCTATATAGGGGGCGTCCGCTGCGGGCCGGCCCGTTGCCCTGCGTCGGGTTAAGCCTGGGGACATACAGCCATTTAGAATGTTTTCGTGGGAAGGAGAAGCCGTATATGATCATTATGGCCTTGGAGTGCTCGGCTGTGTCGGCCAGCGTCGCTTTGGTGGAGGAAGACCGGCTGTTGGCCGAATCCTTTATCAACGTTCGCCTTACCCATAGCCAGACCCTGATGCCCATGGCCGAAAGCCTGCTGCGCTCGGCCTGCCTGATGTTGGATCAGGTGGATGGCTTTGCCGTTTCCAGCGGCCCAGGCTCCTTCACCGGTGTGCGCATCGGCGTGGCGGCGGTCAAGGGCATGGCGCAGGCATTGGGGCGGCCCTGCGCGGGCATATCCACTCTGGAGGCAATGGCATGGCAGACCGCGGCCATGCTACAGAGCGTTGATGCGGCAGGGCGGTTTGTGCTCTGCCCCGTGATGGACGCGCGCTGCTCGCAGGTGTACAACGCCCTGTTTGATCTCCCCCTTGGATCGAAAGGGGCTCCCCTCCGTACGGTTGGCAACGCGGCGGTCGGTACGTTGGCCGCGCCGGTGCGGCGGTGCGAGGATCGCGCCCTTTCGCTCGAAAGCCTCGGTGAGGAGTTAAAATTTTTAAAAGAATGCCCCTATCTGGTTGGCGACGGCGCAGCTTTGTGCTATAATGCTTTTGAGAAAGCTGAGATCGATTGCCGTCTCGCGCCCGAAGGAAGCCGTTACCAGCGGGCCTATGGGGTGGCGTTGGCGGCGCAGGCCCGGTTTCAGGCCGGGGAAGAGCAGGAAGCCTGCGATTTGCAGCCTGTCTATCTGAGGCTGCCGCAGGCCGAGCGCGATCTCAAAAAACAACGATCAGAGAAAGAAGAGTGATTTTGTATGCTGGCAATTGGATGCGATCACGGCGGATTTGACCTCATGCAGGAGATTATCGCCTATCTGGACGAAAAGGGCATCGCCTATAAGAATTTTGGGATTACCGAGTGCAAATCGGTCGATTACCCCGACATCGCCCTGCCGGTGGCTGAGAGCGTTGCCAAGGGGGAATGCGATAAGGGCCTGCTGGTCTGCGGCACCGGCATCGGGATGTCGATGGCGGCGAACAAGGTCAAGGGAATCCGCGCCGCATGCTGCTCCGACCATTACAGCGTGAAATACACCCGCCTGCACAATGACGCCAACATCCTCTGCCTGGGCGGCCGTGTGATTGGCCCGGGGGTGGCAAGCGAGCTGGTGGAGCTGTTTTTGAACACCCAGTATGAGGGCGGCCGCCATGCCAATCGTGTTGCCAAGATCAGCGCGATTGAAGAGGGCAGGCTGAAATAAGGCGGTTTCGATCCATTCAAAATTGATTCGATCTGTCGGCTTGGCGGATCGGGAAGGGGCATGATGAAAGTGGAAGTGCAAATTGTCAACCATCCTCTGATCCAGCACAAATTGACCCTGCTGCGGGACAAGCACACTGGTTCCAAGGAGTTTCGCGAGCTGGTAGGCGAGATATCCATGCTCATGTGTTATGAGGCTACGCGCGATCTCCCCCTCAAGGAGGTGGAGGTCGAAACCCCGGTTTCGGTAGCGCGCACCAAGGTGATTGCGGGCAGAAAGCTGGCTTTTGTGCCCATCCTGCGCGCGGGGCTCGGCATGGTGGACGGCGTGCTCAACCTCTTGCCCGCCGCAAGGGTGGGGCATATCGGCCTGTATCGCGACCCCGACACCCTCAAGCCGGTCGAGTATTATTGTAAATTGCCAAAGGATATCCCCGAGCGGGACGTCATCGTGCTCGATCCCATGCTCGCAACCGGGGGATCGGCGATTGATGCGGTCGGCCAGATTAAAAAGCGCAATCCGCGCAGCATCAAGTTTATGTGCATTATATCGGCGCCCGAGGGGATGAAAGCCTTTTGCGAGGCCCATCCCGACGTGCCGGTTTATGCCGCCTCAATGGATGAAAAGCTCAATGAGCACTCCTATATCGTCCCGGGTTTGGGCGACGCCGGCGATCGTATCTTTGGCACCAAATAAAGCCGGGGTTGGAGATTGGCGGATGGACCTTCCCTTCATAGCGTGAAACCGAGTGGAAGGTTCCATTGCGTCTGGTTTCGGCAAAAACATACCCCGCCATAAAAGCCAAGGCTTTTGGCGGGGCGTTTTTCTTTTTGTATCGATCACCGGACTGGATTGGCGGGACAGGCAATCGCACCATCGCTTTATCCGCGGATGTTGCTGGAATAAGGGCCGTTTGCCCGGTGGGTGACCGAACCGATAACGCGGCCACGATGTGGTATGTCAACCAATTCACGGCCTGTGTTGCACGGCGCTCGGCATCCATTTACCTGCAAACGACCGGTATGGGCCGCCCTGTCCATCACCAGCCTCCGGGCGCCTATCCCAAGTGACCGACCGGCGAACACGGTTTGGGATACTTCGCGAAACTTGGCCGGAGCATCTCCTCTAAGGGCGGCGGGCCGTGCTGCAATGGATGCGCTATGGTGGGCGCGATGGGCAACGCGAAACGGGTTCCTAGCGCTCTTTGCCTTTGTGCAAAAGGGCCGGTCGTCATCCGGGCCGGTTAAGGCTTGGCTGTAGGGCCGCATGCGAGAGGCTTGTCGCTTCCTTTTTCCTTCTTTTTGGATGCAAATAGCCCCTCGGTAACCACCATGAGATTGAGCAGCCCGGGCGCGTGGGCAGGATAGCGCTCGGTCAGGACGCGCGACGTGAGCGGAAACAGCCTTGCCTGATCGCCCGCCGAATTTTGCAGCGACTGCGTCATGTGGGCCTCGCTCATTTCCATAGCTGCTGTGGCCATCGCCCGCGCCAAATCGGGGGCGATGGTGGACAGATCGGCCTCGCCCGGCTCTGGGAAATGGGCGGCCAGCTGCCGGACGACGCGATAGATCGCGCAGGAAAGAAAGGTAACCGCTTCCTGCGAGGCGGCGCGGTTTTTGGCCCGGTCGAGAAGGTCGTAGATCACAACCAGCGAGTCGATGATCCTTTGGCGGCTGGCCAGAAGGGGAGAGACGCTTTGGGCGGTCGGCACGTCCGGCCCCAGAGCGAGCGACATGGGATGGTTGTGCCGGTTTGGGGTTCGGCCGAGCAGATAGTCGGTGGATACGTCGTAAAAATCGGCGATGCGTACGACAAAGTCCAGGCCGCATTCCCTCACGCCTTTTTCGTAATGTGACAACAGAGCTTGGGAAATGCCGAGCTGTTCGGCAGCGGATTTTTGCGAGAGGCCCTTTTCTTTTCGCAGCAGAGTGATGATGCGGGGAAAGCTGTGGTTCACACCGGTTCGCCTCGATTCAAAAATATACGATATGTATAACAGTATACGATAGAACCGGGGAATTGTAAAGCAAAAAGAATCGAGAGCGGGGAGGAATCCATCCATGGCAACCTGGATGGCGCACTTGCGAATTGCGGAGTCTCTATTCAAACAATTCTATGGCTTACAGGAAAGGGAGTTTATCGTGGGAAGCCTTGCGCCCGACAGCGGCGTACCCAATGAAGATTGGAGTTGTTATGAGCCGCCGTCCCATGTTACGCATTTTCAAGATGAAGAGAATGGGGTGCAGTGCCGGCGGTATATCGATCTATATTTTACAAAGGAACAGCAAAAAAGCTATTCTCATCCACAGCTTTCTTTTTATTTCGGCTATCTGACCCATCTCATGACCGATATTCTATGGGACGAATGGGTTGTTGCGCCTTGCAGGCAAAAGCACGGCCAAGAGGATGCGGAGGATAAAAAGGAATTTACACGAAAGATGAAAGCCGACTGGTATGATCTGGACTTTTTGTTCCTTTCAAAAAATCCGGGCTTTCGTGCATGGCAAGTGTATCAGAAGGCGGTTGGCTTTGTGAATACCTATATGGATATTTTTACAACCGATGCTTTTGATCAAAAAAGGGCTTATATTGCAGACTTTTACGGCCAAAAAAGAAGCAATTTGAATCGGGAGTATCCATATCTATCGGAGCAGCAAATGGATTCCTTCGTGGATCAAGCGGCTGATCAAATTACACAATGGGCAAAAACGTACACATTATATAATATTCCAGTTTGACTGGGGGAGCCAGAATGAAAACCTATCGAATTCACCTGATCCGGCACGGCCAAACCATGGGCAACGCCCAGGGGCAATACATCGGTAGCACCGATTTGCCTTTAACAACAGAGGGTATAAAGCAGTTGCACCATCTCAAAGAGAGCGCGGACTATCCTACCGCGCCGGTGGTGTTTTCCAGCCCGCTGAAGCGCTGCCTGCAAACGGCGGAAATCCTGTATCCCGACTGCCGGCCGATTGTGGTGGATGACTTTCGGGAATGCGATTTTGGCGAGTACGAGACCAAAACAGCGGCCGAGCTGGCCGATGATCCGCGCTTCTCAGCTTGGCTGGACGGCGGGGTCAAGGCCGCGCCGCCGGGCGGGGAGAGCACCGAGCAGTTTGTCGCCCGGTGTACCGCCGCCTTTGAAAAAATGGTCGAGGGGCTGATGAAAACCGGGATGACCGATGCGGTTGTTTGCGCGCATGGCGGTGTAATTTGTTGCATTTTATGGGCATACGGGTTGCCGGAACGGGAATTCTACGATTGGATGTGCGGCAACGGCAGAGGCTACACCTTGCGGGTTACGCCGGGCATCTGGATGCGGGTTGGCAAAGCCGAGGTGACGCAGTTGCTTCCAGCCGGCGCGCCGGAGGATCGGGAGGAATCCAGAATCCTGGATACCTTCCGCGCAGCGGCTCACAATGCGGATGATGCCTTACGCTCTGCGGAGGATACTCCATCCGATGCTTCTCCTAAATAAGGCGCGATACGTGTGGCGCAGCGCAGTCTTGACAAGCCGTCTTTGTCAGGGTATCATATGGTTAAGTTTTCCTGCATGGTCAAGGGGGCGTCAGGAAATAATCCATCGTGTGGACGCTCTGGCCGGGGTTCTGGTGTCGCGCTCGTTCGGCGCGGGGCGACGGTTAGCAGGGAAATCCGACGGGGCCCAAAAGTTAATATCGGATCATGTAAAGAAAGGATGTTGCAGCATTGGACATTACAGCCTTATACGACGAGTGGATGCAAAAGGCCGTCGATGATCCTGATTTACAGGATGAGCTTAAGGTCATACAAAATCAGCCGGAGGAGATCGCCGACCGGTTTTATAAAGAGCTGGAATTTGGCACGGCCGGCCTGCGCGGCGTCATTGGCGCGGGCACCAACCGTATGAATGTCTACACCGTCCGCAAGGCGACGCAGGGGCTGGCGGATTATGTAAAATCACTCTCGCCGGAGGGCAAAGTGGCCATTGCCTTTGATAGCCGCAACAAATCCGAGCTGTTTGCCCGGGAGGCTGCCTGCGTGCTCGCAGCAAACGGTATCCAGGTTCATCTTTACGCCGAGCTGATGCCCACCCCGATGCTCTCTTTCGCTGTGCGCCAGCTCGGCTGCCAGGCCGGTATCGTCATCACGGCCAGCCATAACCCGGCGCAGTACAACGGATATAAGGCGTATGGCAGCGACGGCTGCCAGCTCAGCGTGGAAAACAGTGCCAAGGTTCTTTCCTTTGTGGATCGGGTCGCCATGTTCGGCGGCGCCAAAACCATGCCCTTCCATCAGGCCGTGGCCGAGGGGAAGATCGCCTTTGTGCCGGATGAGATGATCCATGCCTACCTCGACGCGGTGCAGGGTTGCTCGGTGCGGCCGGTTGAGGCCGACTTAAAGGTAGTGTATACGCCTCTCAACGGAACCGGCAACCGCCCGGTCCGGGCGATACTAAAACGCATTGGGTGCGAGCATGTCACGGTGGTGCCCGCACAGGAGTCGCCCGACGGCAATTTTCCAACCTGCCCTTATCCCAATCCCGAGATCCGGCAGGCCTTTGAGCAGGCCATTGCTCTGGCGGAGGGGATGCAGCCGAGGGCCGACCTGCTGTTGGCCACCGACCCCGACTGCGACCGTGTTGGGATTGCCGTGCTGCACGAGGGGGAATACCGCCTGTTGACCGGCAACGACGTCGGGGCCATGCTGCTCAACTACATTCTGGCCGGCCGCCAGGAGAACGGCACCCTGCCTCAAAACCCCGTGGCGGTTAAGACGATCGTCACCTCGCCGCTGGCTGACCGCGTCGCTTCCAAGTATGGCTGCCAGGTCATCGACGTGCTGACCGGGTTCAAATACATTGGGGAGCAGATTGCACTGCTGGAGGACAAGGGGCAGGAGAACCGCTTTGTCTTTGGCTTTGAGGAAAGCTATGGTTATTTGGCCGGGGGATATGTCCGCGACAAAGACGCGGTGGTGGCCTCCATGCTCATCTGTGAAATGGCTTCGTATTATAAGGCGCAGGGCAAAACGCTGGTGGATGTGCTCGAGGCGCTCTACCGCGAGCACGGCATGGTGCTTTGCACGCAGCGCAGCTATACCTGCGAGGGCGAGGCGGGTATGCAGCATATGAACGACCTGATGGCTTCCCTGCGCGACAAGCCGCCGGCCAGGCTGGGCGGGGAGGAGGTCGTCGCCGTGCTCGACTATGGCAAATCGGTGGAGATGAATCTGGAAACCGGGGAAGAAAGCGCCATTGCCTTGCCCCGCTCCGAGGTGCTGCAATACCGGTTGGAAAACGGGGGGAGCGTTATTGTCCGCCCCTCTGGCACCGAGCCGAAAATCAAGGCATACATTACGGCAGTGGGCCGCGACCGTCCTCAGGCGCAGGATATGGCCGACCGGCTTTTGGCCGACATGGATGTTTTTTTGTCTTGAATCATTGCGCTAGCGGGTTGAAATTGGAGCAAAAAGAGAATATAATCGGTTCAGACTCGACGTACAAAGGAGATAACAACGATGAAACGGATGAAACAAAGTCTATGCCTGGTGTTCGCGCTGCTGCTTAGCGCGGTGATGGCGCTTGGTTCTACGGCGGCGGTCCAGGTGGATGAGCCGATTGCGAAGGCGTTGGATTATTATCGCACCGAGCTGGCTCCATCCTTTGCCAATGGGGATCTGGTAGCCGACGTGTGGGAAACGATTTGCGTGGTTCAGGCTGGCAAGGCCGACGACGCGCAGTACCAGTTTATGCTGTCCGAGGGGCCTGCGCTGACAGAGCAGAGCTTGCCCAGCGATTACGCTAAGAAAATAATTGCGTACATTTTATTGGATAAGGATGCTTCCTCTTTGGCGAGCGAGCTAGCGGCCATGCAGGATGACAGCGGCGCTTTTGTGCGCGGCGAGACCCAGCTGGTGACCAACACCTCCTATTCGGTGCTGGCTCTGCTTGCCGCCCGCGCCAACGGCGTGGAGGTAAGCTTTGACTGCGATAAGGCGATCGCGGCCATCACCGCGCAGGCCAAGGCGGATGGAGGGTACAACGATTACGGCGAAGAGGGGAACGTGGATACCACCGGTATGGTCCTGCTCGGCCTCGCGGCTGCTGAGGCAAACGGCTGCAGCGCGGCGGCCGGGGCAGTCGACAGCGCGGCGGCCTTTATCCAGTCCACCCTTCAGGATACCGGCTATTTCGTCGGGGAGGGCATGTATGACTCTCCCAATGCCTGCTCCCAGGCCTATGCCATCCTTGGCCTGATTGCGGCGGGCGAAGATATGGCCGATGCCAAATGGGACGCTAGTATAAACGCGCTGCTTGCTTGCCAGGACGCTGGCGGCGGCTTCTGGTTCCAGGAGGACCGCGTGGAGGGACAGTGGCCGTTCGCCCCCGATCAGATGTCGACCTATCAGGCGATAATGGCGTTGCAGGATTATCAGGCACAGCGGTCCTTCCTGGTTGCCATGACCCTCGAAAACGAGCAGGAGGACGGTAACTCGACCGTCAGCGAGGAAAATATCAGCGATGGGCAGAGCAGCCAGATGGAGAGCCAGAATTCGGTTGCCTCTACCCCCGCCTCGGCCCTGAGCCAAAGCGGAAACAATCCAAAGACGGGCGACGAGGGAATCAGCGCCATTGTGTGGATTGTGCTCGGCATTGCCATCGTAGCCGTGATTGTGGTGGCGGTCGTCCCGATGTTCGCCAAAAAGAAGCAGAAGGGTGACCAAACGCAGGATACCGATCCCAAGGATCAGCAGTAATCGATCCGAACGGCCGGAGAGGGCGGCTATCTATCCGGACTTGTGGCTCACCCAATGCCTTTGGGTAGTTTTTTCCCGGAAAAAGGGTCTTGACAAGCCGCAGAATGAATGATACCATTATCTCAGAAAACGTTGATGAGAAGAGTACTGCCGTGGATGCATATGGCGTCCAGCTTTTTCAGAGAGCCGGCGCGTTGGCTGTGAGCGCGGGCAAAAGCAGCGGCGGGAAGACCACCTCGGAGTGCGCGCCGAAATAAGGCGTGCCGGTTTCCAGCCCCCGTTACCGGGCTGCGCGAGTGGCGGGCATAGATTGCCTGCAAACCGGGTGGAACCGTGGAGCCTTAGCGCTTCATCCCAGTGTATGGGATGAAGCGCTTTTTATTTGGTGTAATAGGCCGTGGATGTACTCGCAGCCACCGGGTAACCGATGGCTATGATTTTGCAAGTAACAGGGGGCAAACCCTGACCATAGGAGGATGACGTATGATAAAAGTAACCTGTAAGGGCGGCAACGTACTGGAGTTTGAACCCGGCGTGACGGTGGCCGAGGTGGCCAAGAGCATTGGCGCAGGGCTGTATAAGTCGGCCTGTGCCGCCCGGGTCGACGGCGTAATCTGCGACCTGCGAACCCCACTGACGCAGGACTGCGAGCTGTCCATTCTCACCTTTGAGGACGAAGAAGGCAAAAAGACCTTTTGGCATACCGCTTCCCACATCCTGGCGCAGGCGGTAAAACGTCTGTATCCCGATGTCAAGCTGACCATCGGGCCGGCGGTCGACCGCGGGTTTTATTATGACTTTGATGTGGCTCAACCCTTTGGCGCTGAGGAGCTGGCTGCGATTGAGGCGGAGATGAAAAAAATCGTCAAAGAGGATCTTCCAATCACTCGCTTTACCCTGCCTGTGGATGAGGCCAAAGCGCTTATGGCCGAAAAAGGGGAGGATTACAAAATCGAGCTGATTGAGGAGCATGCGGGCAAAGGGGAGGAAATCTCCTTTTATTCCCAAGGGGAATTTACCGATTTGTGTGCCGGCCCGCATCTGATGAGCACCGGCACGGTCAAGGCATGCAAGCTTACCCAGTGCACAGGGGCCTACTGGCGTGGGGACTCCAACAATAAAATGCTGCAACGGGTATACGGCGTCGCCTTCCCCAAGGCCAGTGAGCTGGAGGAGCATCTCGCCGCGCTGGAAGAGGCCAAAAAGCGCGATCACAATCTGCTTGGCCGCCAACTGGAGTATTTTACCACCGTCGATACCATTGGGCAGGGGCTGCCCATCATTCTGCCCAAGGGAACCATTGTGCTGCGCACCTTGCAGCGTTTTGTGGAGGATGAGGAGGAAAAGCGGGGCTATCTGCAGACCAAGACCCCCTTTATGGCGAAACGGGAGCTGTATCAGATTTCCGGCCATTGGGATCATTACCGCGACGGGATGTTTGTCCTCGGGGATGAGGATAAATGGGACGACGAGGGGGAGGAAATCCTTGCCCTTCGGCCCATGACCTGCCCCTTCCAGTTCCAGGCCTACCTCAACCGTCCCCGTAGCTACCGCGACCTTCCTTTGCGGTACAATGAGACCTCCACCCTCTTCCGCAAAGAGGCGTCGGGGGAGATGCACGGGCTCATCCGGCTGCGTCAGTTTACCATTTCCGAGGGGCACCTTGCCTGCCGTCCCGACCAGCTCGAGCAGGAGTTTGCCGGTTGCCTTGAACTGGCGAAGTATTGCCTCGACGTGCTGGGTCTGGAGGAGGATGTGACCTATCGCTTCTCCAAATGGGATGAAAACGACCGTGAGAAGTACATTGGCGACCCGCAGTCGTGGGAACGGGTGCAGGACACCATGCGCGGCATTCTGGATGGTCTCGGCCTCGACTATTATGAGGCGTCGGGCGAGGCGGCGTTCTATGGCCCCAAGCTGGACATCCAGATTAAAAACGTCTATGGAAAAGAGGATACCCTCATCACCATTCAGATCGATTTCCAGCTTGCCGAGCGGTTTGGCATGGAATACGTCGACTCGGATGGGCAGAAGAAATACCCTTACGTGATCCACCGCACGTCCATCGGATGCTACGAGCGTACCCTCGCCCTTTTGATTGAGAAATATGCCGGCGCCATGCCCATGTGGCTGGCCCCCGTTCAGGTCAAGGTCCTCCCCATCAGCGAGCGTCATTATGAAAAAACGAGGGAGATTACCCGCGTGCTGCGTGACCGCGGCATTCGCGCGGAGTGCGACGACCGCAATGAAAAAATCGGGTATCGCATTCGCGAGGCCCAGCTCGAAAAAGTTCCTTATATGCTGGTGGTCGGCGATAACGAAGTGCAGGATGGAACGGTGTCGGTGCGCGCACGTGGCCAGGGCGACGTGGGGGCATTACCTCTGGAGCAGTTTATTGCCCAGGCACTCGAGGAAATCGCTACCCGCAAAAGGTAAATAGGCCGGATGTGAAAAGCGCAAAATGGGGACGGTAAAACCGTCCCCATTTTCCATGATTGCTTTGTCTTGACAAGGCCGACGCCTTCCAATCCGCGGCGTTTAGTCGCAGGGCTGGCAGCACCCGTCGTCGGAGCTGTCCTCACATTCAAACGCACGGGGCGGGAAGAATTCGTCGGTCGGGAATTTGATGCGCTTGAACAGCTCACAGGGATTGTCGGTGGTCGTCGGGCATTCCTTCTCGGGCATGCAGAAGTCATAGACCGGGATGAGCATCTGGACGTTACGAGTCAGCTGCACCACGGTGAATAACCCAAGCGTGACGAGCACCACGCGGCAGCCGGTCGCGAAGTTCGTGTCCAATTCGCCTCCGACGGTGGCGGCGATGCTTCTGGGCACGTGATAGGTGCACGCGCAGGTAGGAGGGCAGGACATACACGAGCGTGTCGAGAGAATGACCGGATCGACGACCTGCACGTACGCCTTGGGCAAATTTGCCTTCATGGGGAGCTGATCGTCGTTTTCGTTTGGGGCATAGTCGCTCGAGAATATTTTGGCATTTCCCTCGCTGCCGAACAAAATGACCTTTTTCTCGAAGGAAGCCAGACCGACTACCGTGTCGGGCTGTGCGGTGGGAGAGGAATAAACGTCAAAGGTCAGCTTGAAGTAAAAGATCATGTCGATCGCGTAGAATCCGCGGTTAAAGGTGACCGGTTCCACGTCGATGACCACGTCGAGAATTTCGGCCGAACGCGCGCGGATGTTGCAGGCGTTGTTGATCAGCGCCTGGCCTTCGGCATTGAACATCACCCGCAAATCCTCCAAGCAATCCCGGTCGCAGCAAGAATCGTAGACACGTCCGGTGTCAATGCAGACCGCGTCTTTAAAGCACATGTCGGGTGAACAGTTTTGATCTGCCATATAAAGTACCTCCTATGTTAGTCGTTGTGAAGGCTTTAAATTTGTACTGAATGCAGCGCAGGATGGCGGCCTTCGCCCGCATTAGTATCACTATCATTGTATGAAGGGTAATCCGAGGGGTGAACAAAAAACCACGTATTTTGTGCGTGTTATGCGGCTTCTCCCGTCCCTCGAATTACGGAGAGAACAGGCTTGGCTGTCGCGGTGTTGAACCGGTCGTGCTGCCTGCTTTAACACCAGGCCAGGTTTACCGAAGATAGGGAAATGTTGTATGCTGTATGAAAGCTGCATGGCGTCTTTTCATACCATGGCGCCGGCAGAGAAGGGAATGTCCTTTTCATTGCGTTTCATCCTATGTAACTTCAGTTGGGAAATGATTTGGAGCCTGGGTGCATTCCCTTCATGATGGAGAAAGCCGCGCTTGTCAACCGATGGCGACAGCGCAAGGGGTTGCATTCATGCGGCGGATATGCTATACTATTTCCAATTTCGATATTTGGATATAAAGAGGGTATTTGAATTGACGCAAGCACAAAAACGGGTTTTGGCCATTCACGATATTTCCTGTGTGGGAAAGTGCTCCTTGACCGTTGCGCTGCCGGTGCTATCGGCAGCCGGGTTGGAATGCAGCGTCCTTCCCACGGCGGTGTTATCGACGCATACCGGTGGCTTTACCGGATATACCTTTCGTGATCTTACAACCGACATCGAGCCGATTTGCCGCCATTGGAAAACCCTGAACCTGCATTTTGACAGCATCTACACCGGCTATTTGGGGTCGTTTGAGCAGCTTGAACTCGTTGGCGGTATCTTTGATTCACTGGCATCAGACGATACCCTTCGGGTGGTAGACCCGGTCATGGGGGATAACGGCAAGCTCTATCCTCTGTTTGATCAGGCCTTTGCCAAAGGGATGGCAGGTTTATGCGCCAAAGCGGATTTGATCGTGCCCAATTTGACCGAGGCCGCCTATATGTTGGGCGAGGAGTATATAGAGGGGCCGTACACGGTGGATTACCTCGAGGGTGTGATGCGCCGTTTGGGCGAAATGGGCCCCAAGCAGGTGGTCTTGACCGGCGTGAATTTTGACGATCAGCATTTGGGTGCGGCGGTTTACGACCGGACAACCGGAAAGGTCGAATACGCCATGGAGGATAAGATTGAAGGCTATTACCACGGCACCGGGGATGTCTTTGCCAGCGCCCTGGTGGGGGCTATCCTAAATGGCCTTTCTCTTCGCGACGCGGCCCAGGCTGCGGTTGATTTTACGGTAGCTTCCATCCGCAGGACTCGCGACGCAGGCACCGATATCCGCTTTGGCGTCAATTTTGAGGCTAGCCTGCCCGGGTACATGAGGGCGGTAGGCTGTATCGACCGGTCGCTTGGATAATCCATGCCCTGTTTATGGTAAAAGGGTTGTTTTCATTGGTTGACAGGGGAAACAAAGAGGGCAGCGGACACAAAATGTGTCCGCTGCCCTTATCCATTTATTGCGCCAGGCAGATGGTGTCCGTCTGCCTGGCATACGCATGCTGCAATTGCACCAGTGTTGGCCTGCTAGATCGGTCAAAGCGCTCGGATAATCCATATTACCGGCGGTTATGTGTTACAGATTACATCGCCACGGGGCCAACCCCGGGCAAGCTCGACGCATTGCAACAAAATAAAAGAGGAAAAGGTTAAGAACGAAGCACCGCGCCAATGGTTTCCAACTCCCGAACGACGCGATCGGTCACCTGGGCGCATTCCTCGTCGGTAAGGGTACGTTCGCTCGAGCGCAGCGTCAGGGAGTAGGCCACGCTCTTTTTGTCGGGCGCGATGCGCTCTCCCTCGTAAACGTCGAAAAGCTTGAGGCTTTCGAGCAGCTTGCCTGCCGCCGAGCGAATGGCCTTTTCCAAAGCCGCTACCGGCAGAGCGCGGTCACAGACCAGGGAGAGGTCGCGGGTCACAGCGGGGAATTTGGGCAGGGGACGGTATATCGTCAGCGGTTTCTCCAGTTCAAAGAGGGGAGACAACTCGATCTCCGCCGTATAAACCCGCTCGCCAATGCCCATCATTTCGGCTTTTTTGGTATGAAGTTCGCCAAAAACAGCGACTGGTTTACCGCCCAGCAGCGCGCGCGCCTGGCGGCCGGGGTGTAGGTAAGGCTCTGCGGAACGTTCGTACTCGGCCTGAGCGCCCGACAGCTCAAATATCGCTTCCACCAGCCCCTTGAGGGAATAGAAATCCTCCTCGCTGCCAAACAGGCCGAGGCAAAGGGCCTCGCGTTCCTCCGGCAGGGTTTTGGGCGGGAGGGTGTCGGAATGGTACAGGCGCCCTACTTCAAACAGCCGGCCGGCGGCGTTTTTCCGGTTGATGTTGGTTGCAATGACCGAAAGCATGCTGGTAACCAGCTGAGTGCGCATGGTCGAGTATTCGTCCCCCAGAGGGTTGAGGATGGTAATCGCCTGGCGGCGGGGGTCGTCCTGCGCGAGGCGCAGCGGCTCGAGCGCCTTGCTGCTGACAAAGGAATAGGTGGTAATTTCCCGCATACCCGCGCCGCAAAGCATCTGCTTGATTCGATCGGTCTTCATGCGCTGGGGCAGCCTCCGGCCGCGCACGATCGTGCCGGTGATGGGGGTGCCCACGATATGATCGTAGCCGTAGATGCGCATGACTTCCTCCGCGAGATCGGCGCGCCCCTCGATATCATCGCGGAAAGAGGGGATACGGCAGTGAAGGACGCCCTCTTCTAGGGTCGTTTGGATGCAAAGGCTGCATAAAATATCCCGCATGGTCTCGGCTGGAATCTGTAACCCAAGCAGATCGTTGATTTTCTCGGCCGGCACAGTAATCTCCCGCTCGGGAGGGAGCCCTTCGTTGCAGTCGTATACTCCATCGACAATGTCTCCGGCATCCAGGTCCTGGATGAGCTGGAGAGCCCGGTCCATCGCATAGGCGACGTTATGGATATCTACCCCTTTTTCATAACGCGCGCTCGATTCGGTGTGCATGCCGAGCTTTCGTGCGGTACGGCGGACGCTGTCGCGGCGGAACTTGGCGCTTTCGAGAAACAGCTCGGCCGTGTCGGGCTTGATTTCGCTGTTGAGCCCGCCCATGATCCCGGCAAGGCAGGAGGGGGCTTCGCCGTCGGCGATCACCAGCATCTGGTCGTTGAGGGTATGCTCGGTGCCGTCCAGAGTGGTAATCTGCTCCCCATCCTTAGCGCGGCGCACGATGATCTGATTGCCGCGAATGTCCCGCCGGTCAAACGCGTGCATGGGCTGCCCGGTTTCGAGCATGACAAAGTTGGTAATGTCCACAATGTTGTTGATCGGGCGCATACCGGCGGCCTTGAGGCAACGCTTCATCCAGTCGGGCGAGGGCGCGATGCGCAGGTTGTTGACCGCGCGGCCCATGTAGCGGGGGCAGAGGTCGGCGTCCTCTACCCTCACCGAGATCAGCTCGCGGATATCGCCGCCCGACGTCCGGTATTCCGGCACCGGGGGATGAAACGGGACCCCCAGCACGACGCCAACCTCCCGCGCGACCCCCAGCACGCTCTGGCAGTCGGGCCGGTTAGCGGTAATTTTAAAGTCGATCACCACGTCGTCAAGGTGGAGGATTTTGCGCATGTCGGTGCCGGCCGGCGCATCCTCTTTTAAAATCAGAATGCCGTGCACCCCCGCGCCGGGATAATCCTCCTCTTTCAACCCCAGCTCCTCGCCCGAGCATAGCATGCCGTTGGAGGCGACGCCGCGCAGCTTTCCCTTTTTGATGTGCATGCCGTTGGGCAGCTTGGAGCCATGCAGCGCCGCCGGGACCAGCGCCCCCTCAAACACATTATCCGCTCCGGTGACGATCTGTACGGGCTGTTCCTCGCCAATGTCAACCTGGCAAATCTGAAGCTTGTCGGCGTCGGGATGCTTTTCCAGGCGCACGATCCTGCCGGCTACGACCCGCTCCATAGTTTCCGAGAGGTCGACGATGCTTTCCACTTCAAATCCGGCCATGACCATACGCTCGCATAGCTGCTCTACCGGCACCTGGATATCCACATAATGCTTGAGCCAAGAAAGTGATATTTTCACGGTTTGTTCCATTCCTTTCGGTTGTTTTTCCCTGCCCGCGTGCAGGCAGATCGGTATACGGCGGCCCGGTAAGGGCGCCAGGGCGGCAAACGCGGTTAAAACTGCTCGAGGAACCGCAAATCGTTTTCAAACAGCAGGCGGATATCGCTGATCTTATGCCGGGTGATGGCCAGCCGGTCGATACCGAT
Source organism: uncultured Eubacteriales bacterium (assembly GCA_965145485.1). GTDB lineage: Bacteria > Bacillota > Clostridia > Oscillospirales > Acutalibacteraceae > CABQCM01. The sequence goes on along the minus strand of CBCTCU010000003.1, from coordinate 80,509 downwards.
GCCAAAGGCGAAGCCGGAGTAAACCTCCGGATCGATGCCGCAGCGCGACAGTACGTGGGGGTGCACCATGCCGGCTCCCAAAATTTCAATCCAGCCCGACCCCTTGCATACGCGGCAGCCTGCGCCGCCGCATTCGGAACAGCTGACGTCGACCTCGACGCTCGGCTCGGTGAAGGGGAAGAAGGAGGGACGGAATTTCACCTTGGTATCCTCCCCATAGATTTCCCTGGCAAACTGCTCAAGGCAGCCTTTGAGGTCGCACATGGTAATGCCCTTGTCGACCACCAGCCCCTCCATCTGATGAAAGACGGGGGAGTGGGTGGCGTCGACCTCGTCGGCGCGGAAGACACGGCCGGGGCAGACGATGCGGATGGGCGGCTTGCGGCTTTCCATCGTGCGTATCTGCGCGGCCGAGGTCTGGGAGCGAAGCACCAGGCCATCCCCCACATAAAAGGTGTCCTGCATGTCGCGGGCCGGGTGGTCGGCCGGCACGTTGAGCGCCTCAAAATTATAATATTCGCTCTCAATTTCGGGGCCGTCGACGATGTCAAACCCCATGGATTGAAAGATGTCGATCATGTCGTCGATGGTCTGGCTCAGGGGATGGAGGCCGCCGCGTTGGACGGGCTTCCCGGGGATGGTGACGTCCAGGGTTTCGGCCTCAAGGCGGCGGGCGGTCTCCGCCTCCTCCAAAGCGTTAGCGCGGGCGGCCAGCCGCTGCTCGATGTCGGAGCGCACTTCGTTGGCCAATTGGCCAATGACCGGCCTCTCTTCGGCGGATAATTTCCCCATTTGCTTGAGTATGGCGGTCAGCTCTCCCTTTTTGCCCAAAAACCGGACCCGGAGCTCCTCGAGCTCCTGCCTGGCTTGCGCGGCGTTGAGCGCCGAGGCCGCCTTTTCCCGGATGGCTTTGAGTTGTTCTCTCATGACAATGACTCCTTTTCGGTGGATTGAAGAAGTGGATTTGCTGCGTGATTTTCGGGCGGCCTTATCGCGGCGGGCGGCGGGGGAAAAGCGGGGACTTTTCCCCCGCCGTGAAAGTTGCCTTTCTCTGTGCCATCCTCCCCCACAGGCGCGGCTGGCCGGCTGGCGGCGGGGAATGCGTTTGCCCGGCAATAAAAAAACACTTTCCTCCCATATCGGGACGAAAGTGCACTTTCGCGGTACCACCCAATTTTTTGCTTCTTAAGAGCAAACACTCCTGTGGCCGGTAACGGCGCCACCCGTCGCAGCCTACGCCAAGCCCCAGGGCCAGTTCAGCCGCGCCGCTCCGGAGTGAACTTCGGCATCCGCCACAACGCAGGTCGCTTTCAGCCCAAGGCAACCTTTCTCTGTGCGCCGGCAAGAATGCTTACTCTCTCCATCCAAGCGTTTGATTGTTGTTATCATCATAGCATTAACGCTTTCGGATTGCAACTGCTTTTTGCATGAAAGATTGTAATATTGTCAACTTTGTGATATAATAACCCCGATTTACCAATGTGGTTTTATGGAATCTACCGTAGGGGGCTTTGTCATGGACACGTTTTTTGAGCAAATTGTATCCAAGCGAAAAAGCTTTGGAGAGATTTTTTTGCAGACCGGCATTTGGGTGTTTGGTATTTTCATCGGTGTGTGGGCTCTGCTGTTTACTTATCTGAATTACCACTTTATCTTTATGGCCGTCGCGCTGGTGGTGCTGCTCATGTGGGTGGGGATGTATTATCTCTCCCGTTCGATGAACATTGAGTACGAATATGCGCTGACCAACGGGTATTTTGATCTGGACAAGATCACGGCCAAATCCAAGCGCCGCCGTCTGGTCTCGCTCGAATGCAAAAATGTCGAGCGCTTTGGCCGCTATGATCCCGCCGCTCACCAAAATATTCACTACGACAAAAAAGTGATTGCCATATCGCGCAAGCCGTCGGACGAGCAGTACTTTTTGACCGTCCGCCTGGCCGAGCAGGGGCACACCTTGATCGTCATCACCCCCAACGAGAGGGTGCTTGGGGCCATCCGTCAGTTTTTGCCCAGGCAGGTGCTGCACGATGCGGATCGGGCTTGATATGGTGGAGATATCCCGTATGGCCGGATGCCTGGAGCACGCGCATTTTGTCGAGCGGGTCTTTGGCGAGCGGGAACGGGAGGAATGGATGCTCCGCCGCTTCGCACCCCAGTCGGCCGCCGCGGCCTTTGCGGCGAAGGAGGCCTTTTCCAAGGCCCTCGGCACTGGGATCAGGGGGTTCTCGTTGACGGAGGTGCAACTCTTGCACGATGAACTGGGCGCGCCTTATCTCAGCTTGTCCGGCCGGGCAGAGCGGCTGGCGCGGGAGATGGGGCTGACCTTTGCCGTCAGCCTGACGCACACCAATGAAATGGCGGCCGCCGTCGTGGTGGCGCAGGAGGAAAGGGGAACGCCCGAATGATCGTGCTCAACAGCCAGCAGACCAAGGAGTTGGAGCAGCGCGCCTCCCAGGCGGGCATGAAGCATATCCGCTTAATGGAAAACGCTGGGACTGCCGTCGCCCGTATGGTGAGGGAGCGATATGGCGCGCAGGGCAAACGGATTGCCGTGCTCTGCGGGCGTGGAAACAATGGCGGCGACGGTTTTGTCGCCGCCCGTCGTTTGGCCCAGGATGGGGCCCAGGCGACCATTGTGCTGCTCATGGGGCCGCCTTCTACCGCCGACGCCGCCGAGATGCTTCTACGCGCCACCTCGTTAGGGGTTCCGGCGGTGGATTACGCGGTGGCAGCCTCGGCCAAGACAGCCATTCAGCAGGCCGATGTGCTCATCGACGCTTTGTTTGGCACCGGGTTTCACGGCGCACCCCGAGAGCCTTTGGCCTCGCTGATCGCACAATGCAATCAGATGAACAAGCCGATGATATCCATCGATCTGCCCAGCGGCGCGCAGTGCGACAGTGCGCGGGTGGAGGGGGAGTGCTTTCGCGCAAGCCAGACCGTTACCTTTCATTCCCTGAAGCCGGCGCACGTCATTTATCCTGCGGCGGAGTACTGCGGCGAGGTCCTTGTCGCGGGGGTCGGCGCGCCGGAGGAGGCGATGCGCGCCGCGTCCCAGCAGATGCAGACGGTGGACGCATCCTTTGCGGTCGCTGGCCTCCCCAAACGGGCGGCCAACTCCAACAAAGGGGATTTCGGCCGGGTTGTTGCCCTGTGCGGCAGCGTAGGGATGGCGGGGGCTGCCGTTTTGTCGGCCCGCGCGGCCTCCTGCTGCGGCGCGGGGCTGGTAGAGGTCTGCGCGCCTCGTTCGCTTTATCCGGTGCTTGCGGGCCATCTGGTCGAGCAGATCATTACGCCGCTGGAGGAGACGCCAAGCGGTATGGTCGCTCAGTCGGCCATTGGCCGCCTCCACCAAAGCCTGTCGCGTGCGTCGGCCTGTCTGGCCGGCTGCGGGATGGGGGTCGGCCCCGATACGATGGCGGTGGTGGAGTATCTGCTTTCCCAAGATCAAGCGCCGGTTGTTCTGGATGCCGACGGCATAAATTGCGTGGCAAAGAATATACATTTATTAGGCGCGGCGAAGGCCCCGGTGGTGCTTACGCCGCATCCCGGCGAGATGGCGCGGCTGCTGGGATGCACAGCGAAAGAGGTACAACAAAACCGGGCTGAAATAGCGTCCGGCTTTGCGCGCGAGCATGGCGTCACCCTCGTTCTCAAGGGGGCTGGAACGCTGATTGCTTCGGCCGACGGGCGAATTTATGTCAATCGCACGGGCAACCACGGGATGGCCAAAGGGGGGAGCGGAGACCTGCTCGCCGGGATGGTCGCCTCCCTGATCGCCCAGGGCCTTGCGCCGGATACGGCGGCGGCCATAGCGGTTTATTTTCATGGGCTTGCGGGCGACATGGCCGCTAACCGCTGGTCGGCCCGGGCCATGCAACCCAGCCAGATGCTGGAAACGCTGGCCGAGAGCTTTGCACAAGCGGAAAGGGGAGAGCTGGGCTGAGATTTTGCGACGCTGCGCCAAGTTTTTTGAGAAAGGCACGGTGTCACTATGAAATTGCGATGGGTCGCTGTTGCGTTGGCCCTTTGTCTGCTCGTACTCTTGGCCGGATGCCGGCAACAGCCGGAAACGCTGGACCTCAATGGCGGCATGCTGTGTGATGTGTCCATCCAGTATGGCGACATCACCGCGCAGGGGAGATTGGAGCGTACCGCGGCCGGCGTTTGCAGGCTGACGGTGAACCAGCCGTCCGAGATCGAGGGGATGGTGTTCGATTGGGACGGCAGCGATTTGCAGTTGAGCTTCAAAGGATTGAGCTATACGCTGGACAGCGAGGCCCTTCCCAAGACGGCTTTCGCCTCGGTGCTGCTGCGCTGCCTGGATGCGGCGGCGGCAAAGGGCGCGCTGGCTGTCAAAGACCGGCTGGGCGATCTTCTGGTTTGCAGCGGGCAGGGCGAGGATGGGGCCTTTACTCTTGAGTACAACACGGCGAGCGGTCAAATCGAAAGCCTGCGTATTCCGGCTGTGAATTTTGAGGCAGCGTTTACGCCGGTGCCGTCGTAAAAAATGTTTTTTACCCCGCGCTTGTCGCATAGCAAGCGCGGGGTATTTTTGTCACTGGAACCATAAGCCTTGGGGTGGAGATTCGTTTCGATAAAGGACAACCAGGCCAAAATTTTTCAGGTTGATGCCCCCCCTTAAGCTGGGGCAGGGCAAAGCGTATCGAGGGGTGGCCGAGGTGAATCATTAGAATTTATACCCCTTGCCTCAGGCTCCCCATTACAGAGCCCATATCGAGTATGTGGATTTTCCAGACATTTTGGCCGTTGGCTAAAAATGGTATATCATAAAAATTCCCGCCACAAAAGCAGTTTCGGCTTTTGTGGCGGCGTCTTGTTTTAAAATCCAGGCCGATGTGCCGGCGCGGATATCCCACAGGATGTCAGCGAAGCTCGCTCCAGGTTTGGAATACCTGATAGACGTTGTCGGGATTGGAGCCGGCTCCAAATTCACATTGGGCGATGCAGCCGCCGTCGGCCCACAGGGTGTCGTAGACCGAGCGCACAGCGTCGGCAATCTGCTCGGTGGTTGCATAGGGAAGCAGATTCTGACGGTCAATTTCCCCCCAGAAGGTGATCTTACCCCGGAACTCTTTGAGCTTATCGATTCCAATGCAGAATATTTGCGTGTTGATGGCATCCAACCCCATATCAATCAGATCGGGAAGGATAGCGAGAGTATGGCCGTCGGAATGCATGAAAGCCTTTTTGCCGTGGCGGTGGGCGATATCGATGTAATCCCGATACATGGGGCCAAAATACTGCCGCCAGAGCTTGGGATTGATTAACAGCGCCTTCTGGCTTCCCCAGTCGTCCATAAATTGCAGCGCGTCGACGTCGGTCTGCGCCCATTTGGTCAGCATGCGGCAGTACAGGTCATGCATCTTTTCCATGAATTCGAGCATCTTTTTCGGGGGATCGCACAAATCCATGTACAATTCGGCCGTCCCGCGGATAAACTGCAACTGCTCAAAAGGCCGCGGGCAGCATCCTCCGAACAGGAATAAATCCGACTCGGCGCAGGAACGATTGGCCATTTCAACGTCAAAGCTCAACCAGCCTTCGGGGATGCGTACTTTATCCACATCGCTCCAGTCGTCTTCCTTGACCAGCGGCTCCTTGACCTCGCCGATGATGCCCCGGCACAGGTTGACGAAGGTGCAGCCCCATTCGTCCACATATTCCCCGACCTCCGACGGGGAACCGGAGGTTACAGGATAGTCGGAATAGACAGTGGCCGGCCCGCCGAAGTCCCAGACAAAGTCCTCCCTCAGGCGCTGCACTTCCTGCGGATAATGAATGAAAGCCCAGGGAAGCTCCCAAAGCTGGCGGGGAACCCGGTCGGAGGTGTTTCGAAATTCCAGCGTAGCCTTCACCAATTCTCTCGACGTCATATCGTATCCTTCTTTCTAAGCAAAAATCGTATGGAATCCAGCCCTACGTCCCACATTCCCACTTGGAATCAAGGGCTCAACCAGCATCGCGCTTCTTGATCGAAACAGGACTCTTCCTTGGACTGCCCGTGAAATATGCGCGGCGCCCGGCGGCTGTTCCATGTGCCTTCACAGCGGGACGTTCGGGGTAGTCGCCCCCTGACCTTTTTCGGCCCGTGGCGGCTATGCAGCCTGTGGCCGGCGGTCTAATATGGGGAGGGGGAGTACCCAATTCGGATATTCCCGCTGCCTTTAAGCTCTGAACATTTTAGCACACCACACCGAATATTTCCACTGTTTTTTATGCTTTTTACCGATTTCTTTTCCAGAGAAGACAGTTCATTTGCCATCGTGTGCATATAGGCACGACCGGGTTTCCGGCGATGGAGCCGTCCAGTCCGGTGCGGTTCGCCCTTTGGTTCGGAGGGTTGCGCGGCGCAGGCTATTCCCCTTGTTGTGCAAAGTATGCATTGAGATAACGAAGCTGGGGCGGAGGAGCGGTTTGCTCCCATGGGAGGGAATAAGGCTCGCCGGGAAAAAGATCGAAAAAATTGTCCTCCAGCCGGCGATCCCCATGGAGGTCGAGGCAAACGCCGGCGACATAAACATCGCTGGTCAGGCACAGGCGCCCCTCATGCAGGCGAACCGTGATGTCCGGCTGACACCAGGAAAATTCATGAAAACGCACTTCAAACCGGCGCGCTCTTGATACCATAGCCCCCTGCGCATCGGTCAAAAAGGCGTAGGGCAGGCAGGCGCGCGGGTCAAAGTCCTTTTCCAGCGCAATCTCGCCGATGGTTTGGCTGGCATTGGCCGGGAGGGTTACCTCCTGTTGCTTTGTATTGGAATAATGGCCGTCACTGCTGACAACGCCGCAGCGCAAGCTGCCATGAAAATCGGCTAAAGTATCGTTTACCCCATAAACCTGCACGACGTCCTGCGTGCGCACCAGAAAAACTGCGATGGGGGAGAAAGCGCGGCGAACCGGATAAAAGGAGGGGGTGCGGTTGAGACGGTAGTCGACGACCGTCCAGCTTCGGGAGCAGTCCCAGCAGTCGTTATACATCCAAAAAACGGCGGCCGCGCTGTCAAATTTACGGCGGCGGAAGTTGGCGATGTATTCGCCAAAGGCTTCTCCCTGCAAAAAGCCGCCCAGATAACAGTAGTCCTCCAGCGAACCGTCGCGGATGTCGCGCCCTAACCAGAGAGGATAGGCCTCATCCGGCGGCACGCCGGGAGGGGCTGCGGTCGACATCATATTGTCATGCAGCTCAAACTGGAAGGAATGCACCCTGCGCTGGCCGTCGTCCATACAGGCGTGCAGGGCGGGCAGGCTGTTCGGCCCCAGAAAACCTCCCTCATCGGCAAAGCGGCAGCCGAGGTCGCGGTAGGTGAAAAAATCCTGGCCGCCGGTCGTTCCAATGTACCAGGGATGCTGGTCTCCCTGGCTGTCTAATTGAAAGCTCTGATCGTACGCATGCATAGAATAAGGACTGCTTGGCTGATAATAACGATCCGGGTCCTCCCGGGCCAGAATCGAGGGCAGCACATGGTGATAAAGGGCGTAATCGGTAAATTGATCCCCCTGTGTGACAGCCTGTACCCCTGCGTCGATTTCGTTGTTCCCGCACCATACCACCAGGCTGGGGTGATGGCTCAGCCGGCGGACCTGATAAACCGCCTCCTGCTTTACCTCATCGAGAAAGCCCTTGTCCGTGGCGGGATAGGTGGCGCAGGCAAAGACAAACTCCTGCCATACCAGGATGCCCTCCCGGTCACAAAGCTGATAAAAATCGTCGCTCTCGTACACGCCGCCGCCCCAGACGCGAAGGAAGTTCATATTGGCCTCTTTTGCACGGGCGACGAGCGTTTCGTAACGCTGCATGTCGATATTGGCCCATATCATGTCGGCGGGGACCATGTTGGCTCCCTTGGCAAAAACGGGGATGCCGTTGATGGTTACGATAAAATACCGCCCTTTCTCCGGATGGGGGCGCTGATCGATTATCACCTTTCGAAAGCCGATCTGTTTGCGAGAGTCAAATAATAACTCGCCTTTGGTGTCCGACAACGTCATCGATACGTCGTAGAGCGGCTGCGCGCCGTATCCGGTGGGGTACCACAGCGCGGGCTGGGATAGGCTCAGGGATATACAGGCTTCCTGACAGCCGGCGGCCAGCTCGACCTCCTGCTGTATATCGGCGATGGGACGCCCGTCGCGGGTGACTGTCATGGAAAGGACGGCCCTTCCAGGTTGGGCCGCGTGAACGATTACCTTGCCGGTGACCTGGCCGGTTTGCAGATCGTCCGATATCCCGGTGCGGATGCTGGAGTCTTCCACGCCGATCCCATCGTCCCATTGCAGGTAGACCGGCCCCTGGATACCGACATTGACCATTCTCGGCGCCCAATCCCAGCCAAAGCTGCTCTGCGGTTTGCGCAGCCAGATACGCTTGTGCAGAAAGCGGTCGGGGCACATGGTCGCGTCCATATAAGGGGATATGGGCCGCTCACTGACACTGTACAGACCGCTTTCCAGGCGCACAATCAGGCGGTTATCGCCCGGCTGCACCAGGTCGGTCACATCCAGCCGGCAGGGACGAAAAAAGTTGGCGTGACGGCCCGCAAGGGCGCCGTTGACGTATATTTCGGCCGAGTAATCCAGACAGGTAAAGTATAAAAAGCAGCGTTTCCCCACAGCGGAAGGGGGGAGCGTGAAAATCTTTTCGTACGCCCAGATATATTCCTCTACCCATCGGGCCTTTAAAAAATTCGCCCCCCGATAGATGTCGTCCAATAGCCCCTGCCGCATCAGGTCCAGATGGACCTCGCCGGGCACCTCGGCTCGAAGCTTGCAATGCGGGTGGTAATCGGGCGCATGCATCCGGTTGGGCATTCCCCGCATTCCGTCGCTGAAAAACAGCGACCATTCCCCGTTGAGGGATAGTGTCTTTGGGCTAGAGGGGATCATAATGTTGGCCTCCTGTTCTTGATACTGTATGGGACATCAGGATATGTTTGGACAAAGCGTCGCCTTGCATCCCGGCGATAGCGCCGGATAGGATAAAGCCGGCATCCGGCATACCGGCTAGCAGTTGGCGGGTGTATTGATCCAGTTCGCTGTCGCTCATTCGGCCGATCGATGTGGCGTCCAATCCGCCGATTAAAGTGATGCTTTCGGGCAGTGCCTGCCGCATCTGCCCAATGGTGATCCCATCGTTAGGCCGAAAGGACACGCACTCCAAAGCGTCGATTCCCGAATGCGCAATTTTCGGCAACAGCTTCTCCAGCGGGCTGCCAGCGTGATATATCAGCAGTTTGCCCTTGTAGTGCAACAGGTTTGCCCAATTTTTCAACTCAGGCTGAATATATTCCTGATACATTTGGGGCGTAGTGGAAGAACCCTCAAAAAGAATGACAGCATCTGCCGACGTCTGGTTGGTTACGGCCACGGCTTCCAAATTTCGTTCCAGCATGGATTCCAAGGCGTTTTCCACTTTCCTCGGCGCTTGCGTAAGCATTTGGGATAATTCTACCGTCCCTACCCAAAAGTCAAGCAGCGACTGAAAGGAGCACTGGGGACGGATTAGCCCCGCCTCCGGCACCAAAATGCCTCTTTGTCCGATCCGGGCGGCATGGATTTCAAAAATCTCTGCGTCGGGAATCACCGTGAGGTCATCGAAAATATATCGAACCACTTCCAAATCCCGAAGCGCTTTGACCGGACGCTCGGTCAAAAACCAGGTGTTTGGACCGGGAACAAAGCAATAGGTATACTGTAAATCACCGATGGGGGTATGGTACCGATAGCATTTTTTCATAGATGTTTCCTGTGTTACGATGAGCTGGACCTGCTGATGCTGACAAAAGAAGAGGCGGATACCACCTCGTATGAGAGAATCCGCCCCAATGGATTTGAGAAGTTCAAACCGATCCAAACAATCGGTACCAATTCGATGTGATTCCCATCGTTTGTCTAGGAAAGGACAATATAAAATCCGGCCGACCGCCTTCCCGCGCAGGGCGTTTCGAATGGTCTGCTGGGGGGTCAAGAAATTCACTCCTTCCGAGTCGGCCACATTCCAATAGAGGTATCATCAGGCTAGCATATTATACCTTTTTAAGGCGAAAATGTCAATCGCAATTGTTATCAAATAACAAATATCGAGCAAGAAGTGGTTTCGGTAAAACTTTATTAAGTATTTCACAGAAGCCTCTTGACAAAGACGAAAATACATGATAAACTATTTTAAGTCAGCAAAGGGATTTGTGTTGGATAAAGCTGTTGGTGACGATTGAGTCTATGTTTCTGCAAGCATTTCAGCACAGCCCAGTAAAATTGATATCGCGGGGTGGAGCAGTCCGGTAGCTCGTCGGGCTCATAACCCGAAGGTCGCAGGTTCAAATCCTGCCCCCGCAACCATCTGGGGTGGACACTTTAGATGTCCACCCCATTTTTGTCAGTATTCATGCGGGTTTGCGGGCTTTTTAGAGCCCAAAATCCAAAGTGACTTTCCATAGATGCATTTTCCATTAGATGGCAAAAATAAGGCTTTGTACGAGATGAAGCGGGGCTTCCGCCTGATTTTTCAGGCCGGAGGCCCCGCTTTTTTGCGTTCTGCGTCCCTTTTCCCCGTTGTCGGAAGTGTAGAAGTTTCCGGCAGGTTCATAGATAGATTGACGAAAGCCCAAAACGGCCCAAAATCAAACCCTCAAAATACAAGGGAGTAGTGCGCCCTTTTTCAGGAACTCTCTGTCTGGCCGGGGAGTTTTTTGCGCTTCCCCCCTCTCACACTCTCCCCCTTAAATACTTTACCAGCTGGGAAAGAACAAGATACGCTTCGCTCTTAACCAGCAGGAAACCAAGTTTTAGGCAACAGCTAAGAAAGGATGAGCAAAACCATGAACATCGGCATCGACCATGGCTACTACGCCATCAAGACCCGGCATTTTTCTTTTCCAGCCGGTATCACCGCCTATTCCCACGAACCCTACACCCTGCAGAACACGCTGGAGTACGGTGGAAAGTTCTTCGTGTGCGGGACCGGCAGACAGCCGATCCTGCGAAACAAGATGGAGAACGAGAACTACTATCTGCTGACCCTTGCGGCCATCGCCAAAGAAATCCAGCAGCGGGGCGCCAAGACGGAGTGTTCCGTTACCATCGCAGCCGGCCTTCCTCTGGCTGGGTTTGGCCGGGAGAAGAAATCCTTCCGGGAGTACCTTCGCCCTTCTTCCCAGCCGGTAAGCTTCCAGTTCGAGGGCATCCCCTACAAAGTGGCCATCGAGGATGTGAAGCTGTTCCCACAGGGGTATTCCGCCCTGATGATCCACCCGGAACTCCTCCAAAACGAACCCTCCGTCCTGCTCATGGACATCGGCGGCTGGACGGTGGACCTGATGCGGCTGGACAACAATGTTCCCAACGCCGCCACCTGCCGGAGCCTGGAGCTGGGGATGATCCGCTGCATCGATGAGGTGAAAGAACAGGTCCGCCGGGATGTGGGGCTGTCCGTTACCGACGCCCAGGTGGAGCGAGTGCTGGCGGGAAAGCCCTGCAGCATGGACGAGGACGCCCGCGGCATCATCCAAAAGCAGGGCCGCCTCTACACCGAGCGCCTTCTCTCAGCGGCCATGGAAGCGGGGTTTGACCTCAAGGCCATCCCGGTGGTGATGCTGGGCGGGGCGCAGCGGTAGTCAAGCGCAACGTCGCCCCCCCAGAACGGCCTGTGTCGGGTTTTTGCCCTGCTGGACGACAGGGTAAACGCCGAAGGATTCGAGCGGATTTTGGGGCGTTTGTCGGGCGGTGTGGGCAAGGGATGAGCAGGACCCTTTTTATGTTCCGCCCAAACCTCCAGAATGAGGACCACCGCCGGGCATGGGCTCTGTTGCAGGCTGTGCCGGAAGGACAGAAAAGCGCCTTCCTGGTGAAAGCGATCCTGAACAGCGCCAGGCAGGACGCCTTGGAGTCCACCCTGCGCCGCATCCTGCGGGAAGAACTTCAGGCTGTCCCTTCCCAGCCAGTGCAGCAGCCGGAGGAAGCCATCCCACCGGAGATGCTCGGCTTTCTCAATACCCTCATGGATGATGAGTAAAATCCCCCAAAACAGCCCCCAACATAGCCGTTATTGCTTGTGACGTTTGTTGCCCCTGCTTTGGCTGAAAGGTTGTTGGTCTTGGTAATAGCTTTCTCTTCGCTCTTCGGATATGCCATGATTCCGGATTTGCGAGAACGGTACCGGCCGGGAGATTCCTATACTGCCATTATCAAGGAATACAATGAGGAAACGGGACAGCTGCGGATTTCCATAAAGGAAGCCGAACCCCATCCCTTCGACGGCGCGGATACCCGCCACCCCCTGCGCAGCCGCCGGGCTTCTGTCATCACCGGCAAATACAAGGGCGGCGTATTCTGCAAGCTGGAGGAAAATCTGGACTGCCTGTGCACCTACTCGCCGCATCAATACGATGAAGATTTCCATATCGGCGATCAGGTCATTGTTGCTATTTCCAAGTTCAATTATACCAAGAAACTGATTTACGGAAAAATCGTTGCTAAATGGTAATATTTCAATTTTTCTTTCCGAAGCCAGAATGTTGATTCACTTGAGACAAATTCTGGGGATAAAAGCATAGATATGAAAACGGCCCCTTCCTCGAAAAAGGAAGGAGCCGTTTTTCTTAGCAAAACCCATTCGTATTGTACGGGGCGGTTATTGCATGTTATTTTTCACCTGTCTTTCCCTTACGGTTCTGCTGGCCCTGGCCGTTCCCATTGCCCTGATGTCCGTTGCCGAAAGGAGGCATTTCGCTTTCGTCATCGCCGGATAGTTCCCATATCCGCTCCCTGATCTCCCGCATAGTCATATTTTGGATTTGCTCAACCGTAACCGTGGGGTCCAACGCTTGCAGTTCCAAATACGCCCGGTATTTCCCGTATGAAAGGCCGGCTTCATGCGCCGCCTGTACTTCTTCTGCGCGGGCGGAGTAACAATAGGTATTGCTCTTCCCGGAAGTGCAGGATTGAATCGTAGAAAGAATTTCTTCGGACTGCGCGCCGCCCGTCCCTATGACGGCAATGGTCATGATTTCGCCGTTGGAGAGCAGCGACGCAATATCATCGCTCTCTATGATTTGATTGACCGCTTCCGAGTAGTTCGTAAATTTTATATTCAAACAATCGAGCAATGCCTGCCCGTCCTCGTTGTAGCTTTCAGCAGAAACAATACGGTTAAACCGATTGACGCCTAATTCTACCGATGGATTGATGTCTATGCTGATTTCAACCGTCGGCGTAAAATACAGCCAGTAACCGCCGAGAAATAACAGCGCTATGCATGCAAAAGCAGAGGCGAGGAGTTTATAGTGTACGGTTTTTGTCTGCCGGTATCCCTTGGTTTTTCGGAAAATATACTCTTTTGTTCTGTCTTTCAATTCACTTTCCGACCGCACCTGCTCAAAAGCTTCTTTGATTCTTTTATCCATGTCCGTCACCTCCCAGCTTTTCCCGGAGCAGCTGCCTGGAACGGGTAAGAAGCGTATAGATGGTATTTTCCTTTTTCCCTAAGATTTTCCCGATTTCCGGGGCGGTATAGCCCTCATAGTAGTGAAGGTAGACGACTTCCCGATATTTTTGCGGGAGTGCTAATACCGCTTCCAGAACCTCCCTATGATCCTCCTGTACCTCCGCAGGTTTTTCCAAAATTTCATCCAGCGGCACGGTGTGACGGTGAAAAAAGCTTTTGAGCAGATCCTTGCAGGCGTTAATGGTAACGCGGATGAGCCATGCCTTTTCGTGCTCTTCGCTTTCAAACGCAACGGAGCTGAGGACATATTTCAAAAACACGGTTTGAAATATGTCCTCGGTATCGGCGTCATTTTTCAAATGTATCAGGCAAAGCCGCCGGACCATATCGGAATACCGGTCGATTGCCCTGTTTGCCTCCTGCTCGCTCCGCATTGCACCCACACCTGCTTATTGATTGCGCCCTCCGCGATATTGTCTTCCTTGCCCTGTCCCGTAATTGTCGCAGACGCTGTCACCGTCCGCATCAACAAAGTTCCGGCCGCGCCCGTTCTGGAAACCAGCCGCTGCCTGGCCTGGAACGTAGTGGTCACAGACGCCGTCTCCATCTTCATCAACAAAATTTTGCCCGCGGTTTGGGGAAATAGCCGTTTCCTGGCTTGTTGCCTGTCCTGCAGCATAGTTATCGCAGATACCGTCGCTGTCAGCATCAACAAAGTTTAGGCCGCTTCCTCTTTGTAAAGCGTCCGTCACCTGACCTGCTGCCTGCTCCATGGTATAATTGTCGCAGACGCCATTTCCATCTGTATCAACAAAACCTCTTCCCGTTCCGGCTGCAAGGGCGCTGGCTGCTCCAACAGACAACACCATTGTCACCGCTAAAACGCCGACCACTGCCTTTTTGATTCCCTGTTTCATCAATTTCAGCCTCCTTGTTGATTGTTAGTACGTTGAAAACATTTTCTGCTTTCACCCATAATACGACCGGCGGACTGAAATCCATTCATTTTTGAGAAAAAATTTTTGTGCAGCCTTTGGGCGAGACGCCACGATATTTTTATTATAACAGACTTCCACAGATTTTTACAGGGAAGATGAACCCCAGGAGGAGGGGCTGCTGATTTAGGATCGTCCCTGCCGCCTTCGTCAAAGCATCCGCCATTCCATCATCTCGATAATTATTTTACTCTCTTTCTCGAAATGTAAGGCACTGCTTGCTCATTGAAAAGCTCCTGTTTCGAAACATATTTTTAGTTTTTATCTTAAAAAATTCCCGTTTCGGAATATTTATTGACTTTCGGCATATAATACGCTATAATGGGAACAGTAAATAAGAAGGAGGATTCGTCATGGTATTGCGGAACGAGTATTTAGACAAACTGCGCTCCTGGAAAGATGAGCAGGTTATCAAGGTGGTTACAGGCATCCGGCGCTGCGGAAAATCCACGCTGTTAAAGCAGTACCAGGAATTGCTCAAACAGGAAGGCATACAGGAAGCACAGATCATCAGCATCAATTTTGAAGAACTGGAATTTGAAGAACTGCTGGACTATAAAAAGCTGTATGCTTATATCAAGGAAAGGATGCAGCCGAATCAAAAGAACTATATCTTTCTTGATGAAATCCAGCGTGTGGACTCCTTTGAAAAAGTGGTTGACAGCCTTTGTGTAAAGGAGAATACGGACATCTATATCACGGGGTCTAACGCCTATATGCTTTCCAGCGACCTGGCCACTCTTCTGACTGGTCGGTATGTGGAAATATCCATGTTGCCGCTTTCTTTCCGGGAATACTGCGCCATTACGAAGACAGACGGGGAAACTGCTTTTTCCGAGTATATGAAAAACGGCGGATTCCCGTATATTGCCGTGATGGATAAAACGACAGAAAAGGTAACCGCCTATCTCGAAGGGATTTACAATACCGTCATCGTTAAAGACATCGAAGAACGCCAAAATCGTCGGGAAAAAGATCCTGACAGGAGGAAGATTACAGACATTACGCTCCTAAAATCTATTGCCAAATTTCTGGCTAGCGTCATCGGCAGCCCGGTTTCCGTGAGAAGCGTCACGGATTACCTCATATCCAGCGGCAGGAAGGTATCTCCCAACACCGTTGACGATTACATTGGCGCATTGACGGATTCCTTTATCTTCTATGCCGTTGACCGCTTTGATATTGTGGGCAAGCAAATCCTGAAGGCAAACAAGAAATTGTATATGGTTGACCTGGGACTGCGGAACCACATCCTGCCAAAGAAGCACTATGATCTCGGCTTTTCGCTCGAAAATATCGTTTACTTTGAACTTCTACGCAGGGGGTACAAGGTGAATATCGGCAAGGTTGGCAGCACTGAGGTGGACTTTGTAGCCGTAAAACAAGATGAAACGATATATTTTCAGGTAACGGCCGATATGACGGCGGAAACTACTTTTGAACGGGAGATGAAGCCGCTTCAGAGTATTCAGGACAACTACGAGAAAATCGTGCTGACTCTTGACCGCTATACTCTTGGAAACTATGAAGGGATCAAAGTGATCCATGCGCTTGATTGGCTGGCCGGAAAATAGCAGTGATTAAACAAACAGGGCGCCCATAAAGGACGCCCTGCCGTTTTATCCAGCGGCAAACTGCTCTGAAAGCAAACAACAAAGACACTAACCGCTGCCAGCGAGCTCGCTTTGCATAGCATGGAACCCGCAAAAAAGCGTACTGTCCGATATTCATATGCTCGCACAGTGCCGCGGATAAACAAATTAAGACATTCAAAAACCTATATTATATATTATAGGATATTTATTGTCCTGAGTCAACAATAATCGAGTTTTCAATATCCTATAACAGCCGCTGCCACAACATATAATATCTTATATAGAAGTTTGAAAGGTAGATATTATATGTACGAGGAGATGTTTGGAGAAAGGCTGGCGAGACTGAGGAGCTTAAAGGGTGTGTCTGCCAGAGAAATGAGCTTAGCGATCGGTCAGAATGAAAGCTATATCAATCGTATTGAAAATAAATCGTCATTCCCATCTATGCAGGTGTTCTTTTATATCTGTGAATACCTGGAGATCACGCCGGAAGAATTTTTCGCCCTTGACAACCCAGAGCCGGAAGAACTCCGTAATATTATGTCCGATTTGAAGGCTTTAAATCACGAACAGCTGGCAAGTGTTCATCAGATCATAAAAGAACTGAGTAAAGGCAATCAAAGATAATCTATATTTTGTGTTTTGCTTGACAATAAATACAAAATATAGTATAATTAGTTTGTTCTTAGGTGTGAGTAATTGTCCCCATCCGGGGCTTTGGTATGAGATACATGGTCGGAATTATCTGTATAAGATAGTTCCGGCCTTTTTGTTTATTCAGGAATAAATCCCAGCGTGCAAACAAAGGCCGCATCATTTTCCCTGATTGGGAATTGGTGCGGTCTTTTTTTGTTTATATAGATATCTTAAATCATGAAAGGACTGATGTAAACAGTGCCAACCCCACCCCTGATTCGTGTATCATGCAAAAGCGGAAAAGAAAAGATCGGCCTGACGAATTATTCCGACATGGTGATATACGATAAGGAACATTCTCTTGTAGCCATCCGCCTGGGCGGCTATCCGGAGACAGTACAAGCCATGAGCGACGCCATACTCGGCGGCTGTGAGCTGGAACTGACCGATGCAAGAGAAACCATCTGCGTTAATTCCAAAGGGAAGCGTAACTTTGACCGCAGAATTTCCCACGATGGCGTGTATGCAGAGGCGATGCATTATCTGCGCGACGACCCGCTGCGATCCCTGAGCGTCGGGAGCGACGATGAGGACGAAAAGAGCGAAAAAGAAACCGTCAAGCTGAGGGTAACTACTCATAAAACAGTATCAACAAACTGTAAAAAGGGTAACTGCCATACGGGGTTGTAACAAAAAGCGGGCAAGAGATTTAAAATCTCTTGCCCATTTTAACTTATAAAAAGTAGGACATACTCTTTCAAATTAAAAATTAAAAGCGGAATCCGAATAATCCTCCGTCGTCTGTGTCGGTTAAACGAGGAAGAACAATCATTGATTCAATATCAAATTCTTTTGGCAAATAATCGTATGGAATCTGGTCCGAATTCATTGTAATAATATATTGGAAGCATCGGTGTACAAGGGGTACAAACAAGATTAAAAAGAAATGTTAGATTTGAAAGTAAGTAGAGTGGCGCAATCCAGAGTGTTCAGATTTTCCACTCTACTTTGACATGGTCGCTGGTTGCTTTGATTGAAATAATCAGGCCGTCAGCGGCTTTTCTCTTGTCGTCAAATTCAATGCTGTCCCAGTGGTCAAGATAATAGGAAAGCTCCTGTTCCTTCTGGGGAGACATTGTTTCAACGGACAATTCTGCAATCGCCTTTGAAATGGTCTGGCGGCGAGTGTCCAGTTCTTCAATTTTTTTGTTGGCATAGGCAAGCAGTGTTGCATTGGCTCCGGTCAGTGTATCAAGCAGTTTTTCAATTTCAGCTTCGACCTGTGCAAGCTCAATCTGATAGGCGGTTAGTTTCGGATTTGCTTTTTCCTCTTTATCATGCCGGACTTGAAAATTCTTAAACCTTGCCCGCATGGCATTGAAGATAAATTCCTCCAATTCAGTCTTGTGGATTTTACCACATCCCGGACAGCCCTTATTTTCCGTCCGTTTTGTACAGCGGAAATATCCCGGACTGTTTGGCACATGGGTTGCTTTCAAGGCATATCCACAACGCCCGCATTTGACTTTTCCGGCAAGCCATGTGTTTTTCGGTTTCCGGCCTTGCTGAAAAGTCTTATTCGTCATTAGCTTCTTCCGGCATTTCAGCCAAACATCAGATGGTATGAGTGCTTCATGTGGGGCAATCACATGATGGATAAATATTTCCCCACCTTATTGCGATTTATTTTGAGAGCACTTCCCATGAAAAAAGGCTACACTAACGCCAAGCTAGCCAAACGCATACTGGAAGACGGCGAACATTATTTTACCAACGGCATCAGCTCCGATGAGGAGGAGCTGGACTTTTGCTCGATCATATCCCTGGCACTCGACGAAGTTCTCGACGTGAACGGAGACTTTCGGGGCGAGCTATTAAACCAAATATATAACGCCGCAGGATTTCAGCATTTTTGGCAAGGCTAAAATCCAGCAGATGGCTCCCGCTTCGGCGGGGGTCATTTTCTGTTCTTCTTGAAAAATAAAAGATATGTTTGGACGCTTTGCCAGCTTGCTTTTTCACTAGTGATGCGTAAGCTGTGACTCACAGAAAGCAAAACATAATCTTTAAGGAGGACGCCATCATGCTGCAAATCTCTGAAATCGTAAGAAAAGCCGAGGAAATGTTCGACCTGTTTAACCAGCATTTTTATGGCGGGGAGCTGACCCGCCCGGCCATCACCGTATCGCCCGACGGCGGACGCGGAGCTTATGGCTGGTGCAGCGTGTATGAAATCTGGAAGGATCGGGACGAGGCTTTCCGGGAAATCAACATCTGCGCCGAGTACATCGACCGGCCCATCGCAGAGGTGGCGGGCAACCATGCTCCACGAGATGGCGCACCTCTACAATCTCACCCATGATATTCAGGACGTGAGCAACAACGGGTATTACCACAACACCAAATTCAAGGCCACTGCCGAAGCCCACGGGCTTCATATAGAAAAGGACAAACGCTATGGCTGGACGGTAACGACTCTGACCGACGATACCGCCGCATGGCTGGCCGAACAGCCCGGAATGGCGGACATTACCGCCAGCCGCCAGACTCTGCTGGAAGTCACGACGACCTCCGACGACGGCAGCGAGGAAACCACAACCGTAAAGGGAGGCCGCCAGACCAGCAAGAACCGCAGTATCAAATATGTCTGCCCGGAGTGCGGCACTATTATCCGCGCCACGAGGGAAGTCAACGTGGTATGCGGCGACTGCGGCGTACCATTTGAACGGGCATAAAGTACCCGTTAAAAAGTATACAGGCCGGGGACAGTTTTTAACGATGTCCCGGCCTGTATATGAATCGTTTTGAGGGTTGTGCAGGGACGGATACTTTTGGAGATTCCCAGCGGTTGTCCATGCTACCGGCGGGAATATGGGGCCATCGCGTCGCCTGTCGCCAAAACAAAAAAAGCCCGGAACCCGCATGAATACAGGGGTTCCGGGCATAGACGCAAAAACAGCCCTCCAAAATGGAAGGCTGTTTTTGTATCAAAGTTTGTGCTTTGATTTGGTGCGGATAAGAGGACTTGAACCTCCACCGAGTTGCCCCGACTAGAACCTGAATCTAGCGCGTCTGCCAATTCCGCCATATCCGCATGTCAAACTGCTTTTTGCAGCTTTTATACTATACCATATTCGTTCTTAAAATTCAAGGGGTATTGCAAAATATTTTTTGGAATAATTTCAGCATGCCTTGGCGTGCGATAATAGCCGTAATACTCTTCCCATCCTTAACAGATTGTATTGAAGATGGTTGTCCGTAAATCGACGTAAAATCTTGTATCCTGTTTGTATTTACTGTAATAAAAAGAATTCACGATATTCAAAATTATGCACTGGTATGCATGGATTTTATTTCCAATTCTCCTATCATATGAGTAGGAGGAGGAATTAAAATGAAAGACGAGACTTTGCGTCAGTTGGGCGAAATGATTGCAGCTTACCGAAAAGAGCACCACATTACTCAGCAGAATTTTGCCGAAGCGTGCGATATCAGCGTCCGCTATCTGAGTAATATTGAGAATGGGGGTGCTAACTTCACCATAACCAACCTGATCAAAATCGGACAGGTGATTGGCAAAAAGCCCAGCGAAATGCTGGCGCTTGTTGGACTGTAAGGGGAGACCAGGGCCAAAATCCAATGCAATCGCGTTATCGCATGGTTGAGTGAAAGGGTATAAGCGATCCAACGGTTGCTTTGCCTGGACCATCTGCCCAACCAAAACGATCATAACAGCGGCCACCCGTAAGCCCTCGGGAAGGGGAAAAGTACAACTGGTTCAATTTACCAGATGGTACATTCCCGCTTCCATAGGGGCGGGTTTCGTCTGCCATAAAAGGATCCGGCCGAGTACGGGAGAGGTACACGTTGATGCTTGGGGGGGCCATGCCGGGGTGATGCGCACCGTTGCCCGTCGGGACAGGCCCGACCGCGATGGATGCGCGATTTATGCTATTCCACACTCTTGAGGGATTCGACCATATCAATCTTTTTGAGCTTGTAATGCATCGCAAAGTTGACCAGCGCTGAAAAGAGCAGGGTACAGGCGATGCTGTATAAAAAGCTGGGAAGATTGATGTTGCGGCCGAACATACACATATCGATTTCCACAGTTTCGATGATAAAACGATGGAGGATTACTCCCAAAACACAGCCGACGGCGGCGCCAATAAGAGTCAAAAGGATATTTTCGCGGAAAACGTAAATGGAGACCTCTTTATCAAAAAAGCCGAGGACCTTTAGGGTTGCAAGCTCCCGCCTGCGCTCGTTGATGTTGATGTTATTGAGATTAATGAGCACCACGAAAGCCAGCATACCGGCCGATATGATGAGCACCACGATAACAGCGTCGAGGGATTGGAGCATGTCGTTGAGCTGTTCTTCCAAGCTGGTGGAATAATTGACCGCCAGAATGGTGCCGTCCTCCAAAAGGGATTCGCATACTTGTTCCAGTTCATCCTCGCGTCCCTCCGCCATACGGAAGACAACGGCGTTGTAATCCGGCGCCAGGCCGGTGATTTGTTCGTACAGGGCAGGAGAGAGATAAATATAGTGCTGTAGATAATTCTCGCATACAGCGCTGACAGGAACCTCTACCTTGCCGGAATCCAACTGTAAGGTGAGAGAATCGCCTGGCCCGACCCCAAGCTGGTTTGCCGCCTTTTCGGTCAGGATGGCCCCCTCGTCGGACAGGGTATAAACCTCGTTTGTTTTGCGGTCATGGAACTGAAGCAAACGATCCAGCCCCTCCAGGCTTTGCGGGACGGTCAGATAGACGTCCCGGTTTTGATCGTTGTGCTCGGCTGTGACCTGCTTGGTCAGGGTGTGGGTATATCCGTCGAGCGAAGTCTGCTGCGCCAGGAAAGCGTCTATGCGGGCTTCCTCCTTGCTGGTGGCTGTATCGCTGACAATGGCCATGGCGTCGTACAACTGTATTTTTTGATATTGAAGCCGGGCGATATCCATAATCGAGTCCTTGAGGCCAAAGCCGACCAGCATCAGCGCCATGCATCCGCCAATGCCAAACACCGTCATAAAAAAGCGTTTTTTATAACGGAAAAGGTTGCGTATGGTGGACTTCCAGGTAAAGCTCAGATGCTTCCACAGGAAGGAAATCCGTTCGAGCAGCACCCGCTTCCCGGCCTTTGGCGATTCGGGGCGCATCAACTCCGCCGGCTGATCCCGCAGCGCGCGATAGCAGGAGAACCAGGTGGCAAGCAGGGTGCAAAGAAGAGCGGCCCCCACCGCCAATATGGAATATCCCAGATGGTAGGGGATGACCATGTTGGTCATATAGGGATAGAGAATTCCATAAGCACGGATAATGACCAGTGGGAATATCTTTTGACCGACTAGAAGGCCGACCGCGCTGCCTAAGATGGTGGCCAGCAGGGCATAGCCAATGTACTTCATGGCAATGGAGCCCTTCCCGTAACCCAGTGCCTTGAGGGTGCCGATCTGGGTCCTCTGCTCCTCCACCATGCGGGTCATCGTTGTCAGGCTGACCAGGGCGGCAACCAGAAAAAATATCACTGGGAAAACCTGCCCGATGGCGCGCATACGGTCTGCATTTTCCCCATAACCGGTATAGTTGGCAACGCTATCACGGTCGGTGACATACCATTCCGGCATGGCGAGGTCATTCAAAGCCTGCTGTGCCTCGTCGAGTCCTGCCTGGCCATCGGCGATGCGATCTTCGGCCTCCTGGCGGGATTGTTCGTATTCCTCCCATCCGTCGGCCAGCTCCTGCTCCGTTTCGGCCAATGTTGCCGCGGCCTCTTCCAGCTGTGCGCGCCCATCCTCGATTTGGAACAGGCCGGCCGCGTATTCCGATTCCCCCTCGTCCAGCGCTGTGCGGGCGGCATCCAGCTCGGCACGGCTTTGCGCAAGGGTCTGTGCCAGCGCGTCGAGACGGCTGCGATTCTGGTCGATTTCCTCTTGCGCCGCCGCGAGGTCGGAACGCCGTGCGTCGAGCGATTCTTCCCCCTCTTGCAGGGCAAGGAGGCCCTCATCCAGCTCGCTGCGGTATGCGGCCAGTTCTATTTCGGCCTGTTCCAGCGCCTGCCGTGCGGCGTCCAACTCGGGTTCCATTTGCGCAATGGTAGCTTGGAGCGTGCCGGCTGCGGCGATTTGCTCCTCACTGGCCAGCCCGGCGTCGATGAGCTCCTGAAGCTGGGCAAGCTGCTCTTTGGCAAGCTCGAGCTCGGCCTCGTTCGATTGCAATAACTCGAGGCTTTGGTCAAATTGCGCTTTTTGATCCGTCCACTGGCTTTCCGCCGCATTCCACTCGGCCCGTTTCTGCTCGAGTTCAGCGGTCGCCTGGGCGATGGCGGCGTTGCCGGTATCGAGCTGGGACTGTGCCTGCTCCAGCTGAGCCATCCCATTGTTGTATTCGGCCAGGCCGTTTTCCAATGCCGCCTGAGCGTCGCTCCACTCTTTCCAATTGAGGTCGAGCTGCGCCCGGCTGTCTTCCAGCGCTATGGCGGCTTGATCGAGGTCGGCTGTTTGCTTGGATAGCTCGTTTTTTCCATCCAAAAATGCCTTTTGCCCCTCATCCAATTGATTGTAGGCGTCGTCCAGAGCTTCCTGTGCCTCAAGCCGGGCGTCGTCAAGCTCCTGCTGCGCCTGCTGGATTTCCTGACGGGCGTCGGCTGTGACCTCCTCATAGCGAATCTCGCATCGGGCGGCCGATATTTCTTCTACACGTTGGAGCACTGCCTCCACAACCTCGCTGTAAGCGTCGGTGTAAGCGGTCTGCTCCAAAGCGCCATCCACCGTCAGCCAGATTTGCGAATACGCCTCCATCTGAAAGGATTCCTTGGGCAGATAGGCAACGGCGTTAACGGTACCGCTGCCGATGGTTGTCGTTCCTTTTTCAAAGGATATGTAAAGCGGGCTGGCGCAGATGCCGACAATGGTATAGCGGTCGTTTTTCAGCGTCTCGGATAACGCCTCCTCGCCGCCCGCGACAAAGGTCAGGGTGTCCCCAACCGCGAGCTCATAATCCTCCAAAGCCGAAGCCTCGATGAGGCATTCGTCCTCGGCGGAGGGCATCCGACCCTCGATCAGGCTAATGCTGTTCAGGTTGGTCAGCGCCTCGAGATGAAGCACTTGCTCGTTCCCGTCGATTTCGCTTTTGACGTCGGCCATATAAGAAGGCTCTACCGCGGCAACCCCGTCGATCTGGGACAGGGCAGCCACATCGTCCTCGGTCAGCCCCAGTGTGCCGACGACCCGCAAATCCATCATCTGGCTCTGATCAAAATATTCGTCGGCCGTCAGCCGCATATCCGGCTCGGCCGCGCGTATACCCGAAAAAAAGGCAACACCCATCGCTACAATAAATAAGATGGATAAAAAACGGTTGAGGCTGCCTTTAATCTCGACAAAGAAATCCTTACACAATGCCTTTTTGCTCATACTATTCCTCACCACTCAATGGTCTCGACCGGGGTGGGGGAAGGGTTGCACGCGACGGAGGAAACCTTCCCGTTTTTGATTTTAATCACCCGGTCCGCCATGGGAGCGATCGCCTGATTGTGGGTGATGACCAGCACGGTCATACCCTGCTTGCGGGACATGTCCTGCAGGAGCTTTAAGATGGCCTTCCCGGTGTTGTAGTCGAGAGCGCCGGTCGGCTCGTCGCACAGAAGCAGCTTTGGATTTTTGGCCAAAGCTCGGGCAATGGACACCCTTTGCTGCTCGCCGCCCGAAAGCTGGGCCGGGAAGTTGCTCAGCCGGTCGCCCAGCCCCACCTCGCGCAGTACCTCCTGCGCATCCAGAGGGTCATGGCAAATCTGCAAGGCCAATTCCACATTTTCCAAAGCGGTTAGATTGGGGATAAGATTATAAAACTGAAACACAAACCCGATATCGTCCCGCCGGTAGGCCGTCAGCCTTTTTTGATTATATTGTGCAATATCCTCCCCGTCGACCAGGATGGAGCCGGAGGTCGCGGTATCCATTCCTCCCAGCAGGTTCAGCACGGTGGTTTTCCCCGCCCCGCTGGGGCCGACGATAACCACAAATTCCCCCCGGTTGATTTCAAAGTCAATGCCGTCGGCCGCATGGATTTCTACTTCCCCCATACGGTAGACCTTGGTCACGCCCTGCAGCTTGACATAAGCGTCCATACCGCCGCCCCGTTTCTATGTATTATGGTAAGTTCTATTATATTCCGACGGCTGTCGCTTTTCAAGAAAGAGGCTCCAAATTCATAAAAACTTTAATTTTGCCGGCAGTTTTCACAGAAGGAGAGGAATGCGATACCAGTTTATTCGTGTCTTTTACATTGTCCACCGATGCCGTATCAAAGCCAGGCTAGAGGCATGGAATCTCATTGGCGCGCCGAAAAACGCCTCCCACTGCGGAAAGCGTCTGTGCCTACTCTGACCAAGCAATCTGGCTTGATCGCCCACACCCCAAGCTCCCCCGTTTGTCGGAATAAGACCAAAGGTTTTATCGTGTGGCATACCGTGTTGAGTATTGGAATCGACCGCTTGCCGGCAGCGCGCAACGGCCACCAATCATGGAAATCGGTTTGTAGCTTTTTCTCAAAAAGATGGCATCCTTCTTAGCTGATGTATTTTATAACGCTCCCGGGTAGGGTGCGAGGAATATTTTCACAAAACCATTTTTCTGCCTGGCGGTAAATCTCGTTGCGGTAAGCATACTTTCCACGGCCCCGCCCCGTCATTTTCTGTCGATCGAACAAGTTGGGCGCGCCGGGAAATGCTTCCCTATTAATGGCGCGGTGCACATAACTGTAGGTCATAAAAATGACCTCGACCGAAAGACCGCGCCGTACCCCTTCCGGCAGCCGGTCGGCCAGCTGCGTCAGCAGCTCGCCGTAAAGCCCTTCCCATCCCGGAAGGAGAATGACCGGAGCAATGAGGATTCCGACCGGATAGCCGGCCTCGGCCATTTTTACCAGCGCATCGAGCCGGCCGGTGAGAGGGGAGGTACCGAGCTCGACGCGGGATATGATATCGCTGGGGTTGACGCTCATGCGAAACAGCGTCTTTCCCCGATGCTCCAGCCCGAGAAGAGGGCCGACCTTGTCAAACTTAGTGGGAAAGGTAACGCTGCCACGTCCATGTTTTGCAAAGGCCGGGATCACCCATTCGAGATTATGCGTTATGGTGTTTTCTAAAATCAGGTCGCTGTTGGAGCCTATTTCAAAAACCTGGGCATGATCGCCGCGGTGGGATGCAGCCAGCAGCCGTTCGAGCATTTGCTCTCGATTGACAAACAGGCGCAGGTAAGAGCATTTATTGTAGTGGCAAACTAGGTAACAGTATAGGCACATGGCGGTGCAGCCCGATGAAGTGAAGGGAACCAGATAGTCGGATATTTTATGATTGGGAACATAACGGTGGGTCTTTCGCGTACCGAGGATCAGCAGGCGCTTTAGCGCCGGGAAATCCTTGTTTTCGCGCTGTGATAGGGCGGGGATGCGGTTATGGCTTTCGATGGGATGCCAGGGTAGATCGGCATATTGATCGTGCAAGTATTGACCGAGTGGAAATTGCAGGCTGTCCGGTTCGTAATATACGGCGGTAAATTTCATTGTTAAGGCCACCTTTTCTATTTAGTATTTCTGGTTTTGGCCTCAGGGATTCATCGGACAGACACAGAAAAGCCGGCCGGAAAATAGTATGGAGTAATACTATGCTTTAAAGGATGGGACATATCATGAGCCAATCGCATTGCCTACAGCCGCAAGGGCTGAAAACCTATCCCTGCTGCTGTTGCTGCTGTTCGCCGTGCCTCCCGGACGGGTGTACCGGCATACCGGGGCCAACCGGACCGACTGGGGCGCAGGGGCCTGTGGGGCCAACTGGTCCGACTGGCGCTACAGGCGCCACCGGCCTCCCAGGAGCCGCCGGTGAGGTGGGTGCTACGGGTCCCACTGGGCCAACAGGTGCAACGGGAGCTACTGGACCAACTGGCAGCACCGGTCCGACGGGCGCAACGGGAAGCATGGGCGTTACCGGGGCGGATGGTTCAACGGGAGCCACTGGTGCCACGGGCGCGGACGGAGCTACTGGGCCAACGGGGGCCGTCGGCGCTACCGGGGCGGATGGGGCGACCGGCCCCACCGGACCCACAGGGGCAACCGGTCCTACCGGGCCGACGGGTTTGCAGGGAGTTACCGGCCCTACCGGCCCCCGTGGCCCAATCGGTGTTGTCGGCCCTACTGGTCCGACGGGAGCAACCGGTGCAACGGGAGCGGATGGAATCACTGGGCCAGCCGGTCCCACAGGGGCGACCGGCGCTACTGGTCCTACCGGCCCGACAGGAGCAACAGGCCCCACCGGGGCTCTCCCAGACGATGTTTTTGCTTCCTTCGCCACCTATCAGATTCTTTTTCAAAACAACAGTCCAATTCCTCTGGGGACGGTGGTTGCGGACCCGACCGGCCAAATTGAACTGGAAGCCAACCAGCGCATCAACCTAGCCCCTGGGTATTATTTGATCTCCTATCATGTGTCGGCGGTTTTGGATACCCCGGGCTACATGCAGATAACGCCTTCGTATAACGGAAGTGCATTTATTATCTACGGGATCTATTTTCTCACCGCTGGGGGACGTGCGTCAGCAGCCGGCTCCAATTCTCTGATTGTGTATGCGCCTACTGCAACCAGCTTTACTTTGACCTATAACAGCAATGTACAAAGCTCCGATGGAGCGGCAACGGTGACGGTGGTCAAATTAAGGCGGACTGTCTGAATCGATGGTGTGCAGTTTTTCAGCTAAGGGCACACCGGTATATTCGGCGTAGCCGATGGTGTGGAGAAGTTCCCTTGCTGGGAATGCTGTGTTTGATCGCTTATTCCATGTAACCCCGTCCCAAGGAGCGCCCTCGGGACGGGGTTACATGTCGGGCATCGTGGCAAATCCTCTAACTGTTATTGGAACAAAAGGTGCCAGCCGACTCAAACAAAAAACGCATGCCGGTTCATCGGGGATATGGTGTGCCGCCTTTTCGCATCACTCCATATATCGCGGTGATATCCCCATGCCGATGCAACTGCTCCCTGCTATCGGATACCGGCCCCAGACGGGTTGTGTCCCTATATTCTGACGGATTGCCTGGGTAATGTTTCGCCTGCGCAGCGGCGTCATGGACGATTCCCTATTCACCGGCATGCTGCGTGACGCGGCACGCTTCGAGTAGAAAATGATACATTGGTTTGAGCAAAGAGAGGTGCTTCGCTACGGTATCTGCGAGACGGTTGGAAAAAAGAAGTTTGGCATCGTCGCTGGTAGCCATAAGACATAGATTGCTCCGCTCAAGCCACTGCCGTTTTTCCTCCGGCTGATCCGGATAGTGCGCTCGCCGGTAGCATTCGCCCTCCAGGTGAAATACCGTCTGCCGCTGCAGGGCGGCCTGTGCCTTGTCAAAAAAGGGAGATTCCGCCAGGATCATTTCGCGGATAGTGCCCATCACCGGGGGAGAGCAATGGTAAAACCCACAGCCGTATTCAAATTCCTGTCCCCGAATTTCAAAATACAGGCAGGGCGCTTCGGCCAAGGAGGCTTTAGGACGCCTGAATACGATCCACATATTGTCCCGGTAAAGGCTTTTGTCATGGGAAAAACGGGTGTCGCGCCGGATGCGGCTGATGGTTTTTCCAACCTGCGGTTGGGAAACCACTTCGGGATCGATCTCCAGGGCGGTGTGAGAGAGGGCCTGGGATAAATCACGCAGGGGCCGTAATACCAGTTGTTCGTATTGCTCATGGTGCTCCAGGAACCATGCCCGGCTGTCATTGAGACGATTTTCAAATAAAAACTCCAGCGTTTGAGGAGTAAACAGCTCCATTATCCATACTTCCTTTGTTCTGAGCGTTTCCGCCCTTGGTGAGAATGTGTTGCACGAAATGCATCGCACATGATCTCTCGGCAATCGTTTTATGGCTATTATTATAACGCAGGGGCGAGTGGAATACAACCGTTGCCGTAGTGGGTGCGTCATGGAATCCCGTCGCCCAATGCGAAACCCGGCGGACGCAAATCCCGCCGTAAGCCGCTTGAAAGCGGTCTGATCCCTGCGTTTGGTGCAGTGGACAAGTATGGTTGGATTGCGGGATTTACTTTGGTAGACGGCTCATAAATAGGGTTGTCATGATCTGTTATATGAAATGAAAATATTAGTTTTCCTTTATCCTCATCGTGGTGTGGGGCTTCATCATGATAGCGACAAAGAAATCCCCTGGATACAAAATGGTATCCAGGGGATCGGAATATGGCTGAGAGAAGCTGAAGGCGTCTATTAAATAGCGGGTATTTCAATGGCAGGCGTTGGTTGTCGCCCGGCCGGATTTCCGAGCGAAGTCCAGCAAATCCGCTCGTCCTTTCCTCCATCCGCAAAATTCAGGGGCCTGTCAGCAATGCTTGGTAGCGATCTCGCCCTGACGTTTATAGATGACGCCCTCGGGGACATAACCACGCACCATCGACAGGGGATAGATGCTGCTGCCTCGCCCGATCACCGAGCCGGGATTGAGTACCGACCCGCAGCCTACCTCGACATGATCGCCAAGAATGGCGCCGAATTTTTTCAACCCGGTGGGGATCCTTCCTTCGTCTGTCAATACGGTCACCAGGGTCTTATCGGATTTGACGTTCGAGGTAATCGAACCCGCCCCCATGTGGGAGCGATATCCCAAAATCGAGTCGCCAACGTAGTTGTAATGAGGTACCTGAACGCCGTCGAACAAAATCACATTTTTCAGCTCGGTGGAGTTGCCTACCACAGCGCCGCCGCCTACCAGCGCATTGCCCCGGATAAAGGCGCAATGACGCACTTCGGTATCGGGGCCGATGATGCAGGGGCCGGTGATGGAAGCGCTCTGCGCGACCTTCGCCGTACGCGCGATCCAGACCGATTCCGCGACCTGCTCATATTCATCGGCCGGCAATGCGGCGCCAAGCGACCGGATCCATTCGCCAATGTGCGGCAGCGCCTCCCATGGGGCGGATAGACCTTCCAGCAGGGGAGCGGCTATGGTATGAGAAAGGTCAAACAAACTGGATATGGATAAATCGATCATTCTACCGTCACCGACTTTGCCAGATTACGGGGTTTATCCACATCGCACCCGCGGGCGACCGCCATATAGTAGCCAAGCATCTGCATGGGAACCACCTCAATGGAGGGCATAAACAGCCCTTTGGCCCGGGGAAGGTAGATCACATGGTCGCTGCATTCCTGAATGCCGGTATTATCGGCGGTGGTTACGGTCAGCACCTCAGCGCCGCGCGCCTTGACCTCCTTGATATTGGATACCGTCTTGTCCACCAGCTGATGACAGCAGGCCAAAGCGACCACCAGCGTACCGTCCTCGATCAGGGAGATGGTGCCATGCTTGAGCTCGCCGGCAGCATACGCCTCCGAATGGACATAGCTAACTTCCTTGAGCTTGAGCGAGGCCTCCAGAGCGACGGCATAATCGACGTTGCGCCCCAGATAATAGGCGTGCTCAATATCCTGAAAGCGCTGAGCCAGCTTGCGGATGGTGGCGTCGTTGTCTTCAATCACCTTGGCCACCAGATCGGGCAGCTTGATGAGGGAGGCAAGCAGGCGGCGGATTTCCTCCGACCCCATGCGGCCGAGCTTGTTGGCGATATACATGCCGATGAGATACATCATGGAAAGCTGGGTAGAGTAAGCCTTTGTGGTGGCCACGGCGATTTCCGGGCCGGCCCAGGTATACAGCACATCGTCCGACTCGTTGGCGATGGAGGAGCCGACCACGTTGACAATAGAGAGAATGCGCGCCCCCCGGCTCTTGGCCTCGCGCAATGCCGCCAGGGTATCGGCCGTCTCGCCCGACTGGCTGATGATGACAACAAGGTCGTGCTCGCCCACAATGGGGTCGCGATAGCGGAATTCGCTTGCCAAATCGACCTCGACCGGGATGCGGGTAAGCTTTTCGATGACGTATTTTCCCACGATGCCCACATGGTAGGCCGAGCCGCAGGCGACGATATAGATGCGGTCGAGCGCCTCGAGCTGCTCGCGGGTGAGATGGATTCCATCGAGAGCGATGTCGCCGGCGTCGTTGATACGGGGAGAAATGGTGTCCTGCAAAGCGCGGGGCTGCTCGTGAATCTCCTTGAGCATAAAATGATCATACCCGCCCTTTTCCGCCGCCGCCACGTCCCAGGTGACTGTCTCGGCCTGTTTGATGACCGGTTCCAGATTCTCGGTGTACACTTTGACCTCCGAGGCGGTCAGCTCGACAATCTCACCCTCGTTCAGGTGGTATATGGTGCGGGTGTGGGACAGGATGGCCGGAATATCCGAGGCGATGTAGTTACCATCCTCCCCCAGCCCGACAATGAGGGGAGAGGCGTTTCGCACGGCGACAAAGCGGTCGGGGAAATCCGAGCAGAGAATGCCGAGGGCATACGACCCTTCCAAAGCGTCGACCGTCTTTTTGACAGTGGCGAGCAAATTGCCGTCATAATATTTTTCAAGCAGGTGGGCAATGACCTCGGTATCGGTTTCCGACTGGAAGGTCACGCCGGAAGCGATCAGGTCGTTTTTGATGGAGATATAGTTTTCGATAATGCCGTTGTGCACCACCGCAAAGCGCCCGCTGCTGCTTTTATGGGGATGCGAATTTTCATCCGACGGCTTTCCATGGGTAGCCCATCGGGTATGGCCGATGCCAATGTGAGCGTCTACTTTTGCTCCTCCATCGAGCATATCGCTGAGGATCTGAAGGCGCCCGCGCGCCTTGGAAATATGAATGGTATGGTCTTCGCCCATATAAGCGATCCCCGCGGAATCATATCCGCGGTACTCCAAACGGGACAAACCGTCAAGCAGAATGGGGGCCACCTGTTCCTTCCCCACGTAGCCAACAATACCGCACATAACACCTACTCCTTACATAACATGATTGGATGCGTCGCGTCAACATTTCCACCCGCCCGGCAGACACGGGTTCCTGCTTCGCTGTATTGACGCGGTCGAAGCGCCATTTGTATTCCATTATATCTGGTAAGCACCGCCATTGCAAGCATTTCTTGGCGCAGGCAAAGGAAACTACTTCCATATGTGCACAAGGCCGTTTTCCTGCAGCTTCATAATAATGATAATCAATATGGGGAAAGCAAACATGCCCAGCACGCCGAAAAGCTGTAAGCCAAGGTACATTGACAGCAGGGTGACGATAGCCGGGATGCCAACCTGCCGCCCAATGATTTTGGGCTCAATGACGTTGCGGATGACCGTGATGATGGCGTAAACAATAAACAGGGAAAGTGCCCGGATCCAGTTGCCCGCGATGCATTCGATAATCACCCAGGGGATCATGACGCCGCCGGTACCGAGCACGGGCAGGATATCGAAAACGGCGATAACCAGCGCGATGGCCACGGCGTAGTCCACCCCGATGACCGAAAGTCCGACCGCCAGCTCACAAAAGGTGATGCACATGATAATGAGGTAACCACGCAACATCTTCAAAATGTTTTCGGTAAACAGGCGCTTGGATTTCATAACGATTTCCTGATGCTTTGGGGAAAGCTGACGCAGGATGAAGGCGGTGATCTGATTATAGCCCGATGTGATAAAACAGCAGGCGATGATGGTGATAACAAAAGCGATAATGATGCCGGGGGTACCGGCGATAATGGCCCTCGCCGTGCTGGTCAAAGCATCCGAGGCCATACTCAGGCCGGCCGACATCAGCTCGCCCGGCATATTTTCCATTGTGCTGGATATCCCGTCCGGCAGGGTGATGAGCCAGCCGCTGAACTTGTCGCTGATGGAGGAGAACATATCCGACAGGGAGGGGACCAAAGAGGTCAACCAGTCCACCAACCCCTTGAGCTCGCGATAACCGTAATAACCGACTAAAATCAGCAGCGCAAAGCCGGCGGACAGGATGACCACCACCAGCACGACCGACCAGATCCCGCGCGGTATTTTGGTCTTTTTGTGCAGCCAGGCTACGGGGTGCTGCAGCGCTATCGCGCACAGAAAGCCGATGACAAACGGCATCAGCCACAAAAAGGTGAATTTCAAAACCAGAGCGAGCAGGGCCACTATAATAGCGATGTACACTGCGTTGATAATAAATTCCCGCCGTTTTTCGATGATTCCTTGATCCAGCATGCTACGCGATTCCCCCTCTAGTGGTTATGATTACCATATTACTCGATTTTACACGGGGATGCAATGATAAGACAGTCACAAAGTAAATTTCTTTGCATATTATGTTGGGCGGCGAAAGGCAAGAACCGATACACGGCATTTTTGCAGGCCGCCGGTTTATGCGCACGGGAGGTTTTTGATCGATACGCATAGGTGGCTCATCCCATATTCGCATCTGCGCCGAGCCAAACGGATGTAAGCCTGATTGTACTCCTGCACCCAACAGATAAGCGGATGGGGCAAGGAAATGCGAAAACAAGATTTTTCGCAAGGGGCAGAATCCACACAGATTTACAGGCAGTTTCGGGCATTTTTATCCACTATGATAAAAATGCTGCGGCGGCTTGAATCCAATTGGAAATTGTGCTATAGTGTTATTCACACGAATACAATCGTACATGGGTGGTGGACTTTGTGGGCAGCGAACAGCTCTTGCTCATCCGCGCATCGGTTCTGCCGCCGGTTTATCAAAAGGTAGTACAGGCCAAAAAGCTGCTTTCCTCCGGCAGCGCACGCTCGGTGGCCGACGCGGTGCGTACGGTTGGAATATCGCGCAGCGCTTTTTATAAGTATCGCGACTGTGTTTATGCATACGACGCTCTGACACAGGGCAAGATCATAACCATACAAAGCACGCTGGATGACCGGCCGGGCGTGCTGAGTTCGATGTTGGCCTATCTGAGCGATTCGGGGGTCAATATTCTGACGATTCATCAGAGCATTCCTGTGGGCGGGAGCGCGCTGGTGTCGGTATCGGCCAACATGGGCGGCGCCAGCCGGTCGCCCGAGCGGCTGTTGGAGGGGCTGAGGGCCCTCGACGGCGTGCGCTCGATCGGGAATATTTCGGAAAACTAGAACACATAAGAGAGGGAAAAGCGATGGTATCAATTGCGGTCATGGGTCACGGTGTGGTTGGCTCGGGCGTGGTAGAGGTTTTGTATAAAAATCAACAGAGCATCGACCAGCGGGCGGGGGAGGAAATCCGGCTGAAATATGTGCTGGATCTCCTCGATTTCCCGGGGCTGCACTATTCGGACAAGTTCATCAAGGATTTTGACATTATTTTGAATGACGACGAGGTTTCGGTCGTCGTCGAGGTGATGGGCGGACTCAATCCGGCCTATGATTTTGTCAAGCGTTGCCTGATGGCCGGCAAAAGCGTCGTAACCTCAAACAAGGAGCTGGTGGCGGCCAAGGGCTGCGAGCTGCTCGCTCTCGCACGGGAGAACAACGTCAATTTCCTTTTTGAGGCCAGCGTGGGGGGCGGCATTCCCATTATTCGCCCCATTTCCCAGTGCCTGGCGGCCAATGAGATTGTCGAAATTCTGGGCATCCTCAACGGGACGACCAATTTTATACTGACCAAGATGTTCAAAGAGGGCATGAGCTTTGAGGATTCGCTCGCCCTGGCGCAGAAGCTCGGCTATGCCGAGCGCAATCCCGAGGCCGATGTGGGCGGGCAGGATACCTGCCGCAAAATCTGCATCCTTGCTTCTCTGGCTTTTGGCAAGCACGTCTATCCCGCCCAGGTTTCCACCGAGGGAATTACCGCGGTCACGGCGCTGGACGTGGCCTATGCCGCGTCCCATGGCTACGCCATCAAGCTCATCGGCCAGGTCAAAAAGCTGGAAGACGGCCGTATTCAGTGCCTTGTCGCCCCCATGCTGGTGCCGGGGGACAGCCAGCTTTCGTCGGTGGACGATGTCTTTAACGCTATTGTGGTGCGCGGCGACGCGACTGGCGACGTCATGTTCTACGGCAAGGGGGCGGGCAAGCTGCCCACGGCCAGCGCCGTGGTGGCCGATGTGATCGATTGCGTTAAGCACCGTGCGGCGCGGAAATATCTCTATTGGGGCGAGGGTAGCCCCGAATATGTGGCCGATGTCGCGCAAAACCGGTCGGCGCTGTATGTCCGTGCAAAGGCGGCCGAGCCGGATCAGGCGCTAAAACTGGCGGCTGAGGCATTTGGCGCAGTGCATACCTTGGAGTGCGAGCAGGCTCCCGCGCATGAGCTTGCCTTTGTGACCCCTGTAGGGGTGGAAGGGGAGCTGCGAGGGAAGCTGCGCTCACTCAGCGCGCACCTCGAGCCCATCCAGATCATGCGCATCTGCGATTAGGAGGAAGAAGCATGTTGATAGTACAGAAATTTGGCGGCAGCTCGGTGGCCGACGCGAATAAGGTCCGCAATGTCGCGCGTATCATCACCGACGCTTACCGCGCCGGCAACTCGGTCGTCGCGGTAGTATCCGCCCAGGGCGATACCACCGACGATCTGATCGAAAAAGCACGGGAGATTAATCCCAAGGCCTCCAAGCGTGAGATGGATATGCTCATGAGCGCCGGGGAGCAAATGTCGGCCTCCCTGCTTGCCATGGCCATTGAAGCGATGGAGCTGCCGGTGGTGTCCCTGCTTGGTTGGCAAATCGGGATGCAAACCAACTCTACCTATGGCAACGCCCACATCAAAAGCATTGACGGCGAGCGCATGCGGCTGGAGCTCGACAAGGGGAATATCGTCATTGTCGCCGGCTTTCAGGGGATCAACAAATACGATGATATCACCACGCTCGGGCGAGGGGGATCGGATACGACCGCCGTGGCCATTGCGGCGGCGCTCCACGCCGACCGATGCCAGATTTTCACCGATGTGGACGGCGTTTACACCACCGATCCGCGCATCGTCAAGCAGGCGCAGAAGCTCGATGAGATCACCTACGACGAGATGCTCGAGCTTGCCAGCATGGGAGCCCAGGTTCTCTGCAACCGTTCGGTGGAAATGGCGAAAAAATACAATGTCGAGCTAGAGGTTTTATCCAGCCTGGAAGCCCTTCCGGGCACGATTGTCAAGGAGGTTGTCACCATGGAAAAAATGCTGGTCAGAGGGGTTGCCCGCGACAACGATATCGCGCGTATATCGCTGGTAGGGGTGCACGATACCCCGGGGATTGCCTACCGTGTCTTCTCAAAGCTGGCCGCGCGCAAGGTCAATGTTGACATTATCCTACAGTCGGTCGGCCGTGATGGGACCAAGGATATCACGTTTACCGTCCCTCGCGCGCAGAGCGACGACGCGATGGAGGCGCTGGAAGAGAGCGCGTCGTCCCTCGGCGCCAGCAAAATTCAGTGCGACACCAACGTCAGCAAGGTATCCATTGTTGGCGCCGGTATGGAGTCCCACCCCGGTGTGGCCGCGACCATGTTCGAGGCCCTCGGCGCCGCTGGGATCAACATTCAGATGATCAGCACAAGCGAGATCAAAATATCGGTGCTCATCGCCCTGGAGGATTCCGAGCGTGCGGTTCAGGCGGTGCATCGCGCCTTTTTTGAGCGCTAAACGACCATATTCAATTGGGGGAGGAGTGGGGCGCTGCCCGCTCCTCTTTTTTCGGGAGGAAAAGGCTATGAAACTCAACTGGGGAATCCTGGGCGCGGGCGTGATCGCGCAGGAGATGGCGCAGGCGCTTCATGCCCTGCATGGACAGACCTATGCCATTGCCAGCCGCACCAGAGACCGGGCGGAGGCGCTTGCCGGGCGATACGCCATTCAAAAGGTATATTCCACCCCCGAGGAGCTGCTTGCCGACCAGGCGGTGGATGTGATTTATATCGCAACGCCTCATAGCCTCCACTACGACATGATGCGTCAGGCCCTGCTGGCTGGAAAGCATGTCCTTTGCGAGAAAGCCATCACGATTCACTCGGCGCAGCTCGGGGAAATCCGTTCCCTTGCACGCGAGCGCGGCCTAGTGGTGGAGGAAGCAATGACCCTTTACCACATGCCCCTGTACCGGGCGTTACTCGAAAGGGTGCGGCAGGGGGATATTGGGCGTCCTCGCATGATCCAGGTCAACTTTGGCAGCTGCAAGCCCTACGATGCGTCCAACCGCTTTTTCAGCAAAGAGCTGGCGGGAGGGGCGCTGCTGGATATTGGGGTATACGCTCTGTCCTTTGCCCGGTACTTTTTGGATCAGGCGCCCGACCGGATCGTAACCACGGCAGGGTTGTCGGATACCGGCGTCGACGAGCAGTCGGGTATCGTGCTGAGCAATCCTGCGGGGCAGATGGCGGTCATTTCACTCTCCATGAGGGCAAAACAGCCCAAGCGCGGCATAGTGTGTGGAGAGGGAGGCTATCTGGAGGTGGAAAACTACCCCCGCGCCGACCGTGCTGTCATTTACCGCTTATCCGGCGAGGAGCCGGAGGTGCTGCAATGCGGCGATACTGCCCGTGCGCTGGAATATGAGGTTCAGGATATGGAGGGCAGGATCACCGGCGCGATTCGCGAGGGATGGGAAAGCCTGACCGACGATGTGATGAATCTGATGACTCAAATTCGGCAGCAGTGGGGCTTGAGGTATCCAATGGAATCTTGAGAGTGTGCCCAGCCCTGACATTATGTGGCGCTACGTCCATCAGCATTCATACGGCGAACGACGTGTACTGTACGGGCTGCTAGCGCGGCTGCCGATGCCGGTCTGAGAACGCCACCTGCGACAACATTGTTTTATATTCATAAAGAAGAAATTAATATAGTATCAAAGTCGTGCCAGCCGTGGAATGCAGTCATCCATGCCAAAGGCGGGCATGCAAAGGAAAAAGAGATATGAGTTCACATACCTTATTCGCTAAAACGCCACCGTTGAAGCTTTTCTTTATCGCTGCTATCCCTGGTGCGGTCAGCATGCTGGCGTCGGCGTTATACCAAACGATCGACGGCGTTTTTGTGGGGCGTTTTTTGGGCCCCACGGCTTTTGCGGCGGTGAACCTTGCCATGCCGTTTGTCATTATCAACTTTTCGCTGGCGGACCTGATCGGCGTTGGCTCGTCCGTGCCCATCTCCATCTGTTTGGGAAGAAAAGAGGATAAGCGGGCAAGCAATATCTTTACCTGCGCCTGCCTGATGATCGTTGGCACCGGTATTCTGATCGGGGGGATTCTGTTTGCAGCAGCCCCGTTGCTGGTTGCGTGGATGGGAGCCGAGGGGGAGTTTGCCTCTCTGGCAGTGCAGTACATCCGGGTTTACGCCATTTGCTCCCCCGTGACGACCATCGTGTTTGCCATGGACAATTTTCTGCGCATCTGCGGGATCATCCGTGGCAGCATGGTGCTCAATATCCTGATGTCGGTATTAAGCGCTGTATTGGAATTTTTATTTTTGGGCGTGTTCCGGTGGGGGATCTGGGCGGCGGCCCTGGCTACCTGCGCGGGGATGCTTGTGTGCGCCTTTCTGGCCATGGTACCGTTCCTCAGGGGCAAAACGCTGCTGCGCTTTTGCAAGCCGCATTTTCAATTTATCATGATCCGGCAGATTGTCGCCTGCGGAAGCCCGACCTTTTTGAACAACATCGCGGGCCGGATTACCTCCATTCTGATGAATGCCATCCTGGTGCGCTTGGGGGGCGAGACGGCCGTATCGGTGTATGGCATTTTGATGTACACGGATGGGTTTATCCAGCCGCTTCTTTACGGGATGTGCGATTCTCTTCAGCCGGCCGTCGGATACAACTGGGGCGCCGGAAAATATTCCCGAGTCCGATCGATTGAAAAATGCTGCTTTTCGGCCAGCGGTATCGTATCCCTCCTGGCGGTTTTGGTCATCGCGCTCTTCCCCGAGCAAATCACCATCCTTTTTATGGCCGATGCTGGCAACGAGATTATGGATTTGGCGGTTGGCGCGTTGCGGCTGTTTAGCCTTACCTATCTGACACGGTGGATTTCCTTTGCGATGCAAAGCTATATGCTTGCCATTGAAAAGCCGCTGCCAGCCTCCATTCTCTCGGTCTCGACCGCATTGGTTTTTCCAGTAGTGCTTGTCGCACTGCTGTGGCCGTTGGGCTTAACAGGCATCTGGCTGAATTTTGCCGCAACGGCTTTGCTGGCGGCCGTGCTTTCGGTGATTATCCTGTTGAGGCTGCGCCGGGAATTGTACCGGCCGGATCAGCCATAACGTCTTTTTGATGGAAAAGAACCAACACAGTTTTTCGGGATGGACAAGCGTGCCGCTGCTGATCCGTTGCCGGGCGACAGGCCCAACGTCGCCTCGTCGGCTTTGCCAAACGCCCGTTTTTCGCGCGGTACATTCTTTTCAGTTCACCATGGAAAACCATGACCGAATACCAGGCCGTCGGGGGACGGCGCCTGTCGAGCCGGAGGACGTTTCCTGCAGTAACGGGAGCGGATAGACGGCGCGTTGCCCTTCGTCTACTGAGGGTAAACTGTGTTTTCTGCATAACAGGGCTTGGCCACCGGTAAGCAGCCCGTCCAATTGTGTGGCCATGATGCTATCGTCCGTCCTCCTTTTCGTTTCTTGCACATTGACAAATCCGGTTATTTCTGGTATTCTTTAAACGGAATTTTGGTTCGTGTTTCATCGGCCTGTCCGGCTTGCGCATTTTTTGGGCTTTTCTTGTGGGCCAGTGCATGCCAAGCTGTTAGCCGGCCAAGATGGAAGGATGTGTTAGAAATGAAGATCCGGCTTCCGCTTTGTGAACGGCCTCCCATGGTGGCCAACCAGTTTGTCGCGCTGCCGCTGTCGATTATCTTTACACAGCCTCAAAAGTACGAAGACTGGTTTTACAATGAATTTACCCAGCTGTGCGGCATACTGGCCATGCCGGGCCGTGAATTGCAGATTAAGCTTTATTCCGCTCTGGAGGATGGTCTGTTTGATCCGCTCGAAAGCATCCAGATTCCCATTGCGCCCTTTGATTTGAGGGAAGATATTGTATCGTTTTACCGCCTGTTGCTCAAAAACGGGTATTACATCCGTACGTTTTGCAATGTGAACTTTTTTTCCGCGTTGCATTTGAAGCATGATTTTTTTCATGATTTTCTGATTTTTGGATTTGACGATGACGCGGGAAGTTTTGACGTGAGGGCCTATCGGGACAGTTATCTGAGTGATTTTCAAGTCAGCTTTGATGAAATGACCCAAGGGCACCTGCATGTCGACCGGGAAAGAGAGAAGCATGCGTTGCTCACGACCTATCGGCTGAGAGAATTTTCGACGCAGCCGGTTCTGGATTGTTTCAGTTGGCGCCTGATGGATTATTTAGAGGGAGTCAATACCCGCCACCGGGAACAGATGATCAATTACGGCTTTGATCCCTGTTTTTGGGGAATGAGAATCTACGAGCTGTTTGACCTGTTTTTAGACCGTCTCGGCTCAGAGGACGAAATCGGTATTGGAAATAACAGCATGTATACCTTCTATGAGCACAAGCAGCACATGCAAAATAAGTGCCGCCGCTTTTCTCAAAATGGGATGATCCGATATTCTGATGCATTGGACCAGCAGATGAGTGAAATTTGCAGTACCGCCATGCGGTGTGTCTCCCTGCTCTTAAAAATGAAAATGAAGGGTTATCGCAACGCGGGCCGGGAGATTCAGAGCTTAAAACGCATGATCCACTCCTTGAAAGAGCGGGAACTGCAGACTTATACGGGGCTTTGCCGTCTCAACGGCTGGTATGTGGAAAGGGGATGACGGCATGGGAAGTATGATATCCAAACCAGATGGTTGCGTAGAGGTATGTACCGAAATGGAGCGCGCTGCTTTCGGCCGTGTGCTGGCGCAGTATGACCGTTATACGGGTTTTTCCATGCAGGATATTGAGAATCCCCGCCTTGTGCGCGCCTATTATGCTGCCGACGCGGCCGGGCTCCCTTTTGCCGCCGCCGTGTTGCACAGGCATGACCCATACAACCGTACGGCGGCCCTTTCCTGCATCACCAACGATGGGGGACAGACCGAGCGCATGGTTTCCATGGTTGAGTGGGTTACGGGGATTGCTGTTTTGGAATTGGGGATAGATAAGGTGTACACCCTGGTGGCAGAGGATTCGCAAGAATATTCGGCTTTGTTTTTAGCCGCTGGGTATTCTTACGACGGTTTTTTACGGGATCATTTGCTGCTGCCCGACGGCCGGCGTTCGGACGCCTATTTGATCAGTATTTTAAAGCACGAATACGAGCGCCAGCATCGGTTGCATTGTATGCTTTCAAAATCGGACTCTTAACAGGGGGGGAATCGGTCGCGCCTGCGTGGAATGGCGTGAAGAAGACGAACGGCTTACCGGCAGATTATTCGTTTAACAAAGACCTCCATCACGGTGTGGATTCCAGACACCGCGACGGAGGCTTTTTATATGGACGTAAGTTCTGTCTTTTGATTGTTCTGCTTTGATGCTGTCCAGTGCCGTTACAGACGTCACGTTTCTAATAACGCCGTGGCTTGAAGGCATATAGACGGCCTTACAGAGGCGTGAGATCATTCCTCACCAGAGGGAAATCTGCTCGGGGGAATCGGCGCTCCGCCTCAGCATGGGCGATTCCCCATGCAGGATTTCACTCGCGCAGGCGGGGTCGCGCAGCCATCGATCCCGTTTGTCGCCGTTGAGAATCACCGGCATTCGGTGGTGGATATCGGCTACCGAATCATTGGCCGCTGTGGTCAATATGACAAAGCGCGTCTCTCCCGCGAACAGAGCGTAAAGCCCGGCCATATAAAACAGGAGGTGCCCCGGCAGGGCAAACAGATATTTTCTCTTGTTGCGATCCCATTCAAAAAAGCCGGTGCAGGGTACGGCGCACCGTTGCCGGGCTACGCTTTGGCGGAAGGTCGGTTTGCTCTCAGCCGTCTCAGCGCGGGCGTTGATAAGCAGCCCCTTGCCGTACGCTCCGGGATAGCCCCAGGTCAGCAGGGCAGGAGCGTTTGGCGCTGTGAGAACGGGCGCTTGCAGCGAAGGGGCTATTTCTCCGGTGGGAATCAAAGCCGTTGGATTGTTTCTCTGAATGGTTTCGCAAATCCAGGAAAATTCCTCGTCGGTCGGCCCATCGGCTAGGGTATATCGTCCGCACATAATCCTCTCTCTCCTTTGGTTGTCTCTACCAGTTGTTTTTTGATTTCAACGCTAAAAACGCCGAGATCGATCGGGCCTTGTCCGCCGGCGATGCATTCTGGCATCAAAAGGCGCTTGCCGGAGGCCGTGGCTTTGCGGCCGCAGAGCGCCACCCGGTATTATTATAGCGGCGTTTGGAACCTTTTTTGTGTCTTCGCACATGGCAAAGCATCCGAGCGATCGGCGTTGTCGAGCTCGCTCTCTGGTTTTCTATCGCGCTGCGGCGAAAGAACCTGCCTAGTCGTGAGGAAAAGCGTTATCCCGATAGAGTTTTTGTATACATCCACCGCAATGCAGTACTATGATATCATATTATTTCTCTGCAAAACAGTCGTTATGGTCAAAAGAATCAAAAAAGGGTATTCGACAGCACGTCCGCTCCCGTGAAAACAGGGGAATCAAAATCCAAACGGGCGGACAGCATCTGTTTTATATCCCCCCAAAGCACCAAATATTACCTGTTGTATTCACCACTTTG
The DNA here is from genome assembly GCA_965145485.1 of uncultured Eubacteriales bacterium. Classification (GTDB taxonomy): domain Bacteria; phylum Bacillota; class Clostridia; order Oscillospirales; family Acutalibacteraceae; genus CABQCM01. The sequence goes on along the minus strand of CBCTCU010000003.1, from coordinate 38,266 downwards.
GCATGATAGACTGAAATAAAACATATGTTCTATCATGAGGTGAGGCGCTTGGAACGGGTCATTTTGCACAGCGACGCCAATGGTTTTTACGCATCGGTGGAGTGCCTTCGGCATCCCGAGCTGCGCGACAAGCCCATGGTGGTGGGCGGGGACGTTCAGGCGCGCCACGGCATTGTGCTGGCAAAGAATTCGTTGGCCAAGCAATGGGGGATCCGTACCGGGCAGGTGCTTTGGCAGGCCAGGCAAAGCTGCCCCGGCCTGGTCATTCAGCCGCCCGACTATCCACAATATCTTCGTTTTTCCAGGCTGCTGCAAAATATTTATCTGACCTATACCGACCGGGTGGAGCCTTTTGGGCTCGACGAATGCTGGCTGGACGTTACCGGCTGCAACGGGGAGGCGCTCGCGCAGGAAATCCGGCAAAGGGTCAAGGCCGAGCTGGGCATCACGGTCAGCATCGGGGTCAGCTTCAATAAGATTTTTGCCAAGCTGGGCAGCGATTATAAAAAGCCGGACGCAGTCACGGTGATCACACGTGAAAATTTTCAAAATCTGGTCTGGCCTCTGCCGGCGGGCGACCTGCTTTATGTCGGGCCGGCTACGCGGCGCAAACTCGAAGGGTTGTGTATTACAACCATCGGCCAATTGGCCTGCGCGCCGCCGGACACCCTGCGCGCCCGCTTGGGAAAAATGGGAGAGGTTCTTTATTGCTTTGCCAATGGCTACGACAGCGCACCCGTTGCGCGCTATACCGATCAGCCGCCCGTCAAGTCGGTGGGTAATTCGGCCACCGCGGTGCGCGATCTAAAGAACGACGAGGACGTCAAACAGGTGCTGGCCGTACTGTGCGACAGCGTCGGCCGGCGGCTGAGGGAGCAGGGGCTGCGCGGGAGGGGGATCAGCGTCAGCGTGCGGGACTGCCGGCTGTCGTCCGCCTCCTTTCAGTGTACCCTCGAGCAGGCGACCGACCTGACCGCCGAGATTACCGGGCGGGCTTTTCAACTTTTTCGCGCCCATTATGACTGGCACAGTCCCGGCGTTCTGCCGCTGCGCAGCATCGGGGTGCATGTTTTTGATCTGTCCTGCGGGGAGCAGGCGGTGCAGCTCGACTGCTTGGGAAAGGCCGCCCGTCGGGAACGGGAAAAGCGCCTGGAAGCGGCTACCGACCAGCTCAAACGGCGATTTGGCTCGGCCTGCGTGCGCCCCGCCTCGCTTTTGATTGACCCGCGCCTGACCGGCTTTGATCCTAAAGCCGAGCACGTCATCCATCCGGTGGGATATTTTTGATTTTGGTAGCCAAGATAGCATGAGAGGAGGCGACTGCCGTGTCCCATCCGCAATATGTCACCGTACTCGCCCAATTCAGCGCCGATGGGGGAGTCCAGCCGGTCTGTGTTGTCTGGGAGGACGGCCGACGGTATGAAGTCGACCGGGTGCTGGATGTTCGCCCGGCCGCTTCGCTCAAGCAGGGAGGAGCGGGAATCCGTTATACCTGTCGCATCCGGGGACAGATTCGTTATCTTTTTTTGGAAGAAAACCGCTGGTTTGTCGACTGCCCGGACGGGATAGGAAGGCCCTGTGTAGAATAAAGCGTCCGATGAAACAGGCGGGCACGCCGGTATATCGGGAAAATCCATTTTAAAAAGCTTGTGGGAGTATGGACGATATGGTATAATTATTACAAACGGCTATTATATTTTTCATTTTTGCACGGGCTTGCCGCCATGTGCTTTATTATAATGTTCGTGATTCCATAGCCGTAAACGGTTATGAGATTGCAATCTTGGCGTGGGATATGGGGTGCACAGGACGCGCTTCCCGCCCGGCCTTTATGGTATCATAGCCGTGGATGGTTATGATGCCATATTTTTTTCGCCGGTGTGAGTAGCGCCCGGTTCAGCATGTTTCCTCGCTGCACGGCGGTGATGCCGAAGAAAAAGTATGCATATGCGCCGTTTTTTGATAACCGAATCGTAGAGATGGCCATGCGGAGGATGCCGGCTTTGATCTGCACACAGGATGCATTGGTATTTTAAACGTCAACGCTTCCAGTACAACTTTCCCATGATACCCTCGCCGGATGGCGTCTGTGGTATCCCATGGTGTAAAATACGATAAATCAGGCGCCATTTTAGTATCCTTGCCGGACGAGCGGGAATGTCAGCGGGGTACACTCGACGGCCTTCGTAGGGGATGGCTTGACGAGAGGAAACCCCGGCTAAGACCAGCGGCTATTTTGTTTAGGAGTTCATCGCATGATTGTTTTGAGCGCAGAGAATTTACAAAAAAATTTTGGCGAGCGGTTGCTGTTTGAAAAGGTCTCGTTTGCCGTGCAGGAAAAAGACGCGATCGGCCTGGTAGGGGCCAACGGGGCGGGAAAGACCACCCTGTTTCGCATGCTGGCCGGGCAGGAGGGAATCGATGCCGGGCTGCTGTCCAAATCCAAGCAATGCCGTATCGGCTGGATGGAGCAGCATGTCTGCGCCGACGAGCGGCAGACCGCTCTGGATCACGCTTTGTCACAGTTTTCCGCTCTGCTCGAGATGGAGGCGGAGCAGGAGAAGATAAATCGCGCGCTGGAGCAGGGAAGAGGCGACGAGGATACCTTGAATCGCCAGCACGACCTCATCGAGCGCTACGAGCGGCAAGGGGGGCTGACCTTTCGTTCTAGAACGCGTTCGGCCCTGCTTGGCCTGGGGCTGACGCCGGCCGAGCTTGAGCTTCCCATGGCGGCCCTCAGCGGTGGCCAGCGCTCAAAGGTAAGCCTGGCCAGGCTGCTGGTGTCGGATGCGACCCTTCTGCTGCTCGACGAACCGACCAACCATCTGGATATGGATTCGGTGGAATGGCTGGAGGGATATCTGCGCGCCTATCAGAATGCTTTTATCGTCATCTCCCATGACCGGTATTTTCTGGATCATGTTACGGGGATCACCTATGAGCTGGAGCACGAACGTTTGCATACATGGAAGGGGAATTATTCCGCTTACCTCGAACACAAGCAAAAGGATCGTGAGATCGCGGCCAAACACTATGAGCAGACGCGCCGGGAAATTGCGCGCCTGGAGGGGATTGTCGCGCAGCAGCGCCAGTGGAACCGGGAGCGCAACATCCGCACAGCCGAAAGCAAGCTGAAAGTGATTGAGAAGCTGGAACAGAGCCTGGTCAAGCCGGAAGAGGAGTTAAAAGGCATCCATTTTTCTTTTTCTGTGAAATATACCGGCGCCAATGAGGTGCTTTCCGGTCATGATCTGGGGATGCGGTATGGGGACAAGCTTCTGTTTGAGCATGGCGAGTTGTCCCTGTTCCGGCGCGAGCGGGTCTTTCTTCTCGGGCCCAACGGCTGCGGCAAAACCACCCTTCTCGGGCTGCTGACCGGGCGTGTGTCCGGCCAGGGGGAGGTGCGGCTGGGCAGCGGCGTCACTTTGGGATATTACGATCAGACCCAGTCGAATTTACATATGGAAAAGACGGTACTTTCCGAGGTGTGGGACGATTTCCCCGACATGAGCCAGAGCGAGGTGCGCAGCGCATTGGCGGCTTTCCTCTTTCGTGGGGACGACGTGGCCAAGCCCATCTCGATGCTCAGCGGGGGCGAGCGCGCCCGGGTGGCCATTTTAAAGCTGATGCTGACCAAAGCCAATCTTTTGCTCATGGACGAGCCGACCAACCATCTCGACATCGCGTCGCGCGAAGCGCTCGAGCAGGCGCTCATGGATTATGAGGGCACCCTGCTGATGGTGTCGCACGACCGCTATTTTATCAACAAGCTGGCCGACCGCATCGTTGCCTTCCAAGGGCATGGCCTTTGCGAAATAGCAGGCAATTACGACGATTATCTCGCCTGGGCGGCCAGCCGGAAGCCGCAGGAGGCGCAGCCCCAGCCGTCTGCTGTAAAGGGGGAGGATTATCGCGCCCAAAAACAGGCGCGGTCGATGCTGCGGCGCGCCCAGGGGGCGGTCAAGCGCTGTGAGGAGGCGCTGGAGCATATTTCCAACCGCATGGCTGAGATCGACGCCATGCTTTCGTCAGACGAAACGGCGGCCGACTACGAGCGGCTGCTTGCGTTGACTGCTGAGCGGCAGTCGCTGGAGCTGGAGGAAAACGCCCAGATGGAGCGGTGGGCTGAGGCCGTCTCTGAACTGGAACAAATGGAAGCGCAGGGCGCGGGGGAGGAAGCATGAAACCACTGTTTATCAGCGATCTGGACGGCACGCTGCTGAATGAACGCGGCGAGCTGGACGAGGAGACGGTCCGTATCCTGCGCGGCATGATACGTCAGGGGCATCTGTTTACGGTGGCCACCGCCCGCTCGGTTGTATCCGCGGGCGATATTCTCAAGCAGTTAAATCTGCAAATCCCCGCCGTGCTGATGAACGGCGTCCTGCTGTACGACACGGCGAGAGAGCATTGTATACACTATGAAGTGATCGATCCGCCGCTGGTATGGCAGGCGTTGGAGATATTTGAAAGAGGGGGCCGCCTGCCTTACCGCTACACCTTTGATGGCAAAGAATTCTCGGTTGAATACCGCCGCCTTTATCACGAGGCCGATCGGGAATATGCCCTTGAGAGACAGGATAAATACCCCCGGTTTGAACGGGTGGACGCCTATTGCCCGCAGGGGGATACGGTCTATCTCACCGCCCTTGACCGCCACGAGGTCCTCGCCCCCATTGTGGCCGGGCTGCGTGCGTTGGGCAGGGTATCGGTGACCTTTTATCAAGACGCCTATAATGAAGAGATGTGGTTTTGCGAATGCTTCAGCGCCCATGCCAACAAAGCCGCCGGGGCTAGGAGGGTGCAACAGCTGGTCGGGGCCGACCGGCTGATTGCCTTTGGGGACAACACCAACGATATCCCCTTGTTTGAGGCGGCCGACGAAGGCTACGCCGTTGCCAACGGGGTGGACGAGCTTCGCGCTCTGGCCGACGGGGTCATCGGCTCCAACCGCGAGCAGGGGGTCGCGCGTTATCTGGCCGGCCGGCTCGCGTCCAGCCAATAGCGATTCCATCTTGCAAGATACGAGCGAATGTGATAAGATATGATTTAATAACCAAAAGTGAAATCAGGTGGATCAAGGGTATGATTTGGAATCAACCGATGGAAACCATGCGCCGTGAGCAGATCCGCGAGCTGCAGCTCGAACGGTTAAAATGGCTGGTCAATTATTGCTACGAGCGCATCCCTTTTTATCATAAGCGAATGGACGAGGCGGGAGTAAAACCGGAGAAATTCAAGCAGCTCTCAGACATACAATATATCCCTTATACTGTAAAGGACGACCTGCGCGACAACTATCCTTTCGGCCTTTTTGCCGTACCGCAAAAGGAGATTGTACGCATCCATGCTTCCTCCGGCACGACGGGAAAGCCTACCGTGGTGGGTTATACGCGAAAGGATCTCGACACCTGGTCTGAGCTGGTGGCCCGCCTGGTGACGGCAGCCGGGGCGGGGGAGCACACCATTGTGCAGATTGCCTTTGGTTACGGCCTGTTTACCGGCGCATTGGGCCTACATTATGGACTGGAAAAGGTTGGCGCCACGGTGGTGCCCTGCTCGAGCGGCAATACCGAGAAGCAGCTGATGCTCATGCGCGATTTTGGCACTAACACGCTGGTTGCCACGCCAACCTACGCTTTGTATATGTCCGAGACCGCCAAGGAGCTGGGGTATCCCATGAGCGACTACCACCTTGAGCTCGGCTTGTTTGGCTCGGAGGGCTGCACGCCGGAGATGCGCGCTCAAATCGAGCAGAACTGGGGGCTTTTTGCCACGGACAATTACGGCATGTCCGAGTTGTTTGGGCCGGGGCTTTCGGGCGAATGCACCGAGCGCGACGGCCTGCATATCAGCGAGGATCACTTCCTGTGCGAGATTATCAACCCGTCGACCGGCGAGGTGCTCGAGGAGGGGGACACCGGGGAACTGGTGGTGACCACCCTGACCAAGGAGGGGATGCCCATGCTGCGTTACCGCACCAAAGACATCACCCGCATCCGCACCGACCCCTGCCCCTGTGGCCGGACCACCGCCCGGATGGACAAAATCAAGGGGCGCAGCGACGATATGCTTAAAATACGCGGCGTCAACGTCTTTCCATCCCAGGTGGAAAGCGTGCTGATGGGCATGGATAAAATCGGCGCGCATTACCTGCTGGTTGTCCGCCGCGAGGGCTACCATGATACGCTGGAGGTAAAGGTGGAACTGATCGACGGCAGCGTGCTGGAGCATTACCGCGAGCTGGTTACGCTGCAAAAACATATCCACGACAAATTAAAAACCGTGCTTGGGCTCGAGGCCAAGGTTACCTTGGTCGAGCCGAAAACTCTGGAACGCTTCCAGGGAAAGGCCAAGCGTGTGCAAGACCTTCGTTAGAGAATAGACACGGTAGGACAATGCGCCTACCGAAAGGGTTTGTGTTGACCGCCTCTTGCGGATTGCCCAAACAGAACCGGAAAGGACTGGAGAAATTGAAACAGCTGATGTTAGGGAATGAGGCCGTCGCGCGCGGCCTGTATGAAGCCGGCTGCCGGGTGGTTTCGAGCTATCCGGGGACGCCGAGCACCGAAATCACCGAATTCGCCGCCGAATACCCTGAAATATACGCCGAATGGGCCCCAAACGAAAAGGTCGCGGCCGAGGTGGCGGCCGGTGCGTCGATTCAGGGGGCCCGCAGTTTCTGCGGCATGAAGCATGTCGGTCTCAACGTCGCGGCCGACCCGCTTTATACCGCCTCTTATACCGGCGTCAACGGCGGTATGGTCATCGGCGTGGCCGACGACCCCGGCATGCACTCCTCTCAAAACGAGCAGGATTCCCGTAACCATGCGATCGCATCCAAGATGCCCATGCTCGAGCCGGCCGATTCGGCCGAGTGCAAGGAGTTTACCAAGCTGGCCTTTGAGCTGTCCGAGCGGTTTGACACACCGGTCTTTTTGCGCCTTACCACCCGCATTTCCCATGCGCGCAGCCTGGTGGAATGCCAGCCTCGCGAGGAAATGGAACTCAAGCCCTATGTCAAGGATCCCGGGAAATATGTCATGATGCCGGCCATGGCCATCAAGCGCCACGTCGTGGTGGAGGAGCGCATGAAGGCGCTGGCCGATTGGGCGGAGAGCTGCGATATCAATCGTGAAGAGATCAACGATCAGGCTTCTTTGGGCGTGATTTGCTCGGGCGCCTGCTATCAATACGCCAGGGAGGCGCTGGGGGATCGGGCCAGTTACTTCAAACTCGGTATGGTGCATCCCTTGCCGGTGGAGCGTATCCGCCGTTTTGCCGCCAGGTTCGAGCGCGTCGTGGTCATTGAGGAGCTTGACGGCGTTATCGAAAACCACTGCAAGGCACATGGGATCGTGGTGGAGGGCAAAGAATTGTTCGGCCCGCTGGGTGAGCTGTCGCAGGCCGTCGTCTCCCGTGTGCTTCTCGGCAAAGAGGCTCCTTTTGCCGAACTGGACGCCGAGCTTCCCAACCGTCCGCCGGTGCTCTGCCCCGGCTGCCCGCACCGGGGGGTCTATTTCGTGCTCAAAAAGCTTGGGGTAACGGTCAGCGGCGACATTGGCTGCTATACGCTGGGCGCGCTGCCTCCCCTTGGCGCGGTAGACAGTTGCATCTGCATGGGCTCTTCGGTATCGGCGCTGCATGGCATGCGACTGGCCCGCGGGAAGGAATTTGCGGGCAAAGCGGTGGCGGTCATCGGCGATTCGACCTTTGTCCATTCGGGCATTACCGGGCTGATCAACACCGCTTATAACGGCGGCAATACCACCACGATCGTACTCGATAACTCCATCACCGGTATGACCGGCCATCAGGAGAATCCCACCACCGGCAAAACCCTTCAGGGGGATAATACAGTCAAGCTCAATCTGGAGCTGCTCGCCCGCGCCTGCGGATATGAGAACATTGTCGTCGTCGACCCTTATGACCTCAAGGAAACCGAACGGGTGATCAAGGAGCAGCTCGCCATTGACGCGCCCTCCCTTGTCATCGCCCGCCGCCCCTGCGCGTTGCTCAAAAGCGTCAAGCGTCTGCCTCCGCTGCGGGTGCGGGAGGATACCTGCATCGGCTGCCGGTCCTGCATGCGCATCGGCTGTCCGGCTATCTCGTTCCACGAGGGAAAAGCGCGCATCGACGCGACCCAGTGTGTGGGCTGCGATGTCTGCGCGTCCCTGTGCAAGCCGCATGCCATTGTGAAAGGGGAGGAATAAACCGTGAAAGCATACAACATTATGATCGTCGGCGTCGGCGGCCAGGGCACGCTGCTCGCCAGCCGGCTGGCCGGTGCGGTCGCCATGGAGGCGGGGTATGACGTCAAAGTCAGCGAGGTGCACGGCATGTCGCAGCGCGGCGGCTCGGTCGTCACCTACGTCCGCATAGGAGAAAAGGTGTATTCCCCCTTGATTACCAAGGGCGGGGCGGATATTATCCTCGCCTTTGAGCTGCTTGAGGCGGCCCGGTGGTTGCCCTATCTAAAGCCGGGTGGAAAGCTGATCGTCAACACGCAGCAGATGGATCCGATGCCGGTGGTGATCGGATCGGCCGAATATCCGCAGGGGTTGGAAGAAGCTTTGGATGAGCGTTGCGGCGACGTCGAGCGGATGGATGCCCTATCCCTTGCGGTGGAGAGCGGCACGGCCAAGGCGGTCAACGTTGTGCTCATCGGCGCGATGGCCCGCCACCTGCCCTTTGAAAAAGAGGCCTGGCGCAAGGCGATCCGGGATATTGTGCCGGAAAAATTCCGATCGGTAAATTTGACCGCTTTCGACAAGGGGTATGGCGTATAATTCCAAATAGGCTTTTTACGAAAAACGGCGTGGTGCAATGACCTTGCACCGCCGGCCCTTGCGGTGGATAAGCCATCCTGACCAACTCAATACGGCGTGCCGCCCGCCGGAAGAGCGGCAGCCGCGCTTACGGCAATCCAGGACGCTACACGGCGCTGGATACGGCTGTAGGGCGGCAGAATGGAGGGATCGACGATGTTTGTAAAGCAGCTTTCTGTTTTTGTGGAAAACAAGCACGGCCGCCTGGCTGAAATCACCGGCCTTTTGACCGAGCATGGCATTGATATTCGTGCCCTCTCAATTGCGGACACGACCGATTATGGTATCCTCCGCTTGATTGTGGACAAGCCCGATGAGGCAAAAAAGGCCCTGCAGGATGGAGATTTTACCGTATCGCTGACCAATGTCATCGCCGTGGCCATCGACGATACTCCGGGGGCGCTTGCCAAGGTTGTCAAGGTGTTGTGCGACCATGACATTGGCATTGAGTATGTATACGCCTTCCTCAATCCCAACCGGGGGGCTGCCTGTGTGATTCTGCGGGTGGATAATAACGAATCGGCCTGCGAGGTGCTCAAACAGGCCGGCGTCCGTCTGATGAGCGATGAGGACGTACACTCCCTGTAATTGACGTGTCGAATTACAGCTGTGCCAATCCAATGTTGTGCATATCGTCCATAATGTTGATTGAAATTTATGTAAACATTAAAAATTTAAATTTTACCTTTTATTTAACAGCATTTGGTGGTATACTATCAACGTATGGGTTGTGTAAACACAAAATATCGATACGGGAGTGTCCGATTTGCATAGATTTATTGTACACGGCGGCAACCGGCTGGAGGGGGAAGTCACCATCAGCGGGGCAAAAAATGCGGCGGTTGCAATCCTGCCAGCCACGATTTTGTCCGATGACGTTTGCCGCATCGAAAATATTCCCCAAATTTCCGATGTATCGGTCAGCCTTCGCATTCTCTACGAGATCGGTGCTAAAGTCCGCATGGTGAATGCGACGACGGTGGAGATTGACACCCGCCATATCAATACCTGCATGGTGTCCCATGAGATGACCAAGTGCATGCGCGCTTCCTATTATATGCTGGGGGCTCTGCTCGGGCGTTTTTCCAAGGCGAAAGTGGCCATGCCGGGCGGCTGTGATTTTGGCGTTCGCCCGATTGACCTGCACATCAAGGGTTTTGAGGCGTTGGGCGCCAAGGTTTCGATCGACGGGGGTATCATCGACGCTTCGGCCGACCGGCTCGTCGGCAACTCGGTTTATCTCGACACAGTATCGGTGGGGGCAACCATCAACATAATGCTTGCCGCGGTCAAAGCACGGGGGTTGACCGTGATTGAAAACGCGGCGAAAGAGCCCCATATTGTCGATCTGGCGAATTTTCTCAATTCCATGGGGGCGGATGTCCGCGGCGCCGGCACGGATGTGATTAAAATACGCGGCGTCGATCGGATGAGGGGAGTGACCTATTCCATCATCCCTGACCAGATTGAAGCGGGCACGTTCATGGTGGCCGCTGCCGCCACCGGCGGCGATGTCATGGTGCGCAATGTTATCCCCAAGCACCTTGAGTCCATCAGCGCCAAGCTGGAGGAGGCGGGCGCTTCGGTCGAGGAATTCGACGAGGCGGTGAGGGTTTACCGCACCAGGCCGCTGGTTCGCTGCAATATCAAGACGCTGCCGCATCCCGGTTTCCCAACCGATATGCAGCCGCAGATTACCGCGATGCTGTCGGTTGCCAAAGGCACCAGCATCGTCAGCGAGGGCGTATGGGATAATCGTTTTCGCTATGTCGAGCAGCTATCCCGCATGGGGGCGCAGATTCAGGTCGACGGCAAGGTCGCCGTGGTGGAAGGGGTGCCGGAGCTAACCGCCGCCCCAGTTAAGGCCATTGACCTTCGGGCGGGCGCCGCCATGCTCATTGCCGGGATGATTGCCAGGGGCTACACCGAGATTGAGGATATCCATCATATCGAGCGAGGGTATGAAAACATCAGCGAAAAGTTTAAAGCGCTGGGAGCAGACATCAAGCGGGTGGATATCCCCAAGATCGTTGCGCCGAAAGCATTATAATCGACCGCAAAATCCGGCTGCCATCGGTGTATGGCAGCCTTTTTTTGGAAAGGGGTCAGGCTATGGCCAAGTTTTGTCCACTCTTTAGCGGTAGCTCGGGGAACAGCACTTATATTTCCTGCAGCGAGGGCGCTATCCTGATTGACGCCGGGGTCAGCGCAAAAGCGATTACCGAGGCTTTGCAGTGGCACGATGTGCCGGCGGATGCCATCCGCGCCATCTTTGTCACCCACGAACATGGGGATCATATCAGTGGTATACGGGTGTTTGCCTCCCGCCACCACATACCGGTGTACTCTTCGGCCGGCACCATACAGGCGATGGAGGATATGGGAACGCTGCAGGGCAAAGTGGAGGTACATACCATGGATAGCGAGCATCCGGTTCAGGCGGCCGGTATGGAGATTGCATGCTTTCCCACCTATCACGATTGCCGGGAGAGCGTGGGGTATGTTGTGACGCTTCCCGACGGACGCAGGGTGACTGTCTGTACCGATCTTGGACGGGTAAGCACCGCAGTGCAGCAGGCCATCCGCGGCTGCGACCTTGTGATGCTGGAATCCAACCACGATGTGCGTATGCTGCAAAATGGAAGCTATCCCTATTACCTCAAGCAGCGCATCCTCGGCATCAACGGCCATTTATCCAACGAGAGCTGCGCCGCCGAGCTGCCCTATTGCATCCGCCACGGCGCCACGCGCATTGTACTGGGGCATCTGAGCAAGGAAAACAACATACCGCAATTGGCGAGGGAAACTGCCCGTTCGGAGCTATTTGATCACGAGATGGAAGAAGGGCGCGATTATCTGCTGTGGGTAGCCAAGCCCTGCAACAATGAAATGATCCACTTTTAACTCGGGCAGGCGGCTTGCACACGGGAGTATTCTCCCGCATTGCATGGCAGGGCATGTTTATCAGACGGATTCACGGAAATGGGGCTGGAAAGTGCAGACTGTGACCATCGTTTGCGTGGGAAAGTGCAAAGAAGATTACTGGCGCGCTGCCTGCGCCGAATATACCAAGCGTTTGAAGGCGTTTTGCCATTTTGCCATTGTCGAGGTTGAGGAAGAACGAAGCCCTGATCATCCCAGCAGGGCGCAGATCGACGCCATCCTCGCCAAAGAGGGGGAGCGCATTCTGAAGGCCATCCCTGCGCGTGCCTATCCCATCGGCCTTTGTGTGGAAGGAAGGACTGTGTCGAGCGAACAGTTGTCCTCCCTGTTGGGTGAGTTGGCCTTGGATGGAAGCAGTCAGGTGGCCTTTCTCATCGGCGGCTCTTTTGGCCTCTCTCAACAGGTGAAGGCCGCTTGTCGGGACAGGATATCCATGTCCGCCATGACCTTTCCCCATCAGTTGGCCCGCGTGATGCTTTGCGAGCAGGTATACCGGGCATACCAAATCGCCTCGGGAGGAAAATATCACAAATGATATGGTTCGAGGTGATTACAAAAGCAAACCCGTTCAATGGGCTTGCGTGGGGTATGGCCGCCCGATGAGCCAGGGGGCCGACTCATATATAGGGGCCGGTTCGGCTGTGGCGATTGCCTGTAGCTGTGACGAACTAGACAGGCCGGTATCACACGGCATGACATGAATTCGAAATTGTTAGAAAGAAAGGCTTGACAAACGGTCGGCAAATAGGTATAATAGTCAAGCACTGAAAAATTGGCCTGGTAGTTCAGCTGGTTAGAACGCTAGCCTGTCACGCTAGAGGTCGTGGGTTCGAGCCCCATCCAGGTCGCCAGCTTGCTGTTATAGCTCAGTAGGCAGAGCACTTCCTTGGTAAGGAAGAGGTCACCAGTTCGAATCTGGTTAACAGCTCCAAACCACTGCGAACGAAGTTCGCGGTGGTTTTTTGTTGCCCTTTTGGCTACCTCTCCCTGATGGAACCGGGGCGGCCGATAGAATCAGCTTGCGCGGGCGCGCACCGGCTTTCTCTCAGAACTCCCACATAAAAAGGGGACGATATTGAAAACACCGGCCTGTTTTCAACGCTTGGTGAAACATAGCATTTTCGCGAGGCGTCCTGTGGTAAGTTGATCGATGATACACTTGTCAAGATGCGTTATCCTACAAGAACCAACGGCTTTCAGCGAGTTGATATGAGCAGAGTCAGTGACAATTTATTGGCAGAGGTGAGGTGACACAATTAGTCAGATAAGGTCAATTAGATTAACAATAAATTCACAATTGCCCTATTGACAGATCGCTTGTTTGGTGGTAAATTATAACTGTGTTAGCACTTCAGGCTTAAGAGTGCTAACAAAAGACCGGCTCAAATACCCATTGTGATTAGGGGGAAAGGATCATGGCACTGTCGCCGCGCAGCATGCAGGTGTTGTCTGCGGTTGTGGAACTGTATACCAAAACCGGTGAACCGGTGGGATCCAAGGCTGTTTGCGAATGGATGGATCACGCGTGTTCATCGGCTACCATACGAAATGTGATGAGCGAGTTGGGCGAGTTAGGGTATCTCGATCAGCCGCACACCTCGGCCGGACGTATACCCTCGCCCAAAGGCTATCGCTTATACGTTGATAAGCTGATGAAGCCTTATGAGCTGACCGATCGGGATAAGGCCCAGTTGCGTTCTATGCTGCCAAGGCAATCAGCCGATGCGGACGAGCTGCTCGAGCAGGTGGGGAACGCTTTGGCTGAGCTTACGCAGTGCGCCGCGGTGGCTACGACCCCGGTGGATGGGGAAGCCCGCGTTAAGCGTATTGACGTCGTCCCCCTCGGCCATCGTATTCTGCTCCTGGCTATGACGATATCCAGCGGTTCGGTCAAAAGTCGGGCCATACGTTTGCGGGAGGAGCTGACGGCGGAGCAGCTGGAGCTGTTTGCCAAGGTGGTCAGCCTCCAATTGGTAGGAGAACGTCTCGACCGGATTACGCCGGCCGCGGCCCAGACGGTTGCCTGCGCGCTGGGGCTGCATGCATTTGCCATGGCGGCTATGGTGGATACCCTGATTGATATGGCACAGGAGGCTTGTTCGACCCAGCTTTGTCTGGGTGGGGAGTCCAACCTGCTGATGCACCGTGAGTACGATGGTGAGAACGCCCGTAAGTTGCTGCAGTTTTTGTCGCACAAAGAGCAGTTGGCATCCTTTTTGTTTCGCCACGCGCAAAACCTGCATGTGGTGATCGGACAGGAAAGTCAGGAGGATGCGCTGCGCGGGTCGGCGGTCATTACAGCGGGCTATGGGCCCAATGGGCGTTCGATGGGTCGTATCGGCGTGATTGGTCCTATGCGGATGGATTATTTCCACATTATCCCCAGCGTCGCTTATTTTGCCGGTGAACTGGGTAAAATTTTAGATGAGGCCAACCGTCAAAACGATTGATGCAGATCGTATAGCATAGAGCATAAGGCAGAAACAGTCGCTGTAAGCGCCGAAGTTTATGCGGCAGTTGGTTTTAAGCGGCTCTTTCAGATATCGGGCCAGGAAAGGATGAAACAGGACGATGGGAAAACGAAGCCAAAAAGAGCAATCCACAGAGGAACAGCTCAACGAGGAAACAATGGAGAGCGAAACGCTCTCGCAAGCTGAGAGCAGTAACACAGAGGAACAGCCTGACGAGCAGTCGGACGAGTTAACCCGGCTGCAGGAGGATTTTGCCGCTCAAAAGGATCTTTTGTTGCGTACAGCGGCGGAATTTGACAATTATAAAAAACGCACGGCTCGCGAGATGGAACGTATCGGTGCCGAAAGCCGTGCCAGGGTTGTTAAGGAGCTGCTGCCCGCGCTCGATAATTTCCTGCGCGCTCAGGAAAATTCGCAGTCCAAGCCAGAGGATTATAAGAAGGGCGTGGATATGAGCATCAAACAGCTTCTCGAGCAGCTGACCAAGCTCGGGCTGGAGGAAATCAAGGCCGAGGGCGAGCCCTTTGACCCGAATATCCACTATGCGGTATCCCGTGTTGAGGATGATAGCGTGGGTGAAAATACGGTCGTCCAGGTCATGCAAAAGGGATACCGGATGGGGGATATTGTTCTCAGGCCGGCCATGGTAGCGGTTGCAAATTGCTAGTTTCCAGCGCGCGGCGCTGTAGTTTTGAATACACTAGGAGAATTTATAGGAGGTTATATTATGGCAAAGATTATTGGTATTGATTTGGGCACCACCAATTCCTGCGTTGCGGTTATCGAGGGCGGCGAGCCGGTTGTCATCGCCAACGCGGAGGGGGGACGCACGACGCCGTCGGTCGTGGCCTTTTCCAAGGACGGCGAGCGCATGGTGGGGCAGGTTGCCAAACGACAGGCGATTACCAACCCTGACCGCACCATATCGTCGATCAAGCGCGAGATGGGATCGTCGTATAAGGTGACCATCGATAACAAGGCTTACACTCCCCAGGAGATTTCCGCTATTATCCTTCAAAAGCTGAAAGCGGATGCCGAGGCCTATCTGGGCGACACTGTCACCGAAGCGGTTATCACCGTGCCGGCCTATTTTACCGACGCTCAGAGGCAGGCAACCAAGGATGCAGGTAAAATTGCCGGCATGGAGGTAAAGCGGATCATCAACGAGCCGACGGCTGCCGCACTGGCATACGGGATTGACAAGGAAAACGACCAAAAGGTCATGGTATACGATCTGGGCGGCGGTACCTTCGACGTCTCCATCATCGAGATGGGCGACGGAGTTCAGGAGGTTTTGGCCACTGCCGGTAACAACCGCCTGGGCGGCGATGATTTTGACCAGCGGGTGATGGATTGGATCGTCGACGGATTTAAAAAAGAAAACGGCATTGACCTGAAGAACGATAAAATGGCCATGCAGCGCATCAAGGAAGCGGCGGAAAAGGCAAAGATCGACCTTTCGGGCGTGACCTCTACCGATATCAATCTGCCCTTCATTACTGCCGATGCGAACGGGCCCAAGCACTATGAGGCAACGCTGACGCGCGCTAAGTTCAACGAGCTTACGGCCGATCTGGTGGAAAAGACCATGGGGCCCGTCCGCCAGGCTTTGTCCGATTCCGGTCTGACGGCCGCCAATCTGGATAAGATCCTCATGGTGGGCGGTTCGAGCCGTATCCCCGCCGTGCAGGAGGCTATCAAAAAATTCACAGGCAAAGAGCCCTTTAAGGGGATCAACCCCGATGAATGCGTCGCTGTCGGCGCTGCCATTCAGGCCGGTGTTCTTGGCGGCGACGTCAAGGGGCTGCTGCTGCTCGACGTCACCCCCTTGTCCTTGGGCATTGAGACTATGGGCGGGATCAATACCAAGGTGATCGAGCGCAACTCGACCATCCCGACCAAAAAGAGCCAGGTCTTCTCGACCGCGGCCGACGGCCAGACCTCGGTCGAGGTTCACGTGTTGCAGGGCGAGCGTGAATTCTCCCGGGACAACAAGACGCTGGGCGTCTTCCATTTGGACGGGATTGCTCCCGCGCCCCGCGGCGTACCCCAAATCGAGGTGACCTTCGATATCGACGCCAATGGTATTGTCCATGTCTCGGCGAAAGATCTCGGCACTGGTAAGGAGCAGTCCATTACCATTACCTCCAGCACGAACATGTCGAAGGAGGATATTGACCGTGCCGTCAAGGAAGCGGAGCAGTTCGCCGCCGAGGACAAAAAGCGCCGTGAGGAAGTGGATGTGCGCAACAATGCCGATCAGATGGTCTACCAGAGCGAAAAGACCTTGACCGATCTGGGTGATAAGCTGGATGAAAGCGAAAAAACAGCCGTTCAGGCCAAGATTAACGAATGCAAGGAAGCGCTCAAAGGCGACGATATCGACAAGATCAAGACGGCCTCGGAAGCGCTTCAGCAGGAGATTTTCAAGCTGAGTGAGAAAATCTACAAGGCAGCTCAGGAGGCGGGCGCACAGGGCGCGGCCGGCGACGCCGCCCCCGGCCCCAATCCGGACGGCAATGTTTATGAGGCCGATTACAAGGACGTCGACGACACCGATAAGAAGTAAGGTACTGCGGCTCACAAGCTAAAACAGCAGGGAGGCCATATACCAATAAGCAGAATAGGGGCGGCGTACCACGCCGCCCCTATGAACGATAGAGCGCCATCTAGCAATAGCGCTAAGCCGGGCGAACAGCCGTCATCTTTGTCTTGACAGGCAGGGCGGCAATAGCGTATGATGAGTTCGGTGCCTTTTGCAAATGCCTGCCGGCACAGGCGCTTGCAAAGGTCATCGTGGGCATCATGAGCGACACATCAGATCAGTTTTTTATATTAGTGGGAGAGTGGAGCAGTTGGCGGATAAACGCGATTATTACGAGGTGCTGGGGGTTGACCGCAGCGCCAGCGACGACCAGATAAAAAAGGCTTATAGAAAGCTGGCCAAGCAATACCATCCCGACCTGAATCCGGGAAATAAGGAGGCCGAGGCCAAATTCAAAGAGGTCAACGAAGCTTATGAGGTTTTGTCTGACAGCGCGAAGAAGGCAAAGTATGACCAATTTGGCCATGCGGGGGTAGACCCAAACTTTGGCGCGGGAGGCGGCCCGGGCGGCGGCTTCGATATGGATTTCGGCGATCTGGGCGATATTTTCAGCAGCTTTTTCGGCGGCGGAGCGTCCCGCCGCAACCCCAATGCCCCGCAGCGAGGCGGGGATGCTTCGGTCAATGTCCCTCTTTCGTTTGAAGAGGCGGCGTTTGGCTGCACGAAAACGGTCAATGTCACCCGCATTGAAAACTGCGAGGCCTGTCATGGCACCGGAGCGCAGGAGGGTTCCAGTCCCAAAACCTGCCCGACCTGCCACGGCACCGGCCAGGTGCGTATGAGCCAGCGCACCCCCTTCGGCGTCATGCAGACCCAGCGTGTGTGCGACCAGTGCCGGGGAACCGGAAAGATTATCGACAATCCATGCCGCACCTGCGGCGGAAAGGGAAAGGTACGGCGTACCCGCAGTGAGGATATCAAAATTATGGCGGGGATTGACGACGGCCAGGCTTTCGTTATTCGAGGCGGTGGTGACGCGGGGGTCAATGGAGGGCCTGCGGGCGACCTGCGGGTGAATGTGACCGTGCGCCCGCATCCCATTTTTGAGAGACGGGGGTACGATGTATGGTGCGACGAGCCGTTGACCTTTGCCCAGGCGGCGCTGGGGGCGGAGATCGTGGTGCCGACCCTCGACGGCAAGGTACAGTATTCGGTGCCGGAGGGCACCCAGCCGGGGGATGTTTTTAAGCTGAAGGGGAAGGGGATTCCCCACATTAACGGCGGCGGCCGGGGCGATCAGTATGTCAAGGTTACCATCGAGGTGCCGCGCAATTTAAGCGAAAAGCAGAAGGCCGCGCTGCGGGAATTTGACAATTCCACCGGCGCGGGCAATTATAAAAAGCACCGCAGCTTTTTCGACAAGGTAAAGGATGCTTTCAAGGACGAATGACCCGGAAACCGCTGTCATGATAAGCCGGGTTAATGGGAACTGTTTCGTACGATTTAAAGAAAAACAGGGGAGTACCGCATGGAAGTTTATGTGATCGGGACAATCTTGGGCCTGCTGCTGTTGGTTGTTATTGTGCTGCTTGTTCGGCGGACCGGCCGCGAGGGAGAGGGCGGCCGGCTCGAGCAGGCTGTGGCTCCGCTGGCTACCCGGTTGGATGCGGTATCCCGTTCGATGGGGGATGAATTCTCCCGTTCCCGGGCGGAATCGGCCGAGGGAATGCGCGAGCAGCTTCGCTTGTTGGGGGAACAGCAGCGGCAATTGCTGCAAACCCTCTCGGCTCATCAAAAGGAACTCAACCGTCTCGAGCAGGAGAATCAGGAAAAAACCAACGCCATCCTCAAAGAGATGTATGCGGTCAATCTTCGGCAAAATGAAAGACTGCACGAAATTCTGACCGAGCAGTCAAGCCGGCTCAATCAGACCTTAACCGAGGTAGTGGGAAAACTTCAGGAAAGCAATGAAAAAAAGCTGGATGAAATGCGCGCTACGGTGGATGAAAAGTTGACGAGTACCCTGACGCAGCGGCTTGATTCCAGCTTTAAGACGGTGGGAGATCAGCTCAAGCAGGTTTATCATTCCCTGGGCGAAATGAAGGAGCTTGCCAGCGGCGTTACCGATTTGCAGCGGGTACTGACCAACGTCAAAGCGCGAGGGACCTGGGCGGAGGTTCAGCTCGGCAACATCCTCGAGCAAACCCTCACCAGCGATCAGTATGAAAGAAATGTCTCGATCAAAAACAACGGGGAAATGGTAGAGTTCGCCATTAAAATCCCGTCGCGCAACGATGACGCAAGTATCGTCTGGCTTCCGATCGATTCCAAATTTCCGCAGGAGGATTACCTTCGCATCTATGACGCGGCTGACCGGGCTGACAAGGCGGCGTTGGACGAGGCGGCCAAGGCGCTGGAGCGAACCATTAAAAACGAGGCCGCTACCATCTCCAGGCTGTACATAGATGTGCCGCGCACCACCGATTTTGCTATCTTGTTTTTGGCCACCGAGGGCCTTTACGCCGAGGTACTGCGCCGCCCCGGCCTGATGGAAGAACTGCAGAATAAATACCGGGTCATGGTCTGTGGGCCGACCACCATCACAGCTTTTCTCAATACTCTGCGCATGGGCTTTCGCACCATTGCGCTGGACAAGCGCGCCGCCGAAGTGTGGAAGGTATTGGGCGCGACCAAGACGCAGTATGAAACCTTTGAAACCGTGCTGGGCAAGGTGAGAAAGAAACTTGACGAGGCCGGCAACACCCTGGACGAGGCTCAAAGGCGCAATAATATCATTCGCAAAAACCTGCGTAAGGTAGAGGGGCTGGAAGCCGAGGAATCGGACAGCGTGCTCGGCCTGTCGGACGGTAAGAGTGAGGAACTGGATTGATCGAAATATAGCTGAGGCGGCGACGTGGGGATTCATGGAGGGCCTGCGGGTGCGGATGAATGTGACCGTGTGACCTCATCCCATTTTGAGGAGCAGGGATACGATGTATGGCGTAGCGCGAGGCGTCGTCCTTTGTTAAGGCGGCATTGAGAAAGGATATTGTGGCGGCGGCCTTTGTCGGCAAGGTTTGATAGTATGGCGGCGCCGGCGTGGCCCAGCCGGGCGGCGTTTTGAAGATGTTTTTTAAGGAAAAAGAGGGGAGCCCTCGCATCTATTCTATACCATGAACCGGTCACGTATTGCTTGTCTGGCTGCGATGTATGGTTCTCGGCTAAATTTGCGTACCTTATCGCTGAAGTTTATATAATAACTGGTTCCTTCCAAAAGGTTACAAGGCACTGTTTCATTCAGGCCAAACCTTCCCTGAAACAACGTGTCAAAGCCAAACAATACCATTGGATAAAAACATGAACTCCATAGTGACGGAGAACACGACGCATCAAAATTCCGCTTACACCCTACATGGTAACTTGGTGTAAGGTGTAAGCGGAATATTTGTGCGATTTCTGTCCTGTTTTATACTCAAGGCCAGAGTCCCCTCAGGGCAACGCAACGACTGCCGTCGACCAGACCGAGTTAGCGCTGGATCCCTCCTTGTATTGGATGGTCAGCGAATCCTCCGACCATTCGAGGGTGTAGTCCCCATTAGCAAAAGGCGTGGCTGAGGTTGCAGTAATCAGGTTGCAGTCAAGAGAGCGCAAAAACAGGGCGTTTTCCTGAAGAAATAAGCGGTTATCCGTCCCAAGCTCCCAGCTGTTCTGCTCAATCACCAGTGTTCTTGGGCCGCTGTCGTCGACGATGGTGACAACATTCGGCTTGGTGGTCACCATGATAATGATGCTGAGGGCAACCAGTACCCCGAGCAGACAGGCCACGGCAATACGCAGCCATCGGTATTCCGACAGTCGGAAACCGAGGAGCAGGCTAATCACGACGATTGCTTCGTCAATGAGCATCAATACCATTTGGACCGTTTCGGGTAAAAACAGATACAAACCAAACAGGTGCTCGAGAATCAGCGGAATCAACAGCAAAAGCAGAGAGATGACAAAAACGACGCGGGAAGCGGTACGAACACGTTGCGGCAGTACCAAAGCAATACCCCTCCTGTAGGAAAATTATTGATATCATTATACCCCGTACCATTTCGGTAGGCAAGCCTTTTTTCTTTGGCTTTGGATCGAGAATCACGAGTTGGCTTTGTCACCCCCTCATATTCTCAGGTAGTCAGGCTGCCAGGGAAAGTTTTTGTCAAGCGGATCGAATAAGGAAAGGAAGGGTTATGGATGAAACATTGGATCAAAACAAATTACAAGGGCTTACTTCTTTGTCTGGCTATTGCTGTACCGGCATGGTTCTTGGGCAAGCTGTTCCCCATTGTGGGCGGCGCGGTCATTGCCATTATCGCGGGGATGGTGGTGGCGCTGCCAATGAAGGACAAATCCGCCTTCTTGCCAGGTATTCGCTTCTCATCCAAAAAAATTCTTCAGTTTGCGGTGATCCTGCTTGGATTTGGCATGAATTTAGGCGTCATCCTCGAGACGGGGAGGCAGTCTCTGCCCATTATCGTGTGTACGATTTCCATATCCTTGATCCTCGCTTTTGTGTTGCATAAGCTGATGCATATCCCCGGTAAAACATCCGTTTTGGTTGGGGTGGGGTCTTCGATCTGCGGAGGGTCGGCTATCGCGGCTACGGCCCCTGTAATCGATGCGGACGACGATGAGGTTGCGCAGGCCATCAGCGTTATCTTTTTTTTCAATGTGATCGCCGCCGTGGTATTTCCGCTGTTGGGAAGCGCGATTGGGTTCGACACCACCGACGGCACTGCTTTCGGCATTTTTGCAGGTACGGCCATCAACGACACCTCGTCGGTCACCGCCGCGGCGGCGACCTGGGACGGGATGTGGGGGCTTGGTACCGCTACCCTCGACAAGGCTGTCACGGTCAAGCTGACGAGGACTCTAGCTATCATCCCCATCACCCTGCTGCTCGCCCTGTTTCGCATGCGCCGCAAAGACAGCGGGACGGGCAGCAAAGTCCAGATTGGGAAAATATTTCCTTTCTTTATCCTTTGGTTTGTCGCAGCGTCGGTCATCACTACGATAGCGGTGCATTTTGGTTGCCCGGAGGGATTTTTTGCCCCTCTCAAAGAGCTAAGTAAATTCTGTATCGTTCTCGCTATGGCGGCCATTGGGCTGAACACCGATCTTATCAAGCTGGTGAAAACGGGTGGAAAGCCACTGTTTATGGGCTTTTGCTGCTGGGGTGGCATCACGGGCGTCAGCCTGCTGATGCAGCAGGTGATGGGGCTGTGGTAAACGGCTAGGAACGATCAAAGACGCTGTCCAACAGTCTGCTCCCGGATTATCGTTCCCGCTTTCATTACTGCAAAACGCCTGGCACCCAGGCAATTGTCGCCGCATAGGATGCAATGAGGTGACGCAAATGAGCAGAAATGGGACCGTATGCACCGCAAGGATGCAGGATGTTATGAAATACAATGGGGAGACCGTACTGCGTTATCGCATCGAATATCCGGTGTTTCATTGGCCAGGGCACGCGCCGCAAAGGATCAATCGATATTACAAGCAGCTGGCGGAGTTTTACCGGCACAGTATTCAGAGCGAGCTCTATTGTCAGGCGGTACGGCAATATCGATATGCTATAAGAAACGATCTACCCATGCCGGTTTTCGAAGCGCAGACCGATTGTATGATTACCGATCAGACCGATTGCTCTGCCAGTCTTTATATGGATCGTTATGAATACACCGGGGGAGCGCACGGAAATACCATACGCACTTCCCAGACCTGGAATGTGCCCAAAGCCTGCCGCTTTTCGCTGGGCCATATGCTCAGCCCGTGCGGCGCCCCCAAGCATTATTTATTGGAACATATTCAGTCGCAAATCGCACAGAATCCCGAAAATTATTTTGACAACGCCTCTATGCTGGCAATAAAGACCTTTGATCCCAGCCGTTTTTATTGCACGCCGGAGGGGCTGGTCGTCTATTATCAGCCTTATGATATCGCGCCGCATTCCAGCGGGATACCGGAGTTTTTGATTCCCTACTCCGAGCTGGTATGTGATCCGCAGCAGCTTTGCGCCGTGTAAGCGCGGTGATCTAGGGGATTGTGTCAATAGTTTTATGTCAAAAGCAATAAAAATTGAAAAACAGCTTGAAACAGCGGCCTGTTTCTGGTATATTAAATATCATTAGCAGGTCTATCTTGGCAAAGGCGATCCTGTGTCAAAAGCATAAAGAGCGTTCGCGTCTTTGACGCAAGCAAACCTGCTGATCCAGCAGGTTTTTATTTTCACCGTTTTTCGCTGTGCGGGCCGGATGCGGTGCGCAGACGGTGGAATCATGAATCCGTAAGGGGGACGAGCTATGCCGCGGCATCTGATCGATTTGGATACCATCGCGTTGGATGAATTACGGGAAATCCTATTCATGGCCTCCATGATTATGAAAAAGCCGGATTATTACACCGATAGCTGCCATGGAAAGGTCATGGCCACCCTGTTTTACGAGCCGTCCACGCGTACGCAGATGTCCTTTCAGACTGCGATGCTGCGGCTCGGGGGACGTACGATCGGGTTTGACAACCCGGTCAACAGCTCGGTTTCCAAGGGGGAGAGTCTGAAGGATACCATCCGAGTGGTCAGCAACTACGCCGACATAGTGGCGCTGCGCCATCCGCGGGAAGGGGCGGCAAGGGCGGCGTCGATGTTTTCCCGCAGCCCGGTGATCAACGCCGGCGACGGCGGGCACCTTCACCCAACCCAGACGTTGACCGACGTCTTTACCCTGATGCAAACCAAGGGGGGGCTGGACAACCTTACCATCGGGCTGTGCGGCGACTTGAAAAACGGGCGCACCGTCCACTCCCTGATCAAGACGATGTGCCGCTTTTCGGGCAATTCCTTTGTCCTGATCTCCACGCCCGAGCTGGGGGTGCCCGATTATATCCGCGATATTATGGAGGAGGCGGGCTGCCGCTATACGGTATGCGACAATCTGGCCGACGCCATCGGTTTGGTAGACGTGCTGTATATGACCCGCATTCAGCGGGAACGGTTTGAGAGCGAGGAGGCTTACGAGGCGCAAAAAGGGGTTTTTGTGCTTGACATGGAGAAGCTCAAAAAGGCAAAGTACGGCCTGAAGATACTGCATCCACTGCCCCGTGTGGACGAGATTGCGGTAGAGGTAGACGACGACCCCCGTGCGGTCTATTTCGACCAGACCGAATACGGCATGTACGCCCGTATGGCGCTGATACTTCACATGCTCGACGCGCCCAGCCGCACGCTCGATCCCAGGCCGGAATCCAATACCGACCTGTGCTGCCCCAATCCCCGGTGCGTGACGGTTACCGAGCCCTATCTGCCTCGTCTGGTCATTCCAGGCCGGCGGGGGAACTGCTGTGAATACTGCGAACATGAAATGACCAATGCGCAGCGCAACATTATTGTTAAGCCCGAAAAAATATAAGATTCTTTGGGAAGGGAGAAATTGCGATGGAGCTGAATGTCACTTCTGCGAATTTTGCCGCCTATGTCGAGCAAAGCGAGCTTCCGGTTTTGCTGGATTTCTGGGCGCCCTGGTGCGGCCCCTGCCGCATGGTAGGCCCGATTGTGGAAGAGCTGGCGCAGGAACTGGAGGGGCAGGTGCGCGTCGGCAAGGTCAATGTCGACGAGGAAGGGGAGCTCGCCTCCGCCTATGGGGTAATGAGCATCCCCACGTTGATTCTGTTTCGAGGTGGAAAAGAGGTCGATCGCCTGGTCGGCGCTCAGTCCAAGGCAGCGCTGCTCCGCTTTGTCGGGCAGGCATAAAAGAAAGAAATAATTTTAAAGAGGGTATGATACAATGAAATTGTCCATTCAGCGCACAACCGAACCAAAACAGAAGCCAACCGACGAATCCAAGCTCGGGTTTGGCAAAATTTTCACCGACCACATGTTTATTATGGATTACGACGAGGGGCAAGGCTGGCACGATCCCCGCATCGTCCCCTATGGCCCGCTGTCGCTCGACCCGTCGGCGATGTGCCTGCATTACGGGCAGGAGGTCTTTGAGGGAATGAAGGCTTACCGTGCGCCGGACGGGCGCATCCTGCTTTTCCGCCCCGACCGCAATATGGCGCGTTTGAATTCCTCCAATGACCGCCTTTGCATTCCCGCCATCGACGAGGGCTTTGCGCTCGAATGCCTCAAAGAGCTCATCAAGCTCGATGCCGACTGGATTCCCACCAAAGAGGGCACCTCGCTGTATATCCGGCCCTTTATTTTTGCAGTCGACCCCATGCTCGGCGTGCATCCGGGCAAACACCTGATGTTTGTGATCATCCTGTCGCCAGTGGGCGCCTACTATGAAGGCGGGCTTGATCCGGTCAAGATTTACGTCGAGGATGAATACGTTCGCGCGGTGCGCGGCGGGATGGGCTTCTCCAAGACGGGGGGCAACTATGCCGCTTCTCTCAAAGCGCAGCAGCTCGCCGAGAAGCAGGGGTACACCCAGGTGCTGTGGCTTGACGGCGTGGAGCGCAAATATGTGGAAGAGGTCGGGGCGATGAATGTGTTCTTTGTCATCGATGGCGAGGTGATCACCCCGGAGCTTGACGGCGCCACCCTGCCCGGTATCACCCGCATGTCGGCCATCGAGCTCATCCGCAGTTGGGGGACCCCGGTTACTGAGCGCAAGCTTTCCATTGACGAGATTGCGCAGGCGGCCGATGAGGGCCGTTTGGACGAGGCCTTTGGCACCGGTACCGCTGCGGTGGTTTCCCCCATTGGCGAGCTGAAATACTGCGATAAGGTGATGCCCATCAACGACGGCAAAATCGGCCCCATTTCACAGAAGCTTTACGATATCCTGACCGGCATTCAGTTTGGCAAGCTGGACGATCCCTTTGGATGGGTGGTGGAGGTCTGATTTTGACCTTCTGGATACGGTAGATTTCATGTAAAAAGGCAGAGATATCAATGAAACGTCCGATAAAACAATACGTTATTTCCGCTTTGGTTGCCTTTTGCCTGTTGGCGGGCGCCATGCTTCCCGCTACGGCAATCACTTATAACGGTATTGCCGGTAACGGCACAAACGGCATCTATATCGACATTTATTCTCATCCGTACACGACGTATGCCAATAAGGCGTATGGGCAATACGCCTATACAGACCTTGGATGCGCCTGGTTTGCCTCCGCGCGCGCCTGCCAGTTGACGGGCATTGACACCCCGATTTGGTCAGGCCAGAGCTGGTATGATTCGGCTTACGCATACTATGGGTACACCCGGGGGTCAACCCCGCAGGCCAAAGCGCTGGTGTGTTACACCAATCATGTGGCGGTGGTCGAGAGTGTGAACGGCAATTCTATCACGATCAGCGAGGGCGGTAACACATCCAGCGGCGCGAACGATTACTGCATCATCCAAACCCTGAGCAGGGAGCAGGTGGAGAGCGCGCGGGGCGGCGCCTTTTTGGGATATGTTTATCTTGGTGTGGGCGGCTCAGGCGGCTCGTCTGTGGTCGATCTGGGTACGGACTTTTACGGTTATATCTACAGCGATTATGCCAATATGGTCCTGACCACCAATACCGATGGCAACTGGGGAAACGTATTTATCTCTCCCTACCGTGCTACCAAGCGGCAGCTGTGGAGGTTTGTACGCAACGGCGATGGCAGCTATGTGATATACTCCGCATATGGGAACTGCTGTCTGGACGTTGCGGACGCAAGTAAGGAAAACGGGGCAAATTTGACGGCCAATCGGCCTTCGGGGCATCCAGCGCAGAGCTTTTTCATTTTGCAGGGGCCGGATAGCTACATCTTTCAAACCGCCCTTTGCAGTACCGTGATCGATATCGCGGGGGATTACGGGCCGGTCGACGGTACCAATGTCGCCATGTGGAGTTATTGGGGTGGTGACAACCAGCATTTTACGGTCTACAAGGTACCGGGAAACTACCCCCCCTTGATGCAATATGGCGATATTACGCTGGATGGCCTGGTTGACGCTTCGGACGCTTTGCTGGCACTCCAACATTCGGTGAGTTTAGCCCATTTGGATGATACCTATTTGGAGACTGCCGATGTCAATACCGATGGCGTGATCGATGCCACGGATGCGTTGATGATATTGCAGAAATCGGTCGGGCTGATCCCTTCTTTCCCCGCTCAATCCCAATAGTATCTAACGGTCAAAGCTGCGGGTATTGTACTCGTGTGCCAACCGGTATAGGCAATGCAAGAAGCCACCTTCGACTCCTTTCGTCGAGGGTGGCTTAATTTGTCCAAGTTGAATCACAGATTTGGCTATCCGACTCCACCTTGAAGCCATCGAGGGCCTTCATAGCAAATGCCATAACCAAACGCTTGGTTCTTATTGTTTGCCATCAAAAACGGGAGCTTGATCAAAGCTCCCGTGCCGTTTTGGCGATTATCGGCCGCAGCCACAATCTCCCCCGGGGCCATCGCGGCGTTCCCGCCTGTCGTCGCCACTTGGCACATTGGCGTTGGTCCATTGATTGTTCGTCGCGGTTTTTTCCTGCTTGCCTTTAGCAGCCGGCTTTTTGGCCTGGTTGTTTTTGCTGTGGGACATCATGATCCGCTCCTTGACTAGAGTTTGATTCCGATAGGAATCTGCCTTTAGTGTGCGGAGCCGACGTCATTTCATACATCGCCCGGGGATTTATCCGCAAATTTTTTGCACGGCCTCCTCCATAACTTCGCAGACCAGACGAGAGCGAGACCAGGGGAGCAGTGCGCTCTCTTTGCGGCCAGACCGGACAACTGCGATAAATTCCTGAATTTCATATTCAAACCCATTGCCAGCAAAAGGGCAGAGGATTACCTGCTGCGGCATCCCCTTCTGCGATAAAACCAGCCTTTGGGCGCCGTTAAAACGATCGGCTTGCAGCCTGCCCCGGTCGCCACATAGGATCAGTTCATGCGGCCCGGACACATCGGCCGTCGTGGTGCATACCAAGGGGCCATCGTCGTAGGAAAAAGCAATGACCGAACCGATATCCACGCCCGTTGGGCCTTTTCTACCGCACACCGACAAATCACGATAATTCTCGCCAAACAGAGTAAAAGCTGTATGGAGATTATATACCCCGATATCGTAGATCAGGCCGCCTCCAAGGGCAGGGGAGTAAATGCGGGATGCCGGATTCTTTGGAAAGGGAACACTAAAATGGATATCCGCCCTGGCGATGCGGCCAAGCTGCCCATCGCGGATCATCTCACGCATCTTGTCATAGGCCGGCAAAAAGCAGCTCCACAGGGCCTCCATGAGGGCGACGCCCTTTTGCTCGGCGGCCCGAGTGGCCTGGTCAAAAGCCGATACCGAAAGCGCTATCGGCTTTTCACACAGCACGGGAAGGCCATAATCCACCGCCAGCAAAATGGATTCCAGATGGGCCGAGTTGACTGTGGCGACATAAACCCCGTCAAGAGTGCTATTTTGCAGCATTTGAGCGTAATCTCCATAGTATTGGCATATGGCGTGCCGCTGAGCGAAATCGCGGGCACGATCCGCATCACGCGCCGCGACCGCCTCAATAACTGCCCCGTCCAGCGATTCCACTGCTTGGGCAAAATGCCCGGCAATATCTCCACAGCCTATGATCCCAAATCGAAACACATCTTTCATAAGCCTGTCCACCTTTTCGCTTTGTTGTATGATGATATGGAAAGCCATATCGGATCAATTTGAAATATTCAATTGCAATATAACGTATTTTTCAACGCACTCCTTGTCAAAGCAACCATATTTTTGCATGAATTTGTTGTTTCGCAGAGCACATACTAGGGTTGGAAAGGATCAATGTTAGGTTGTTTTAGGTCATGAAAAACTTTCCAAAGCATCAAAAACTTAACATTGATAATTTCTAAGCCCCGATGCAAAATAGTAAAGCAAACGCACTGAACAAACTTTTTCATAAAGGAGTGTTAAAGAAATGGCTAGCAATAAGACTCTTGTTCCTGAAGCTCGCGAGGCTCTCAACCGCTTCAAGATGGAATCGGCCAGCGAGGTCGGTGTCAATCTGAAACAGGGCTACAATGGTGATCTTACCTCTAAGCAGGCCGGTTCCATCGGCGGCCAGATGGTTAAGAAAATGATCCAGTCCTACGAGAATGGCCTGAAGTAAGTACCCCGCATCTTTTGGAAGGACGTATCCAGTCGGATACGTCCTTCTGCTTTATAGCAAAGCCATGATCGCGCTCTTGAGAAACGCTCAACCAAGAGATTGCATTTCCCGACTGAACTCTTAATCATGTGTAAAATCACCGCGCAGGCATTGCTCATAGACACTTTTTAATTGCTTGCCCACGATCTCCAGTGAGCGAGATTGCGCCACCTCCAAAGCCGCGCTGGTAACAGGGGGACAACGGTTTTCGAGAATATCCTGTATTGCTTTTTCGAAAGCGTCGACCGAATTCGCCTTATAGACATTCACCCGATCGGTCAGCCAATCCTGATAAATCGGGATATCCCGAATGAGCGCAGGGCAGCCGGAGGCAAGCGCCTCAAGAAGCACGATGCCCTCGGTCTCTTCAAAAGTGGGAAAAAGGAACAAATCGCTCCCCCAATAGGCGCAGCGCAGTTCCTCGCTGCCGATATACCCTGGGAAATGCAGGTTGGGCAGTCGTGTGCGCACCGCCTTGCGTATTTTATGCGGCACCTGCCATAAAGGGTTGTAGCCAAACCAGATGAAATGGTATTGCGGCAGGCGTTTGGCCAGCTCAACAAAGTCGACAATGCCTTTGCGCCCGATATAGAGGCCGACCGACATGATGACTTTATCTTGAGGAGCAAAGCCAAACTTGGATCGGAATTTCTGCCCCTGCTGCTCGTCGCGCTGGAAATAATCCAGATCGACCCCGTTGGAAATAGGGAAAATAGGCCGCTCGATTCCATAATTTTGGATCAGCTTTTTGGAATATTCGGTCGGAGTGACAATGCAGTCCCCCAACGAATAACATCTGGTAATCCAGCGCCGGAAAAGGGGGGATACCAGGTCGGTGAACAAAAAGGAATTGCGAAAGTCCTCTTCGGTGCTGTGGCCATGGTAGACCACCTTGATCCCCTTGCGATGGGCCTGTTTGGCAAAACGATAGGATTTGGGGCCGATGGTGTTGATGTGGATGATATCGTGCGGCTCGCGTAAGTCAAGCGTATAATCGATTCCATTTAGCTCAAGAGCCTTCATTTGATGGCTCAATGCCTTACCCACACCGGATTTCTTGATCCTATCATACGCTTCGGAATAGAGCAAAACCTTCATGGTATCCTCCTTTTGCCACTACGCATCGTCGCCAGTATTCCACTGCGTGGATCGATTGCCCGCGCCATTCCAATGGTTCATATTTCATTCGCCGTGCGATATAGTTGATAATATAGCCCTTTACGCTCCATCAGCTCGGCGTGGTTTCCCTTTTCGACAATTCCCTTATCGGTCAGCACCAGAATCAAATCGGCCCCGCGGATGGTGGTCAGGCGATGGGCGATGGTAAAGACGGTACGCCCTTTGGCCAGCGTCTCCAGAGAACGCTGCACGATTTGTTCGCTCTCATTGTCCAGCGCCGAGGTGGCTTCATCCAGGATGAGAATAGGCGGGTTTTTTAAAAACACCCTGGCAATGCTGATGCGCTGCTTTTGTCCTCCTGAGAGCTTAACGCCCCGCTCGCCCACATAGGTGTCGTAGCCGTCCTTGAGCCCGAGGATAAATTCATCCGCACCGGCCAGCTCGGCAGCACGGCGTATTTCCTCCCTGGTCGCGCCGGGCCGGCCATACTCGATGTTTTCGGCGACCGTACCGGAGAAGAGATAGACCTCCTGCTGAACCACACCGATGTTGGAGCGCAGGGAGCGCAGCGTGACATCCCGGATATCGTGCCCGTCAATGCGGATTGCACCGCCCGTTACCTCGTAAAAGCGGGGAAGCAGGCTGCAAAGGGTGGTTTTACCACCGCCCGACGGGCCGACCAGAGCGATGCTCTGGCCTGCTTTTACGTTGAGCGCGATATCGTCTAAAATTGTGTCAGGATGATCGGGATAGTGGAAACTGACGTGGTCAAATTCCACATTTCCATGAATGTCGCGAAGCTCGGTTGCGCCGGGCCGATCCTCGATGGTAACCGGCACGTCGATAATTTCAAAAAAGCGCTCGATACCGGTCATGCCCCGCTGAAACTGCTCGGTAAATTCCACAATGCGCCGCACCGAGGCCAGCAGGGTAGTCACATACAATAAAAACGCCACCAGATCATAGGGAGCCAGCGATCCCTGCATCATAAAGATCGAGCCCGCAACCACCACCGATATGTACATAATGCCGTCGAAAATACGCGTCAGGGTATAAAAGGCGCCCATCGCGAAGTAGGCCTTTTTCTTGGTTTCGAGAAAAAGATCGTTTCCCTTCTTGAATTTGTCCGCTTCGATCGGCTCGCCCGTAAAGGACTTGACCACGCGCACGCCAAGCAGGCTGTCCTCCACCTGGGCGTTAAGCTCGCCCACGCGTACCCGCGACTGATGAAAGGCAGAGCGCATACGCTTGTTGCACAAAGCGGCGGCAATCAGCATCAGCGGGAGGATGGAAAAGATGATGAGGGTTAGCCAGACGTTGGTGCAGCACAAAATCACAAAGGTCACAGTAATTTTGAGGAAAGCGATAAAAAATTCCTCCGGACAGTGATGGGAAAACTCCGTGACGTCAAACAGGTCGTTGGTCATGCGGGACATGATCTGGCCGATTTTGGCTTCATCATAATAGGAAAAGGAAAGCTTTTGCAGATGTTGAAACATATCCGTGCGCATATCGGTTTCCATGCGTGCGCCCATGATATGGCCGATGGAGTTCATATAAAGGTTGGCCACCGCGTCGATGATGCGCAGCACGAGATAAAACAGCCCCAGCCGCAGGATGATCCCAAGGGTAAGGGAGGGCAGGTCGTTCATCCCCATATCGGTGAGGTAGCTTACAATTTGCGGCAACACCAGCTCGCAGACGGTGGTCAGAGATGCGCAAAACAAATCCAGGATCAAGATCCATTTGTATTTTGAAAAATAGGGCAGGTACCGGCGAAACAGGGTGCGGTTCATCCCCTTGGAGCGAGCCTTCATTGGAAAAACTCCTTACTTTACGGTGTCTTTTTGCGGGCTACCGGCGTAAGGGTAACACCGTCGCCCCTTTCAATCGCAATGGTGCCGGTGCGCACCATTTCCCGAATACCAAAAGGGGAGAGCAGAGAAAGCAAGGTGGAGATTTTTTCTTCGGTATCGGTAATCTCCAGCGTAATGGTGGATTTGGCCGCATCGACAATGTGAGCGCCGGTCATTTCGGCAATCTGGATGATCTCCGCGCGTTTTGGGCCGGTCGCGGCCACCTTGATCATCGCCAACGTCCGGTTGACAAAGCTGCCGGGAGCGAGAGTTTTGACCTTGATGACCGGAATAATCTTGTTCAGCTGTTTTTCAATCTGCTCTACCGTGTAGTCGTCGCCTTCCACCAGAATGGTCATACGGGAAACGGCCGGATTTTCCGTCTCGCCGACGGCAAGCGACTCGATATTGAACGCGCGCCGGGAAAACAGGCCCGATACCTTGGAAAGCACGCCAGCCTGGTTTTCCACCAGTACGGTAATGGTATGTTTCATGGCCGACTCCTTTCGTTACCTGTCTTAACCGCCTATTCCAGCGTGGGAAGATCGGGATCAACGAGACATTCCAGCAGATAGGGCCCGGGAGAACGCAGCATGGCGTCGATCGCTGACGAAGCATCTTCTTCCCGCGACAATCTGCTACCCGGAATACCATATGCTTGTGCCAGGGCGATAAAGTCCGGGCTGCCGTTTAGTTCCACAGCGGTATGCCGGCCGCCAAACTGACGGTCCTGTAATTCCCGGATCATGCCAAGCCGGTGGTTATTGGAAAGGATAATTTTTACCGGAAGGGACTGCTGGCAAAGGGTCGCCAGTTCCATCATGCACATCTGAAAACCGCCGTCGCCGCAAACGGCTACCACTTGCCGCCCTTTGGCGGCGGTCGCCGCCCCGATGGCGGCCGGCAGGGAATAGCCCATCGTCCCCATACCGCCCGAGGTCAAAAAGCGGCCGGCCGGCAGATCAAAGTGATTGGCAGACCATATCTGATTTTGCCCTACGTCGGCCACAAGGATGCCGTCCGGCTCCATGCGGGAGCAGAGCCGGTCAATCAGCCGCCCCGGATCAATAAATCCACCGGTAGCCACGGTGGCTCTGCCATGCCGCCGGTGCGACCGGCAGTCACGCACCCATTCGGTGTGAAACAAAGGGGACGACAGCTCGAGCAGGGAAGAGAGCACCGCTGATGCGTCCCCCACGATGGGGATATCGACCGGAAGGTTTTTCCCTATTTCGGCCGGATCGACATCGATGTGAATGACCTTGGCGTTGTCACTCAGTTGATTGGCTGACGCTACCGCCCGGTCACCCACGCGCGCACCAATCAGCAGAACCACATCGGCATGATAGAGCGCATAGTTGGCCGACGGGACACCGTAGGTGCCCAGCATCCCTAGCGACAGGGGATGGGAGGCAGGCAGTACGCCTACCCCCATCATGGTGTGGATGACCGGCACATCCAACCGCTCGGCCAAGGCGGCCAGCAGAGGCTGAGCGTGGGCCGACAAAACACCGCCCCCCGCACAAAGCACCGGGCGCTGGGCCTGACGCAACGCCTGTGCCGCACGCCGGATTTGCAATGGGTGACCCGATACGCGCGGCTTGTAGCCTACGATATTGACACGGCTGGGATAAGCAAAATCCTCCATTACTTCACTCTGGAGGATGTCTACCGGGATATCGATCAACACCGGGCCCGGCCGGCCGGTCCGGGCGATATGGAAAGCTTCCTTCATAATACGGGGGAGTTGAGCCGGATCGGACACCAGGGTGCTGTGCTTAATAAAGGGAGCGCACGCGCCGGTAATATCGGCCTCTTGAAACACATCCCGGCCAATCAAGTAGCTCGCCACCTGGCCGGTAATGGCCACAATGGGGATGGAATCCATATAGGCTGAGGCGATGGCAGTAATCAGATTGGTCGCGCCCGGCCCTGAGGTTGCCAGACATACTCCCACTTTACCGGACAAACGTGCGTAACCGCTGGCAGCATGTCCGGCTGACTGCTCATGCCGCATCAGGACATTCTCAATGGACGATTCGCTGAGAGCATCGTAAAGCGGGCAAATGGCCGCGCCGGGATATCCAAAAACCGTGGTGACCTTCTCCGCCAGCAAGCATTGCACGACAACCTGTGCTGCATTCAATCGTACCGCCCCCTTCATCGGTTTATTCAAACACGTCTATGCCTTCCATACACAGCGAACAAGAAGGATACCATGAAGCTTTCTATCCATGGTATCCTCAGTGTAACCCCTTTCATTACCGTTAACACGGCAACTTTTCTATCTTGAATTTCAGTAAGCCAGTGTTTCTAAACGGAACAATTATACCATTACAGCAGGGGAGTGTCAACCTCGTCCGGCACCCTAGAAAATCCCCTACCATAAAAAATGAACAAATTATTAATTTAGCACTCGGCTCTTGACAGTGCTAAAATTTGTGGTATAATATAATTGAACAAAAAAAGATGACTTCAATACCATGAAGCCGCTTTTGAATGTTCAAAAAATCTGCTGTTCATACAGATTTAGGTAACAGAGCTCGCCACCGCGAGGATGGAACTCCCCACAGCTACGAGCAACATAAAAGTTGAATGGAGGAATGAATTATGTTACCTAGTGTTTTTGGCGAAAACCTTTTTGACGAATTTTGGGACGACATGTTTGACCACAGCGTTACGCCATGGAGCCGCCGCAATCCCTTGTATGGGAAGCATGGAAAAAACCTGATGAAAACGGATGTGCGCGAAACCGACAATACCTATGAACTGGATGTGGATTTGCCGGGCTTTAAAAAAGAGGAAGTACAAATTTCTTTGGAGAACGGATATTTGACCATTCAGGCTGCGAAGAGCTTGGATAAAGACCAAAAGAATAAAAAAGGGCAGTATATCCGAAGAGAACGTTATGCCGGCCAGTGCAGCCGCAGCTTTTTTGTCGGCGAACAGGTGGAAGCAAAGGACGTGAGCGCCAAGTTTGAGGATGGTATCTTGAAAATTTCCATTCCGAAAACCGAGATCAAGCAAATACAAAATAACAATAACATTGCTATCGAATAACGAAAAGAGGGACGGTTCCTATAACCGTCCCTCTTTTTATGTCAATATAAATAAATGCTGTAGGCGTGTCCGCAAGGTGAATAGCGTCGCAAAGGCGTTGTAAGCGCATTTACACAAGCAGCCAAAGCAAGCGTGACCTTTTGCGAAAGAGGAGGAACAGGCAACTGATTTTTATGCAATAAAAAATCGGAACGAGCGTAATTCGTTCCGAATATCTTGCTTTTTCCTTCAATTTATGATATGATCCATATAGATAACAATCTGTAAAAAGGTGGATTTTTCAAGAATATATCAAGAAGCAGCTTTTACGTATCTATTTTTAATTGGAGGACTTATCAAATGGGTGATGATATAAAACACATCAAAACCAACGGAAAATATCGAGCATTAGGGAATACCGGAATTGACGTTACACCACTTTGCTATGGATGCGCTGCTGCGTATGCCAGAAATTTAATCAGTGATGATATGGCGGTAGAGTTATTTAAGGCGGCATATGACTACGGAATTCGTTTCTTTGATACTGCAATCAATTATGGAAAAGCTGAAGATAGAATCGGGATGGCTCTAAAAAAATACAATATAGACAGAACTGAAATTGTAATTTCAACAAAAGGCGGTAAAAAATTAGTTAATGGAAAATGGACACAGGACATTAATCCAAAAAGTATCATGGAGAATGTTGAAACAAGTTTAAAGAGAATGGGTATTGATTATATCGACATTTTGTACTTGCATGGTCCATCAGTAAAGGATTTGAGAGAGGAAGTACTTGATTGCTTTGAAAAGCTGAAAAAGTCAGGAAAAATAAGAGCTTACGGTGCTAATACATTTGACACAGATGTAATAGATTATATTATTCAAACCAAATGTCTTGATGTTGTTATGCTTGACTACAACATCGTAAAGCAGAACAGAGAACCACAAATTAAAGCCTTATATGAAAACGGAATAGGTGTCGTAGCTGGACAGGCAATGGCAGAAAGCTTGTTCCTTACAGATTTATATAAAGTGCACGGTAAAAAGGATTTGTGGTATTTAGCGAGAACTATGGGAAGGAAGGCTTCAAGAGAGCTTTACTTTCAGGCAAGAAAATTCAGATTCATGAATAAATTAGGAGACTATGATGGATCGCAAGTAGCGCTGAAATATGTACTTGATAACATGTATGTATCTGCTGCAGCGTTTGGCACTTGTAGTTTTGAACACTTAAAGAAAAATGTTGATTCGCTTAATATTGATATTCCAGAAATTGTTAAGTCAAGGATAAAAAGTATAAAATAATTTTAGCTTTATTTGAAAGCCATGTTGTTGAACTAGCAGAAAGTGAAGGCTGAACAACATGGCTTTTTCCTATTATGCAGCATTGATCCGGGCGAAAGTGAAAGAAGTTTAATAGACAGGTTAAACGGATGGGGTACTCAAACACACAGCCGCAGACGAAAATTTCCGTCTGCGGCTGTGTGTTATGCCTTGAAATCATCAAGGTCATCAAGAAAAAAGAATAGCCCGAACATTTTACCAACGATAAAAAGGTCCAAGCTATTCAGACCTGGTGCGAGAGACGGGACTTGAACCCGTACGCCATAAGACACACGCCCCTCAAACGTGCCTGTCTGCCAGTTCCAGCACTCTCGCAAGAACTTCTATATTATACTCGGATTTGATATGGATGTCAACCTTTATTTTGACTATTTTCATGATTTAAATCACTTGACAAACCGCCAGGAATGATGTATCTTTTAAATTGTTATTTGCGCCTATAGCTCAGCCGGATAGAGCGACCGCCTCCTAAGCGGTAGGCCGATGGTTCGAATCCATTTAGGCGCGCCAAAAGCAATAAAACCGTCTATCTCTTTAGACGGTTTTATTTTTTTATCGATTTTTAAGACGCTCTTGACTCTCAACCGGACTTTAGCTTTATAATATGCGCATAAGGTACCTTAGATAGATCAAAATTTGGAGAGAAAATCAATGAAAATCGGAGAGTTTGCAAAAGCCTGTAATATACCCATTTCGGTATTGCGGTATTATGACAGCTACGGTTTGCTCAAGCCAGTCTACGTCGATCGCTTTACAGGTTACCGGTATTATTCCAACCATCAGATAGCCGTATGTGCTCGAATCAACGAGCTGAAAGCCGCAGGTTTTTCTCTTGCGGAGATCAAGCAATTGCTTTCGGGTAACGCTACCGAAGAGGATATCAATGTTATATTTAATCGTAAGAAAAATCAACTAAATCAAACTCTTCGTCATCTTGATGATCTCCATACCACCATGTTAGGAGGGAAATTTATGCTAGAAACAAATATAAAACTCATGCATGAAAACGTGCATATT
The DNA here is from genome assembly GCA_965145485.1 of uncultured Eubacteriales bacterium. Classification (GTDB taxonomy): domain Bacteria; phylum Bacillota; class Clostridia; order Oscillospirales; family Acutalibacteraceae; genus CABQCM01. Next base: position 952 of record CBCTCU010000003.1, on the reverse strand, counting down.
CCATTTGAAAACGACGAGAAAGTAGTAGGGAAATGGAAAATCATAGGAGAATACAATGACCGAACGGAATATGAGCTTGGCAATAAACTGCCGGAAGAAGGCATTGGAAACCAAAATCGTGAAATATTTTTTCTTCCCCAAGGGGAATGGTATTGGTGTTATTCCTGGACAAAAGGAAAATTGTTAATTGATAATGGCGAAAGCTCTTTTGTCAACGACTTTACCATTGAAAAGCAATCGGACGGATTTTATATGTTTGTTCTCTTGAAATCTTACGAATATCTGGAAAACGGAAAAACTACGCTTTTGGTGCTTCGTCAATGCGATAACCACCACTACACAGCAAATGATATTGCACGAAAAGATGATATTTCCATTCCGTTTCAAGATGATAGAAATGTTTTGGGCAAATGGAAATCCATAGCCTTGGTTCAAAAAAAGGAAGATTTTTCTCCTGAAACCATTCATCGTAGCTTTGAGCCGTTTTTTAAAGAAATTGAATTTCTACCAAATGGAGAATGTACCAGCGTCTATGGAAACGAAACGATAAAAAGTAAAAATATGCAGGAATGGACCAATGGATTTGTTCTACGCAAATGGAACAGCACGGCATGTGCGTATGAAATCAAAAACTTCGGTGGTACAGAATATCTATTTATAGAGTGGAAAAGCGGTGATTACCGCTGGGGTGGGTTCGACACGGATTTTTATGTTTTGGAAAGAATCAAACCATGAGGAAATAAATAAGCTAGAAAGAGGTTGGGAATGGGATTAATCATTGCCAATCTCTTTATCATTGAAAGATTTTTTATTGCGTAAAGTAAGTAGTTATATTATAATTTAGATGAGTTGAGTAAAGGGCTCATCGATCATGATTTTCTATAAAGTACTCCCCTAGATTATACAAAATATCGCGTTTTGTTTGTCCGTCGCAACGGTCATACAAAACGCT
>CBCTCU010000002.1:0-130339 GCA_965145485.1 uncultured Eubacteriales bacterium | reverse complement strand
TGCATAGGACCGTAGGCCCGTGCTTAAAATTAGATTATAATAGCCGCCTGCGGCTATTATATCATATTTCTGCCCATACTTCCAGAGGTCTTGCAAGCTTTCTGAGCGATATTCTGAATCCAAAAATGGGGAACAAGGAAAGGCCGCCCACACCATAAGGTATGAGCGGCTTTTGACACAGCTTCAGCCCTGTGGATTTTGCTCGAGCAGTTTGTTGGCAAAATCCTTCATTTCCTGCAGGCTGCAAAGCTCCGTGCCCGACTGCTTGATCGATTCCTGTACCAGGGGCGGCAGGGTATTAAAATAATCCTGCATGGCGGGGTCGTTTTGAAACTGTTGATTGGACATACCGTGTGATCATCCTTTCTCGGTTTTTCACCCATAGTATGCGCCAAGTCTACCCAATTCATCCATGATGCGTCTTGTTGCACCACAACGACTTCCACGCTCTGCTCTTCGATTTTCCAATTCCTCCACAACATCCCCATCGATCACGATGGTATCAAATCAATGGATATCGCGCGCCTTGATAAAGGTCGGCAAGGCAATTTTTGCCCTGGCCTCCGCAGAATTTTTCTACAGGAATTTTCGACGGACGCCCATCGGAATAGGGCCGTTCCCAGCAAACCGTTGAAAAATCCAAACGCCGAATCGCAACCGTCCTCACCAGGCAAAGGTCAAAAGGTATGTTCAACAAAAGAGGGTGCAGAGCCGACCATCAACAATCGATCCCGTTCGTGCGCATCCTGTGCCAATTATGTATTCTGTAGCGTTATCGCGTGCTTAGTCTTCCACTTTTTTGAGCCGGGCGAAATTGGCCATGAGCTTTTTGGTTCCCACCTTGTCAAACGCAATGGTCAGCAGGGTATCGTTGCCCATATTGACCGCCTCAACGACCAGGCCCTCGCCAAAGGCCTTGTGTCCCACACGGTCGCCGGGACGGTAGACCGTCTTGGCAGCGGGAGCAGCCTCCCCACCTCCACCAGCCGCAGGACGGCGGAAACCGGTGCGCGGCGCTTCGGATGAAGGGGCAAAGCCGGACGAGCGGCCTGAACCAAAAGCGGGCTTTGCACCGGACGGACGGTTTGCGAATCCGGAGCCGGAGGACGACTCGCCCCAGTCATTCCCCGTCCCCCGGCGGCCAAGCCCACCGGAAGTGTGGGTTAACGACGAGGGGATTTCCCCCATGAAACGGGAAGGCCGGTTCCGGTTGGTCTGCCCAAAAAGCAGGCGGGTGGTCGCGTGAGAAAGGGTCAGATTTTTTTTCGCCCGCGTGATGCCTACGTAGGCCAGCCGGCGCTCTTCCTCCATTTCGGCCTCGCCGGCGTAGATGCTCTGGTTGCCTGGGAAAATGCCTTCCTCCATTCCCACGAGGAACACATTGGGAAATTCCAGTCCCTTGGCCGAATGGATGGTCATCATGACCACCGTATCGGCGTCGGCGTTGAAATTATCGATGTCGGTCATCAACTGAATGTTTTCCAAAAATCCGGCCAGCGAAGGCTCGTCCTCCTCCTGCTCATACTGGATGACGTTGGAAGAGAGCTCATTGACGTTTTCCACCCGCTCGGCCCCTTCCTCCCCCAGCGCCTGCAAGGCAAGCAGGTAGCCCGACCGGTCGAGGGTCAGCTCCAGCAGCTCATGCGGGGGGAGCTCGTCCGCCGCGCGCATCAGCGACTGCATGGTGGAGGCAAATTCCATCAGCTTGCGGGCGCTGCGCTGCAAATCGCCGTACTCGTCCGCGTGGGAAATCACCTCAAACATCGATATGCCAAGCTGCTCGGCAATTTCGGCGGCCCGGTTGACCGTCGCCGTGCCGATGCCCCGTTTGGGCTCGTTGATGATGCGGCGCAGCCGCAAAGTATCTGCCGGATTGCTGATAACGCACAGATAGGCCAGCACGTCCTTGACCTCTTTGCGGTCGTAAAACTTCACGCCGCCGACGATGCGGTAGGGAATCCCGACCCGCACAAACGTGCGTTCTAAGGCGTTGGACTGGGCGTTCATCCGATAGAGGATGGCATGGTCGGCATAGCGGGAACCGTTTTTGACATTCTCCAAAATCGTGTCGGCGACATGGGCCGCCTCCCCCTCCTCATCGTCGGCCGTATAAATCTCAATGCGGCTGCCCTCGCCGTTGTTGGTCCAGAGATTTTTCTCCTTTTGCACCTTGTTGTTGCGGATGACGGCGTTGGCCGCGTCGAGGATATTCTGAGTGGAGCGGTAATTCTGCTCAAGGCGCACGACCTTTGCCTCGGCGTATTGCTTTTCAAAGCTCAGAATATTTTCAATGGTCGCCCCACGGAAGCGATAGATGCTCTGATTGTCGTCCCCGACCACGCAAAGGTTGCGGTTCTTGTCGGCGAGCAGGCTGGTGAGGACATATTGCGCATGGTTGGTGTCCTGATACTCGTCGACCATGATGTACTGAAATTTATTCTGGTAATACTCGAGCGCGTCCTCCTGCTCGCGCAGCAGGCGAACGGTCTGGACAATCAGGTCGTCAAAATCCATGGCGTCGGCTTCCTTCAGCCGGCGCTGATACAACACGTAGGCCTCGCCGTAGCGTTTCAGGCGGGAATCCCCTCCCGCATCCTTGAGAAACTGGGCGGGGTCGATCAGAGAATCCTTGGCCCTGCTGATGGCGCTCAGAATGGAGCGATGAGGGTAGAGCTTATCGTCCATCGACAGCTCCTTCTGGCACTCCTTCATCAAGCGCCGGGAGTCGTCGGTGTCGTAAATGGTAAAATGCGACGTATAGCCCAGCCGGTCGCCCCAGCGGCGCAGAATCCGCGCGCAGGAAGAGTGGAAGGTGGTGGCCCAGATATCCCTTCCCTCTTCCCCCAGCATGGCGGCCAAGCGGTCTTTGAGCTCCCCTGCCGCCTTGTTGGTGAAGGTGATGGCCAATATCTCCCATGGGCGGGCCGGACGCACCGACAGCAGGCGCTCAAGGCGGGGGGACTGCGCCGGGGCGAGGTCGCCGGCCAGGGCCGCTTTGAGCAGCTCTTCGTCCTCCGCCTCCAGAGGATCGGGTAGCCAGTCGCTGTGGTAAGCGTCCCCATGCTGGATGAGGTTGGCGATGCGGTTGACCAGCACGGTGGTTTTTCCGCTGCCCGCGCCCGCCAGAATCAGAAGCGGGCCCTGGGTGTGAAAAACCGCCTCGCGCTGCATGTCGTTCATACGCTCAAACTCTTTTTCCAGCACCTTGCGCCGCAGGGCAAGGCATCGATTGTGGTAACTCTCGCTCATATTCATACTCTCTTTCTCTTGTCTATGTCATCGGTAGGCTGCCGCCCCAGCAGCCACGGTTTTGCTCCAGGCCAGGGTCTGCGGAAGATAGGATGCTGAAACACCGGGCGGCTTTTCTGCCATCCTCACATGCGCAGTGGCCTGCGCCGCACGCGACAAAAAGAGGATGGCAAAGGCCCTTCCAGGGCCTCCCTGCCGCCATCCCATGGCACACCGCGCTGGCCGTCCACTGCCGGCAGACGACGCATTGGCCCGCCCCGGCGGCATCCCCCCCCCCCCCCCGGCCGGTTGAAATATTCGCCGCAGTGGCGGATATTATGTTTATGTTTCGGACTGAAAATTTAGCACAATCCGGTCGGTATGCTGCTCCAGCCGGCGGAGCGCAACCCCCGCCGACGCCAGCATCCGCTTGGAGGCCAGGGTGGAATCGGTCTCGGCATACTTGTCCGACAGATAGATGACCTCCACGATGCCAGACTGTATGATCGCCTTGGCGCACTCGTTGCAGGGGAACAAATCGACATAAATGCGCGCCCCCCGCAGGGAACGGCCGCCCGCGTTGAGGATGGCGTTGAGCTCGGCGTGCACCACATAAGGATACTTGGTGGATTCCCCCTCGCGCTCCCACGGATATTCGTCGTCCGAACAGCCGGCGGGGAAGCCATTGTAACCGGTGGACAAAATAATATTATCCTTGCTGACGATGCACGCGCCGACCTGCGTGTTGGGGTCCTTGCTGCGTTTGGCAGCCAACAGGGCTACCCCCATAAAATATTCGTCCCATGAGATATAATCCTCGCGTTTCATTCCGCCTGCCTCCTGCCTATGTATTGTGATATTTTCAAAATGGTTCTGAGAACCCTTGCCCCGAACGGAACCGGTGGGTAGCGCGGGAATCTTTCATGCCGCAACCTGCCGCTGCCCATAGCGTACCTACCTCGTACACTGGCGGGCCGAATCAGCCCTTTCCGGCCATCCTGCGGTCCGTTACTGCAAAGGGTCCGTTCCCCCCACAACCCGCACTTGGATGGAGGCCCCTCTATATGGTAACATTCCTCATGCTATGCCAAAGCACCGTCGGGCGGGCCGCCCGATTCGCTCCCCACTGGAAGGCGGGGCTTTCGGCGGATATCTGCCTGAGCCGAACGGGCGGGCCCTCTATCAACAAAAGGCCGCCTGCCATGGATGAGCAGACGGCCTAATCCAAACCAGTTACATACCGGGGCACATCTGCAGCAGCACACCAGCCGCCACAGCCGAGCCGATGACGCCGGCCACATTGGGCCCCATGGCATGCATGAGAAGGAAGTTGCCCGGATTTTCCTCCTGGCCCACCTTTTGGGATACGCGGGCCGCCATCGGGACGGCGGATACGCCGGCCGAACCGATGAGTGGATTGACCTTGCCCTTAGTGGCGACGTACATAATCTTACCAAAGAGCACGCCAAACGCGGTGCCCATGCAGAAGGCAAACAGCCCGAGTGCTATGACCATGAGGGTCTGCGGCACAAGGAAGGTTTTCCCATCGGTGGTGGCGCCCACCGACACCCCAAGGAAGATGACGAGAATGTTCATCAGCTCGTTCTGCGCCGTCTTGGACAGACGGTCGACCACGCCGCACTCGCGCAGCAGGTTGCCCAGCATCAGCATACCCACCAGGGAAGCGGCCGACGGCAGGATCAACGAAACCACCAGGGTGATCAAAATCGGGAAGATGATTTTTTCGGTCTTGGAAACGGGGCGAAGCTGCTCCATGACCACCGCCCGCTCCTTTTTGGTGGTCAGCGCGCGCATGATCGGCGGCTGAATCAGGGGGACCAGGGCCATATAGGAATAAGCCGCCACGGCGATGGTGCCCACGCTGATGGCCGAATCGGAGGTCAGCAGCTTGGAGGCGACGAAGATGGCGGTCGGGCCGTCCGCGCCGCCGATGATGCCGATGGAACCGGCCTCAGCCGCGGTAAAGCCCAGCAACGCAGCCCCGATGAAGGTGGTAAAGATACCAATCTGAGCGGCGGCGCCCAGCAAAAAGCTCTTGGGGTTGGCGATCAGCGGGCCGAAATCGGTCATAGCGCCAACGCCGAGGAAAATCAAAGGCGGATAGATGCCTCCCTTGACCCCAAGATACAGGAAATCGATCAAAGAGGCCTTTCCCTCTTGAAATATGGTGGAAAATTCTGAAAGGTCATGGTAGTGCAGCCCCAAATCGGCCACCGGAAGGTTGGCCAGCAGCATCCCGAATGCGATGGGCAACAGCAGCAACGGCTCAAACTGCTTCTTAATCGCGAGGTAGAACAGGCAGCATGCCACAACCAGCATGACCAGGTTCTGCCATCCCGTTGATAGAAAATTGACGACCGCATCATAGATTCCCGAAGTATTGACGATACCGAGAAAGGCTTCCCAAAACTGCGCAATAAAATCCATATGGCCGCTCTCCTATCCGTTAAAATGGGCGGGTATTTTCATAAATCCCAGCGGAAGCCCACACCGGGCGCGACAGCGCCGGACGCACACTGCGTACCACATAGCTTTTGCCGCTGCTCTCGCTAAGAGCTTGCACCGCAGCGGCGATGACGGCAATCAGCTCGTCGTCATCCCCGGTGGGAAGGGCGGCCGCCATGCCCGCAGGAGGGGCCGTCTTCTGATTTGCAGGCGCAGGAATTTCCTGTGCCTTTCCGCCCTTTTTGGCGCTGCCCGAGGAGGCCACCTTTCCAAAAAGATACATAATCAGCACCAACAGAATCAAAACAATAAACACAATGACAATTCCCGTGACGGTCACCAGCATGGTGTCTTCAAAGTGAATCTTCATTCCGATCCCTCCTGCCAAAATGATAACGCGGCATCCTACGCTCCCTCACTGGCTGGAAGCCCTTGTCCCGCGTTATGGATGGAGGCGGCCAACCGCTCTCACGGCAGGCTGCGCTATATCAGGATTATTATATATCAAAAAGGGGTGTTTTACAATCCATTTTTTTATTTTTTATCGCTACTCACGGCTTGACAGCGCAAAGCCATCAAAAAGCAACGCTCTGTCCCTCGCTCCTTCGTGGTAGCAAGGGCGGACGGCGACCAAAATCCTTGCTGCGGTGTTTTGGCGCGCATTGCATATGCCCTGCCCCTACGGGTTGTGTCGGATTCGTCCCGCACTGACCGCTCAAAGGTTTCCCCGTAGATTTCACAGCAAAAAAGCCGCGGCCCCTGATATGCAAGCGCCGCCGCTTTTTTGTCCAAGAGAGCGAGGGGAATTCCTCCTGCAAACGATTGCGTCAAAGTCGGCCGACCGTCCAATCGCGATCGGACTTTTTATACGCTGATTCAACCGATGATGTATCCCATCGTTCCGTTTTCGCCGGCCGGTATCATCATAGCTTCTCAGCCATATCCGCCGCGCCGTCCTGCCGTGGGTCAAGGGGTCGCAGGCGCGTGGGCTGTGACTACGGCAAACCTGGAAAGAGACTAGAGAAAAAGAAAAATTAAGGAAACACATTGTAAAACGGGAAATGGCGGAAATCCAGACGATACGGATGCCTCACACTCCGCTGACCGACGCCAGCCTTGGCAGCCACAGCAAGACTCCGCCGCGCACAGCGCCGGCATACGTCCCATGGCCGCCTGCAGCAGGAGGCTGTAGTCCGTTGCAGATGCGGCATGCCAAAATTTAGAATTCCTCATTAGAGATGGAGGCAGAGATTCCAAAAGCGTCAACAGTACAATACGACTGGCGTTTTAAGGCTCTACACGAAAAACACCCGGCGCTCAGACTGCTCGGTCTGCTAAAAGCAGTCCTCTCGCCCCATATTGCAGCACAGGCGCTCGTACCTCCCTTACTCGAGCAGAGAAAAGCGCACGATAAATCACAGCCCGGCCAACATTTGTCAGCCGGGCTGCATGGTTTTTCAAAAAGATTATTTTGCGTCGGACAGCAGCTCGGTCATCCCCGCCTGCCGGACCCGCAAGGCATAACAGCTTCCCTCGCCGAACACCGACTCCATTTCCTCACGGTATGCGTCGAGCATGTCCTCCGGCACAAACGCTAAAATGGTACCGGCAAACCCGCCGCCATGCACCCGCCAGGCGCCCCGCCCGCTGAGCAGGCGCTCGGACAGCAGCAGCGCGAGGGAGAGGCCCTGCTCCTGCGCATTGCCGGGCGAGACGACGTTTTGCAGATATTCAAAGGAACTGCGCCCCGACTTGAGGATCAATTGTTTGAAGGCACGGTAGTCCCCCGCCTCCAAGGCATCGCGCAACTCCCCCGCCCGCTCGTTTTCCTCTACAAAATGGCAGGCGCGCAGCAGCGCCCTGTCTCCGCAAACGCGCCGGAGCTTTCCCAGGCTGGCGTAGAACTCGTCCGGGTCGACCTCGCGCAGGCAGTCTTTCCCCATTTGCCGGGCGACCATCTTCATCTCCTCGGTGATGGCGGCGTAAGAGGCGGTCAGGGAAGTGTGATCCCCCCCGGTATCCACCACGCACAAAACATACCCGCTGGTGGAAAAGTCACAGTCGACGGGCTCGATGAGCGGGGCGCCAGGGTCGCGAAAATCAATCGCAACCAGGCCGCCAACCGCCGAGGCCATCTGATCCATCAGCCCGCTGGGCTTGCCAAAATATCGGTTTTCCACTTCCTGCGCGGCCATGGCAATCTCCTGCGGGGGAATGCGCCCATCATTAAACAGCCCGTTGATGATCCCGCCGACCAACACCTCAAACGCGGCCGAAGAGGACAGCCCTGATCCCTTGAGCACCTGCGAGGTGGTATAGGCGTCGAAGCCCCCCGCCTGATAGCCCCGGCGTCTGAGCTCGGCCGCCATGCCGCGGATGAGGGCTGCGGAGGTGCCGGCCTCCCCCTCGACCGGCTCTAGCTGGGACACCTCGACCCGGTCGATGGGATAGCCTTTGGACTGGATGCAGATCCAGCCGTCATCCCGCCGCGCCGCGGCCGCAATGGCGTCGAGGTTGATGGCGGCGGCCACTACCCGCCCCCGCTGATGATCGGTGTGGTTGCCGATAATCTCACTGCGCCCGGGCGCGCTGAAAAACCGAACCTGCCTCCCCTGGCTGCCAAACAGCTCCTCAAAGCTGTCCAGCAGAAGGCGGTACCTCCCCTTCTGAGCCGGCGCGTCCGGCCCGTACAGGCGCTCGAGCGCAGGATAAACCTGCTCTATCTCCCTCATTTTTCGTCCTTTCTGGCGTGGGAATCACCCTCCCCCTCTGCGTGGGAATGGGGCAATCCCCGTTTGTTGCCGCCTTGATTTTGATCGCAATCGGTCTGCATGACATAATTTTTATCAATATGAATGACGCAGCAGTAATCGGGATGAATTTCCCGCACGCCCTGGCGAATTTGCTCGATACACTCGGCGTCGGACAACGCAAAGCCGGCAGGCACCACCAGATCAAAAATCAGGTTGGTATGGGTATCCCCTTCCACCATGCGAAAATCGTGAATGGACAGGCAGGGGTCAATGGAAAGCGCCGTATCGGTTACCTCGGCACGCACGCGGGCGACCGTGGCGTCGTCGGTGGCGATGGGATCCATATGTACGACCATTTCCAGCCCCAGCTTGGATTCCGCGTCCCGCTCGCAGCAGTCGATGATATCATGGCTGGTCTGAATGTCCACATTGGCCGGCACCTCGGCATGCACCGAGACAAACCGCCTGCCTGGGCCGTAGTCGTGCACCACCATGTCGTGGATGCCCACAATGCCATCGTACGACAACACATGGCGGCTGACGGCATCGATCAGCTCAGGAGATGGGGGCTGCCCCAGCAGCGGGTTGAGGGTATCGCGCGCCACCCCCACGCCCGAATATAGGATGAACAGCGCCACCAGCAGGCCCATGTAGGGGTCGAGATTGACCGGCAGGACATTCGACAACAGGAAGGCCAGCAGCACCGCCGAGGTCGAAGCCATATCGCTGAAAGAATCCATCGCGGAGGCGCGCAGGGTTGCCGAGTTGATGATGCACCCCAGCTTCCGGTTAAAAAAGAACATCCACAGCTTGACCAGAATGGAAGCCGCCAGCACGGCGGCCGTCAAGGGATGGAAGGAGACCGGCTCGGGATGGAAAATCTTTTCCACCGAGCTGCGGGCCAGCTCAATACCGACGTAAATAATGGCAATGGCCACGATAAAGCCGGTGATGTACTCGATGCGCCCGTGACCGAAGGGATGCTCCCGGTCGGCCGGCTTGGAGGACATTTTAAAGCCGATGAGGGTAACGAGCGAGGAGCCAAGGTCGGACAAATTATTAAAAGCGTCGGCCATAATGGACACCGACCCCGAAACCAGGCCCGCAAGAAGCTTGGCGAGAAACAGCAGCAGGTTGCAGGCAATACCCGTTAACGAGCCGAGCAGTCCGTACCGGCTTCTTCCCTTGACGCTGCTAACGTCTTCTTTTTCCCGGATAAATAGCCGGATCAACAGGCTGGTCAAGCCGCTCCCCCCTTTCGCTCTATCAAAACCGCCGGCAAAAACCGGCCGGCTGGAATTCGTGCCAATGCGCGCGGCGCCGTTACTTTTTACATCCCTTCGCCCCAAATCCGCCCATGGAAAGGATATTGGTCTCGTAGGTAAACATCAGGTTGCTCCGCCGGCGCGCCCGGCGCAGGGCCAGACCCACCAGACGGTCGAGCAGCTCCTTATACGGGATGCCGGTCGCCTCCCACAGATAAAAGGCAAGCGAACCGGGAATGGTGTTGATCTCATTGACATACACCCGGTCGCCGTCCTCCCCATCGAGCAGGTAATCGATGCGCGCTACCCCGGAGCAGCCCAGCGCTTCAAATACCCGCAGGGAAAGCGAGCGGATCTCCTCCGCCTTTTCGGCGGGAAGATCGGCGGGGAGCTTGCGTTTTAAGGAGCTCATGCCCTTCGATCCCTTGGAGGACGCGCCCGACATATACTTGTCGGTATAGGAGAGAATCTCATCCTCCATCAAGGGCTCCTCGCAGACCGAGGCCTGCGCGCCTTCCCGGTCGCCCAGAACCGAGCAGTTGATTTCACGCAGCTTGCCAATGGCGCGCTCGCACAGCAGCGTCTCGGCAAAGGAAGAGGCGAGGGAGAGCGCTTCGTCAAGCTCATCCCCGGTATTGACCTTGGAAATGCCCACGCTGGAGCCCAGGTTGGCCGGCTTGACAATGAGGGGGAAGCCTACCCCGCCGGCAATGCGCTCGCGCACAGCGGCGGGATCCTCCGCCCACTGGCGGGCGGTCACGGCAACGCAGGGAAGGTGAGGCAAACCCTCAGCCGCCAGAATATGTTTAAACCGGATCTTATCCATGCCCAGCGCCGACGAGATCACGTCGCAGCCGGCATAGGGCACGCCCAGCATCTCAAACAGGCCCTGGATGCTTCCATCCTCCCCGTTGGTGCCGTGCACAATCGGAAAAGCAACGTCAAAACGGGCGACTTCCTTTCGCCGGCGCAGCCCCCCGTCCAAATCATAGAGCACCCCGACGCCGTCGCGCGAGGACAGCAGCACCGGCCGGCACCCGGCCAGCATGGCGTCGATATCCTGATAGGAATCCATATCAAACAGCGCCTCGCCGGTAAACATCCGGCGGTCTTTGGTCATATAAACCGGCACCAGCTCGTATTTCTCCCTGTCAAACGCGTGCATGGCCTGCACCGCCGAGATGACCGAGATTTCATGCTCCACCGAAGCGGCGCCGAAAAAAACTGCGACATTGGTTTTCATAAAGCATCCCCCTGTCTTTGGGCCAAGCTTTCCCACTCGGCCGCAAAAAGCTCCCTTTCTGTCGAAATATAAAGCCAACCGGCCCAGTCAGCGCAGCCGCTGTGCGCCGCACGCGCTCGCCGGCACGCTCTGGGTCCCGCGTTCCGGCCAATAACGTCCATTCAGCCCACCCCAAAGAGGGCGCTTGATCCACCAACCGCTCCCGCGTTTTGGCGTCAAAGCACAAATCCAGCCAGAGGGCTCCCACCATGGCAAATCGCCTGCGATGAACACGACGCCGTCGAACGGATGCTGGCGGCCATTTACTTGGGTCGGCCTGATGTCACAATCTGCACCCAGCGGCCACAGCGAAACCGAACCGGCCTGTCGCTGCTTCCGCCGCAGTGGCATGCATGGGCCGGGATATAGCCTTATGCCATACCCTTTGCGGCCGGCATCTTGGCGCCCAATTGCGGCCGGCCAAAATTCAGCCGGCCGAGAGCTGCGGCCCGCCGTGCCAGAAACCGGCCTGCCGGGCCTCGCATTGGGCCCGCCGGTTACCGGGCGTAGCTGTCGGGCAGGTCATTTTCAATGAGCACCACCGTATCGCGGGTCACGCTCGACTTCAGGCGTGCCAAAGCCTCCGCAAAGGATTTGACCACCACCAGCTTTTCCGGCGGGCAGCCCGCGCTTTTGGCCCCGTCGGCCAGGGGAACCGAACGCTGCTCGCCAACCAGAATGATCTCATCGCAGACCTTCGCCGCCGCAGCGCCGAGGGCGTGGTTGCACTCATACTCTTTTTCCCCCAGCTCCACCAGGCCCGGGGTGACAATGACCTTGCGCATCCCCTCGAAGGAACCGAGCACCTCCACCGCCGCAAGGCAACCCTCGGGATTGGAATTGTAGGCGTCGTCGATCAAAATGGAGTGGTTGACAAAGCTCTTGATCTCCAGCCGGTGAGCCACCGGGGTCAGTTGTGAGACGGCAACCTTGATCTCCGTGTCGGTCAGCCCGAGCTCCATGGCCACGGCGGCGGCGGCCGTGATATTGAGCACAGCGTGAGCGCCCAGCAGCCGGGTGTGCACCGGGATGGAGCGCCCTGCCGCGTGGATGGTAAAAGAGGAGCCGCTTCGGTCAAAGCTGGCGTCATCCGCCCACACATCGGCCCCCTCGTGCAGGCCATAGCGCACGCAGGGCATGGACTGGCTCTTTTGGCGGATGAATTCATTTTCCACATTGACAAAAACTTTGCCGCCCGCGCCAAGCACTGAATCAGCCAGCTCGAATTTGGTCTGGACGATATGATCCATAGACCCAAAGGTGTTGAGATGCTGCGGGCCGATCGAGGTGATCACCCCCATGGAGGGATGACAAATCTCGCATATCTCCCGGATATCCCCCACCTGCTTGGCCCCCATTTCACAGACAAAGACCTCGGTGGTCGAGGTCAGCTGCTCGCGTATGGTGCGCACCACGCCCATGGGAGTGTTGTAGCTGCCCGGCGTGATGAGGACGTTGTAGCGCTCGGACAGCATCCGCCCAAGGATGTATTTGGTGCTGGTCTTGCCATAGCTGCCGGTCACGCCGATAATGCGAAGCCCCTTATGGCCGGCGAGAATATTTTTGGCATCCCGGATATAATACCGGGCCACCCCGCGTTCCACCGGACGGTTGATGAGGTTGGACAGCATCGCCAGCGCCGGAGTACAAAGCCAGAGCAGGCACATCACCATCGTCAGCGCCCGGCTGGCGGGCAGCAGGGCGGTCAGAATGCACACGGCTGCGAGCACAATCCCGGCGGTGGCGTACAGGCGGGTGACCCGCGCGGTCACCACCAGCCGCTTGATGGCTTTTTTCTGCCGCGACACGGCGTCGGCGGTGCGCACGGCCGAAAAGACCACCGAAAGCACCAGAAACCACATGCCCTGCCATAGCGGAAACCACAAAAACACGCAAAGGACGGCGGTGCACCCGATGGCCAGGAAGGTCCTCCAGCCCAGCGCGGTGCGAAGGTAGGAAATATAGCGCTTGTTATAATAGGAATTTTGCTGCAGCATTTGCAGCTGGGTCGTCAGTGCGAAAAAAGCGGACGCCGCCAAAATTACGGTGGCGGCCGTCAGGATAATGTGCTGCACGATACATCCTCCCTTCAACCTTTACCCCGGACAATTTATGATTTTAAAAAGCTCGCCATGATGGCGTGAACCTCGCCGGGACGCTCCACAAACGAGAAGTGGCCCGCCCCCTTGATGACGCACAGACCGGCGTCGGGGATCAGCCGCTCCATCACCTGCGCGTCGGCAAGCGGGGTGGCGGTGTCCCTCTCCCCCCAGATCAGCAGGGTCGGGCAGGAGAGGCGGGGCAGATATTCTTTCAAATCCTCGTTGACCACCCGCACAAGGGTCTGCCGCAGGATGGGCGGCGCGGCGTTGTAATCGGCCGAGCCAAAATGCCTGCGAAGACGCTCGAGCAAGGGAGCGGCCGCTTTTTTCCACGGCCCGTGGGTAAGAAACCATTTGGCCGTTTTAAAGCAGGCGGTGCGCGCCCTGCCCCGCAGGGTGCGCTTGGGGCGCAATCCGGCGCTGTCGATCAAAATGATCTTCTCCGGCTGGATCAACCCGTTGCCGCACATGCGCAGAATCACCCGGCCGCCAAAGGAATGCCCCACCAGCACCGGGTGGTCGAGCCCAAGCTGCCGGAGAAATTGCGCCGTGGCGTCCTGATAGTCCTCCAAAGACCAGGGCTCGGGCAGCGGGTCGCTTGCGCCGAAGCCGGGAAAATCCAGGCGAACGATGCGGTACTGCTCCGAAAACGCGCGGGTCATGAGATTGTACGCCTCGAGGGAGGAACCCCAGCCATGCAGCAGCACGACCGGCTGGCCCGTCCCCGTATCCTCGTATCGAACACGCACGCCCCGGATGATCGTCTCCAAGCGATCCTTCCCCCTTACGAAAAATTGAATCGTGCCGGCCCATCGCGCCAATGCGCCCCGCCGGCGCTCCAAAGAACGGATGAAAGCCACGGCTCCCGCTGCGGCGGCATCCCGCAATCTGCCCGGCCACCGTGCCCCATCCAGCGCCGGGGCGGCTTATTCCATCCCCTCGGACAGCTCGCCGCGGCTCTGCGCCTTGAGGTATGCGTTCATAAACCCGTCGAGGTCGCCGTCCATGACAGCGCCGATATTTCCCACCTCAAAGCCGGTGCGATGATCCTTGACCATGGTATAAGGCATAAAGACATAGGAGCGGATCTGGCTGCCCCAGCCGATTTCCTTTTGCTCGCCCTTGATGTCCTCGATCTTTTCGAGATGCTCTCTCTCCTTGATCTCGACCAGCTTGGATTTGAGCATGCGCATGGCCACTTCCCGGTTCTGGTGCTGGCTGCGCTCGTTTTGACAGGCAACGACAATCCCCGTGGGAAGGTGGGTGATGCGGATTGCCGACTCGGTCTTGTTGACGTGCTGGCCCCCCGCGCCGCTGGAGCGATAGGTGTCGACCTTGATATCCTCATCGCGGATTTCCACATTCATATCGTCGGTGATCTCGGGCATGACCTCCAGCGATGCGAAAGAGGTATGCCGGCGGCCGCTGGAGTCAAAGGGGGATACCCGCACCAGCCGGTGGACCCCCGCCTCGCCCTTGAGATAGCCGTAAGCGTTGAGCCCCTCGACGAGAACCACCGCGCTTTTGAGCCCGGCCTCCTCCCCGTCGAGATAATCGAGGGTTTTGGCCTTAAAGCCGTGGCGCTCCGCCCAGCGGTTGTACATGCGAAAAAGCATCTCAGCCCAATCCTGCGCCTCGGTGCCGCCTGCCCCCGCGTGGAAGGTCAATATGGCGTTTTTCGCGTCGTATTCCCCCGACAGCAGGGTGGTCAGACGCATGGCGTCGGCCTTCTGGATGACCGCGTCGACCCCCTCGCGCACCTCGTCGAGCAGGCTCTCGTCCTCTTCCTCGTTGGCCAGCTCGATCAAGGTGAGCGCATCGTCAAACTCCTGCTGGAGCGCCCGGTAATCCGCCACCCGGCTTTTGAGCTGGCTGATGCGCTGTAGGATTTTCTGCGAGGCGGCGAGGTCGTTCCAAAACCCCTCGGCGGCCGACTGCTCCTCCAGAGAGGCGATCTCCTTGGTCGCCATGTCGATGCCCAGCGCGTCGCCAAGGTCGGCGATCTCCTCCCGGTAACCCTCCAGGCGCAGCCGTTGTTCTTCAAATTGCAGCATAATTTTCTTCCTTACTCAATAAACTATAATCCAATATATTATACCTTCCCGCCCAATGTTTGTAAAGCAAAATGTGTCGTTTGAGGGCTCTTTTTCCAGTGGACGTCCCCATCCGGGGGAGGGCTGCGCGCTCATGGCCGCCCGATGCGCTCACATTGTGTTCGCCGCCGCCTTAAAATATATTCATGGAATTTTCAAATTAGCATTGAATTCTTAACAAATGTCCAGTAAAATAGGGGTATTCTTTAGGATACGCTTTCGGGCGCCTCCCATACCTGAAGGGGTGATTTTCATCAAATCGATATACGACGGTTTGACCTGTCCGGTTTGCCACGCCCGCTTTTTTGAGGACGAGGATATCGTCTTTTGCCCGGTCTGCGGCGCCCCGCATCACCGTGAATGCTGGAATCTGGCCGGGCACTGCGCCTATGAAGACGCCCATGGAACCGACCGGCAGTGGCATATGCCCGAGGAGCCGGCGGATTCCCCCTCACCCGGGCAGCAGACGCCCGGCGGCGAGCCTTCTCACGACCGGGTGGGGCACGCCTGTCCCCAGTGCGGGCGCCTGAGCACCTCGGACACCCTGTTTTGCCCTTACTGCGGATATTCTTTCGGCGGCGGCAACCCGCCGGACGACACGCCGCCCAATCCTTTTGCTCCCCCGGCTGTCGATCCTTTGGGCGGGGTTGACCCAACCTCCCCCATCGACGGCCACCCGGTGTCGGAGGTCGCTTCGATGGTGGCGGTCAATACCCCCTGGTACCTCCCCCGCTTCGACCGGTTTCGCAAATCCGGGAACAAGAAAAAAGTCGCATGGAACTGGGCTGCTTTTTTCTTTCCCAGTTACTGGCTCTTTTGGCGCAAGTGCTACGGGGCCGGCGCCATTGCCATGAGCATCTCCATCGCCTCGCGGCTGTTGTCCTATCCTTTCATGGCGGCGGTCAACGCCCTCGTCCCCACCGAAACGGCCACCTACAACCAGGCCGCCACGATTCTGTCGGAGAGCCTGTCCTCCATCCCGCCGAGCGCTGTCTTGATGACCCTGGGCGGGGCGCTGTTGTCGCTGGCCAGCAGTTTGTTTTTTGGGCTGCTTGGCACCTATATTTATAAAGGCCGCTGCATCCACAAGCTCGATCAAATCCAGGCCCCGGACTTCGAGGGGGACGCCCAGACCGCGCTGCTGCGCAGCCGTGGGGTCAACCTATTCGGTCCCCTGTTGGCCATGATGCTGCTCGACGTGTTGTATATGCTGCTCATCAGCTTTTTATAACAAAGAGGAAAGGAAGATCGTGATGGAAAACCAAGTCAAAATCTGTCCCCACTGCCAGACAATCAACGAGCCGGATTACGTCTATTGCAAGCGCTGTGGGACGGCCCTGCCCAATACCGGCCCCAATCCGCAGGCGGGCGCCCCTTACGCCCCCTACGGCTCGCAGCCAGGTTACGGGCAGCAGGGGGGCGGATACGGCTATTTGGTACCGGCTACCATTGACGGCGTCCCCGCCGAGCAGGTCGACGCCTTTATCGGCAACAATCCGGGGCTGAAACAGAAAATCCGCAAAATGGAGCTGACGCGCAGCAAAACCTCCTGGAACTGGCCGGTCTTTTTGACCACCTTTTTCGGCGGCGTGCTGCTCGCTCCCTGCTGGTTTTTCCACCGCAAGATGAACAAGGTGGCGGCCATTCTCCTCATTGCGGGCATTGTCTTTATGGCTTTGAGTCTACTGGCTATGGCGCCGGTTTTTCAGGCCAGCCTCGATATGGTAAAGGACTTTGTCGAGCTGGAGCAAGCGGTCAACGACCCCTATTCCAGTTGGTTTATTGACTACGACCAGGCCGCCGAGCAGATTTTGCTCGATTATATGCAGAGAATATCCGGCTCCCTGGCCCTGAGCTCGCTTTTTAGCCTCGTGCAACTGGCCTATGCGATTATCATGAGCCTGTTTGCCAACTATATTTACAAGAAGCACGTAACCAGCACCATATCCTCCATGGCGTCGACCGGCGTCGTTACCGCCGACTGGCTTGCCGCAAAAGGCGGGACCTCAGTGGTGGGCTGGATCATTCTGGGCGCGGCTGTGCTGGTGGCAGTTATGGTTTTGGCAATTTTTATCTTCCAAATTATGTTTACCAATATTTTCAGTTATGTCAATGTTGTCCAATAGCGGACAAAAACGGCATGTTGCGCCGTTCACACACGCCCGCCCGGTGCGGGTCAAGGAAAGGATGAAATTACTGTATGTCAAAAATCCGTAAAGCGGTCATACCGGCCGCGGGGCTGGGCACGCGCGTGCTGCCCGCCTCCAAATCCTGCCCCAAGGAAATGCTCCCCATCGTGGATAAGCCGGCCATCCAATATATCGTGGAAGAGGCGGTACACGCGGGGATCACCGATATCCTCATCATTACCAACCGGGGCAAAAGCATTATTGAGGATCACTTTGACCACTCCTTTGAGCTGGAGGTCAATCTGAAGGCCAAGGGGCGGCAGGAGACGTTGGACCAGCTCAATGAGATTGCGGGGCTGGCCAACATTTTCTACATCCGGCAGAAGGAGACCAAGGGTTTGGGTCACGCGGTGCTCTGCGCCCGTTCCTTTGTTGGCGACGAGCCCTTTGCCGTGCTATACGGCGACGACGTCATCATCGGTGAAGATCCCGCCATTGCCCAGCTTTGCCGCGCCTACGAGCAATACGGCAAGGGGGTCGTGGGGGTCAACAAGGTCACCCCCGAGGCGATCACCAAGTATTCTTCCCTGCAGGTCGAGCCGTTGGCCGACCGGCAGTTCCGGGTGACCGATATGATTGAGAAGCCCTCGCCCGATAAGATTATGTCCCTATATTCCATTCTGGGCCGCTGCGTGCTTCCCCCGTCCATCTTTGACCTGCTGGAGCACACCGAGCCGGGCGCGGGCGGCGAGCTGCAACTGACCGACGCGATGAAAACCCTGGCGCGAACCGAGACCATGACCGCAGTGGAGTTTACCGGCACGCGCTATGACATGGGCAACAAGCTTGGCATCTTGCAGGCCAACTGCGAGGTTGCGTTACAGCATCCCGAAATCGCCGATGGCTTCAGGGCTTACATTAAGGAGCTGGCGTCCAAGCTCTGAGCGGGCAATGGGGTCCGCACCGGCGTACGGATGCGCCTATGTCCCGATGAAAAAGATATCTGCGCTTTAAAGCCTGGCTGCCCCTGATGGCCGCCAGGCTTGACTTTTTGCGTCGCAACGGGTAAAATAGTTAAACTCCACACGAGCAAGCTGGGCAGCCGCGGGCGGGAAACCGTCTGAGGAAAGTCCGAGCTCCAAAGGGCAGGATAACGGCTAACGGCCGCCGAGGGTGACCTTAGGGAAAGTGCAACAGAGAGATACCGCCTCAAAGCTTGGGGATTTCCCCTTGAGCGCGCGGCAACGCGCCGCCTTTGTGGTAAGGGTGGAAAGGCGAGGTAAGAGCTCACCGGCGCGCGGGAGACCGCGCGGCCCTGTAAACCCTATCCGGAGCAACATCGATAAAAAGCAATACGCCGGCCCGGCGTGCTTTTGACGGATGGCTGGAGCGTCGGGGCAACCCGCCGCCTAGATAGATGGCTGCCGATGGATCCCCAGATCCGGGACAGAACTCGGCTTACAGGCTTGGTGGTGTGGAACCAGGTTGCGCCGGTAAGGGTAATCTTGACCGGCGCAGCGCAACAGCCGGCGGACGCTATGGCGTCCGCCGGCTTATTTTTGCGCTTTGCCGGATACAATCCCCCATGGCTATTGTGAAAAAGCGGGTAAAAGGCTTTTGAAAAGGGAAAAATGCTTTTGCGATATCATTTCATCCTGCCGGTTTTTTCGCATTGTTTACCGTTACCGTCGTTTCCCTGTTTACAGGTTACGGCGTGCGGCCCCACGGAGGGGACAACCCGGTACGAAACCCTTTCAAGCGGATGCATACCGCCGCGAAAGTGCGGTTATCAATCCCCCCCGCTTTGAACGTTGCCCAACAGGAGGCCGGGTACCGCGGCACGATCTGTGAGAAGCCCCTACGGCCGGTTTGGCGCACAAAAATTGCCACGGGCAACCCGGCGTATCAGGAGGGGCGAGGAGAACCAGGGGCGATGCATTTCGCCGCAAAAGCGCGCCGTCCATTCATACACGTCCCCATGGCAGGGCGGTTTCCTGTTCCAACGTTCCGCTGGCAGCGGGCGCTCGCTCAATCCCTATCGTCTGAACAAGCCAAAACTCTTTGCACACCGCTGCTTTTCACATGATAGGACATATCGTTCGGCCGGAACCGACGGATTCCATCCGTGCTGTTATGAATCCGCGCCCAGACATGACACGCGCCCATCATGGACGCCACTTTTTTGTCCAGGGAAAGCCGGGCCGACCAATTTACCGACTGCCGTATACACCCTGGGTCGGATATACCGCCGCGCCCGCCATGACAAACGCAATGCCCGATATCCAGTAACGGCGGCTCATGGCGTTGGTCGTTGCGTCAATATCCAGCCCCCCTGCACGATGCTTTCCACGGTGGGGATTGCCATGTCGGTACGGCAAAGATTGCGTGCAAACGCCCCGAGCCGCATCAGTTCCACCAGAAGCTCGGCCGGCTGATAGGCTGGAATCAGGGCAATATACTTGCCTTGCAACACCTCCACCTCCCATTCTCAACGGGTGATACAGACAGGGGCTCACCCAACCGATGCGCCCCCAAAGGATACATTCAGCTTGCCGTCAGTTCGGCCGAATCCGATCCCACGCTCAGGGTGTAGGTTTCGCCCGAAACGATATCGGGGCTGCTGAGAATCACCACCTGGAACGACAACTCGGGCGTAAAGGAGAGGATCGTATTGCCGCGCTGATCTTTTAGGACGACGGTCGTCCCCCCTGACTGGGATCCTACGCTGGCCGATATCACTCCCTGTTGGGAGTCGCTGAAGGTCTGCGCCATGCCGGACGCACCCGTCCCAATAAAGGTGCCGCCGGTGATGGTCGCGCTCGTGTCGTAGTCCAGCGTCGCAGTGTCCCCCTGGGTGGGGCCGACGACGACCGTATAGCCGCCGGTGATGGTGAGAGAGCCGTTTGCGTCGATGCCGTCGCCGGAGGCATTGATATGCAGCGTCCCGTCGGAGATGGTAATGGCGCCATTCGAGGAGCTGGACATGCCACCTCCCTGGCCGCCGCCCCATCCGCCGGGGCCTCCCCCGAACATGCCGTCTCTACCGCCCGTCGTGCCGCTGGAATCGGTTCCCCCCGCGGCATTGAGCCCGTCGTCACTGGCCACCAGCGTAATCTCACCGCCGCGTATATCGATGTGCAGAGCTTCCAGGCCCTCATAGCTCTGGGTGATATCGATCGTGCCGGCGCTGACGGACAGCGTTTCATCCGCATGGAAGGCGTCGTCGCCCGAGGCAATCTCAAAAACGCCGCCGCTGACGGTAATCGACGCATTGGAGTGAACCGCATCGTCCGCGGAATCCACCGTAATGCTGCCGTTGGCGATCAGCATGCCAAGCGACGATTTGAGCCCCTTCATGCTGGTGCTGCTGTCGTCGGCCGACGTTGTGGAGGTTACAGACTGGCCGGGGCGCCCGCCGCCCCCAAAGCCGCCCCAAAAATCGGAGGATTCCTTGGTACCGTTCGCACTGCCGCCGCCCGCGAGGATTTGGAAGGTACCGTTTTCAATTTGCATATAGGCCCCGGCGCTGACGCCGTCGCCTTCGGATTCAATGGTCATGGCGCCATCGGAAATGTACACAAAGCCGAGCGAGGCGTCGTCGTTATTTTCCGCATGGATGCCGTCTTTCCCCGCGTCGATGGTAAGGGACGTCTCCCCCGTGATTCGCACGCTGTCGTTGGCATCCAGGCCGTGCGACGCAGCGGTGACGGTATAGGCGCCGCCGGTGATAACCAGATCGTCTTTGGAGACAATCCCATGGCCGGCGGGGGAGGTCACGGTAAGGGCGCCGGAACCGTTGAGAGTCAGATCCTGCTTGGAAAAAATCACCGAATCCACGTTGTTCTCATCGATGGCGGTAAAGCTGCCGCCATTGGAAAGGGTGTTGTCGCTCCCCGTCGCGAGGGTGACAAATACCTTGTCTGCCTCGAGGATGTAAAGCGGGGCGGAGGTTTCGCTATGGATATTGACGCCGTTGAATATCAACTGAAGCTTGGCCGTATCGGGAGCGTTGACTACAATCATGCCGTCGTCGAGCGTCCCCGAAAGGATATAGGTAGCCTCCTCGGTGATGGTAACGGTCGTACCCGAGATACGAACGCTGTCCGAGCTTGCAGTGGCCGAGTCGCCGTTGAGCTGTATGAGGACGCTGCCGGCTTCCTCATAATCGGTTGCATAGTCCCGGGAGGTAAACATATCGGCATCGGTCTGCGAAAAATCCACCTCCACACTACTGGCAGCGTCGGCGGATGTGACAGCGCTGCTCGTGCCGGCACTGCTTGCGCTCATGCTACTTGTACTTATGCTGGACGTGCTGGCGGCGTCTCCCTCGCCGCAGCCGGTGGCCGCGCCGAGAAGCAACAGGACTACCAGGGCAATCACGGTCCATTTTCTCATAAGGCAACGCCTCCTTCCGATCAAAGCTCCGCCACCGTGGTTTCCTGCTGGGAAACCATGATTTCCAGATTGCCGTTTCGGCAACGAAGCTTGTCGATCATTTCCTTTTCTCTGGATGGGTCGCGCAGAGTGACGTGGTAGGTCAGGCGGAACATGCTGCCCATATTGGTCGTCTTGACACAGGCAAGCTCGCGCGAGGTGGTGTATTGCGAGAAAATATCGTCAAAGACGCCGGTGTAATCCAGATCCTCCGGGATGGTGATGGTAATGGTTTTGTACATGGCAGCGTTCTTTTTCGCGCCGAAATCCAACCGGTTGTAGAGCATAAAAATCACGCATAAAACCACCGTAAAGAGCACGGCGAAGCCGAGATAGCCCATGCCGGCGATCAGCCCCGCACCCATGGCAAGGAACAGCGTGCAAATCTCTTTTGCCGTTCCGGGAACCGAGCGGAAACGCACCAGGCTGAACGCGCCGGCGACCGCCACGCCTGTGCCCACATTGCCGTTGACCAGCATAATGACAACGCAGACCACAGCGGGCAAAAGCGCTAATGTGACCACAAAGCTTTTGGTATACCGCGTGCGGTACATATAGGCAAACGCCATGACCAGCCCAATCGCAAGGGAAAACCCAAGGCAAAGCAGAAAATCGGTCACGCTGATGACCACCGTTATATCCGAATCAAACAGCCCGCGAAATATGGTGTCAAGCATAGCGCGCCGCCTCCTTTGCCAGTTTGGGGAAGATCAATGTCTGGTAGGCCGTGCCATATTTGGAGAAGGAGGTCTGATAGATGCGCTCCTGAGACAGCACATGGATCATCCACATGGGCATCCCGCCGGTGCATTTGATTTCCATGAGCACCATGCCATCGGCCAGCAGCGGCGCGCCGTAAACAGCCGACTGCAACGACAGCTCCTCCTGGCGGCAGAGAATGGTATCGTCAAAGGTCACCCGGAAATCCGAATGCTCTTTGGAATAAAACGCTTCCCTTTCATACGAAAGATAGGCCACGGGATGCAGGCATTCATAATACTTGAGAAAATAATCGATCTCCCCGGCGATTTGGTTCTGCCCGCCTTCGAGATGGCCGCCGAGCAGCCATTGCATCGCCGCTTGTTCCGGTAGCGATATCCGCCGCTTGTATACGACCTTTTTGTATTTCTTTTTCAGTTCCACAAACACCGCGCTATCGGGGCCGACCTGGCAGTAGCTGCGCACGCGCAGCTTCTCTTTATACGACGGCTTTTCCATTGACCGGCGGATCAGGCGGTAATTGTCGGTATCAAAATAGAGGTTGCGAATGGTGGTGCGTCCATACTGGTCCAAGGCCATATGCGGCTCCATCGCGCGCAGCATCGTCTCTTTTTGTTCCTTTGTCAGCAGGTATTTTATTTCGTATCTTTTGAAAACCGTTTGAAAGGACATAAAAATTCCTCCTGTACTTCGATTGACATCATTGTACAGAAGGAAGATTGAAGTATTATTGAATGTAAAGGGTAGGTAAAAAATTATTTTTGAAGCGGGAGTTTGACGATAAACTCGATTTTGCCGTCCCGGCATTGGACGTCGATGCTCCCTTTGTGAGCCACGGCGATGGCTTTGGCTATGGCAAGCCCCAGGCCGTAATGCCGGCCATCCCCGGTCCTTGCCGTGTCGGTGCGATAGAAACGCTCAAACAGCCGTTTCTGATCCTCGGGCGCAAAGGCCTCCCCATCGTTGACAACGGACAAAACCGCGTGGTTTTTCTCTTTTTTGAGCGTCAGGCTTACCTGCCTGCCGCTGTCGCTGTGCCGGATCGCGTTGTCGATGAGGATGGATACCAGCTGCTTGAGCTCAACGCCGTTGCCGTGGACGACGATATTTTCGGCAATATTGCTGTTTAAGGTCAAGCCGTTTTCATAGGCCACCGTTTCAAACGGAAGCGTCTCGCCGCAGACCAAGCTGCTCAGGTCGATGGTTTCCATGGGAGGGGTGGCGTTTTCCGCCCTCGCCAGATCCAAAAGCTGTAGAATCAGGGCCGACATCCGCTCATTCTCATATTGAATATTGGACAGCCACTGATTTTCGCCTATTTGGCGGGAAAGAAGCTCCAGATTCGCATTCACCACCGCCACCGGCGTTTTCAGCTCATGGCCTGCATCGGATACAAACTGTTTCTGCCTTTGGTAGCTTTCTTCCAGGGGGGCGACGATCCGGTTTGCCAGATACCGCGCCAGGAAAAACAGCGGCACAAGCGCCACCCCGCCGAACAGCAGGGTGTAAAAGATCAGCGTCCCCGCGTTTTCGAGCATGACGGTATTGTCCAAAAACGCAACCAAAATATAGTCGTCCTTATCGGCCATACGATAGATCAGGTTGTTGACCATACCATCGTTCTTTCCGCCCTCGATGATGTCGGCAGCCAGCTGGACGAGCGTATCCTCGCTAAAAGTGGAGATATCGGCGGTATCGACCTTGAGCGCCTGGCCACTTTTCGACATGGCCACCGAATAAAAGGTCGACAGCTCGAGCATGGGCGGCTTGGCCGGAGGGCTGCCCCGGTCGTCCTTTACCCGGCCGCCGTCCAGATTGCCGTCGCCGGGCCCTCCCGGCAGGGCATAGGAGTCCACATACTGCTCCAGCAGGCCTCGGTTTTCACTGGTCATTTCCACATAGCTCGCCAGATAAATGACGCAGAAGGTGCCACAAAGCAGCAACACCAGCACCGACATAATGGCGGCGACAATTTTCCGCTTGGATTGTTTAAACACGGTCGTACCTCAATTCATAGCCGATGCCGCGCACCGCTTTGATCTCTGTTTTGGCCTTGACATAGCTGAGCTTTTTACGGACAAAGGACATATACACTTCCACATTGTTATATTCCGCGTCGCTATCGTAGCCCCAGATTTTTACCACAAGCTGCTCGCAGGTCAAAATCTGCCCCTGGTTTGCAATGAGGTATTCCAAAATATGAAATTCCTTTTCGCTTAACCGCACGCTGTTTTCACCGCATACCAGCGTCGAAGCGCCGGTGTTGAGGGTGATGTCCCCAAACGTGAGGGCACCGTCCGCCGTATGGATGTTTCTGCGGCCAAGGGCCCGGAGCCTGGCAAGCAGTTCCTTGGTCATAAAGGGCTTGGTGAGGTAATCGTCCGCCCCGCAGTCCAAGCCGGTGACCTTATCGTCCAGATCGCTTTTTGCCGTCAGCATGAGAATGGGCGTCTGAATCCCTTTGGCGCGGGCCTCCCTTGCGATGTCAAAGCCATTTTTATGCGGCAACATGACGTCCAAAACAGCGAGGTCATATACGCCAGTCTCGATGGCATACAGCCCCTCCAGCCCGTCGGCGCAGTGATCCACATCATACTTCTCTAAGCGCAGTATTTCGCAAAGCGCCTGCGCCATTCTTTTTTCATCCTCCACAAGCAATAGCCTCATACCAACACCTCCCGTGGAATTCCACACCGCAATGCATACGCACTATCCAACGGCATGTCGGCCAAGGCGCGCGCCGAAAGCGGTGCGTCATGGCCGCTAGCATCGATGATACCATCACCGCGCAGCGGAAACGGTATCAATGCATACAGCCCGCAAGCCGGCGCGAAAAACAAAGCATCGCCGCCATCTGGGCCAGGACGCTACCAACACGCGGTGACAGCCAATCCCCTGCGCACTGCCGCGTGCGCTCAAATCGCAGCTATGATATCCTGAACGCCAAGCGTGAATGGTATCCTAATGCACACGCCCGCAGGACCGTGCTTTACGCTAGAATACCATAACCGCCTGTGGCTATGATTCCATGAACACACAGTGTGAATGGTATCCTGTGCACATGGCTTCAGGCCCGTGCTCAAAATCAAAGTATCATAGCCGTTTACGGTTATTATACCATGAAAGATTGAAAAACGATTGAAAATCTATGTTTTCGACTTTTGTATTCCTGCCGATGAAGATTTCTGCCACTGCGGGCAACGCCAGAATGGCGGCCTACACAATACAAACGGGCAGAAACAGCTTGGCCGTTTCCGCCCGTATTTCACCTTGTTTGAGCGCGGGTGCGCCTGGCGCACCATGCCGGGTTATTTGTCCCATATCACCATAATATTCCAGGATTCAACATGCCTTTGCCTCATCCGGCCGGCAAACGCCGCAGCCTTCCGGCTTTCGGCTTTTCTGACAGCTTGCCATGAGCCTGCGACCGGCTACCACGCTACAAGGGCGCGCCCCGTTTCAATGTCATCGCGCGATACGCTTTGCTATCCTGCCGTCTCCGGCCGGCCGCCTTTATAAATCCTGAAGATCGGCGGCGGTAAGATCGTTTTCGATATTGTCCCTGGCCAGATCGTTGTCGATGACCGGATAGACGTCGGACGGTATGGGCCGATCCTCGCCATGCTTTGCGTTGACAGACGAATGGAAGACCTTTTGCGCAGGAGCGTGGGTGGTCGCAACAATCGGATTAGCCGGTTCCTTTCCATGCTTTGCCCTGCCCTGGATTTCAGGAACAGCGGCCGCATCGTTGCGCGCCTTCGTATGGGTGCGCTCCGGCCGCTTCATCCCCTGTTTTGCCATTGGTATCACCTCAAGGCTAGTGTGTCCCGCAGGGGATGGAATATCCGGCCGTCAGGCGAATTTTGATACCGTCAACCGGCAAAGGCAGGCGCATTCCATCCGCTAAAAACCTTTTTGCCGGGCGTCGCGCGATCATGGCAGGGATATGTCCGAACAGGCCGTTTCACCGCTTTGCTGCATTTTCAGCCGCTTGAGCCGTTTCATCGTGTCGCTGCCACCGCGGCCGAACCAATCGTGCAGCCTCTCGTATTCCCGATACAGCTCGCTGTAAACGGTGGCATGGGTTGCAACCGGCGAATAAACCGTTTGCTCCCGGCTGCCCATCGCGCGGGCCGCCTGATAAATGTCGTCGTATCCCCCGGCCTCTTTACCAGCGGCGACCGCGCCAAAGATCGCGCTGCCCATGGCGGGACCCTGGGCGGCTCCGGCAACGCGGATGGGCATGCCCAGCACATCGGCGTAAATCTGCATGGCCATGGGGTCCTTTTGGCTGATCCCGCCCGAAGCGATAAATTCCTCCACCGGAAGGCCATGGTTTCGATAATTTTCGACGATTTTCCGGGTTCCGTAGGCGGTTGCCTCAATCAGGGCCCGATATATCTCTTCCGGCCTGGTTTGCAAGGTCATCCCCACCATCAGGCCGGTCAAATCGGCGTCCATGAGCACGCTGCGGCATCCGTTCCACCAGTCGAGCGCCACAAGCCCGCTCTCGCCCGGACGCAGCCGGCTGGCAAGGCTGCGCAGGTATGCATGCGGGCTCTCCCCCCGCGCGCGGGCCTGCTCCAGATAGGGGCCGGGCAGGCAATTTTCAATGAACCAGGCAAAATGATCCCCCACGCAGCCCTGCCCCGACTCGTAGCCGAAATAGCCGGGCATCACCCCGTCCTCGACCACGCCGCAAATGCCAGGCGCCTGGATTTCGCGTTCTCCCAGCATAATATGGCAGGTGGAGGTGCCCATGATGGCCAGCATCTTCCCCGGGGCGTCGATGCCGACCGCAGGCAGGCAGACATGCGCGTCGACGTTGCCCACGGCCACGGCCGTGCCTGGACGAAGGCCGGTCATTTCGGCCGCCTCTTGGGTTAATCCCCCCGCCCGGCTGCCCAGCGGCAGGATGTCCAAGCCGAGCTTTTGCTCCACTACCCTCTCCAGCCGTGGATCGAGCGCGCGGAAAAAGGCGGGGGAAGGATAGCCTCTGCGCTTATTCCAAAGCTCTTTATATCCCGCCGTACAGCTGTTGCGCGTCTCCCTGCCGCACAGCTGCCAAACGATCCAGTCGGCCGCTTCGATAAAGCGGTCGGCCGCGGCGTAGACCTCAGGCGCCTCGTCGAGGATCTGCCAAATTTTCGGAATGGCCCATTCGCTGCTGATTTTGCCGCCGTAATTTCCCAGCCACCATTCCCCCCGCGCTTGTGCAATGTCGTTGAGCCGGTTGGCCTGCTGCTGCGCGGCGTGGTGCTTCCAGAGCTTGGGGTAAGCGTGCGGGTTGCGCTGAAATTCGGGTAGCAGGCACAGCGGCGTACCGTCGGCCTGAACCGGCAAAAGGGTACAGGCGGTAAAATCCGCGCCAATACCAACGACGTCGGCCGCATCGACGCCGGTGACCGCAAGCAGCTCGGGCACCGTATGGCGGAGCGCCTCGAGATAATCGGAGGGGTGCTGCAGCGCCCAGTCCTGCCCCAGCCTCTCGCCGGTCGGAAGGGCACGGTCGAGCACGGCGTGGGGGTACTCAAACACGCTGACCCCCAGTGGGTTTCCATCGGCTGTGTCCGCCAGCAGCGCGCGGCAGGACAATGTGCCAAAATCCAATCCGATCGCATAATGGCTCATCGATCATTCCTCCTGTATTAACAATGTTTAATTCCGCCAAAACGGATATTTTACCAATAAATTGAGATTTCATCGAAAGCGATGGCGCCAGCGCGTTGCAATGCTCAAGGGGCGCCTCACGCGCCTGGGCAGACACGCTCTGGCGCGCCGCCCCCCTGCGCGCCGGGCGGCGAACTCTTTTACAGATGTTTTTATCCTATCATACCCCATCCTAGTTGGCAACGCATTTCTTGCGCAAGAATACGCCGATCTTGCTGTCTTTTCCCCTTCTCCCCCTTGTAAGCGCCGGTGTAATCCGGTAAAATATCCTTAGAGACTACGGTTGGATAAGGGGAGGGGATCACCGTGAGGCGCGCTGCGATATGTCTGATGCTGGCTGTCTGCCTGCTTCTGTCGGCATGTCGTGCGCAGGGGCCTTCCCCAGCGGCCGGCACCCGATCAAGCGGCTCCCTTGCGACCCTCGAGGGCACCGTCGCGCAGGTATCCGAGGGCATGGTGACCCTGGCCGCCGGCGAGGCGTATTATTCGTTTCGCCTGGAAGAAGACATTTTGCACACGCCCGAGGGCGGAATCCAGCCCGGCTGCCCTGCGAGGGTTTCGTACTACGGCGTCCTGACCGGCAACCAAATCCCCGAGCCGGTGGACGTTGTGCGAATGGTCGTTTTGCCCCTGCCGGAGGAGGGGGGCCAATACACGGAGGATACCCCGGGCGCGACGACGCCTGCCTCCACAGAAGAATCCGTCTCCGCCGAACCGTCCGCCCCGCCCAACGGGGATACCGCGCCCACCGGGCGGGCCAGCGAATCCGGCGACCCTGCCGAGCAAATATTGCAGAGCATGACGCTTGAGGAGAAGGTAGGGCAAATGATACTGGCCCGCTGCCCCCAGTCGAACGCGACGGAGGCAGCTACGGCCTACCATCTGGGAGGCTATCTGCTCTTTGCCCGGGACTTTGAGGAAAAAACTCCGCCGGAGGTGTCGGCGGAGATACAAAGCATCCAGTCGTCGGTTTCCATCCCCCTTCTCATCGGTGTGGACGAGGAGGGCGGCGAGGTCAACCGCATCAGCCGCTTTCCCGCCTTTCGCGATCAGCCTTTTCCCTCCCCGCAGGAGCTCTACCGGCAGGGCGGATGGGAAGCCATCCGCAGCGACGCGGTGGAAAAATCCGCCCTTCTGCGCTCGCTGGGGATCAATCTCAATATGGCCCCGGTGTGCGACCTATCCACCGACCCGAGCGATTACATCTATCCCCGGACCCTGGGGCAGGATGCGGCGGCCACCTCCCAATACGTCGGGCTGGTGGTCAGCGAAATGTGCGCGCAGCAGATGGGCTGCGTGCTCAAGCACTTTCCCGGATACGGCGGCAACGCCGACACCCATGCGGGGCTATCGACCGATACGCGTAGCCTTTCGACGTTGGAGGGCTCTGACCTGCTCCCCTTTCAAAGCGGGATCGAGGCCGGGGCGGGGGCCGTGCTCGTTTCCCACAACATTGTCGCGTGCATGGACCCGGACGCGCCCGCTTCCCTCTCCCCGGCGGTGCATCAATATCTGCGGGATCAGCTTGGGTTTGAAGGCGTCATTTTGACCGACGCGCTGGATATGGGGGCCATTACCAGCTATACCGACGCCCGCAGCGCCGCGGTGCTGGCGGTGCTGGCGGGAAACGACCTGCTGTGCTGCACCGATTACGAGGCCGCGATCTCCGCTCTACTCGAGGCGTTGGATCAAGGGGTCATTGCGGAGGAAACCATCGACCAGTCTGTGCTGCGCATCCTTCGTTGGAAGCTCGAATTGGGCGTCATTCTTTAGGGCTGGCCAATCTTTGAACCGGTGGGGGCCACCATGGATACCGGCAAGGACCCAGCGAAACGGGGGCTTGATAATGCAATGGGAAAGGACATTTCCGGCAATCCCACGTGTATTCATTTGCATCCCCAGCCCCGCAGCATGCCAACGGGGGGCTCCCGGTCTATGTATTGCCTCCAAAGGCTCGGCCAGTGAATGTGATAACCAGAGCAAAGCCGCATGGCATGAATGCCATGCGGCTTTGGATCAACACAGCGGATTGCGGCGGCCAAAACAACGCCATTGACTGCAAGCGTGAACCTTGCTACAAAAAGATTGCCGGAGCGCCCGCATAGCACAGCGGGTCAAGCCAGACGGCCCGGGTATCGGCGGGAAAAGGGTCAATTCCCAAAGATTTTCCCCATAAAGCCCTGCTTGCGGCGGCGAGGATGACGCGGCGGCTCAAAGGACACCAGGATGGTATCCGGCCCAATGACCTCGATGCAGTTCCAGGGGATGACGCAGTCCTCCTCCCGCCCAAGCAGGCCAAACAGTTTGGGCCGGCCGAAAATGACGATGGATATCAGCTGCCCCGAGCAGGTGTCAATTTCCACATCGCAGACACAGCCCAGCCGGGTTCCGTCCTTAATGCAGATGACCTCCTTGTTGCGCATCTCGACGATTCTACAGCACATACGCAAAACACCCCCATACAAAAATGTATGCGGGCGTGCCTGCGTTTTAGGACATCGATTTAGCTGTTTTTATCCACCTGATGGAACTTTTTGAGATTCCCCTGCTTCTGATGACGGCGGTCAAGCTCGGCCGCAAGGTCGTCGGGGGTCACCCCGCTATAGACCATCAGCACGCTCAGATGATACAACAGGTCGCTCAGCTCCATGGTCAGCTCCCTGCGGCCGCCGTTTTTGGCCGCGATGATGACCTCCGAGCATTCCTCGCCGCATTTTTTCAGGATCTTATCCAGCCCCTGTTCAAACAGATAGCCGGTGTACGACCCCTCGCTGGGATTCTCACGGCGCTCGGTTACGGTATCGCAAAGATTTTGAATGATGTTTTCCGCCATTTGTCCTCACCTTTCTACTTTCGGCACGCCCAGGCCGGGCGCGCCGCATGCCTCGTCCGCGCCGGGGTGCGGCGGCGGGCATTTCTGGTTTATTGGGTCAAGTCGTTGTAAAAGCAGTTGTGGCTGCCGGTGTGGCAGGCCGCCCCGGTTTGATCCACCCGGACGAGCAGGGTGTCGTAATCGCAGTCGGCCCGCAGCGACACCACCCGCTGGATATGGCCGGACGACTCTCCCTTATTCCAAAGCGTTTGCCGCGAGCGGCTGTAAAACCAGGTGGTCTTTGTTTCCATCGTGCGGCGAAGGGACTGCTCGTTCATATAGGCCAGCATGAGCACCTCGCCGGTATCCCATTGCTGTATCACAGCCGGGATCAGGCCGTCCGCATTAAACTTGATCCGCCGCAGGGCGAGGGCGGCGCTCCCCGCCGCGCATTCGAGCGCCTGCTGCAGGTCAAGCGTCCCCTGATAGAGGGATTTCCCACAGATCGCACCGTACAGCCCCCGCTCGGCCAACGCCTCGATGTCCTCGATCGACTTGATCCCGCCGCTGGCGATGACGTCGCAGCTGACAGCCGAATTGAGCGCCTCTAGCTGCTCCAGGCTGGGGCCGCTCAAGGTGCCGTCACGGGATATGTCGGTAAAAACAAGGCAGCGAACGCCCCGGCGCTCCATCTCGCGCGCAAGGTCAATGTAGTGGACGTCCGATCCCTCCAGCCAGCCCTCGGTGGCTACCATGCCGTCGCGCGCGTCAATCCCCACCGCGATGCGCTCGCCATACCGGGCCGCCGCCTGCTCGACCAGGGCCGGATTTTTCAGCGCCACCGACCCGAGGATGACCCGGCTGACGCCGTCCGAAAGATAAGCGTCGATGGTCTCCATATCGCGGATGCCGCCGCCAAGCTCCAGCCTCAGCCCGCTCTCGTGAGCCACCTCGCGGAAAATCTCCCGGTTGACCGGCCGGCCGGCGCGCGCGCCGTCGAGGTCGACCATATGCACCCACTGCGCCCCGGCGCGGGCGAACGACCGGGCGGTCTCCAGCGGGTCGGCCGCCACCACCTGCGCGGTGTCAAAATCGCCCTGATGCAGCCGCACGCACTGCCCGTTTTGAATGTCGATGGCTGGAAAAATAAGCATACGATATCCTCCGATTGATTCAATATGGTTAGCAAAACCGTCTGCCGCGCACCGTTCAGTCCGGTTGATCCCGACGGCCTTCTTCCGGCGCAGGCCAAAGCGCTTTGGCCTAGAGCGTCCCCTTCGTAGACAGCACCTCGTTCGACCCGGTCTTTGCCGCCGCAAGACGCAGCGCATGGCCGGCCGCCTTATACAGCGCCTCGGCCTTGTGGTGGGAATTGCCGCCGTAGGGGGAAATCAAATGCAGCGTGATCCCCGCATGAAAGGCCAACGCGCGGAAAAATTCCTCGGTCAGGCAGGCGTCGTAATCCCCCATCCGCTCCTGCGGGAACTCCGCCCGAAAGACCAGATAGGGCCGCCCGCTGATATCCAGGCAGGCAAACGCGAGGGACTCGTCCATCGGCACGGCAAAGCTGCCATAGCGGGCAATCCCCGCCTTGTCGCCAACCGCCTGGGCGATAGCGTCGCCCAATACAATGCCCACATCTTCCACCGTATGGTGGGGGTCGACCTGCAAATCCCCCTTAGCACGCAGGGTCAGCCCCAATCCGCCGTGCAGGGCGAACGCGGTGAGCATATGATCGAAAAACCCGATGCCGGTCTCGACCGACACCTCCCCCCCGTCCAGGCTCAGGGTGGCTTCAATCTGCGTCTCTTTGGTTTTGCGCGATACGTGCGCTTGCCTCATGGCATTCACCTTCCTTGGGTCGTTTTCCTCAAACCGCGGGGCGTACTATTAAAACCGTGCGGGCGCATCAGGGCCTACTGCGACTGCGCCCCACGTACAGCCTTGCCGGCCACCCCAAAAAATGACCAAAAGATGCGTCCCCCGGTCATGGATTTACGAACAGCAGAGAAAACTGCCTACAGTATCTCCCGCAGCGCGCCGATGAGCGCCTTATTTTCCTCCTCGTTTCCGACCGTAATGCGCAAAAAGCCGGAAAAGCAGCGAACGATGATCGACCGCTGGCGCAGGGCCTCAAACAACGCCCGGGCCCGCGGCGTGCGCAGCACGAGAAAATTCGTGCAGGTGGGCAGGAATGCCTCTCCCTCGCGCAGGGGAAGGGAGGCGGCCATCGCTTCCAACCCGGCTTTGGATTGGAGTATTTCCCTTCTCCCGCGGCGCAGCGCGTCAGGGTAGGACAGCACCGCCTGCGCGGCAAGCTGGGTCAAGGTATTGACATTGTACGGCGACTTGGCCGCCCGCAGCACCCGGGTTAGCGGCTCGCAGGCTACGGCAAACCCCAGCCTGAGCGCGGCCAGACCCATCATCTTCGAGCAGGTGCGCAGCACGATCAAATTGTCATAGTCGGCCGTATCGCGCACCAGCGACTGGGCGTCGTCCCAAAAATCCATGTACGCTTCATCCAGCACCACCAACGCGTCGGTGCCGCGTACAATCTCCATCACCTGCTCGCGGGGCAGCCCCTGCCCCGTGGGATTGCAGGGATTGGAAAACAGCAGCATCCGGCTGCCGCTGCGGCGCAGGCCGTCGAGCACCTGCGAAACGTCGATGGTAAAATCCATCCCCTTATCCAGCGTGACGCATTCGGCCTCGGCCAGGGAGAGGTAGAAGGAATACATGGAGAAGTCGGGAGAGAGCACCATCGCCCGCTCCCCCTTTTGCAAAAAGGTGTTGACAATGACCGAAATCAGCTCATCCGACCCATTGCCGGCGGTGACCAGGGCGGGGTCGACGCCGTAATACGCGGCAAAGCGGCCGCACACCCCCGCCGCCATCGGATCGGGATAGCGTTGCAGCGCCGTTGTATCCAGCGCCCGGCGCAGCGCCTCGAGCGCCTCGTCCGGCACCGGCAAAAAAGATTCGTTCGCGTCAAGACGCACGCGATAATCCCCGGCGATCGGCTCATAGGGAATCAGCCGCGCCGCTTTTTCCGATAAGGTATAAGACATAGAAACTCCCCCGGTGAAATGAAAATAACAAAAATAGGAAGCACATCCGTCAGAGCGCACGATCAGGAAACAAAAGGAAGCTCGGCCACGCCGCTGCCCACCCGGGGCAGCAGAGCACTTTGCCGCTTGCAGGCGCGCCATCCGCCACGATTTCCCTTGTAATATATTGCGAGGCCTGCGAACGGATGCTCCGCTGGTGCAGGGGTTACTCCATACGCACCCGAATCGACTGGGCGTGGGCGGTCAATCCCTCGGTCTCGGCCAGCTTGATGATATCCTCACCGGCATCGCGCAGGGCTTCCTCGGTGTAGGAGATAAAGCTCGAGCGCTTGACAAAGCTGTCGACCGAAAGCGGGGAAAAGAAACGGGCCGTTCCGCTGGTGGGCAGCACATGATTGGGGCCGGCAAAATAGTCCCCCAGAGGCTCGGGGGAATAGGAGCCCAAAAAAACAGATCCGGCATTGTCCAGCCGCTCAAGCAGCTCTATGGGGTTCTCGGTCACCACTTCCAGGTGCTCGGGGGCCAGTTCGTTGGCAAAGTCGACCGCCTCATCCATCGAGCGGCAGACGATGCCAGCGCCGAACCGGGCGAGGGACTCGGTCAATATTTCCTTGCGCGAGAGCTTCTCAGCCTGGCGGGACAGCTCGGCGGCCGTGCGCTCGGCAACCGAGCGGTCGGTGGTGATGAGGATGGCCGAGGCCAGGCGGTCGTGCTCGGCCTGCGAGAGCAGGTCGGCGGCGAGATAGACCGGATTGGCCGTGTGATCGGCCAACACCAATATCTCGCTCGGGCCGGCGATCATATCGATATCCACTACGCCGTAGAGCAGGCGCTTGGCTGTGGCGACGTAAATGTTGCCCGGGCCGACAATCTTGTCCACGCGGGGGATGTTCTCGGTGCCGTAGGCAAGGGCGGCCACCGCCTGCGCCCCGCCGACCGTAAAGACCCGGTCTACCCCGGCCACCTTAGCCGCAGCGAGGATTTCGCGGTTGTTAAGCCCCTTCTTGGGGGGCGGCGTGACCATGACGATCTCCCCCACCCCGGCGATGCGGGCGGGGATGGTATTCATCAGCACGGTGGAGGGATAGGCCGCCGTGCCGCCCGGGACGTAAATTCCGACCCGGTGCAGGCCGCGCACCCGCTGGCCAAGCAGGCAGCCCTGCGCGGTGGTAAAGGACCATCCCTCCTGCTTCTGCCGCTGATGAAAGGCGCGGATATTCCCCGCCGCCCTTTCGAGCGCGGCGATAAAAGCGGGGTCGCACTCGGCCACCGCGCGTTCCAGCTCCTCGGCCGGCACCTCAAAGCAATCGGGCGCCTCGCCGTCAAATTGAACCGTGTAACGGCGGACCGCCTCGTCGCCGTTGCGCTTTACGTCGTCGATCAGCTCGCTAACCGCGGCGGTAACGGTGCGATCGACCTCGCCGCTGCGCTCTTTGATCCTTTGGAGCAGCTCCCGCTCGGCCCTGCCGTCGGCGGTAACAATTTCGATCATTTCACTCTCCTGCCTTTCCCGTGCGATGCCCCGTTTCACGCCGCCCACATGATCCGGCGGGCGGGGCGGGCATATCCGCTTCACCCCAATTTTAACTTCCGGCTCCCAAGAAACACCGGCCGGCCATCCGGCCTTTTGTGATAAATTTTCACACTTCCATCGACGCCCCCGCCTGCTCCATGCGATCCAGCAGGGATTCGATCTCGCTCTTGCGCAGTTTCAGGCTGGCCATATTCACAATCACCCGCGCCGAAATGGGGCACACCGTCTCGTAAACCTCCAGCCCGTTTTCCTTTAGCGTCGAGCCGGTCTCGACGATGTCGACGATCGCGTCGGCCAGCCCAAGCAGCGGGGCTAATTCGACCGAGCCCTCGATCTTGATAATGCGGATGTCCATCCCTTTTTTTTCAAAAAAGGCGCGGGCGACGTTGGGGTACTTGGTGGCGATGGTCTTCATGGCGTAGCCGCTGTAAAAATCCTCTCCCTTGCGGCCGGCAAGGGCAAAGCGGCAGCGGCCGAAGCCGAGATCCATGACCTCGTAAAATTCGCCCGTGTCGTGCTCGGCGATGGTGTCTTTGCCGACGACACCGAGATCGCAAACCCCGTGCTCCACGTAGGTGATGACGTCGGCCGCTTTGGCAAGCACCGCCTCGTACGGCCCGACCGGCAAAATCAGCCGCCGACCCTTGTCGATGAGCTGCGTGCAGTCAAGCCCCATGCGCTCAAACAGGCCGACCGCATTTTTTTCCAGCCGCCCCTTGGTCAGAGCAATACGTATTGGTCTCATAACAGCGTTACCCGCCTTTTATCGAAGGCGCCCTTTCGTTCGGATTGAAAACCGGCTCAGGCCGGGTGTTGGTCGATATGTGTATATTGTTCACGTTGGTGTGCGATGGCTTCCACCCGCCAATCGGAGACAATCTGCCCCACCAGCGGGAATACATCGGTTCTCTGCGGAAAACATTAGCTTCCGCGGCAGGCAAAGGCTC
Source organism: uncultured Eubacteriales bacterium (assembly GCA_965145485.1). Lineage (GTDB taxonomy): Bacteria > Bacillota > Clostridia > Oscillospirales > Acutalibacteraceae > CABQCM01. The sequence goes on along the minus strand of CBCTCU010000002.1, from coordinate 93,836 downwards.
TCTCCCGGTGGCGGCGAGGGGAAGCGCGGCGTTTCCCGCGCCAGCCGAAAGCAATCTGCCCCACCAACGGGAATACGCCGGTTCTCTGCGGAAAACATTAGCTTCCGCCGCAGGCAAAAGCTCTCTCCCGGTGGCAACGAGGCGAAGCGCGGCGTTTTCCGCGCCAACCGAAGGCAAGCCGCTCCGCCTGTGGGAATACATCGGTTCTCTGCGGGAAACATTCGCGTCCGCGGCAGGCAAAGGCTCTCTCCCGGCGGCAGCGAGGGGAAGCGCGGCGCGCCGCAGGCAATGCCGCTGACCCCCGCGAATACATTACAAAGGCCGCTCGGTCACCTGCTCGCCCACGACAATCAGGGTTTTGGCCCCCGCCGCCCTGGCCTGGGCGGCCGCCTGCTCCTCATCGCAGGCGGTAGCGCTGATGCACCGCACGCCACGGCCGGCGCGGGCGCGAAGCTCGATCAGGGCCTTCATCTCATAGCCCTCGGGGCCGAACACCGCCGCCTCGGGCGGCTGGTGGGCGATCCCCTCCCCACGGGCGAGCAGCACGCGGGCGAGCCGGTCGTCGTCCACCCCAAAGCCGGTGGCCGGCATGGGAGCGCCGAACTCACCCAGCAGGCGGTCGTAGCGGCCGCCCGAAACAGCCGTCTGGCCCGCGCCCTCGACATAACCGCGAAAGACCACGCCGGTATAGTAATCGTTGCGGTGCACCAACCCGAGGTCGATGCTGATCTTGCCGTCAAGGCCCAGCGCTTCCAGGTCGGTATAAATCCCCTCGAGGTAACGCAAAGGCTCCATAGCGCTGGGATCTTCCCCGCACAGCGCGGCCGCGCCGGCAAAGACCTCCCGCCCGCCGAACAGGCGGGGAAGGCGGCGGATGGCGCGGACCGCCTCGGTATCCTCCAGGTCGTCGAGCAGAGCGCCCAGGCCGGCGTAGTTTTTGGACTCAATCAGCAGGCGGATATCCTCGCGCACCTCGTCGTCCACCGGCAGGCGGCCGGCGAGGGCCTTGTAAAAGCCGGCATGGCCGAGCTCGATGCGAAAATCCTCCACCTCGCAGGCGCGCAGCGCGTCGACCGCCATGGTGATTACCTCGAGGTCGGCCCGCTTGCCCGGAGCGCCGAGCAGCTCGATGCCCGACTGCATGACCTCGTCGCTGCGCCCGCTCATCGAGGGGGTGGCGCGGTAAACCGTCTGGGCATAGTAAAGCCGCAGCGGCAGGGGCGCATCCTTGAGCCGCGCGCCGACCAGGCGGGCGATGGGCATGGTGCTGTCCGGCCGCATGACCAGGAGGCGGCCGTGGTTGTCGCAGAGTTTATACAGCGACTCCTGCGGCATGCCGGCCATCTCGCCGGCGAACATATCGTAATACTCCAGCCCCGGCGTCATGACCTCAGCGTAGCCGCGCGAGCAGAACAAATCGGCCAGCCGCCGGGCCACCTCGCGCCGGGCGAGGCACTCCTCAAACAGCAAATCCCTCGTGCCCTCGGGGGTGGTGCGGCTGTGTTTTCCATTCATCGGATTCAACTCCTTATGCGGCCACGCGCTTTAACTTGCTAACATGATATCACGATAAACCCATTCTGTCAAGCGCAATTTGCACGGTTTGAAAATCTGGTTCTATTTTAATGGAAAAGGGCCGCAATTGCAAGCCGGTTGGGATTATTTCAGCGCATCGGGTTCTTCGCCAAAGCGATAGGCAAACTGTTTGTCGTCGTCCCATCCGCCGACCCCGAGCAGGAAGTCGGTGGAAACGCGATACAGCCGGGCGAGCTGGCAGAGCTTGTCGAGGCTGGGGGCGCTGCGTCGCAGCTCATAGCAGCTATAGGCCGAGCGGTCTAATTGCAGGTAGTCGGCGACATTCTGTTGCGTGCGGCCGGTGACCTTGCGCAGGTAACACAGTCTTTGGCTGAATTCCTGATAAAAGGGCTGGTTTTTCATGAGGTTTCTCCCTTTCGCACTGTGAATTATTCTTTCATAATGACCAATATAGAGATCAGTATTTGTCATGCCTTCCGCATAGAATAAAAGCAGTTTAAAGTGACGATCAATGGCAGTTGAGGTATAGACGAATGGAACAAAAACTGAGGCGCGATCTAAATATGGGCGCTAATCTTCGTAAACTGAGGAATCAGAACAATTTTTCTCAAGAGAAATTATGCGCCGAGCTGCAACGCCATGGTTGTGACATTGGCAGGAGCACCTATGAAAAATACGAATCAGGGCAGCTCAATATTCGCATCAGCGTATTGATTACACTCAAGGACATTTATGGATGTCAATATGATGATTTTTTTGCCGGTTTGAAAGTAGATGAGCCCAACCATACGGCCCCCGAAGCGTGACATGCTTGGGGGCTTTTATTTTCTGCCTTCCACTTCTTCCGACAAAGCGTCGATCGATCTTTCAATCAGCAGGTCTATTTTACTGTCCTCCAAGCGTAGATCGTCATACCAAAATAAGGTACGGCATGTTTTGTGCGCCCGAAGCATTCTTAAACCGCATACCACCATTTTCATTTCTCCCCTGGACAATGTAAAATTTAGCAGGTCTTGGTTCTTTTCCAATGCTTTGAGATGACGCTCATAAGAACGAATTCCGCGTTGGGCATTCAAAACCAATTCACGCGCGGCACTTGGTGTTATATTGTCCATAGCTTGACCAATCGCTTTATAAGACAAGCCTTTTCGTCTCAAAGTATACGCTGTGGTTTGTTTATCAGTAAGAAAGAAAAATTTATTCTCCATAACACCGTCTCCTCATAAAAAGCTCAGTTCCGATCAGTATAGCGGTCAATATTTGGGTGTAGTATAGCATATAATGGAAATAGTTGCAACCAATATTGGTCAATACTTGTATTTCGGGGCCAAAGTTATGAGACAAAATTTAAAACTGAAGTGTGACCAAAATATGGGTGATAATCTCCGCATGCTACGAAAACAGCATAGATTATCGCAAGAAAAACTGTGCGCACTATTGCAATTAAACTCCTGTGACATTGGCCGAAGCACATACGCGAAATACGAGGCGGGAGAACTCAATATCCCGATCAGCATGATAACGACGCTACGTAAATTATATCAGTGCACATACGATGATTTTTTTGTCGGCCTGGAGAGTAGCATGGAACACAACGAAATCTACCGCCTGCTGGGAAACAACATTAGTTATTACAGAAAACGCGCTAATATGACACAATTGGACTTAGCGGAAAAGATCGGAATTAGCCGTACCCACATGAGCAATATCGAGGCCCCCAATGTACCTACCCCTTTTACGACAACCGTCCTGTTCCGTATTGCCGACGTCCTCGGCGTGGAAGTGAAACAGCTTTTCGATTTTGGCCGTATAAGCCAAGAATGACTCATATCATGCATCAAAAAAACACACGGTAGACCTGATACAGTCTGCCGTGTGTTTTTTCTTCCATGTAGCGCGCACTATTCACTTGCTCTTGGTCATCTTGATGACCTTCATGCGGGCAAATTCCTCCCGCTCCTTTTCTTCGAGCGCCTCGGTGATAAACTTGATGGTCTCGGTAAAGCGGGGGATCACAATATTCTTTAAGGCATTGGCCCTCTTTTGGGTCTTTTTGATGGCGTCGGCCAGCCGGTAGACGCTGTTTTCCACCTCGGCAAGCTTAACGGTCAGCTTTTTGACCGAATCAAACTTCATAAACGCCTCGTCGAGCATGGCGTTGGTCGACTGGAATCCATAATAATTGCGCACCGGATTAGGGTCAAAAGACACCATGGGAATCTCAACTCCCATCACGCTGCGAAAGGCGATGCTCACGCCGTTTTCAATGGGCACCGATTTGGCCGCCCGGTCGCATATGCCGAGCGTAACGTTGGCGTATTGCAGTGCCCGATAGGCCTCGGCGTAGGTCGAGTCGATCTGCTGCTGGATTTCGTTGGCCGTATCGATCATGGCCATAGTCTCGCGGATGAGGATATTCCGCTTGCGGTCGAGCAGGTCAAAGCCGACCCGGGCAAGATCAAGCGATTTTTTCGCGGCCATCAGGTTCCCCTTGGTGGGATTCATTTGAACGGGCACAGGCTTCGACTCCTTTCAAACCAAATTACACTGCCGTACGGCGCAGGGTGATGCGCTTTATTCGTCCCGCTTGGGCTTGTAGTATTTCTCGACAATCTTGTCGTCGAGGCGGTCCAGTTCGCCGCGCGGAAGGATGGACAGCAACTCCCACCCCAGGTCAAGCGACTGCTCCATGGTGCGGTTCTCATTCTCGCTCTGGCGCAGAAAACGGTTCTCAAATTCCCGGCCAAAGTCGATGTACAGTTTATCGGTTTCGCTCAACTCGTCCTCACCGATGACCGAGGCAAGCGAGCGGGCGTCCTGCACCTTGGCGCAGCAGGCAAAGAGCTGGTTGCTCAAGGGGGCGTGGTCCTCCCGCGTGAAGCCCTCGCCGATACCGTCCTTCATCAGGCGGGAGAGGGACATCAGCACGCTCACCGGCGGGTAAATCCCCATCGAATCCAACTGGCGGTCGAGCACGATCTGCCCCTCGGTGATATAGCCGGTCAGGTCGGGCACCGGGTGGGTGATGTCGTCGTTGGGCATGGTCAGGATCGGGAGCTGGGTGACCGAGCCGCGCTTGCCCTTAATCATGCCGGCACGCTCGTACAGCGATGCGAGATCGGAGTAGAGATAGCCGGGGTAGCCCTTCCTGCCCGGGATCTCGCCCTTGGACGAGCTGAATTCACGGCAGGCCTCGGCGTAGGAGGTCATATCGGTCATGACCACCAGGATGTGCATGCCCAGTTCAAAGGCCAGGTACTCGGCCGCGGTCAGGGCGCAGCGCGGGGTCAGGATACGCTCGATGATGGGGTCGTTGGAGAGGTTTAAAAACATGACCACCCGCTTGAGCACCCCCGACGCTTCAAACACCCGCCGGAAATAGTCGGCAATGTCGTTTTGCACCCCCATGGCCGCAAAGACGATGGCAAAGCCCTCGGTTTCATCCCCCACGCGGGCCTGGCGGACAATCTGGGCGGCAAGCTCGTTATGCTTCATACCCGAGCCGGAGAAGATGGGCAGCTTCTGCCCCCGGATCAGGGTGGACATCACGTCGATGGAGGAGATGCCGGTGGCGATGTAGTTGCGCGGATATTCCCGCGAGACGGGGTTGATGGGCAGGCCGTTGATATCCATATGGGCGGTGGGGAAGATCTCCCCCATTCCGTCGGCCGGCCGGCCGGCGCCGTCGAAAACCCTCCCCAGCAGCTCGGGGGAAAGGGGCATCTCCATGGGATGGGCGGTAAAGACGGTGCGGGTGTTTTTGAGCGAAACGCCCGAGGTTCCCTCAAACACCTGGATGACGACCCGGTCGCCGTCGATCTGCACCACGCGGCCCATGCGGGTGGTGCCGTTGTCGAGGCGAAGCTCCACCACTTCTTCAAAAGCGGCGCCCTGCACGCCGTCGAGCACCACGAGGGAACCGCTGATTTCACTCAGCCCGATGTGTTCGATAATCATACGAGAGCCCCCTCCTTCTCCAGCTTATCAAGCTGCTGGTCGATTTCACTCAGCAGATCGTCAAACAGCGACGGCTTGTCGTTGGGGATGTCGTATTTCATCCGCCCCAGCTTTTCAAACAGGCCGGTCTGCAAGATGGCGCTGATGGGAATGGCCCGGTCCACCAGGCCCTTGGCCTTGTGGTACAGGTGCAGTATGGCCTTCATCATCAAAAACTGCTTGCTCAGCGGCACATAGGTGTCGTCGGCATGGTAGGCGTTCTGCTGCAAAAAGCCGACCCGGATGACCTTGGCGATCTCAATCACCAGCTTCTGGTCGTCGGGCAGAACGTCCGAGCCGATGAGCTTGACGATTTCCATCAGCGAGCTCTCCTCACGCAGGAGCACCATAATCTCCGACCGCAGGCGCATGAAATTGGGGTCGACATTCTTCTCATACCAGCCCGAGAGCATGGTATCGTATTCCGAATAGCTCTGAATCCAGTTGATCGCCGGGTAATGGCGGGCATAGGCGAGGGATTTGTCCAGTGCCCAGAAGCAGCGGGTAAAGCGCTTGGTATTCTGGGTCACCGGCTCGGAAAAGTCGGCGCCCTGCGGCGAAACCGCCCCGATGACCGTCACCGACCCCTCCCGGCCGCACAGGGTCTCGACCAGGCCGGTGCGCTCGTAAAAGGCCGCCAGGCGGCTGGGCAGATAGGCGGGGAAGCCCTCTTCGGCCGGCATTTCCTCCAAGCGGCCGGAAATTTCACGCAGGGCCTCGGCCCAACGGGAGGTGGAATCGGCCATCATGGCCACGTCATAGCCCATATCACGGTAATATTCCGCCAACGTGATGCCGGTATAAATCGAAGCCTCGCGGGCGGCCACCGGCATGTTGGAGGTATTGGCGATGAGCACCGTGCGGTCGGTCAGCTTGCGGCCGGTGCGCGGGTCGACCAGCTCGCCAAATTCGTCGAGCACCTGGGTCATCTCGTTGCCCCGCTCGCCGCAGCCCACATAGATGATGATGTCGGCGTCGCACCACTTGGCCAGCTGATGCTGGGTCATGGTCTTGCCGGTGCCAAAGCCGCCGGGGATGGCGGCCGCGCCCCCCTTGCACAGGGGGAACAGGGTGTCGATGATCCTTTGCCCCGTGATGAGCGGCCGGTCGGAGCTGCGCCGCCTGGCCACCGGCCGGGGCTGACGGATGGGCCACTTCTGGCAGAGGGTGAGGGGATGCTCCTTCCCCTGGTCGTCGGTTAAGGTGACCACCGTGTCGTGAATGCGGTACTGGCCGTTGGGCGCGACCTTGGTCACCCGGCCGGACAATCCAACCGGAACCAGGCAGCGGTGGACAATCGCGTCGGTTTCCGGGCACTGGGCGTAGACCTGCCCGCCGGTGAGCTCATCGCCCTGCGAGACGGTGATAGTCACGTCCCACAGCCGGTCGGAATCCAAATTCTCAACGCTGCTGCCCCGCTCGATGAAGCTCCCCCCCTTCTCGGCAAAAACCGGGAGGGGGCGCTCGATGCCGTCAAAAATATTGCTGATGATACCCGGCCCCAGCGTGACCGACATGGAGGAACCGGTGGAGATGACCGGGTCGCCGGGTTTGAGCCCCGTCGTGACCTCGTAGACCTGGATGATGGTATACTCGCTGTTGACGCCGATGACCTCGCCCACCAGGCGCTCCTCACCGACATAGACCATCTCCTGCATGGAGAAGTCCTCGGTATTGGCCACCGTGACGACCGGTCCGTTGATACCGTATATCACATTGTTTTGCATGAGGTACCTCCTTGGATTGCGCTGTCACCGTCTCACGCCGAAGGACAGGCGACGCGCCCGCCCGAATCAGCTTATGCCGAGATGGTCAGCCCGGAATGCTCCATAAACCATTCCCGCTGGGATTCAAGCCGGCAGTCCAGCGTGTCGTCGAGCCGGAGCCGTTTGCCCGGCAGCTCGGCGCGCAGGCCGCCGATGCGGATGGTCTCATCCGCGCACAGCTCCACCTGCCCGGAAAAGGCCTTTTTCAGATCTTCCGCCGCTGCCAGATCATCCGGCCGGAGGAATAACGTCACCGAAGCCTCCCCCGCCGTCTGAGCCATACGGGCGGCGCTTTTTTGCAAAAAAGCAGGATAATCCGCCGAGGCGGCAAAGTCTTTCAGCCGCTCAGCGGCCGAGGCAAAAATCTCGTCCATAATGGCCTGCCGCCTCTGCAACAGGCTGTGACGGGCCGCCTGCTCGTTTTGGGATATCCGCTGCCCCGCCTCCTGCCGGATGGCCGCCGAACGCCGCTTGATCATGTCGTAGGTCTCCTGCAACACCTCGGCCTCGGCGCGGGCCAGCTCGTCCTGCATCTTCTGCTCGGTCTGCTGCTGAATCTTACTCTGCTGCCGGGCCGCCTCCTCGCGGATGGCCGACAGGATGGTATCAATTTTGGATACAGACACCTGCTTCACCTCTATATCTTGACGCCAATGGCGTCGCGGATGTACCGGGTAATCGACTCGCTTCCGCGCCCGGAGCCATGCCGGTCGGGAATTTCAACGATCAGCGGCCTCTGCCGGTTGAGCTTGAGATCGTACACCAGATCGGGAGAAAGGGCCACCAGCTTCTCGGTCAGCAGGACAATGCCAATTTCGGGATTGTCGATGGCCGACAGCAGGGCGGAACGCACCTGCTGCGCGGTGTGCACCACCACCCCGTCAATGCCGGCCAGACGCAGGCCAACCAGGGTGTCGTGATTATCGCTGATGAGGTACAGTTGCATGGACGGCTTCCTCCTGTTCGTGGGATATCGATGGCCGCAAGGCCAAAACAGCCCCTTTCTCCCCCCTGGCCGGAAAGGGCACCGGGGGATGACTCCTCTACCAGGCCGCGGAAGAGAACGCTTACAGCCTGGTGATGATCATGAAGGAAATAATCAGGCCGTAAAGGGCCAGCGTTTCACCCAACGCGACGAAGATCAGGGATTTACCAAACGCCTTGGGGTTCTCACTGGTGGCTCCGATGGCCGCGGGGACGCTCGACCCCAGCGCAATACCGCCGCCGATGGCGGCAAGCCCGGTGGAGAGGGCGGCTGCCAGGTAGCCCATGCCGGCGTTGGAAGCGCTGGCGGCCACCTCCTGCGCTGCCTCGGGCGTTGTGGCGGCCGAGGCGCCCAGGGTAAAGCACAGGCACAGAACGCTCATGCAAACCAAGGTCACAAAGTGTGTCTTCATTGCGCGCGAGCCGCTTTTGCCCCTCTGGAAAGAGCGCAGCGCCGCATAGACGGCAACGAAAATGGCTACGGGGGGGATGAGCATGAAAATAACGTCGAACATGGTGGTACCTCCATTTTTTACAATGATTCAGCGTTCTATCGCTGCTGCATACAATAGCGGCCTTGGTTTAGTCCTGAACCGATACGGGGGCGTAGGCCTTGCCCGAGCCCTCGTAAAAGCGGCTGAACATCTCGTAGAATTCCAGACGCAGGCTCTGCACGCCGACGAGCAGCCCCTCCAGCCCAAGGACGATGATGTTGCCCACGACAATCATGATAACATAACCGACGCCGCCCATCATCTCGCCAAGGGTGAAAAAGACCATCATCATGCTGGCGTGCACCAGCACGAAAGCCCCCACCCGCAGGAAGGACACAGTGTTGGTTACATAGCCCAGGAACGATTCAAAGGCCTCAAAAAAGCCTTCCACCAGGTATCCGCCCCAGCTCTCGGGCTTCCAGTCGGGGTCGCGGTTGCACAGCTTGATGAGAGGCTGCTGGATCCACAGCAGCACCAGCGGCAGCGCCACGCCCACGATGCCCACCGGCAGCGTGGGAATCCCGATGGGGAGCACCATCGACAGCAGAAGCAGGATGATGCCCGTATAGAGCACAAGCCCGGTCAACCCGTTTTGGCCAAAGAGCGCGCCGCCGATGTTGTGCTGGCGGATACAGGAGTAAATGTTGAGCAGCATGGCCACATACATCAGGGCGACGCCGATGACGACGGCGGCGATGAGAATGTTCATCATGCTGGAAGAGGCCATGACCTCAATCGGCTTTCCGTCAAAGCCCAGCGCGCGGTAAAGCGGGTCGAGCGCGTGCTCAAAACCGAAAACCGAGCCGAACACCACCCCAAAGAAGGCGCCGGCGATGCCGCAGGGGATGAGAATGCGGCCGAGCTCCATCTTCATCTTGCGGGACATGACCCAGCCGGCAATGGCCAGCAGAATCCCCTGCCCCAGGTCGGCGAACATAATGCCGTACAAAATGGTGTAGGTGATCGCCACAAAGGCGGTCGGGTCGATCTCGTTGTACTTTGGCACGCCGAACATTTTGACGTAGAATTCGTAAGGCCGGAACAGCTTGTGATTTTTGAGCTTGACCGGCGGGGTGATCTGGTGCACCTGATCCGGCTGCTCAAAGGTAAGCTCAACCTCCGGAACGGTCTCAAAGGACTTCTCAAACTCTTCCCGGCATCCGCTCGGAACCCAGCCCCGCAGGATGAACAGCCGAACAAACCGGCCGGAGCAGGAAACGGCGTTTTGCCGGATTTCAAATATTTTGTTGCGCCGCAGCAGGGAAGCGTAAACCTCCAGGCAGTGCTCCCGTTCGGTCTGCCAATACTCGGCGGCCGAACGATCCAGCTCGGCCAGGCGCTCGTCGATCTCCCGGCGTCTGGCCTGGCAATGGGCGATAGCGTCCCCCGCGTGGCCGCTGACCTCCGGTATGCTCAGCCGCTCGAAAAACAACCCGGCAAAGACCCGGTCAACGTCGCTGATATGGGCCGAAGGGGCGGCGTACATTCCCCAGTGGTATTTTTTGTCGCTCGAAATGGGGACAAACAGGATATACGGGTTGTCGCTGTAGGCATCGAGCAGCTTGTAACTCTCCACCGGCAGCCGGCCGAACCGAATGGTAACATACTGCGTATGCTGAGCCGAATGCAGATCCATATCCAGCCCGGCAAAATGCTCCAGCTGCTGCTCGGTGGCCCTCAGCCGGCCGGCCTCGGCCCGGAGAGATTCCCTCTCGGACTGGATGCTGCCGATGCGCTCTTCAATCTGGGCGATGTCGGCCTCGTAGTCGGCAATGCCTCCCAATACTCCGATGGAGGACAGGGTCACATTCTGGCCGCCCGGCTGCTCCCCCATCGACAGGATGATGGTACGTAGCCGCTGCAGGGGCTGCTTAAAGGGATTTTCCTCCACAATGCGCGAGGCGCCTTCCAGGTTTTTGAGGTAATCGTCGGTCGACTCGAGTTGAAAGCATCCGCTCTGCAGACAGAGCGCCGCCACACGGTCGAGGGAATCGAAGCAGCCGGTGATGTTAACCAGCTCCATTTTTTCAACTGACATCGGTTTCACCTGCCTTTGAATAGACATCCGCGATAAGGAAGCGGGCAATTTCGTCCCTGGAAATGTGGTAACGAACCCCTTCGATGATGGTGGTCAGGTCTTCCAGCTGCAACTGTGCGAGCATCCAGTACGAAGCCAGCACCACGGCGGGATGGGTTGAGAAGCTCATGTTCTTTTTGGCCTGCCGGTAAAGGATGCGGTCGCACTGCCGGTCGAGCAGCCCCTCATTTAAATGAAGGACGCGGCCATACCGTGTGCGGGCAACCAGCTCGCTGAGTTCCTCATGGGTGCGGCAGTCGCACATGGCCTCCCGCTGGGTTCTGGAAAGGCCGCGACCGTAGGGAATGAGCTGGGAACGGATGATCGAGGGGGACGGCTGGAAATACTGCACCTCCCGCGAGACCAATTGGATGTTCATCAGATCGGCCTGGGTACCGTACAATGCGCGCAGCTCGTCCGCCGTATCGCCGCTAAAATCCCGGTCAATGAGATCGTATAGAAAGGCAAACAAATGCTTTTGCAGCGCCGACTCGAGCATGGCGAAATCGATGCGCCCCCCCTCTTTGGGGCGGAAGGAGGCGACGATGTTGCGCAACGGACTCCCGCCAAGGGCATCGAGAATCTGGTCAAAGGAACGGCACTCGGGCAGGCGCTCAAGGTCGATGCTCGAATGGCGGGCGAAAAAATCCGAAATTGCCAGTGCATACTCCTCCGGATGACCCGCGCCAAAAAGACGAAGGAAGATATAAAGCTGCCGGATTTCCCTCTGCCGGATAATATATTCATAATAATGATTGCCCATCGAGGAATCAAAGCGGCAAAGCAGCAACATCTCCTGATAGGCCGCCCTTCGCAAAAGGATCTCCAGGTTGCCACGGTGGAGCACGCTTTCTCTCGCGTCGGCCAGCGTGCGGTCGTAAGGGCGGACGCCGGACAAGGCAGAGGCAATCTCACCCACGCCGGGGCAATCCATCAATTCCTGGTATTGGGCCCCGGTGAGCATCCTCGCGTATTTGATGCGGGATTTGACCATCGTGGCGTTGGAGGCGGCGGAGCCTAGCATGGCGCGTCCTCCTCCAATGCGCGGGCGGCGACGGCGGCGATCCACTCATCCTTATGCTCCTGATAAAGCTGCTCGAGTTTCTCCATCTGCCGCTTGGAGGTAGCGGTAAATTCATCCAGCGTCTCCTGCGCGATTTCGGCTTCCTTATCCTCGAGCACCTTCAGGCGTTTCTCTGCCCGGGCGATATACTCGTCGTGGAGCTCTTTCTTTTTCTGCTGGATAGCGGCGCCCGTCTCAGCCTGCCTGCGCAGGGCCGCGGCCGTTTGTTCGCCGGCCTTGCGGTCGGTTTCCAGGATTTTCTCGATCAATTGATCCATCTTCATCCTCCGCCTTTCCAATGGATTTGCCCCGCGCGGAACCGGTGGGAGCAACCTGTTTCACCTGGCAGCGTGCCCGCCCCTCGTTGCGGCGGGTGCCCAACACGGCCAAATATCCACGCAGCCAGCCGGACAAGCAGACAGGAAAAACTATGCCTTATATACTATACCAACCGAATGGTAAAATTCAAGGGGTAAAATTCATAAAACTGTTTGCACATTGCGCCTGAAATCCGTTATAATGGTGTCGTGTTTGCAGTGTTGCACCAAAAGGCCGGCAAGGGAGGCGATCGCATGAAGCCGATTCTCTTTCAGGTAACGGGAGAGCAGGAGGGCCGCACGGTAGGCCAGGTGCTGCGCGCATGCGGCGTATCCATGACCCGGGTGCGGTCGCTCAAGCGCATCGAGGGGGGCATTACGCTCGATGGCGAGGCGGTTTACACCAACCATCCGGTGCGCGCCGGGCAGACCATCGCCATCACCATGCCAGAGGATGAGCGTCCCGCCCTCCCCTCCCATTGGAAGGTGAATGTGCCCTATCGCGACGACCAGGTAATCGTGCTGGACAAGCCGGCCGGTATGACCGTCCACCCGGTGCGGGAATACCGCACCGACACCCTGGCCAACGCCTTTGCCGCCATTCTGGCCGAGAAGGGGGAGGCCGCCGCCTTTCGGCCGCTCAACCGGCTCGACCGTAACACGTCCGGCCTGGTGGCCGCGGCGATGAATCCCTTTGCCGCAGCCAAGCTGTCCGGACGAGTACACAAGGAATACCTCGCCGTGGTGCACGGCAGACTCTCGGGGCGCGGGTGCATCGACGCCCCCATCCGCCGAAGGGAGGGCTTCGGCATTTCCCGCGAAGTCGGGCAGGGTGGCCAGCGGGCTGTGACCCATTGGGAAAGCCTGGCTGTTTCGCCCACCCACTCCCTGCTGCGGCTATGGCTCGAAACAGGACGCACCCATCAAATTCGCGTGCATATGCGTTATCTAGGATTCCCGTTGGAGGGCGATACCATGTATGGCGGCGAAAAACAAACCATGGGGCGGCATGCGTTACACTGCTTCCGGCTCTGGTTTGAGCATCCGCTGTCAGGAGAAAGGGTGGAGGCGCAAAGCCCCCTTCCAGAGGATATGATGCGCTTTGTACAGGATCAGGGGTGGATTTGGCCGCCACAGTCATCGGATTGAGATTGAGACTGAAATGCTGAGATTATATTGACAAACGTAAGGGTGTTTATTACAACCTCACTCTTTGCCAAGCTGCTATCGCCGCTCGAAAAGGAGCTTCGTTTGCCTTCTGTTAATAAAACCGGTTAATCCAATGAAGCAGATGGAGCGCTCCTCTACGACAGCCCAAACCGATAAACAACAGAAAGGAATGTTACGCAATGGAAAAAATAGCAAGCTTTACGGTGGACCATACCCGCCTGCTGCCTGGAATGTATGTTTCGAGGGTGGATGGAGACATCACCACTTACGACCTGCGCCTGTGCAGGCCCAACATCGATCCCCCACTGGAGATAGACAGCATGCATACCATCGAGCACCTGGCGGCGACCTACCTACGCAACAGCCCGCTTCGGGACAGGGTGATTTATTTCGGTCCGATGGGCTGCCGCACCGGCTTTTACCTTCTCATACGCAACGCCGAGCCATCCGAATCCATCCAGGCGGTAAGGCAGACCTTTCGGTTTATCGCCGGATACGAGGGCGAGATTCCCGGCGTCTCGCCAGCCGAATGCGGCAACTGGCGTAGCCATAATCTTGCGTCGGCCCGGCGGGACGCCCTGCGCTACGCGGATGTGATGGAGAACTGGACGCCGGCGAATTTAGGATATTCGATTTAATTGTTGTTTATAATCAACAAAATTTAAAATTTAAACATTAATTATATTGTTATATTTGCCATTTGTGGCCTGAAAAGGTTGCAAAATTGTAACCATTTGTTATAATACTTACAAGATGGTTACAATTTTGTAACTTTATTTTTGCTCTGAAAGGATTCTTCGCACATGCATCTATTACCAGATCGAGGCAGTAAGAGTCAAGAAAATCAAAACGAATCGAAACGATCGATGTTTCATATTATACGGAAGGTTTATCAGGCTCTGTATGGCGTTTGTTATGCGGTTGGCATGTTCAGCTTCCTGATGTTTCGCAAAGCGGGACGTATGGCCGTCAGGCTTTTTGCCCCGGTGGGTCGGCTGGCGGTCAATCTGGCGGTACATGCCGCCGCCTGGCTGGAAAGGCAGTTTGGCCGCCGTGGGCGCCGGATCGCCGACCTTACCCGTCGGAGTGTCGCAGGCATAGGCCGCCTCTTTCAAACGGGGGACCGCGTCCGTAAGGAACAGGGGCTCCTGTCCGGTATCCGGGCAACGTTTCATACTTTTGGGAAAGCGCTGGGGCGGCATCGCTCCTTTCTTCGCGGCGGGGTTCGCCTGATTGCTCCTACCTTGTCTCTTGCCCTGCTGGCTACCACCATCAGCGTATGGTCGACCGCAACCTTTGCGCTGGAGATCAACCTGGACGGTAAGACGGTAGGCTATGTCGCTGACGAGAACGTCTTTGCCGACGCTTGCGCGCTGATGAATCTTCGGGTGGTGGACGACGGCACCGACGGCTTTTCGATCGATACGCCAAAGTATACCATGGCCATGGTTTCGTCCGACCAGCTACTGGACGCGGCGGCGCTGTGTGACGAGTTGATCACCGCCTCCTGCGATGAAATCAGCGAGGCTTGCGGAATTTATGTGGATGGCGAATTGATCGCTGTCACCGAGCAAAAAGACAGCCTCCAAACCGTACTGGACAACATCCTGACCGCCTATCTTGCCGAACCACAGGTAGTGGATGCGGCTTTTGTCAATGAAATCGTCTATAAAGAGGGTTTGTACCCTGTCGGGAACATCGTCTCCGCCGAGGCGGCCGAAAACCTGCTGACCGCCACGCATGCGGAAGTGAACGGCTACACGATGGCGGCGGGCGGCGCGCAGAAGGAAGAGATCGCCGTATACGATGGCGGCAATGCCGAAGCTGAGGAGGTAGAAGGCCAAAATCCCAGCCTCAGCCAGGAGATTACGGCCGGACCCGCCTTAAAGCTGGAAGAGGATACTCCCATTCTCAACGTCAGGCTGGTGCGCACGGAGGAATATGAGGAGACCATCGCTTTTGAAAGCGAGGAGGTAGAGGACAGCTCCAAACTGGAAGGCTACCGGGAGGTAAACATCGAGGGAGAGGACGGCAAAAAGCTGGTTACCGCCAATGTGGAATACGTTGACGGGCAGGAGGTCTCCCGCGACATCGTGTATGAGGAAATTCTGGAAGAGCCGGTCAACGAGCAGGTCATCGTCGGCACTCGCAGCATCGCCCAGGCGTCGCAGAAGGTAGTCTCCATGCGGCAGATGCTGTGGCCGGTGGCCAACGTTTCGGGCAGCTACATCAGCTCGTACTTTGGCGATGGACGCAATCACAAAGGGCTGGACATCAGCGCCCCCGCCGGCACCCCCATCTATGCGGCCGAAACCGGTACGGTGGTCAGTGTCAACAGCTCGGGATGGGCTTATGGCCTCCATTTTGTAGTGGATCACGGCAACGGGGTGCAGACCCTGTATTCCCATTGCAATACCATCCAGGTCGAGGTCGGCCAGCAGGTTGCGCGCGGCCAGCAGATTGCCACGGTGGGCCGCACCGGCAACGCCACCGGCAATCACCTGCATTTTGAAGTGCGCGTGGGCGGAACCCCCTATAATCCGGCCTCCTTTCTGGGCCTGAGCTAAAATGAATAAAGGCCGCCCTCCATTTGTTAACAAATGGAGGGCGGCCTTTATGTTTTCATGAGTTCGTACAGCGGTGAACAGCAGACTGCATCCCGTGAGCCGGTATCATGCAGCGAACAACCGATCCGTCGCAGCGGGCGGCCAAAGCACGGTCAAATCCTCCAGTGTTCTGCCGATACCACGTGTTCTGAAAAAACAGGCTCCAATGCCAATCCGCTCCATAGCCAAACCACGGCGTCCCAACGTTTTGATCGTCCGATTGGCATATTTCACTCATACTGCCACGCCATTATCCACTGAGCCTGCTGGCCGTTCTGGCCGCCAATTTGGTGGGCTTTCGCATCCCCGACATCACCGGGCAGCTGGTTGCCTGCACGGCCGCTCCCGGCGGGGTAGATTTTTCCGCATTGGGCTGGGGCGTGCTGGAGATCGTATTCCCTGCTCTGGTCACCTTCGGCTTGAGCGCGCTGCAAAATGTCCTGATGCTCAAAACCGCACAGGATTGAGTGCTCTCGCTGCGGCTTCAATCTTTTGCGTTCTCCCTCGTTGGAATAACGCCGTGCAGCTTTTCAAAATCAGCGATGCGCTGCTTAATCATCTGTTCGAGTTCCTTGTTTTTGGTTCGCCCTTCAAACTCGGCAATGTATCCCAGCTTATCAAGTAATACCGCGTTGGTGCGTAGCGTGAATCGCGACAATGGATCCTTCACTTTCCATCCCCCCACGACATAATATTGACATCATTGTAGCGTCATATTATGAGGGAGAGAAAACTTTGACGAACGCGCGACATCAGATTGACGCAACCACTTTCCAAAACGCATACAAATGGTGAATAATACAGGTTATCGAGCCTATTCAAATCGGCTGACAGGATGGGGGACGGCGCGAGCGCCGTCCCCCATCCTCCCTTTATGAAAGCTCCTGCGCAAACTGGCTCTCATAAAGCTCTTTATACAAGCCGCCCTGCCGCAGCAGCTGCTCGTGCGTCCCGCGCTCGCGGATGCGGCCGTCCTTCATCATCAAAATCTGGTCGGCGCTGAGTATGGTCGAAAGCCGGTGGGCAATGATGACCGAGGTCTTGTTTTTTGTCACCAGTTCGGTGACCTGCTTGATTTTTTCCTCGGCCTGGGTGTCGACCGAGGAGGTGGCCTCGTCGAGTACAAAAATTTCCGGATCACACAAGAACGCGCGGGCAATGTTGAGCAACTGCTTCTGCCCCTGCGACAGCCCCCCGGAATCGTTGTGAAGCACAGTGTCATAGCCCTTGGGAAGAGATTGAATAAAGTCGTCGATATCGATCTCCCGGCACATGGCGCGAATCTGTTCGCGGCTGCTCCTTTCGGGCGGGGCGGCGTAGCCGATGTTGTCGTAAACTGACCCCTCGAAAAGCCAGCTATCCTGCAAGACCAGGGCGAACCGGCGGCGCAGCTCCCCTAGGGGCAGGGCGTCGATCGCATCGCCATCGATGGTGATGCGCCCGCTGTCGGGGGTATAAAAGCGCAGCAGCAGGCTGATGATGGTGGTTTTCCCCGACCCGGTAGCGCCCACCAGCGCAACCTTCTGGCCGGGATGCACCGTAAAGTCGATATCCTGTAGCACCGGAGAACCGGGCACATAGGAAAAATCGACCTTTTCAAAGCGGATTTCGCCCCTTGGCCTGCTGGCCTTATGCAGCAACGAGGTCTGGCATGGCGCTTTGGAATCCCCAGGCATACCCTCCTCCATCGGATGCGGCAAGGGCATGGAAGCGTCTGCGGGCCCGGTGCCGGCTTGCGGGTTGGATTCCGCCGGGTCAGATGAGCCGGATGGTGAAACCTCATTCAACGAACGATCCAGTGCGTCTTCCGCGCCGTGCGCTGCCTGGCCCAGAGCGATGGGCGCGTCGCCCGCCGGCAAGGCGTATCCCGGTTCGGTATCGGCGTCGAGGATGGTAAAGACACGGTCGCAGGCGGCCAGCGCCGATTGAAACATGTTGACAATGTTGGCGGTATCCACAATGGGGGTGGCAAACTTTTTGGAATAGAGCACAAAGGAGGATATGGCGCCGATGGACAGCCGGCCGCTGAGTACCAAAAAGGCGCCAAACGCGCAGATCAGGGTAAAGTTAAGGTTGTTAATCCCGTTCATGGAGGGCATCATCGTGCTCGACACAAACTCTGCCTTTGCGCCGCTTTCGCGCAGCCGATGGGAGATATCCCGAAAGATGGACTCGTTGTAATCTTCCAGCCCGTATACCTTCACCGTCTTTTGCGCGGTGATCATTTCCTCGGTATAGCCGCACAGCTCGCCAAAGCAGTTCTTCTTCTCACGGAACAGGCGGCGCGAGCGCTTGGACACCACCCGGGAGAGGAGGATCATGGCCGGCACGGTGACGGCGAAAATCAAGGTCATCAGAGGGCTGATGGCCAGCATCATGGCCAAAGAACCCACCACGGTGACAAACCCGGTCAGCAGGGTGATCACGTCGGAGGAGATGGTGTCGCTGATGTTGTCGATATCCACCGAAAGGATGGAGAGGATGTTCCCCTTGGTGTTCTGGTCAAAATAGGAGACCGGCAGCGCAACCAGCTTGGAAAAGGCGTCGTGCCGTAGCGAGAGCACTAAATCCTGTGCGGTTTTAAGCATCAGGACATTTTGCAGCGCGCTCAGGCCAAAGGTGACCAGGGCAAGAAAGATGATCTCCAGCACGCCCCAGCCCAATGCGGAAAAATCCACCCCGCCGGGGGCGGCCATGCAGTCCACCAGCTGCCCGGTGATGTCGGGGATGCGAAGGCCGACCAAATTGGCGGCCAGAACGGCCAGCAGGATCAGCAGGATTCGCCATTTAAAGCGGGCCACATAGCGTAGCAGTTTGAGCAGCGATCCTATCCCCCGCTTGTTTTGCGTTTGTTTGGAACGTCTCACTGCGCGTCACCTCCCTCGGGTACGGGCACGCCCTGGGTGCGGCAAATATCCCGGTAGACGGCGTTGTCCCTTATCAGCTCCGCATGAGGGGCGAATCCCACGCAGCGCCCCTTTTCCAGCACAAGGATGCGATCGGCCGACTGCACGCTGGCAATGCGCTGGGAGATGAGGATGACGGTCTTGCCCCGGTAGGTCCGCCGCAGGGCGGTGCGCAGGCGCAGGTCGGTGCGATAGTCCAGCGCGCTGGAAACATCGTCGAGCACGACCAGCTCGGCCGGGCGATACAGGGTGCGGGCGATGGACAGCCGCTGCTTCTGCCCGCCGGAAAGATTGCTGCCCGCCTGCGCGATCGCATACTCATATCCGCCGTCCAGCTGCTCGACCAACTCGGAAAGCTGGGCCGCTGCCGCCGACTGGCGCATCCTTTCTTCATCCAGCTCCATATCCAGCACGATATTCTCCTGCACACTCATGCCAAAGATGTTGTACTGCTGCATCGCGGCGGTAATCTTGCTTAGCAGATAGTCTTTGGTATAATCTGCGATCGGCCGCCCTTCCAGGTAAACCTGCCCGCTGGTCGGCTCATACAGCCGTAAAATCAGTCCGAGCAGGGTGGATTTTCCCGCCCCGGTGCCGCCGATCACCGCGACCGTCTGCCCTTTCTCCACCCGAAAGCTCACCTCGTCGAGCGCATGCGCCGTGGTGTCGGGGTAAGCAAAACTGACCGACCGAAACTCCAAAAACGGGCTTTCGGTCTTTGGGGACGTTTCGGCGCCGTACCGGGTCTGATCCTTCACCTCCAAAATCTCATTGATGCGGGCGGCGGAGGTGTTGGCCCGGCTGAACATCATGAACATGCGGGGGATCATGGTCATGGCCATGAGGATCATGTTCACGTAATTGAGGATGGTAACAATTTGGCCGATCTCAATGCCGCCGGCCTGCACCCGGTAGCCGCCGGCATACAGTACGGCGGCGGTGGTCAAGCTGGAGATAAAGGCGATCGAGGGGCTCATGTAGGCGTTGAACATGCCGGCTTTCAGCTCAAAACGCTTGACGGTGCGGCTCTGGCTGTCAAACCGATCGGTCTCATAGCCTGTTTTGTCAAAGGATTTGATGACGCGTATGCCGGTAAGATTCTCACGGATAATGGTGGTAAGCCGGTCGATGCTCGCCTGCACCTTGCGGTAGATGGGGCGGGTAACCTTATAGACGGATATGCTGGCCGCGCCGAGCAGCACCATACCGACAAAAACGATCAGGGTGAGCAGAGGATCGATTAAGATCGAGAGCGCCACACCACCGATCGCCATGATGGGTGCGCGAATCATAAAACGGGTCATCATCAGCAGGGTGCGCTGTACGTGCTCGACGTCGTTGGTCACGCGGGTGATGAGGGAGGAAGCGGTCAGCCGGTCTACAATCCATAGCGGCAGGGTCTGAATTTTTTCATACAAAGCGTTTCGCATACTCTCCCCGATTCCCTGCGATGCATGGGCCGATACATAGTTGGCCAGAATATTAAAGCCCGCTGTCAACACAGCCAGCACCAGCATACACAGGCACAGATACAAAATCCGCTGCTGGTCGCCCGTGCCGATTCCCTGGTCGATGAGGATTCCCATAAAATAGGGGATCAGCAGGTCGGTGATCGCCCCCAGCCCCTTAAACAGCACACCGATAAGCATCGGGAGCAGAAAGGGCCTGATGTAAGGATATAACTTTTTCATAAACATTCCACCCTAATAGAGGGGAATCCCTCCCTAATAAAATAAGCCAAAATAGGAAGCATGGCACAAAAAGCCTGGCGGCATAATACAGGCAAGCCCGCACGTTGTTTTGAATCGATGAAGCCCAAAACAGGACCCTAGGCCGGATGATGTGGGGGCAGAAACTGCCATATTGAAAAGTACTTTTAAGTATAATACGTTTTATATCATTTGTAAATGACCGAAATTGACATAAACTAGTGACATAATAAACGATAAACCCAACAAACGGGAACCGGGGCGGGCTGACCGAAAAGAATGATATTTGACAAAAATCGGTTGGATGTGTATAATAGGACAGCATTTATACTCTAGGATATTTCTGGTAATGGTGATTCGGTTCCGCACGGCTTTTGGCAAACGGCTGTCCGCGCATAGCGGCGCGGTCCTCTGCTCCAAACCGTGGCGGGTCATTCGATTTGCGTTGTAGGCGTGTTGTTTTGCCTGATTTTGAAGACAGGATTCCGCGCTCCAACGCCGGTTGTTAAGAGTCCTGCGCACTGGGCTGCCGATCTCCTGCCAGAAATCATGTCGATGTTATCGGATCACGGCGTTGGGCTGCCTATGCCCAGTTCCCGGGAGTCTGAGAATAAGGCAATCGTTTAGAAAGGGTATGGTTTGATTCATGCAAAAAACGATCAGTGTTATGGAAATCCTGGCCATATTGCGAAAAAAATGGGGGGTGCTTTTCATCAGCACGCTGCTCGGCGCCACGGCTTTTGTACTGGTGTCGGTCTTTATGATGCCGAAAATTTACACCTCCTCGATAGCGCTTTACGTCAACAACGGTGTTTCCACCAGCGACAATAACGTCAACATCAACGACCTGAACGCGTCTACCCGTCTGGTGGATACCTACATTGTCATTCTGACCAACGAGGACATTCTCGAGCAGGCGGCACAGCGCATCGGCGAGTCGGTGACGGCCAGCGACCTGCGAAATGCCATCACCATGAGTTCGGTCAATCAGACCGAGGTGTTGCAAATTTCGGCCGGAACCACCGACCCGGAGCTGTCGGCCCAGATATGCAACACCATGGCCGAGCTCGCCCCCGAGGTGCTGCAGCGGGTGGTCAAGGCCGGCTCGGTCGAGACCATCGGTACTGCCCAGCCCGCCACCTCCCCTTCTTCTCCCAACGTGCGCTTGAACGCGGTGATAGGCGGCGCGGCCGGTCTGATTTTGTCAGCTATTATATGCCTGCTGGTATCTCTCCTGGATACCCGCATCAAAGGCGAAGAAGATCTCAAGGAGGTCATTGACCTCCCTGTGTTAGGCGAGATACCCAGTTTTGATTCCAAGGGAGGGTCCAGTCGTGGCAGGTAACGCAAAATCCGCAAGCCAAAGCCGGGCGGCGAACCGGCTGAATAAAAATACTACCTTCCAAATCGTGGAGGCTTATAAGACCATCCGCACCAATCTCCTGTTTGCCCTGTCTCCCATGAAGGAAAAGATGGTGCTTGTCTCCAGCGCCGAGCCAAGCGCGGGGAAATCCACCGTCTGCTCGAATCTGGCGATCACCATGGCGCAGACCAACGCCAGAGTTCTGCTCATCGACACCGACATGCGCAAGCCGACACAGCACAAAATTTTCCGGCTGAGCAACGATATGGGGCTGTCCAAGCTGCTGGGCGGTTTTTCGGGCTTGGAAGAAACCATTTACCGCCAAGTGGTGCCCAATCTGGACGTCATCCTTTCCGGCCCCATTCCGCCCAACCCTTCCGAGTTGCTGGGCTCGAGTAAAATGGAGGAGTTGCTCAGCGCGGTAAGCAGCCAGTACGATTATATCTTTGTGGACGGTACGCCCGTTAACGTGGTGGCCGACTCCATGGTCATAGCGCCCCGCATGGCGGGCACCCTGCTGGCGGCCCGTCAGCAGCAGACCACTTATGAGGAAATTAAGAAAGCGGTCGAACTCATCCGCGGGGTACACGGCAATATTTTGGGGGTTGTCATCACCGACGTCAAGCAGAAAAACAAAATGTACGGCAATTATAAGAGTTACAAATCGTACGATTACCGCTACGGAAAATCATGAGCGGACGATTTGATTTTCACTGCCATTGCCTTCCCGGCATGGACGATGGTGCGACAGACGTCCCAATGGCGGCCGCCATGCTCAAGCTGTTGTCGGACCAGGGGGTATGGGGCGTTGCCGCAACCTCCCACTATGACGCGAGGCAGGAGGATGTCGCTTCCTTTGTCGCGCGGCGAAGCGCGGCACTCAATGCGCTGCTCTCACATCCGGAGGCATCGGCCTTTCCACAAATTCATCTGGGCGCTGAGGTTTATTTGAGCAAGAGCATCGAGCCCAAAGAGCTCGCTCCCCTTTGTATCGAAGGGGCCAAAGCGATCCTACTGGAGCTGCCCCGCTCCCCTTACAAGCCTTGGATGGCGGATTGCATCGCCAACATCGCTTACGGCTTATCGGTCACGCCCATCCTCGCCCATCTCGAGCGTTATGCCAGCTACTACGAGACCCGCCAGCTTTGGGAGGTCATTGAGGCGGCCGACACGGTGGTTCAGGTTAATGTCGGTTCCCTCGCCTCCCACGACGCCAGAAAGCTGGTCAAAAACCTCCACGCGCAGGGTATCCCTCTCGCGTTGGGGAGTGACGCCCACAACCTGACCAGCCGGCGGCCCAATTGGGATGACGCCCGGGGCTTTTTACGCAAAACCCACCGGGGGCAGGCGCGGGAGGACTGGTTTGTCTCCCTGTCATTTTTTGAGGATACTCCCAATGGGGGCGGCGGCCTGATTTTCTGAGGTGACAGATATGCTGGATAAAAGCCTGCCATATTACCCCATAATCATGCGTATGGATGGCGAGCAGGTTGCCCGCATCGAAGAACCCGCGCTCCCCGATGGCTTCACCTTTCGGTTCTACCGTCCGGGGGATGAATGCGACTGGGCCGCTGTGACAACCTCAGTGCTGGAATTTGACAACGAAGAGGCGGCTTTGGAATATTTCTCCAAAAGTTTTTTACCCCATCCCCGCCTGCTGCGGGAGCGGTGCCTTTTTATCCTGGGCCGCGACGGAGAAGCGGTAGGCACGGCGATGTCGTGGCATATTGAATCGGGCCTACAGCACTGGGCCTGCCTGCATTGGGTGGCAGTCCGGCCGCAGTTCCAGCGTATGGGGCTGGGCCGGGCGGCGGTGGCAAAGGCACTGCGGCGATTTGCCGAGCTGGAGCCTCAGGAGGATGTATGGCTGCACACCCAGACCTGGAGCCATCGGGCGGTACGGCTATACCGCTCGATGGGCTTTTATCTGATGCGCTCAGAGAGCCTGCCCTCCCTCAGCGGCGGGCCTGTCGATCCGAACGAATTTGATCGGGCCATGGCAGCGCTGAAGCGAGTCCTTCCCCCTGCCGAGTGGGAGGACCTGATGGAAACGGCCCGTTAGCATGGCTCTGCACTGCGAATTTTCCAGGCGACCTGCAAAAGGTGGCCGGTTTTGATCGCACGCTGTTGCCGGCAGGGACAGTACGATGCCCCCAAACCGGGCCACGCCGGGGAAACTTGACCGTCTGTTACGACCAAGCGGCCCGGTCGGTATGGTTCTCACCAATCGGTATCATGCCGCATAAATCCAAACGCCTGTTTTACCTCCGGTTACACTTTGGACCCCCAATCAGGGGGATATTGCGAAGCCGTAGGTTGCTCGGAATGCAGACGCCGGGCCATAGCGTCCGGCTTTCCAGACAGAATCGTTGGTATATCGATCGTCAAATCCTTTGCTTGCGCGGTTTGCAGCAGGTAGAGGATTTTTTGATGCCACGCCTCACTTTTTCCCGTCTCATGCCCCGATTTTTGGAAAAATGCTCTTTTTCACTTTACAAGGGGGGCAAAATGGGGTAAAATAACCGCGTACGGATATTTTTTCATACACCGTCCGCCGGTACCAGCCGTGCCGGACCATTGAAGTTGAAATCGCTTTGGGAGTGGTTGCATTGCCGACAGAAGAGACCATCCGATATCCTCGCGTGCTGCTAAAGCTCAGCGGCGAGGTGCTCGCCGGGAGCCAAAAGACGGGGCTTGATTTTGATACCGTGCTCACCATTTGCCGCAGCATCAAAAAATGCGTCGACGCCGGCGCACAAATCGCCATTGTGGTGGGGGGCGGCAACTTCTGGCGGGGGCGTTCTTCCGGCCAGATGGATCGCACCCGCGCCGATCACATGGGGATGCTTGCCACCGTGATCAACGCCCTGGCCCTCGCCGACGCTCTGGAGCAGACCGGTGTGACCGCCCGCGTGCAGACGGCGATCGCCATGCAGCAAATTGCCGAGCCTTACATCCGCGGACGCGCCATCCGGCATCTCGAAAAAGGGCGCGTGGTGGTCTTTGGATGCGGCACTGGAAATCCCTTTTTCTCGACTGATACGGGCGCTGCGCTGCGCGCTGCCGAGATCGACGCCGACGTCATCTTAAAGGCGACCAACGTCGACGGAGTGTACGACAGCGACCCCAAGACCAACCCCAACGCCAAAAAATACGATACTCTCACCCATCAGGACGTTTTGAGCCTTCAGCTCGGGGTCATGGATTCGACGGCGGCCTCCCTTTGCCGCGACAACCATATGCCCATTTTGGTCTTTAACCTCAGCGATCCGGACAATATCTGCCGCGCGATCATGGGGGAAAAGATCGGCACGCTTGTGAAATAATTCGCACGCCGGAGGCGGCTTTGCGCCCGGCATCCATTACGGCGGCTACCGCCCAAAGAAAGGACAGTGTTACACAATGGATCAACTGTACACCACCGCTCAGGAAAAAATGGAGAAAAGTATCGGCGCGCTGCAAAACGAGCTGGCCACCCTGCGGGCCGGGCGGGCCACGCCCGCCGTGCTCGACCGCATCATGGTCGACTATTATGGCGTCCCCACGGCGGTCAACCAGATGTCCTCGGTATCGGTGATGGAGGCGCGCATCCTGCAGATCCAGCCCTACGACGTATCCACCCTCAAGGACATTGAAAAGGCCATCCTGGCCTCCGATCTCGGCCTCACCCCGCAAAACGACGGGCGGGTCATCCGGCTAAACTTCCCCCAGCCGACCGAGGAGCGCCGCAAGGAACTGGCCAAGCAGGCGTCCAAAATGGGCGAGGACGCCAAGGTTGCCATACGCTCGATCCGCCGCGATGTTCTCGACAAGTACAAGGCGATGAAAAAGAACGGCGACATCACCGAAGACGACCTCAAGCAAAACGAGGACAAGATTCAAAAGCTGACCGATAAGTACTGCAAGGAGGTGGACGACATCACGGCGAAGAAATCCAAGGAAATCACCGAAATCTAACAATGCAACCAGCATTGCTCCTCGTCTCGAGGGGCAATGTTTGCTGTTAAAAGGCTGGAGGAAACCCCATGTTCTTTCGCAAAAAAACGGTGACGGAGCAAACGGCTTTGCCCCGCCACATCGGCGTCATCATGGACGGCAACGGCCGCTGGGCCAAAAAGAGGGGGCTTCCCCGCTCGGCCGGCCATTCGGCGGGCGCCAACGTCTTTCGCGGTATCTGCCGGTATGCCAACTCCATCGGTATCGAATATATGACCTTTTACACCTTCTCGACCGAGAACTGGAGACGGCCGAAGGAAGAAGTCGACTCGCTGATGAACCTGCTGCGGGATTATCTGAAAAGGGCCCACACCTTCAAAGACGAGAACATGGTTTTGCGTTTCATCGGGGACCGTTCCCGCCTGCCGGAGGATCTGCAGGCGCTGATGGCCGAAAACGAGGAAACCTCCAAAGACGCGACCGGCATGGTGGTGACCCTGGCTATCAACTACGGCGGGCAGGATGAAATCCTTCATGCCGTCACGCAGCTTTATGACCAGATGCAAAGGGAGGGCAAAAGGCCGGAGGAACTGACCACGCAGGATATCGCCTCCCACCTGTACACCGCCGGCATGCCCGACCCCGACCTGATCATCCGCCCCAGCGGCGAATACCGGCTATCCAACTTTCTCACCTGGCAGTCGGCCTACGCGGAGCTGTGGTTTTCCAATGTGCTCTGGCCGGACTTTTCGCCCAAGCATCTGGACGCCGCCATCGCCGATTACGCACAGCGCAACCGCCGGTTCGGCGGGCTGTAAACTCAATGATATCGTACTAGGGAGGAATGCATCGGTGCTCACAAGGATCATTACCGGCGCGGTCGGTATCGCGTTGTTCGCCGTTATCGTTCTGTGCGCAAAGATTCCTTTTGTGGTGGAAGCCGCCGCCGCGCTGCTGGCTGTTCTTGCCCTGTGGGAGCTGTTTCACGCCGCTGGGCTGCACAAGGATAAGCCCCTTTGCCTGATGAGCATTGCCTTTGTCGCCATTGTGCCTTTTGTCGGCACCCGGGCGCTTTGGATGAGCGCGCTGTGCTTTTTGTACACCGTCTCGCTCTTTCTGCGCCTGATCCGTCACGAAACCCTGCGCGGCGGGATCGACGCGGTAGGGTTGCCCTTTTTTTTCAGCATTACGGTCTCCTTTTCCTTCTCCTCTCTGGTGTTTCTGCGCGACTCCTATCTGTCTGACATCGGCCTGACGCAGGATGACAGCGTCTTTTTCATCGTCCTTGCCGCGGCGGGGGCCTGGATTGCCGACGCGGGCGCTTATTTTGTCGGCCGGTTCTTCGGCCGGCACAAGCTGGCCCCCGTCATCAGCCCCAACAAAACGGTGGAGGGGTTTGCCGGCGGGATTGCAGCAAATATTATCGGCTTTTGGATCGCCGGGTGGATATACAGCATGTGCTTTTCCGT
The DNA here is from genome assembly GCA_965145485.1 of uncultured Eubacteriales bacterium. GTDB lineage: Bacteria > Bacillota > Clostridia > Oscillospirales > Acutalibacteraceae > CABQCM01. Next base: position 66,444 of record CBCTCU010000002.1, on the reverse strand, counting down.
TACGGTCAACTATCCCCTGCTGATCATCATGGCGGTGATCTGCGCCCTGCTGGGCGCGTTGGGGGATCTGTCGGCCTCCTATATCAAGCGCTCCTGCCACATCAAGGATTTTGGCAATATCATGCCGGGGCACGGCGGAATTCTTGACCGTTTCGACAGCCTGCTGCTGGTCTCTCCTTTTCTCTACCTGGTTCTGCGTCTGATTCATCCAATCTGGCCTATCATCATTCACTGAATGGGAGAATAGACATTGAGTAAACGCATTGTAATTTTGGGCTCCACCGGGTCGGTCGGCACCCAGGCGCTGGATGTGGTCCGCCGTTGCGGCTACGCGGTCGACGGGCTATGCGCCATGAAGGATATTGACCGGCTTGAGGAGCAGATACGGCAGTTTCATCCCAGCCTGGCCGCAGTGCGGGACGAGAAGGCCGCGATGGAGCTGAAAAAAAGGATTCAGGGGCTTCCCACCGAGGTGCTGGCGGGGGAGGACGGGGTTTTGGCCGTGGCGGCCATGCCGTCTGACGTCACCCTAAATGCCATCGTCGGCATTGCCGGCCTGCGCCCCACCCTGTCCGCGCTCGAGCACGGCCGCAATCTCGCCCTGGCCAATAAGGAATCTCTGGTGACCGCCGGGGACCTGGTGCTTGACCTGGCCAAAAGCCAGGGAATATCGATCCATCCGGTGGACAGCGAGCATTCGGCCATTTTTCAATGTTTGCTCGCCGCTCCCGCCAACCGCTCCTGCAAAAAAATCCTGTTGACCGCATCGGGCGGCCCCTTTTTCGGCCGCACCCCGAAGGAGCTGCGCAACGTTACGGTGGAAGAGACCCTGCAGCATCCCAACTGGGATATGGGCGCCAAAATTACCGTCGACTCGGCCACTATGATGAACAAGGGGCTGGAGGTCATTGAAGCGGTACACCTCTTCGGCCTGCCGGAGGAGCGCATCGAGGTCGTCATCCATCGGGAGAGCATCATCCATTCCATGGTGGAGTTCGACGACAACGCCATTGTCGCCCAGCTCTCGGTCCCGGATATGCGCATTCCCATCCAATATGCGCTGACCTATCCCGACCGGATTGCGTCCCCGGTGGAGGAGCTTTCCTTTGCCGAGCTTGGCAGCATGAGCTTTTATCCGCCCGACGACGAGGCATTTCCTTGCCTGTCGGCCTGCCGGGAGGCCATTCGCCGCGGGGGACTGTACCCCGCCGCGGTCAACGGCGCCAACGAGGAGGCTGTCGGCGCGTTCCTGCGGGAGGAAATCGGTTTTCACCACATTGGCGAGCTGGTGCTGCGCACCCTCGAAGACGACTATCCCACCCGCTTTTCCTCGTTGGAGGAGGTTTTTGAGGCCGACCGCCGGGCGAGAGAAAATGTATGTAAGCGCAAAAAAAATCTATACTAATCATTGAGCCGCCTTATGCTCTGCGCGCATAGGGCGTTAACCGAGATTCATGAGGTGATCTGATTGCTGAGCTTGTCCATCGCTTCAGTCTGGCAGACCGTATGGCCGATTCTGGTGGCTATCCTCCTGTTTGGGGTCGTCATCTTTATCCACGAGTGCGGCCATTTTTTCTTTGCCAAGCTGTTCGGTGTCAAGGTCAACGAATTCGCCATCGGGTTCGGCCCTACCCTGTTCAAATTCGGCAAGGGGGAGACGACCTATTCGCTGCGGCTGCTTCCCTTCGGCGGCTTCTGCTCGATGGAGGGCGAGGACGAGGAGAGCGACAACGCGGGCGCCTTCTCCAAAAAGCCGGTCTGGAAACGGCTTGTCATTGTCGTCGCCGGTGCGATGAACAACCTGCTCTTGGGGTTGATCCTCGTCGGCGTGCTGCTTGCCATGAGCGGCAGCTATGGAACCCGGGAGGTCACTTACTTTACCGAGGACTCCATGAGCGCGAGCACCGGCTTGCAGCTTGGGGACGAAATTTTAAAAATTGACGGCCGCAGCATCTACTGCGCGACCGATATTTCGTATATGCTCATGAACAGCCGCGACGCCTCGGTCGACATGGTCGTCCGGCGCGACGGGGTCAAAACCGAGCTGGACAACGTCACCTTCCGCACGCAGGAGGTGGAAGGGCATAACATCATCGAGCTCGACTTCAAGGTGGTGGGCAAAAGGGTCACCATCACGCAGCCCTTCGCCTTTATTAAGGAAGCCTTTTTGGAAACCGTTTCGCTCGGGCGGCTGGTTTGGATGTCGCTGTTTGACATTGTAACCGGACGGTATGGGTTGAATGAAATCATGGGGCCGGTCGGCATCATCAACGAAACCGGCAAGGCCATTACGATGGGGATAGAAAACGCCCTTTATATCCTTGCCCTGCTGACCGTCAATCTGGGGATTATGAATCTGCTCCCCATCCCGGCGGTGGACGGGGGCCGCGTTGTCTTTCTCATCATCGAGGGCATCCGGCGCAAGCCGGTGCCAGCCAAGTACGAGGGCTGGGTGCATGGCATCGGGCTGATTCTGCTGTTGCTGCTTTCCGTGCTGATTATGGGCAACGACATCCTGCGGCTGATACGGGGCGGATAGCAAGGGGAATGGGCGCCGGAAGCTATCGGCCAGCAACCCCGGCGATATCTCCGGTATGGGCTCGAGCGTTATCGCACACAGCGCCAACTGGGCGCCCCATCGTTTGGCAGGCAGGTCCACGCCGGTTGTCCGGGCTGCGGGGGATACGTTAGTGTCCCGAATCACGCCGGCGCAAAGCGCCATACAGGCTGCGCAGTATTGTCGCTGCCCCGGCAGCGTGAGAGGGAAACGCTCGCACGTTTTCCATGCATCACCACGATTCGGGCGATGAATGTCAATCCACGCCGAAAGGGCAAACCACATTTTGTTGTTACAGGAGGGCGGACCTTTGTCCAGCAATCGACAGGTTTCGGTTGGAGCCGTTTTATTGGGCGGCGGCGCGCCGGTCAGCGTGCAGTCGATGCTCAGCGTGCCGGCATCCGATATTAAGGCGGGGGTTCGCCAGGCACAGGCTTTGTCCCAAGCGGGGTGTGAAATCATCCGCGCCGCTGTTCCCGACAGGGCTTCGGTCCCTCTGATCGCCGCGCTGAAGGAGCGTTGCGACCGCCCCATTGTGGCCGATATCCATTATGATTACCGCATCGCCCTCGACTGCGTTGCAGCCGGTGTGGATAAAATCCGCATCAATCCCGGCAACATCGGCGGACAGGACAAGGTCAAGGCGGTGGCCGGCGCCTGCGCCCGTGCCGGTATCCCCATCCGCATCGGCGTCAACTCCGGCTCGGTAGAGCCGCGTCTGCTCGCGCGCTACGGCGGCCCTACCCCGGAGGCATTGGTCGAAAGCGCGCTCTACCACGCCTCCCTGCTTGAACAGGCTGATTTTAGCGATATTGTGCTGTCGATGAAGTCATCCGACGTCGCCACGACCTATGCCGCCTACTGCATGGCGGCCGAGCGCTGCGACTATCCCCTGCATCTCGGGGTGACCGAGGCCGGAACCGAACGCATGGGGGTGCTCAAATCCTCCGCGGGAATCGGCGGGCTCCTCCTGCGCGGCGTAGGGGATACCATCCGTGTTTCCCTGACGGCCGACCCGGTGCAGGAGGTCAAGGCGGCCATTCAGTTGCTTGAGGCGATCGGGCTGCGAAAGGCGAGCGTAACGGTGATTTCCTGCCCGACCTGCGGGCGCACCCGCATCGACCTCATCGGGCTGGCCGAGCGGGTGGAGGAGCGGCTGCAAGCCGTCACCCTCCCACATCCCATCAAAGTGGCGGTGATGGGCTGCCCGGTCAACGGCCCGGGCGAGGCGAGAGAAGCCGACGTCGGCATCGCGGGTGGCGACGGCTGCGGGCTGCTCTTTAAAAAGGGCAAGGTGATCCGCAAGGTACCGGAGGAGGGGCTTTTGGAAGCTTTGATGGACGAGATCAAAGCCATGGCGGATTCGGCCGGCTGATGCCCAAAGCTGCGCCCACCGGGCGCGTGCAGCCGTCATGAATTTTCGACGAAACATCAACCACATTGATCCAAGGATGGAGAACATATACCAATATGAGTTACCCAAGCTTTCAAGAATGTATGTGCGGCCTGGTCGATGACCCGCGTATTGCAGAGGCTTTTTCCGGCGCCCAGGTGGAGGGAATCGCCTACAATGAGCAGCGCGAGGCGGAGCTGTCGATTTTCAGCGGCCATTTCGTCCCCTGCGATGAAATCCACCGTTGCCGCGACGCCATCCGCCGCGCTTTGAAGCTGAATAAAGTGGAGATAAACATTCGCCATCCCTCCGAATGCCTCTGCCGGGAGTGCCTAAGCGACCTGCTACAGGAGATTCGGCGGGAAAAGCCGGTCATCAACGGTTTTCTTGACGGCGCGCAAATCGAGCTAAGCGAGCGCACCGTGGCCATTACCCTTCACAAGGGCGGGCTGGACATTATCCAGTCGTGCGGCTGCGGCGAGGAGCTAGAGCAGCTCATCCGCACCCGATTCGGGGCTGAGCGCGCGGTCGAATGGATTGTCTCGGGGGAGATGGACGCTCCCCCGCCTCCCCCGACGGCCGTGGACCCCGCTCCGCCCAAAAAGGCGGAGAAAAAGAAACGCACCGGCCCGCCGGAGGACGGGCTGCCGATCTATATGGACTCGGCCCAGGCCGTTCTTGGCAAACCGCTCAAAACCCCGCCGATCCCCATCGGCACGCTCACACCCGAAATGGGCAGCGCCACGATTTGGGGGAAAGTGTTTAACCTCAACCTGCGCGACACCTGGGACAAGCTTTCGTGCAACATCTCGTTCGCCATCACCGATCTGACTGGCTCTTATCTGATGGCCATCAAGCTGGACAAGGCTTCAGCCCAGTACAAAAAGTTTGTCGCCTCTGTGGAAGACGGCACGGCAGTACTGGTCTACGGCCGGATCAATTATGACGATTACCTGCGCGACTACGTCATGCGCCCCTCGAGCCTTTCGACCGTCGAAGCGGTGGAAAAGCAGGATACGGCGGATCAAAAGCGAGTCGAGCTTCATTTACATACCAACATGTCGGCCATGGACGGTATGACCCCGGCCGGGGATCTGGTCATGCGGGCCTATCAATACGGTCATCCGGCCATTGCCATCACCGACCACGGTGTGGTGCAGGCTTTTCCCGATGCGGCCAAGGCGCAGGGCAAAATCCGCAAAAAGGGCGGCGATATCAAGATCATCTATGGCGTCGAGGCCTATATGGTCAACGACGTTGTCACCGCCACCACCGGCGGGGACGAACCCTTCGACGGCACCTTTGTGGTCTTTGACGTGGAGACGACCGGCATCAACGCGGCCAAGGAGCGCCTGATAGAAATCGGCGCGGTGCGCATTACCGGCGGTAAAAAGACCGAAATTTTTAAAACCTTTGTCAACCCGGAGCGTCCCATCCCCGAACATATCACCGAGCTGACCGGCATTGACGACCGCATGGTGGCCGACGCTCCGCTCGAGGACGAAGCGGTGAGACAATTTCTCGACTTTTGCGGTGACAGCATCCTGGTCGCCCATAACGCCAAGTTTGACATGGGATTTATTGAGGCGGCGGCTCAGCGGCATCAAATTCCCTTTGACAACCCGTCCATCGACACTCTTGTGCTCTGCCGCAGCCTGTTGACCGAGACAAGAAACCACAAGCTGGACACGGTGGCCAAAGCGCTGGGGTTGGGTAAATTTGACCATCACCGGGCCTTTGAGGACGCCGACATTCTTTCTCAGATTTTCGTCAAGCTGCTCGATATGGCCGAGGGGCGCTGGGGCTGTACCACAACCGGCCAGCTTAACTCCGCCCTTGCCGGTACCGATGCGAAAAAGCTGCCCTCCTACCATTTCATCATCCTGGTGCAGACGCAGGCGGGGCTCAAAAACCTGTACAAGCTCATCTCCAAATCCCACCTGGAGTATTTTTACCGTCATCCCCTGATCCCCAAAAGCGAGATGAACCGGCACCGCGAGGGGCTTTTGTTCGGCAGCGCCTGCGAGGCAGGCGAGCTGTTCCGGGCAATCGTGGCCGGCCGGCCGTTCGACGAGCTTTGCGATATTGCCGAATATTACGACTATCTCGAGATTCAGCCGATCGGCAACAACGAATTTATGCTGCGCAGCCAGCAGGTGTCCTCCCGCGCCGAACTGGAGGAATACAACAAGACCGTCCTTCGAATCGGGGAAAGGCTGGGCAAGCCGGTAGTCGCCACGGGGGACGTCCATTTTCTCAACAAGGAGGACGAGGTCTTTCGCCGCGTCCTCATGTCCGGGCAGGGCTTCAAGGATGCCGACGAGCAGGCGCCGCTTTACTTTCGCACCACCGACGAAATGCTCGCTGAATTCGATTATCTCGATCCGGAAACCGCCCATGCCGTGGTGGTGGACAATCCCCGCAAGATCAGCGATTCCATCGACGACCTGCAGCCTGTTCCTCCCGGCAACTTCCCCCCGTCCATCGCCGGGTCGGACGAATCGCTGCAGGAGGACTCCATTTCGGCCGCCAAGCGCATCTATGGCGACCCGCTGCCCGAGCTGGTGGAAAAACGGCTGGATAAGGAATTGGGATCGATCATCAAAAACGGCTTTTCGGTCATGTATGTAACGGCTCAGAAGCTGGTCAAGGACTCCGAGGCGCACGGCTATCTGGTCGGCTCGCGTGGTTCGGTCGGTTCCTCTTTCGTCGCTACCATGGCCGGCATCTCGGAGGTCAATCCCCTGCCGCCTCATTACGTCTGTCCACAGTGCCAGCACAGTGAATTCATCGAGGATGGCAGCGTAGGGTCGGGCTTTGACCTGCCGCCCAAAAACTGCCCGCGCTGCGGCGCCGATATGAACCGGGACGGCCACGACATCCCCTTTGAAACCTTCCTCGGCTTTGACGGGGACAAGGTGCCCGACATTGACCTTAACTTCTCCGGCGAATACCAGTCGTCGGCCCACAAGTTTACCGAGCAGCTATTCGGCACCCAGAACGTTTTCAAGGCCGGCACCATTTCGACGGTCGCCTCCAAGACCGCGTTCGGCTTCGTGCGCAAGTACGAGGAGGAAAAGGGCCTGGTGCTCAACCGGGCCGAACGCGACCGCCTGACGTTGGGCTGCACGGGGGTCAAACGCACTACCAGCCAGCACCCGGGCGGTATGGTCGTCGTACCGCAGGATATGGAAGTCACCGACTTTTGTCCGGTGCAGCATCCGGCCGACGACGTCAACTCGGACACCATCACCACCCACTTTGACTTTCATTCCATCCACGACACCATTTTGAAGCTGGACATTCTCGGGCACGATGTTCCGACCATTTACAAATATCTGGAGGATCTCACCGGAATCCCGGTCATGCAGGTATCGATGAGCGATGAAAAGGTCATGAGCCTGTTCCACTCCCCCGAGGCGTTGGGCGTGACCAAAGAAGAGATTTTCAGCGAAACAGGCACCTTCTCGCTGCCCGAGCTGGGCACCAATTTCGTACGGCAGATGCTGGTGGATTCCCAGCCCAAAACCTTTGCCGACCTGCTGCAGATTTCCGGCCTTTCGCACGGCACCGACGTCTGGCTGGGCAACGCGCAGGAGCTGATTAAAAACAAGACCTGCACCATCTCCGAGGTCATCGGGACCCGCGACAACATCATGGTCTATCTGCTCCATAAGGGGCTGGAGCCCAAGATGGCCTTCAAAATCATGGAGATCGTCCGCAAGGGAAACGCCACCACCCTGCTCACTCCCGAGCACATTCAGGCCATGCGCGACCACGACGTGCCGCAATGGTACATTGACTCGTGCATGAAGATCAAGTATATGTTCCCAAAAGCCCACGCGGCCGCCTACATGATCTCGGCGCTGCGGCTGGGGTGGTACAAGGTCTACCGGCCGGTGGAGTACTACGCGGCCTATTTCTCGGCACGCGGCGAGGATGTGGACGTCGAGTCGGCCCTGGCCGGCCTGTCGGCCGTGCGTTCGCGCATCAAAGAGATCAACGACAAGGGCAAGGAGGCCAGCGCCAAGGAGGAAAAGAAGCTGACCAACCTGCTGATCCTCAACGAAATGCTCGCGCGTGGGATAGAGCTGCTGCCGGTCGACTTGACCCGCTCCAGAGCAACGCAGTATACCGTGGAGGATGGGAAAATCCGCATTCCCTTCTCCTCCCTGGACGGAATAGGCGAAACGGCGGCGCGCGCGATGGAGGAAGCGGCCAAAGGTGGCGAAATCCTCTCGTGGGACGATCTGCAGTCCCGCGCCGGGGTTTCCAAAACGGTCATTGAGGCCCTAGCCGGCATGGGCGCGCTCGACAACATACCAAAAAGCATGCAGATGAGCCTATTTTAATTGGGTCGGTTCCGGTGCGCGGCGGTGCGGCCACGCTACTACCAGCACAATGGAGTGTCGCGGCCACGATCGGGCATCCGGTTAGCGCCCCAAGGTAAGACGGGGCCTCCCATTGGGCGGATACCGGCGTCACCGTACGCACCGGATTGGATATAGCAACAGACAAACAGTGAAAAAGGGGAAGTTGAGATGACAAAACAAAACGCGGGAGAGATTATTTTCAACGAAGAGAAACGGGTTGCCCCCCTGCGGATCATCGCGCTGCAAAGCGCGGCGGAAATGGGGAAGAAAATTGATTATTACCTCACCCAATGGGCGGCGCAAAGCGATACGCCGACCGATACCTTTTTGGTGGAATCCCAGTGCCCCCGTTTTTCCTCCGGCGATGGGAAGGGGCTGATTCGGGAGAGCATCCGGGGCGACGACCTGTTCATCCTCGTCGACGTGGGCAATTACAGCTGCACCTACCAGATGTTCGGCCGCGAAAACGCCATGTCGCCCGACGACCATTACCAGGACCTCAAGCGCATCATCCAGGCTGCCAGCGGGAAGGCGCATCGTGTCAATGTCATCATGCCGATCCTTTACGGCGGCCGTCAGCACCGGCGCAATTACCGCGAGTCGCTCGACTGCGCGGTGGCGCTGCAGGAGCTGATTAACATGGGCGTTTCCAACATCATCACCTTCGACGCGCACGACCCTCGAGTCAATAACGCGATCCCACTGTATGGCTTTGATAACGTCATTCCATATTACCAGGTTCTCAAGACCCTGTTCCGCAAGGTCCCCGACCTCATCCCCGATCACGACCACCTGATGATCGTCAGCCCGGACGAGGGCGCGATGAACCGCAACATTTATTACGCCTCGGTTCTGGGCGTCGACCTGGGCATGTTTTACAAGCGGCGGGACTATTCCACGATTGTCAACGGCCGCAATCCCATCGTCGCGCACGAATATCTGGGTAACTCGGTCGAGGGGAAGGACGTTTTTATCGCCGACGACATCATCTCCTCCGGCGACTCGGTCATGGACATTGCCTATGAGCTCAAAAAGCGGGAGGCCCGCCGGATTTTCGCTTACGCCACCTATCCCATCTTTACCAACGGATTGGAGCAATTCGACAAGGCGTACGAGAATGGGATCATTTCCGGCGTTCTTGGCACCAACCTGACCTATCGGACGGAGGCGCTCAAAAGCCGCGAGTGGTTTTTTGAGGTGGATGTTTCCAAATACATCGCCTATTTCATCGCGGCGCTCAACCACGATGTTTCGGTCAGCGTGATTATCGACCCGCATCAAAAGATTCAAAACCTGCTGGAGAAATATCGATAAAGACGAAGCTGGTTGGGGTATGCCCTGCGAGGCGCAGCATTGGTACGGGCGCCTTGAGCGGGTACCCCAGCCCATTCCGGCTGGGACAAGGAAAACGCTTTCATATCCGGCATCCAGTAAATTGCGCTGCAAGCCAGGGCGACCGAAAGCGGTTTGTGCCGCCAATATAAAGCTTGTATCAGAGACTAGTGCAGGGGATAGTCAGCGGTAGACATTGCCCCTCATCCCCGGCAACGGACCGATACGATGGAGCACTCCCCCCGCCTCGCCGGGGGTTTGGGTTGTACTATCTAACCTCAACGGCTCATTTACTCACCGCACGGGGAAGAAAAGTATCCGTAGATTCCGTTGGGCAACACCGGCATGCGTTCGACGCATGCCGGCGTGTTTTCTTCATACAAAAAGACCACCCGTTGCCACAGGTGGTCTTGACTTGATGCAAATGCAAACGATATTTACAATCCCGGTCGCCCGGTTACCAATGGTGATGATGCGAGCAACCGAATCCGTTTCATTCCTCTTTATCTCTTACAAGCCTTGCATTGCTTATCGCGAAGAAATCCCGTCTTTAAATCTTTAAAATCCGTCCACAAGTCCCACGCTGTACTGTAGCACCAGCAGCGCATCCGACGCGCTGATATTACCATCAAAGTTGACATCGGCAGCATAAGATGGGATATGGTCCAACGTGACCAGCTGCACCGAGTGCTGCAACACCAGCAACGCATCGCCAGCATTGATCACCCCATCCAGATTGATATCGCCGGCAACATAAAGCAGCGAGGTAATTTCCACCGAATCAATTTGGATGGTCAGTATGGCACCGGAGGGGACGATATCCTCCACGCCAAGGGGCTGGTCATCCACACGAATGACCGCCATGCCGTCGTCTGTTGTAAAGCCCATCTGCTCAAGAAGCTGCCCACAGGTGATATTCAGCCCAATGGCGATCCCCCCCTGCTCGGCAGCGGCCCCAAAGGTAAACGCAAAGGACGAGGGATTGGCAACATTGCTTCCGCCCAGGGTGACCCGGTAGCTGCCTTCCGCCCCGGTGGAGTCCACGGGGAAAGTGAAGACGTTAATCCCCTGAACAATATTGTCCCATTCCCCGACGTAGAGCAGCCCCTCCCCCGTCTGGGGATCGCTGCCCTCCCGCTCGCAGAGCACAGTCACTTTCTGCCCTTCCTGCGGGTTGTTGAATAAGAAAATAACCTTGACCTCATCCTCGCCGCCCAGCACACTGACTATCTGGACGGTCGGGTCTGTCGCCATGGCTTCCTCCGCACCCGCAACAAAGGGCAGCGCGAGCACAAGCGCAAAACACATGACGATCGATAGTATCCGTTGTTTCAACTTACATCCTCCTGGAATCCTAAGATATCGAATCGGCAAAAAGCCGACACTAGCGTTAGACAAGCCGCCATAGCGCCGCGCTATTTTTTGAGCGGCGTTTTGCGAACAAACAGCACGCCCATCGTCTGGGGCCCGCAGTGCGCTGAGATCACGCATCCAGCCCGGGTCACGTGCACTTGCTGGAAATAGCCGGTCTGCTTAACCATCCGGACAGCCGCGTCCTCCATTTCCTGAGGCATTCCCGAATGGGTGACAAAAACCCAGGTCGGATCAATGTCCTCAAGATCGCACAGCTTGTCCTCAATATATCGCTGCTGGCAAACGCTCAAAGGCCCGCGGTATTTTTTGGATACCCCCATCACCCCGTCGAGCACCTGAATGGAGGGCTTGAGCTTGAGCAGATTCGCCCCAAACGCAGCCACCGCGGAGCATCGGCCCCCCGCCCGCAAATATTCAATCGCGTCGATGACAAAGGAAGCGTCCACCCTGGAGGTAAGCTCAGCCGCACGGCGGGCCACCTCCCCGGCCGGCATACCCTGCTCGGCCATCTGTGCAGCGTGAACCACAACCAGGCCAATCCCGGTCGAGAGGTTACGCGAATCGACCACATAAACATCCTCAAACTGCTCGGCAGCAATGCGTGCGTTTTGATGGCTACTGGACATCTCGCTGCTGATATTGATGTGCACCACCGCTTTGCCCTGCCCGGTCAGCCGGGCAAAAAGGGCGGTATAGTCCTCCACATTGGCGGCGCTGGATCGCGCGAGCTTGCCCGTGCGGGAATAATAATCATATAGCGCCTGCGGCTGAACGTCAATCCCGTCGCGATAGGTTTTTCCATCCATTTCGACGTACAAGGGCAAGACCTCAATGCCGAAGCGCGCTATCAATTCGTCGGACAGATCGACCGTGCTGTCGGTCGTAATCACAATCTCTTTGGACATCCTTTTGCTCCTTTCCTTTTTGACAGGATCAAGAAAACGCCATCCAAAACCCGATTTGGGTAGTATTATAGCATAGTTTTAAAAAAAAAACAACGGTTAATCCTATCCTCTCGTCTTCCCAGTATTTAGGTCTCAGGCGGCTCACTCTTCGACCTGTTGCGCCGACGGCGTGCCGGCATTCGTCCCGTTTTCCCCATACAAAAATATGTCTTCGGCTACCGAGCCGTCGCCGCTAATCACATGCGTATAGGCATCGGGCACATTGCCAACCAGAATGGTTTCCGCCACAATGTAATCGTTGACAACCTGCGTCGTCATCCCATACCAGGGAACCACCGCGCGCACATCGGTCGAAATAGTAAGGGTGATCCGATGCCGCGTTTGGTTGATGCCGGCGCTCTCAAAGCCGCTGGCAATGGTAGCCGTCATACTTCCGGTCATCGTAACAGTCAGGGGGATAGACGGTCCTCTCCCGTCGAGCAGCTCCGACCCGGTCAGGGTACCGAAGGGGATGCTGATTTTTTCGACCTGATAAGTATCGATCGCTGTCTGCACCGCAAGGCTGATCTCGGCCTGAAAGCGATTGACCGCCGCCATTTTTGTGCGAACGGCCGATATGTTTCCCTGGTCGTCCTGATCGAGCTCCACCATATCCTCATAATCCAGATTCATCGCCGTGAGCTGATCGGCAACCGCCTGATTGACGATCCGGGTGGCGACCGAACGGGCTTTGTCCTCCGCGATGCTTTTAATCGTGGGACGCAGGCCACGCTCTACGGTGGTGACGATTAAGAGAAGCCCAAGCAGAATGGCCAGGAGGCCGGCAAGCTTCCTTTTTTGATACGATGTTCGCCCAAGTCCTTTTCGCAAGCCATGCACCCCCCTTTCTCCATTCTATTCGATCCGTCCCCATCGGTGATTCGGCCGTTTGCGCGCACACGACGATGACGCACCTTTTGGCCTCTCGCCGCATATTCTATAGGAGAATCGAATGAAAGGAGGACGTGTCTATGAATCTATCCGCCCCTTTTCCCCTCCCCCCGCTCCCCTACGAGGAATCGGCGCTGGAACCGCAGCTCAACCGCCGACTGATTCATCTGCACTATACCAAGCACATGAAGGGGTATGTGGATCGGCTCAACCAGCTGTTGGAGCCATACGACTGCGATATGGACCTCACCCAGTTAATTACCCAATGCCAGTGCCTGCCTGAGGCCATTCGGGAGGATGTACATAACAACGCGGGCGGCGTGTGGAATCACGCCTTTTATTTCGACGGCATGACGCCCGACCCGGACCGCCGGTTTTCCCCAGGGATATACGAATGCATCGCTACGCAGTTTGGATCGTTGGAAAACTTTCAGGCCGTTTTGGGCAACGTCACCGTCAAACGCCTTGGATCGGGATGGGCCTGGCTGGCATGCGACGGCAGAGGAAAGCTAAGAGTTTGTTCTACCCCAAACCAAAATAATGTACTGGGGCTGGGCTTAACCCCCCTGCTGTGCATTGATTGCTGGGAACACGCCTATTACCTGCAATACGAAAACCGCCGGGCGGATTATTTTGAAAACTGGTTCCAGCTTATCGACTGGGCGACGGTGGAAAACCGCTACCGCGCAGCCCAACACAATGGATAATACAAAGTTCGCCGCCTGGCATAAAAAAGACCGTTTTCACGCCGTTTCCTATTGAGCGGGTTGCCTCTCGCATTGGTTCCGCACACCCATTGCGTCGGCCTCAGGTCGCACAAACCGATTGCACGAATCGCGTGCCCCGCTCCAGGTTATTCTGGATTGTTACCCAATGATTTTGCCGTGCTCCCCACCCGAAGGGGAAACTGGCCCGGACGTTATAGTGGCCGTATCTTGGAAAAGCACGGGATGAATAGGTAGACAAGGCCAGTATTGACCGCGGAAGATGTTGCATTCCAGCTTTCCATGACAAACAATAACCCACCCCCACGCCGTTTGGCGTGGGGGTGGGTTGGTCCGTGATAAAATTATTCTTCTTCCACAGGGAAGTGGTCGATCAGCTCGACCGAGTACTGCAAGATGTTCAGCGCGTCGGCAGCATCCACCGTACCGTCGTTCGTCACATCCGCCGCCGTGAGGGCATCCCCTTCCAGCGTCTTCAGCTCGACGCTGTGCTGCAGCGCCTCCAGAGCGTCGCTCGCGTCGATGTTCCCGTCGTCGTTGATGTCCCCGTAGGTCACGTCCGGCTTGGCGGCCAATTCGTCGTACTTCGCCTGCGCGTCGGTCAGGGCCTGCAGGTTGCTTACCTCGCTGTCAATCTCGTTCCCATAATCGCTGCGAAGCTCTGCCAGGGCGTCCTCCGCCGCTTCGATCGGCTCCTTCTTCTCGGCGTAGTTCTCCTCGGTCACCTCGCCGATGGCCTCGATGAGCGATTCCACGTTGTCAATGGCGGCCTGCTTCTCAGCTTCTGCTGCCTCATCCTCCGCAGCTTTTTTGGCTGCATCGTACGCCGTGCGGAAATCGGTCAGCGCCTGCACGTTGGTGATCAGCGCAGCCGTATCCTCTTCCCCATACTGCGCCACAAAGGTGTTGTACAGTTTTTCGGCATTCTCCAGCTTCTCGGTCGACTCGGTGTAGTTGTCCTTGGTTACCGCGGAAGCGTCGCCCAGCGCCGTGATGGCGTCGATGACGCTTTTCGCGCCGGCATTCGCCTGCTCATACGATTCCAGAGTAGCGATATTTTCTACCCAGGCCCTGCCAATCACATCCAGCGCATCGTAGGCCGTGCGGGCCGCCGCGATCGCCTCGGTGTCGGTAATCGTCAGCTTTGCGATAGCATCTATGACACTTTGGGCCTCAGCCGGGGCCTGCGCATCCTCATCCACCAGCATATTCAGCTGCACCGACTGGAGCTTGTAGTCGGTCTCGTTATACAGATCGATCCTAAAGGTAATGTTGTGCCCCGCATGCGCTTCATCAATCGTGAAAGGCACACTGCGGATTTCAAAAGCGCCGCTGTCTCTGCCGACCGTGGCATCCACCATATATACATCCACAAAAAGCTTGGCCAGCTCCTCTTCGCCGTCCATGACATAATAGGTTACCTTTTTCTCACCGAGGCTGTACATGGTCGACATGTTGAAATCCATGGAATAGTTGCCCGCAGGAAGCTCCATCCCGAGAGAATCCATGAGAATAGCACCCGGGGAGCCCTGTGCCTTCTGGCCGTCGCAGTTGTAAAGGCTGTAAGGTTCTCCACGATTTGCCACCGCAGGATCGTCGGTGCCAGCATAGGACGCTATACCGGCCGGGATCGATTCGTCGGCATAGACGTTTTCATACGTCCCGTCGATGCCATTGACACCAGCCAGCTGCTCGCCCTCGTACTTGGCCAGTACCGCATCATCCTCCATGCTGATCAGCTCCATGGAGAAGACAGTGGTCGAGAACTGGTCGTTGCGGGAGATGACACGCAGTTCCATACTGTTGTCCGTCTCGTCGTTGTAGACCTCATCGTCGAAATCGACGACCATGGAAAACTCTTTGTAGTCGTAGCCCAATACAGGGTCGGTCTGCAGCGGCGCTGCCTCATACTCATCCAGATCGACGAGAAACTCCTGCTTAAACTGGTCGCCATATTCGTTGACCTTATAGGCGACGTCAAAGCTGCACAGGTTGCCATCCATATAACCCTCGTCCGCGATCAGGCGCACGATCATGATGGCAGACAGGCCATTGTAGTATTGCAGCTCCCCATCCTTCAAATGCTCCACCCTGGCGCCAAAGATAAAATAGTTGCTCGTATTAAGCGACCGGCGCCCGATGCACTGGCTGTAGGTCGTAAAGATGGGGTAATCGTGGCTGTTTTTGGTCCCCTTCTCGGTCGCGGCGGCAGCCAGCTCGCTGGCGCTCCAGGTCTTGACTGGCAGTGCTTTCGTGCCCTCGGCGAGTACGCCGAACCCACTGACGGTGAACAATCCGACCACCATCAGCAGCGAAAGCAGCATCGCCAGTCCGCGCTTGCAATGATTCACTTTCATAACTGATCGCTCCTTCTCTCAATATCCATAACGCGCCGCTGTATAACCCAAAAGCCTGCCTGTCACAGAGGGCACAAAAGGCCCGCAAAAACCCCTCCACAGGCTCTCATATCCAGGAAGTAGGAAAATGCAACGGCCGCATTATATCCAAATATGTGGACATTTCTCGGATAAATCCGTATAATCATTATAACATTTTTGCCTATCTTGTCAACCCCGACCCGCTTTAAAACCCATTGTAACCATTTTCCATGATATACTCAGGGTAATTGACATAGCAGATATTCATATCCACCCTCGTCTCAATGCCGGGCACGGTGCCGTCGGAGGTGTATTGCCACATGGTATACTCCCCGTCGTAGGTGGGCTCTTCCACCTGCCACTGGGCAAGCCACAGGTCCACCCCCGGAAGCTGCTCCATATCGATGTAGTTTCTCACCCAGTTGAGATTAGCGTATATCGCGGGATAATATCCGGCCGCACGGATGGTATCGGTAAAGGCCACGGCAATGGCGGTAATGGTATCCCGCCCCAGCCCCTGCATCGAAGGATCCTCCAGATCGAGCACGATCGGATATTCAAACTGGTAATCCCCCATGATTTCGATCATAAACTCCGCCTCCAGCACAGCATTCTCCACGCTGGTGGCGTAGCTGTAATGGTAGCATCCCACCGGGATGCCCTGCTCTTTTGCCCCCTCGACGTTGGCCGTGAAGTAGGCGTCGACCTGATTCGGATCCTTCCTTCCAAAACCGGTGCGGATCATGGCGAATTCCACGCCCGCCTCCTTGACCGCCGCCCAGTCAATTTCATTCTGATGTGTGGACACGTCGATGCCATGATACTCGCCCGGCTGAGGCCCGCCGGCCATACTCGCGGCCGGGAAAACCAAAATCAGGCCCACCGAATACTGCAAAATGAGCAGCGAATCGGAGGCATTGACCTGCCCGTCGCCGCTTACCTCCGCCCGGACAAGCTGCTCCTCGTCCAAAGCAATCAAATCCACCGAATATTGCAGGATCAGCAGGGCATCGGACGCGTCGATGCGGTCATCCTCATTGACCATGCCGTATGGGATTTCTACCTCCTGGGCGGAAGCGCCAAGCGATGCCACCGCCTGAAGCAGACAGAATATGTATAAAATGCAAAGT
The DNA here is from genome assembly GCA_965145485.1 of uncultured Eubacteriales bacterium. Classification (GTDB taxonomy): domain Bacteria; phylum Bacillota; class Clostridia; order Oscillospirales; family Acutalibacteraceae; genus CABQCM01. The sequence continues at coordinate 49,347 of CBCTCU010000002.1, read as the reverse complement.
GCCTTGCGCCATTTGAGCATGAATAAATTTCCTCTCCTGCAAATTAACGATTTGCAAAACCTGCTATTTGAGATATTTGCGGATTTTACGGCCTTTTTTCTCGGTATAGGGCATATACCGCAGACCCGGGTCGATCAGGTTGGAGCGCTTGAGGACGCTCTTGGGGTTGGAGAAGGTTTCAAACCCGCTTCGGCCGTGATACCGGCCCATGCCGCTGTTGCCGACGCCGCCAAAGGGCAGCTCGCTGGCGCACAGGTGCATAATCGTGTCGTTGATACAGCCGCCCCCAAAGGATACCGATTCCATCACCTTTTTTACCACCACCTGATAATTGGCAAACAGGTAAAGGGCCAACGGCTTGGGGCGGGCATTGATCTCGCGGATCACCGTATCAAGGTCGTGATAGGGCAGGATAGGCAGCAGAGGGCCGAATATTTCCTGCTGCATGATGGGGGATTCCGGGTCAATGTCCGTCAATATCGTCGGCGCGATCTGTAGGGTCTGCGGATCGCTCTGCCCGCCGTGCAGCACCTGCTCCTCCTCAAACAGCCCCATCAGGCGGTCAAAATGCCGCCGGTTGACGATGTGAGGCAGGTCGGGATGCCGCAGGGCGTTCTCCCCCCAAAAGGTCTTGGTCCACTTGACCAGGCTCTTTAAAAAGTCCTCGCGTATGTTGTCGTGCAGGTAAAGATAATCGGGCGCGACGCAGGTCTGGCCGGCATTGAGGAATTTCCCCCAGGCAATGCGTTTGGCAGCCAAGTCGATATCGGCACTCTCGTCGACGATACAGGGAGACTTCCCCCCCAGCTCGAGGGTGACCGGCGTCAGGTGCTCGGCGGCGGCGCGCAGCACCGCCTTGCCCACCTCGGGCGAACCGGTGAAGAAAATATGGTCAAAGCGTTCGGCCAGCAGCCCTTCGCTGGCCTCCCGGCCGCCCTGCACCACCGTGCACCATCCGGGATCCAAGGTTTCTGCAATCAGCCGCTCGATTACCCGCGCCGTCTCGCCGGCATACTCCGACGGCTTGAGCACCACGCAGTCGCCGGCGCTGATCGCAGCGATGACCGGCGCCATGCTCAACTGAAAGGGATAATTCCAGGGCGATATAACCAGGCAGACCCCCAGCGGCTCATAACGGATGCTGCCGTGGGCAATGGCGCAGCTTCTCGGGGTCTCAACCTCCCTGGGCTCGCACCAGCGGCGCAGATGCTTGATAGTATGGCTCAGCTCGGCGAGGACAAAACCCACTTCGGTTTCAAAAGCCTCAAACTCCGACTTTCCCAAATCGCTGTGCAGGGCATGGATAATGTCTGTCTCGCTCTTGCGGATAGCATTCTTCAACTGCCGGAGTGCGTCCAGCCGGGCTTCCAGCGGCCGGGTGGCGCCAGTGGCGAAATAATCCCTCTGCCGTTGGATTAGTGCGTTGTAATTGCTCATAGGAAAACCGTCCTTTCGGCTGTGCGTCGGGGGCAGCGCGCCCCACGTTCGCAGAAATGGTAAACGCCGCCGGGCATCCGTGGCCTCGGCGGCGAAAGCGTTGTGGCAAACAGCCGGGCAAACCTCCATCGGCGGCCGGCTGCTCAAACCCGATATGCCATCGCCCTGATGCCGGTCCGCCATCGGAATTCCATATGGCCTGTCCCGTTCTCAGAGATTACAATATTGTAACATATCGGCGCGCCGATGTGGTTCCCATATACAAAAATAAGGGGGTGTCGTGATCAAATATAGTACAAATCTTTCGTCGGGAATTCTGCCTCACAGGTGAGATTTAGCCCCAGTGAGCGAACCGCATCCCCGTCCGACGCCGTGAGCATGTGCACGCTGTGTGCTTCACAGCCGCGCAGCTCGGGCAGCTTGGACAAGGCAAGCTGCGCCACCGGAGAGGTCGCTGCGCATATGCTCAGCGCGACGAGAACCTCCTGCAGGGTCAACTTATTCTGATGGCTGCCGAGATAATCCCGCTTTAGCTTCAAAATCGGCTCGAGAACCAGCGGGGACATGAGAAGGATCTCGTCGCGAATCCCCGCCAACACCTTAATCGAGTTGAGTATCACGGCCGACGCCGCCCCCATCAGGTTGGTCGTGCGGCCGGTGACGATCCGCCCATCGTGCAACTCCACCGCCATGGCGTCGCAGCCCGATTCCTCCGCCTTTTTCAAGGCCGGAGCCACCACGCTGCGATCCTCTTTGGTGAGCCCGAGCTCATTCATCAGCCCCTCGACCCGCTGGGCGGTCTCGATATCGGTCCTCCCCTGCTTGTAGTCGCACAAATAGGCGTAATAACGGCGGATAATCTCCTGCTTGGCTGCGTCGCGCACCGCCTCGTCGTCGACAATGCCGTAGCCCGCCATGTTGACCCCCATATCGGTGGGGGATTTGTACAGCCCCGGCTGGCCGGTGATCTTGGTCAGGATATTGTTGACAATGGGAAAAACCTCAATATCGCGGTTATAATTCACCGCCTGCTTGCCGTAGGCGTCGAGATGCCACGGGTCGATCATGTTGACGTCCTTGAGATCGGCCGTGGCCGCCTCGTAGGCAATGTTGACCGGATGCTTCAAAGGAATATTCCAAATTGGAAAGGTTTCAAACTTGGCGTAGCCCGCCGACACCCCTCTCTTGTACTCGTGATACAGCTGGGACAGGCAGGTGGCCAGCTTGCCGCTACAAGGCCCTGGCGCGGTGACCACAACCAGCGGGCGGGTGGTCTCGATATAGGGGTTTGCCCCATATCCCTCGTCGCTGACCACCTTGTCCACCTCCAGGGGGTACCCTTTGATGGGATAGTGGAAATAGGCCTTTTCCCCCCGCATCTCAAGCTTTTTGCGAAACAGCTCGGCCGAGGGCTGCCCGCTGTAGCAGGTGATGACCACGCTGTTGACCGAAATGCCCATACCCCGCAGATTATCAATCAGGCGCAGCACGTCCATGTCATAGGTGATGCCAAAATCCGCACGGATTTTTTTCTTTTCAATGTCGGCGGCGTTGATACAAAAAACCACCTCAGCCTGGTCGTTGAATTCCTTGAGCAAACGCACCTTGGCGTCATAATCAAAGCCGGGCAGCACCCGGGCGGCATGGTAATCGTCAAACAGCTTGCCGCCAAACTCCAGATACAGCTTGTTGTCAAACTGGGCGATCCGCTCGCGGATATACTGCGTTTGTTTTTGTATATAGATATCGTTGTCGAAGCCCTTCCTGATCATATTGCACTCCCGCTTTCCGGCTTTGTCTGTTTTCTATTTTCCCGTTCTTCCACGCGCGGCGGCATGCCCGATGCAGCCTTCCCAACGCCGCACGCAGCACCCATCCATAGGCCTAATACATGCGCTATCGCAGGATCAGCCGCTCGATCAGGGTGTGCCCCTGCGCGACGAACACGCCCGTCTTGCGCGCCTGCTCCTCGCTGAAATCGGGCACGCCGAGGCAGGGATGCGTCTTCTGATACAGCAAAAAGGGCACTGGATCACCCGAATGGGTACGCGTATACAGCGGCGTTGGATGGTCCGGTAACACAAGGATGCGATAGTCGTCGTATTCCTCCAGCTCGTTGAGCAAAGGCTTCAAAACAAACTGATCGATCATCTCAATCGAACGCACCTTGGTCTCCACCTCGCCGCGATGGCCGCATTCGTCCGGCGCTTCGATATGGATATACACAAAGTCCTGCCCGTCTTTGAGCTCCTTGGCCGCGGCGACGGCCTTGCCGTAAAAATTGGTGTCGATGTAACCGGTCGCCCCCTCGACCTCAACCACCCGCATACCGGCGCAGCGGGCGATGCCTTTGAGCAGGTCGACGGCCGAAACCATCGACCCCTTCAAGCCGGTCTTTTCTTCAAAATTGGTAAGGGCCGGGCGGCTCCCCTGCCCCCAGAACCAGATCGCATTGGCCGGCTTTTCCCCCCGCTCCATACGGGCCAGGTTGACCGGATGGCGTTCGAGCACGCCCATGCTGCGGCGCATCATATCGATATAGGGCTTTGCCGCCGGGTTGGGATTGAGATAATCCCCAATGCGTTTGCCGCTGATGTCATGCGGCGGCGTAAACACGCCGTAATCGCCCCAGCCGCCCCGGCTGACCAGGCAGTGGCGGTAACTGACGCCGGTATGGAATTCCAGCCCGTTGCCGCCCAACGCCTGCTGCAAAGCGGCGATAAGCTGCGCCGCCTCCCCGGTGGAGATATCCCCCGCGCAGTAATCGGCCATGGTTTTGTCCTCAAACGCGCCCTCTCCCGACAGGGTCACCAGATTGCAGCGCATGGCCATGTCCTGCTCGGACAGCTCCACGCCCATGCTGGCCGCCTCCAGTGGGGAGCGGCCGGTGTACACCTTTGCCGGGTCGTATCCGAGCACCGACAGGTTGGCCACGTCGCTGCCAGGGGTCATGCCCTCAGGCACCGTGCGCACCATGCCCACCGTGGCGGTCTGCGCCAGCCAATTCATGCTCGGATTGTGAGCCGCCTCCATCGGGGTACGCCCCCCCAGAGATTCGATGGGATTGTCCGCCATACCGTCGCACAGCAAAATAACGTACTTCACAACGATACTCCTTTCCCGCGATGATTCCCAAGCCCTGGGAAATCCGCCGGATAACACAGAATAAGGCGCGCCGCGGGCCGTCCCCGGCGTGCGCGCAGGTTCAAAAAACATGCAAAGACACCGCTTGGCAGCCCCCGCCGCAGCCTTTTCTGCGCGCAAGCCCCAAACGATGTCATTATAGCATACGAAACAGACTATTGGAAGTATTTTATGCCCGACACAAACAATTTTTGATCCTTCTGGCCGGGCACATTGCGGTAGCATTCCTCATCGGTGCGTTCGCTGTGGCCCATCTTGCCCAGAATGCGTCCATCCGGCGATGTAATGCCCTCTATGGCGCAAACCGAGCCGTTGGGGTTGAAGGCGATATCGGCCGACGGCCTGCCGTCCAAATCGACATACTGCGTGGCGATCTGGCCCGCCTCGGCCAACCGTTGCACCCACGCGTCGCTGGCGACAAAGCGCCCCTCGCCGTGGGAGACCGGGATGGTATGAACCTCCCCTGCCTCACATCCGGCCAACCAGGGGGAAAGCACCGAGGTAACCCTAGTATAGACCATGCGGGAAACGTGGCGGCCCAAAGTGTTAAAACTGAGGGTGGGCGCGTCGGGCGCCTGGTCGCGGATTTCACCAAACGGCACCAGCCCCAGCTTGATCAGGGCCTGGAAGCCGTTGCAGATGCCGAGCATAAGACCGTCCCGCTCCTGCATCAGGCGGCGGACGGCGTCGGCCACCCGCGGGTTGCGGAAGGTGGTGGCAATAAATTTGCCCGAGCCGTCCGGCTCGTCGCCGCCCGAAAATCCGCCGGGCAGCATGACGATATTAGCCTGGTCGATCAGCTCTACCATCCGCTCGATGGTCTGCGAAATATCCGCCGGCGACAGGTTTTTGACCACCATCACCTCGGCGCGACCGCCGGCCCGTTCAAAGGCGCGGGCGGTGTCATATTCGCAATTGGTCCCCGGGAAGACGGGGATGAACACCCGCGGCCTTGCCGCATGCACCGACCCTGTGCGGCCCCGCCGCACGGTGGACAAGGGCGCGTCGCAGGGCATGGGAGCGCTCACGCCCGGATCCTGCGCAAACACCTTTTCCAGCGTGGCAGAATAGGCCGCGAGAGCATCGCCGTGGGCGATCACCTTTTGGCCGATGACAAACTTGCCATCCGCCGTCGTTGTGCCGAGAAGGATTCCTTTCAGCCCCTGCGGCAGTTCGTTAGCCGCCTCCACAACAAAGGAAGCGGACAAAGGAGCGTAAAGTGTTTTCGCGTCGATGGCGCTAAATTCAAAGCCAAAGCCATTGCCGAACACCATACGGGCCACACAAGCGGCCGCGCCGCCCTCGCGCACGACCGAGGCTGACAGAATCCGTTTATCCCGGATCGCGGGCACCACAGCCGCATACAGCTCGCGAGCGCCCTCGTAATCGGGCATCCCGTCAGCCGTAGTGGGCAGTGGAATCAGATACACCCTGCTGCCTGCCCGCTGGAACGCCGCCGTGCCGGTATGCGAGGCCTTGGTCATGGTCAACGCAAAGCTGACCAGGGTGGGGGGCACGTCCAACTCCCCAAAGGAGCCGCTCATGGAGTCCTTACCCCCGATGGCCGGCAGCCCCATGCCCAGCTGGGCTGACAAAGCCCCCAGCAGGGCCGCCGCCGGCTTGCCCCAGCGCTCCGGCTTGTCGTACAGGCGCTCGAAATACTCCTGGAAGGTCAGCCTGGCGCGCAGGGGGTCGGCCCCTACGGCCGCGAGCTTGGACAGCGACTCCATTACCGCGAAAGCAGAACCGCGGTAGGGGCACTCCCTCGTCACCGCCGGGATGTAGCCATAACTCATGGCGGTGGCGTCGTCGGTGCTGCCGCCAAGGACAGGCACCTTGGCCACCATGGCCTCCTCCGGGGTCTGCTGATGCTTTCCGGCGAAAGGCATGAGCACCGTCCCCGCCCCGATGGAAGCGTCAAACCGCTCGCTCAGCCCCTTCTGAGAGCATACGTTCAGGCGGGCCAGGTTCTTCACAAAGGCCTCGGCCGGGGCAAGGCCCTCCAGCTCGGCCGGCACCGACTCGCGGTAAGGGTGCTCGGCCTTGGGCGCGGTGATCAGCGCGCGGGCGGTCTGGGTCACGCCGTTGGTGTTGAGGAAAGAGCGGCTCATGTTGACAATCGTTTTGCCCCGCCACTGCATGCGCAGCCGGTTGTCGTCGGTGACGACCGCAACCGGGGTGGCTTCCAGGTTTTCCTCCCCCGCCGCGGCGATGAAAGCGTCGACATTTTCGGCCGACAGCACAACCGCCATACGCTCCTGCGATTCCGAGATGGCCAGCTCGGTGCCGTCGAGGCCGTCGTATTTTTTGGGCACTTTATCAAGGTCGATGCGAAGCCCATCGGCCAGCTCGCCGATAGCCACGCAGACGCCGCCGGCGCCAAAATCGTTGCACCGCTTGATCAGGACCGAAACCTCCGGCCGGCGGAACAGGCGCTGCAGCTTGCGCTCGGTAGGCGGATTGCCCTTTTGCACCTCGGCCCCGCAGGTTTCGATCGAGCTTATGTCGTGCGCCTTGGACGAGCCGGTTGCGCCGCCGCAGCCGTCACGGCCGGTACGCCCGCCAAGCAGCACGATCACGTCGTCCGCCTGCGGGCAGCCCCGCACGACCTGCGCCTTGGGGGAGGCGCCCACCACCGCGCCGATCTCCAGCCTCTTGGCCACAAAGCCCTCGTCGTACAGCTCGGTGACCTGACCGGTGGCAAGGCCGATCTGGTTGCCGTAAGAGGAGTACCCTGCCGCCGCGCCGGTGGTGATCTTTTTCTGGGGCAGCTTTCCCTCCAGGGTCTTTTCAAAGGGCACGGTGGGATCGGCGCTGCCGGTCACACGCATGGCCTGATATACGTAAGAGCGCCCCGACAGCGGGTCGCGGATGGCCCCGCCCAGACAGGTCGCCGCGCCGCCAAAGGGCTCAATCTCGGTGGGATGGTTGTGCGTCTCGTTTTTGAATTGAATCAAGTAGGTTTCGGTGACGCCGTTGACCTCCACCGGCGCTTCAATGGAGCAGGCGTTGATCTCATCCGATTCGTCCAGGTCGTCGAGAAGCCCCCGCTTTTTGAGCACCTTGGCACCTATGGTCGCCATATCCATGAGGGTGACCGGCTTCTCCCGTTCGCCGTAAACCTCGGCTCGGGCGGCAAAATACTGCTCGAGCCCCTTTTGAATGGCGGAGGAAAGCTCCCCTTCCTCGACCGTGATCTTCTCCAGCCGGGTGAGAAAGGTGGTGTGGCGGCAGTGGTCGGACCAGTAGGTATCGATCACCTTCAGCTCGGTCAGGGTGGGGTCTCGCCGCTCCTCATCGCGGAAATAATCCCGGCAAAAGCACAAATCGGCCGCCGTCATGGCAAAGCCCATCGACGCATGGTAGGCCGCGACCGCCTCGTCGGTCATCGAGCAGAACCCCTCGACCGAGGGGATGGGCGCCGGCACGGGAAGATCGACCGCCAGGGTATCCGGCTTATCCATACAAGCGAGCCGGCTCTCCACCGGGTTGATGACATACGCGCGAACGCGCGAAACATCCTCCGCCGACAGCTCTCCCTCCAGGGCGATGACCCGCGCGCTCGCCACGGCGGGATAATCCCCCGAGGTCAGCAGCTGAACGCACTGCGCTGCCGAATCGGCCCGCTGGTCATACTGCCCCGGGAGGTATTCGGTGGCAAAGACCGAAAAGCCGGGCATCTCGGGCAGGGCTTCGTCATAAATAACATCGACGTTTGGCTCGGAAAATATGGTGGTCTTGGCCCGCTCGTAATCCGCGTCGGACAGCCCCTCCACATCATACCGGTTAAAGCAGCGGATACCGCGCAGGCCTTTGATAGCCAGCGACGTACGGATATCCTCCAACAAATGGCCGGCTTCCACATCGAAACCGGGACGTTTCTCCACATAAAGGCGTCGTACCATGGGTTGCACCTCTCTTAATTTTTCGGTCGTTGATTTTAATGATCTGCCCGCCCAACGGCGGGATGACGGAAAACCGATCTATGTAATATGAACCGGCTGCTGCTCGACCGGCACGGGGTACCGGCCGTCAAAACAGGCGGTGCAAAGGCCGAGGCGGCAGTTTGGAACGGTGGCGCGCAGGGCCTCCCCCGTGAGAAAAGCCAGCGAGTCGGCCCCCAGCTGACGGCACAGCTCCTGCGTGGAAAGCCTGGCGCTGATGAGATTTTCCCTCGTCGGCGTGTCAATGCCGAAATAGCAGGGATGGGTCACCGGCGGGGAGGCGATGCGTAGATGAACCTCCCTTGCCCCCGCGTCCCGCAGCAGGCCCACAATGCGCTTGCTGGTCGTGCCGCGGACAATGGAATCGTCGATGAGCACCACCCGCTTCCCCTCGACATTGGCCCGCATGACCCCCAGCTTGAGCCGGACGCTCAGCTCCCGGAGCTCCTGCGTCGGCTGGATAAAGGTCCGGCCCACATAGCGGTTTTTGACCAGGACGTCGCCATAGGGGATGCCGGTAACCTTGGCATATCCGGCCGCCGACGGCAAGGCCGAGTCGGGAACGCCGCCCACCACGTCGGCCTCGACCGGAGCGAGCTTTGCCAGCATCTCCCCCGCCCTCATACGGGACTGATAGACGCTCTCGCCGTCGATGATCGAATCGGGCCGCGCTAAATAGACATACTCAAACACGCAGACATTGCCCTGACGCGGCTGCTCGGCCGGATAGCTGTGAAGGCCGTTTTCATCCACGATCACCACCTCGCCGGGCGCGACGTCCCGCACATACTGCGCCCCGATGGCGTCAAGCGCGCAGCTCTCCGAGGCCAGGACGTAGGAATCCCTGATCCGCCCTAACACCAGCGGCCGGATGCCAAGCGGGTCTCGAAAGCCGGCAAGGGAGTTTTGGTTCATCATGACCACCGCATAAGCGCCCTGCAGCTTTTTCATGCATTCGTGCAGCAGGTTGGGCAGCGGGAGGGAGGCATACCGCGCGATGAGATGCATAATCATCTCGCTGTCAAGGTCGGTCTGAATGACCGAGCCGTAAAATTTCAGCTTTTCCGCCAGGGCGGAAGCGTTGATGAGGGTGCCGTTGTGGGCAAGGGCAATGGTACCGTTGAGATAATGCCCCACAATCGGCTGGGCGTTGACCGCCACATCCTTCCCCCCGCTGGTGGAATACCGCACATGGCCCACGGCAAGCTTCTGCCCCTCAAACCGCCGCAGCACCTCCGGGGTAAAAACCTCGCCGACCAGCCCCATGGCCTTGTAGTGGGAGACCGTCCTGCCGTCCGAAACCGCGATACCGGCGCTCTCCTGCCCGCGGTGCTGCAGAGCGTGAAGGGCAAGGTAGGTCAGCATGGCGGTGTCAAGGCCGCCCGTATTGTACAGGCCAAAAACACCGCACTCCTCCCGCAGGTGCTCCCCGCTCAGATCCCCGACGGGCTCCGTCATACGCAATCCTCTCCTCGTGAAAAAATGGATGTGGGCGCACCAGAGGCACACCCACAAAAGGTTTTCATTTATACCAGCGCGCTCAAACGGCGCTCGATTTCGATATACGCTTCCTCCACATTGCCCAGGTCGCGGCGGAAACGGTCTTTGTCCAGCTTTTCCCCCGTGTCCTTATCCCAGAAACGGCAGGTGTCGGGCGAGATTTCATCGGCCAGAATGATCTGATCGTGAAAGCGGCCAAACTCGATTTTAAAGTCGATCAGCCGGAGGTTGGCCGAATCGGCCACCGCCGAAAGGACCTCGTTGACCTTATAGGCGATGGAGGAAATGGTCTCCAACTCCTTCTTCGTGGCAAGGTCGAGGGCCAGGATGTGGCTCTCGGTAATCAGGGGATCGCCCAGGTCGTCGTTTTTATAGCTGTACTCCAACACCGGGCACTTGAGCGTGGTGCCCTCGGCAACCCCGTATTTTTTGGACATGCTGCCGGCCGCCACGTTGCGGATGATGACCTCGAGCGGGACGATCTCGACCCTCTTGACCAAGGTATCGCGGTCGGAAAGCTGCTCGACCAGATGGGTCGGCACCCCCTGCTTTTCCAGGTAGCGCATGAGCATGTTGGAGATGCGGTTGTTCATCTCCCCCTTATTTTTGATCGTGCCCTTTTTCTGGCCGTTAAAGGCCGTGGCGTCGTCTTTATAGCTGACAATGAGCAAATCCTTGTCGTCGGTTTCATAAACCTTTTTGGCCTTGCCTTCATAAAGCAGCTTGCCTTTTTCCAAAGCCGTCGTCCCCTTTCCTTTTCGACGAAATAATACCGTTTTATTTTATCATGGAATGAGGCGGCTTTCATCTTATTTTCAAAGAGAAGTTTCATTTTCTGTCTTTTTGACAGAAGGAAGCCGCATTTTTATCGTTTTTTTAGACAGGTTGTAATCCCAGCGGCTGGGCTGCACAAGATGTGGCTGCGGCAGGTGGATATCTCGCGCTCGGGCGGCCGGGTCATCCGCACATCTGTAAGCAGGGCCGCTTTTCCGCCCACGATGAAATTACGCAACTCATACGGTCGGGCGCGCACACCCCCTCATACCAATAGCCACCGGGATGTCGCGTCGGCCATGCCGTCCGGCTTGGAATCGCTGCAATATTTCAAACCGAAGCTGCGTACTGGGGAGCGTCAAGGCACGTTTTCAACCAACCCAAACGCCTGTTAAAATAGCTTTTCATCAGGAACTTCTGATTGAAAGCATCTTTTCCCGTCTCATCGCATTTACGGCTACAGCGCTTCAAACGCCTGCCGGACGGTGCGGACCCCGACGATTTCAATCTCACGGCCGGAAGTTTTCATGTTTTTAAGGTTGGACGCGGGCAGGATGCATCGGCGGAAGCCGAGCCGCTCCGCCTCGGCCACCCGGGCCGCGGCATGGCCGACCGAGCGGATCTCCCCCGCCAGCCCTACCTCGCCGAAAGCAATCACATCCTCGGATACCGGCGTATCCTTGAGGGAAGAAGTCAGCGCAAGGGCCACGGTCAGGTCGGCGGCAGGCTCGTCCAAACGCAGGCCGCCGACCACATTCAAATACGCGTCAAGGTTGGAAAAAAAGTATCCCGCCCTTTTTTCCAGCACAGCCAAAATCAAATGAAGCCGGTTGTAATCAAAGCCGGTCGCCATACGCCGGGGGTTGCCGAATGAGGTCGGGGTGACCAGCCCCTGCACCTCGGCCAGGATGGGGCGGCTCCCCTCCATGACGCAGGCGATGCAGGTGCCCGAAACATTCTTCGGCCGGCCCGAGAGCAGCATCATCGACGGGTTTTCCACTTCAGCCAGACCCTCGTCGCACATCTCAAATACGCCGATTTCATTGGTCGAGCCATAGCGGTTTTTTGCCGCGCGCAGGATGCGGTAGGGCAGGTTCCGTTCCCCCTCAAAGATCAGCACAGCGTCGACGATGTGCTCCAGCACCTTCGGCCCGGCGATGGCCCCGTCCTTATTGACGTGGCCGACGATAAAGATGGGGATGTCCATCTGCTTTGCTACGCGAAGAAAGGCCGACGTGCTCTCGCGCACCTGCGGCACGCTGCCGGGCGAGGAATTCATCCCGGCGAGATTCATCGTTTGGATGGAGTCGATGATCACAATGTCGTTTTGGCCGGTGCGAATGTACTCGACAATGCTTTCCACGTCGGTTTCCGCCATGACCGACAGGCGCTCGCCCTTCACTCGCAGCCGCTCGGCCCGCAGCTTGAGCTGGCGCTGCGACTCCTCCCCCGATACGTAAAGGATGCGCAGCCCCTGGTCGCTGAGCGAGTCGCAAATTTGCAGCATAAGGGTGGATTTCCCAATGCCGGGGTCGCCGCCCAGAAGCATCACGCCCCCCTTGACCACGCCGCCGCCCAGCACCCGGTCCAGCTCTTTGAGGCCGGTGTGATAACGGATCTCCCCCTTGGTCTCAATCTCCCCGAGCGAAAGGGCCCCGGCGATATGGCCGGCGCGCTGCACCGGCGCGGGAGCGGAAGAAGCCACCACCGTTTCGGTCATGGTGTTCCACTCCTCGCAGGAGGGGCATTTCCCACACCACTTGGGGCTTTCATAGCCGCATTCGCTGCAAACATATACGGTTTTGGCCTTGGTTTTGGATGGCATAGCCTTGATCCTTTCCACGGCGGCCGGCAAAGGGCCGCCTTATTTCCGATTCTACGCCAGGTCGCGGCGGTGAGGGTACGCCGTACCTTCCGCCGCGATACCGGCCGGTGTCTTGTACAATCCCATGCGCCCCGGCCACCCGGCGGCCCGTTCCCGAGGCCGTGCGCCGCTGTCAGGAGGCCAACGCTCGCGCCGCCCGCAATCTGCCCTACTCCGGCGGTCGAGCCAAAATATAGGGCCCCGGCTGCTGGGGCTATACTCCTTACCGGGAAACGGCCGCAAACCACCGGACACCGGCCAAATTCACGTTACCCCTCTGCGCCCGAGGCCTGGCAATAGTCCACGATCGCGCAGGCGATGGCGAAGCTCATTTGTTTTTGGTACTCCTCATCCTTGAGCTTTTGCAGCTCGGCCCGGTTGGACAAAAAGCCGCATTCCACCATAACCGAAGGAATTTTGGAGTGATATAGCAAATAAATTTCTTTTCCCGACACTTTGATAGCCCGCTCGTTTTCGGGTTGCAGGCGCGAGACGATCGATTGCTGGATCAGCTCGGCAAGCTGCTTGCTCTCTTCCCCATTGGGAGCGTAAAACACCTGGGCGCCGTCGTATTTCTCCACCGAATATTTATTCTGATGGATGCTGACGAGCAAGGCGTTATCGTGTTTCTCGGTCATGGCAAGCCGCCGCTTGATGTCGCTGACCTTTTGCTGGCGCACGGTGTCGGCGCTGCTGTCCCCAATCAGGGTATCCTCCGTACGGGTCATGACCACTTCAAATCCCAAGGCAATCAAAACCTGCTCCAGTTGCTTGGAAATGGCAAGATTGATGCCCTTTTCCACCGTGCCGTCCGCGCCAACAGCGCCCCCGTCGATCCCCCCGTGCCCGGCGTCAACAATGATCGTGGGCAAGCCTGCGGCGTTCAACGAAGCGGGCCGGGCCAGTATGGAAACTCTGGTTGCCGAAGCGGCGATAACCGCCGCAGTCAACACCACGGCTGCCGTCAGCAAAGGCCATTTCCACTTCATACGCATTCCCCTCCCCTTGCATAGTTATGCTCGAGGAAGGAGCTTTACCACCGGCCTCAGTCGCTAGTTCTTTTTCCGTGGTACATCAGGGTATGCATGACCGCCGTGCCACGGTAACCCAGCGCATATCCAAAGCCGGCTATGGCAGGGGCAATCAGGGGCAGTACGGCCGAGGCCAAGACGCCCAGCCAGGGCAACTCGTCTACGGTAGCGTTGGTGGATAATAAGACCTGATTGAGCGCGATATAAGGCGCGTTCACCATACGGTAAACCGCCAAAAAGCCATAAGACAGGACATTCGCCTTCATCAAAATCAGCCCCACCGAGCTCAAAAGCCAGGGGGTGCTGGCGAGCATCGCCGCTTTCCATCCCCGCAGGGTATCCTCCCGCAATCGGTCATAGGCCACGCGATTGCAGTCCTTACTCCCAGTCTCCCAGGCAGAGCTGTAAATCAGCGAATAAACCATCCCGCAGCAGCAAAGCTGCACCACCAGCATAAACCACCGCGAGCTCGTAAAAAACAGAGCGATCAGGCTGACCATCATCGACATAAAAGCCGTCACCAGCAGGCAGCCGAACAGCCGAAAGGTAAACGAAGCAAAATAGTGCTCCTTGTACGCTGACAAAAGCAACCACTCCCGTCCATCAAACTACCGTATTATCATAGCAGATATCCATTCAAAAATCGAGTGCTTTGTCGAATTTTACCCGACAAAAGATGTCCCGCTCTGTTTTTTCACCGTCCGGTGGCCCTTCCTCCGCCTGACGGTATGCCGCGTTGGCCGGCGGGAGGGTACGAGCCGGCGCCGCCGGATCTGCCCGTGCGTCCATGCGCTCTGTTTCGGATAAACGCAAAGGGTATCGGCCCTATCGCCAATACCCGTTTGATACCTTATGAAATTCTCCAGTGGAAGGCCAACCGCCCTCGCGTTTCTCCTCTCAGCTGAGGAAATAGGCAATCAATACAACCGCAATGCCGCCCAAAGCGACAACGGCGCCCCCAATCAACAGCCCCATGCGGATCCGGCGGGCTGAGCGCTCGATAGCCCGGTCGTCCTCCACCGGGTCGACCGGCTCCTCAAACACCGGCTCGGTTTGCTCTTCCTCGTCGAGAGAATCCGGCGTATCCAGCTCATCCTCTACGATAGCCTCCGGCTCGCCCTGCGCATCCTCATCACCGGCCACGGCGATGGCGTCCAGAGCCTCCCGCATCATGGAACCGGGCACATAAATGTCATAACCAAAGGTGCTCGCGCCCGTCATGATCTCGGTGGCCTGCCCCGCGCCCACGCTTTTTTTCAGGCAGGGAATGTTCAAATCCTCCAGCAGAGCCATAATCCGCCCTGCCTCCAGCCGGTCGTCCACCGTCACCAGAAGCTGCGGCTCATTCTCGTCGAGGTCGGCCTTCTCAGCTACAAAAGCCCCCGGCAGATCGTCCTCGTCCCCCAGCATGGTATCGGCCACAGCCTCCAGATCCTCCTCGGTCATCAGGGGCTGATAGTCGATCAGCTCCCGGCCGCACAGCGCGCAGACGGTGAAGCCGTCTTCATATTGTTTGTTGCAGTGTGGGCACAAATGCATAGCGTTCTCCTTTCCGCCCTACCGGCAGGGTACGCAAAGCGGGCTCAGCGGCCGGTTGGCCACGCGATGAAGAGCTCTCTGCGCCCCCTCAGGGCAACCTGTTTGCACTTTACACTTTTGCTTTTATCATATCGTCCATATTTTACCGCAATGTGACGAAAATTTCAATATTTTTATGTTGTGCAGCATACAGCTTGTCAAACTGCATGAAATGGGCGCCGCCTGCAAAAAGGCGGCGCCGGTGCGGCGCCGCCCAAAGGGATTATTTCATGCGCATCTTGCGCTTTTTGCCGCGGTTGACCCCCACCACGCCGCCAAGCGCAGCCAGCATAACAAGAACCGCGAGCTTCACCGCAGTCAGCGAGGATATGCCGCCCCCGGCCGATAATCCGGCGATGAGCAAAATCAGGAACATCAGACCACCGCAGCCGGCCCCGATCGCCATGCCCTGCTTTCCCTGTTTTCTAGCCGCCACCCAGCCGGCGACAAAAGCGCCGATGCCGCCCGCCACGGTTACCATGGGATGGATCACGCTCTGCGGCAAATCCCGCGTCATCATAACGGCAGCCATGAGAAGCAGCAGCAGAAAGCAGACCGCAGCGCCGGAAATCAGCCCAACTATCACGGCCGGCGTCCAGGCCGGAAGCCGGCGTGCAACGTGTCCCAGAGCGCCGCCCCGGGATGATTTTTCCTTCATATCGTTCCCTCCCGAATACAAGTCTCAATGAATCATATTCGGATCGGGACAACATTAGAACAAGCTATGCATCTTCGTGTACCGTCAGCACCTGCTGAATAGCCCAGCGGGCAATCCTCTGCTTGGCACGGTCAGGGCCCGACTCGAGGATCATCGAGTCCTCCTTGATCGCGACCACACGGCCGTAAACGCCGGCGATGGTAACCACCTCGTCGCCGACCTGCACCGCATTGCGCATGGCCTCCTCTTTTTTCTGCTTTTTCTTCTGAGGCCGAATGAGGAACAAATACATGGCGCCGATGATGATCACCATGTACACCACCATCATGATCATCTGGGCAGCCCCGCCGCCAGCGTTTTCCTCTCCCTCCAGGGCAAGCGGAAACATATTAAACAATTGCACACACCTCCAAGTAAAGTCATGTCCTATTATAGCGGTGATATCGGGTAAATGCAACCATTATTTCCGAGTAAGGGCAAAATGCACACAAAAAGCGGCCAGATTGCTCCGGCCGCCTAGTATGGTCCAAAGATTCCCCTATTCCGTGGTGGGGAACTGAGCAATGAGCCCCACCGACTTTTGCAAAATCAAAAGCGCGTCGGTCGCATCAACCTGCCCGTTGCGGTCCACATCGGCTGCGTCGAAAGAATTCTCTTGCTGGACGCGATACCCATTGCTCTGAGAACCAAGCGTTGTTAACTGCAGGACACCCACGCTATATTGCAACGCCATCAACGCATCCTGCGCATTGATACTGCCGTCTGCATTGATATCGCCGCGGTCGGCGTTTGGGCCGCTCAGTAATTCAAATGCAATATAATTATCCCGAGCAAATTTCTCCGCCTGCGAATTTTTATACCCATAAACGGTGAGCTGAGAGCAATCAAAGAACACCTCTGTACCTATGCTCGTTACACTTTCGGGAATCGTAACACGGGTTAAATTGGTACAGCCATAAAATGCAGCATCTCCTATGTCGGTCACACCGTCTGGAATCACAATATCCCTAAGCCCCGTACATTCATAAAAAAGCCCATGCGGAATGGCACTAGAATTTTCGGGAAGATCAACGCTCTTTAAACTTGTACAGCCATAAAACACACAACTGTCAAGCATTGTATTTGCTGGGATATGAATATTTTCAAGACGGATACAGGAGTGAAACGCACCGTTTCCAATCCACTGTACACTTTCTGGAATAGTCACATCCGTTAAGCTGTAACAACTATCAAAAGCCGATATTCCAATGCTGGTTACACCTTCCGGGATGGTAACGCTGGTCAACTTACCGAATCCATACAGTGCAAAATCGCCGATATTGGTCACATTATCCGCAAATACGACACGCTCTATCTGTTCTGTGCAGCCCCAGAGAACAGACCGAAGTTTATCCACCATGCAAGCAGGAATCGTAATGGAAGTCAAGCTATTGCAATTAGCAAAGACAAATTCGCCAATGCTGGTCACGCTGCTTGGAATTACAATTTCGGACAGGCTGTGGCAGGCATAAAACGCGCCCTCTTCAATGCTGGTCACACTATCCGGGATCACCAGAGTGGTCAGGCCAGTATTATAAAATGCATATTCTTGTATACTCATTACGCTGCTAGGAATCGCAATGTTCGTCAAATCAGCACGATTTGCAAACGCATATTCTCCAATCACAGTCACGGGGGCGCCGCCCAATAAGGATGGAATGGTAATATCTCCGCCAGGGCCATTATATTCGGTAATCGTAGCACAGCCATCCAAAATTTCATAGCCAAAATCTCCCGATTCCTCCGCAACAGCAAACGGGACGACAGATATCAGCAAACATATCGACAAAACAAAAGCAAAAACAGTACGATATTTCACCCACAATCCATCCTTTCGCCATATTGATTGTAAACATTATACAGCAAATGGATTTATATTTCAACCATTTATTCTCTTTTTTGTAACTATATTCTCCGGTCGATGCGCGAGAGGGCCTCCTCCTTCCAAGCGGAGTAATCCCCCCGGTCGAGGCTGGCGCGGATTTGCTCCATCAAAGCGTTGTAAAAGCGCAGATTGTGGGTCACGAGCAGGCGCATGCCAAGCATTTCCCCGCTTTTGAGCAAATGCCGCAGATAGGCGCGGTCAAAATGCCGGCAAGCCGGGCAGTCGCAGCGGTCGTCGAGGGGGGCGGTATCCAGAGCGTATTTGGCGTTGTTGAGATTGAGCACCCCCTGTGAGGTAAACACATGCCCATGCCGGGCGTTGCGGCTGGGCATGACGCAGTCGAAAAGGTCCACACCCAGCTCAACCGCCTCGCAGATGTTGGCCGGCGTGCCCACCCCCATCAGGTAACGGGGACGGTCGGCCGGCATATGGGGCTCCACCGCGGCGATGATGCGGTACATTTCCTCGGCCGGTTCCCCCACCGCCAGGCCGCCGATGGCATAACCGTCGAGGTCGAGCTGCGCGATGCGCTGCATGTGCTCGACGCGGATATCGTCGTAAACACAGCCCTGATTGATACCAAACAGCATTTGATGGGGATTGACCGCATCCGGCTCCCTACGCAGACCCTCCATTGCCGCCTTACACCGCTCCAGCCACCGTGCGGTGCGCTCGGCCGACTCCCTCGCATAGCGGTAATCGGCGGGGTTTTCGACGCACTCGTCAAAGGCCATGGCGATGGTGGAGCCGAGATTGGCCTGGATGCGCATGCTCTCCTCCGGCCCCATAAAGATGCGGTGGCCGTCGATATGGGATTGGAAGGTAACCCCCTCCTCGGTGATGTTGCGCAGCTTGGCCAGCGAAAAGACCTGAAACCCGCCGCTGTCGGTGAGGATGGGCCCCGGCCAACGGGTGAACCGGTGAAGGCCGCCCAGCCTTTTGACCATCTCATCCCCCGGGCGCAGGTGAAGATGGTAGGTATTGCACAGCTGCACCTGACAGCCCAGTTCTTTCAAGTCAAAGGCCGACAGCCCGCCCTTGATGGCGCCGCAGGTAGCGACGTTCATAAAGGCAGGGGTCTCTACCGTGCCGTGCACGGTGGTAAAGCGGCCGCGACGGGCGCGGCCCTGCTGCCGGATTAGTTCATACATGGGGGTTCCTCCCATTCTCGATAGCATAAGCTGCCAGGAGCCGAACACAATATGGTTTTCAGCGGCTGCTTTCCGCACAGACTGCGTTAAAATTTTTCCCATACGGCAGTATGACTGCAAATATATGCCTTGCCCGCGCGAAAACCCTCTCGCGGAAAACTGCGCGCACCCAAAAGGATGGCGGCGCGGACGGATGTTTGCTTTTGAAGCCGCAGGCGTGCCGGCGCACGCCAAGAAAAAAAGGAAAATCCGCCGTGCCGGTACCTTTTCGGCATATCGGCTTCGGCTCCCGGCAGCTTCACAGGGCTGTGCGGCTGCGCATGGCATGCAACGGGAATTTCAGCCCATTTCTTTGGCAAAAAACAGCTCCAACGGCTGCCCGCTCTCGATTACATCCAGCAGCAGGCCGCCGCAATCCCGGTAACCCAATTTTCTGTAAAAGTGCTGCGCCGTTTCATCCGCCCGGGTCGAGGTCATCACGGCGTGAAAGCCCTGCGCACGCATGTCCGCCTCCCAAAAATCCATGAGACTCTTCCCGTATCCCTTGCCCTGATGCGGCCCATCCACAAATAGCATCGCGCAAAAGGGAACGCTGTCCCACAGCAGGTGATAACGCAGCAGGCCCGCCGGAACCTGGTCTGCCAATAGCACATACCCCATTTGGTCGCGAACCTTTTTGTCAAACTCCAACGGTGTGATGTGCCGGTCAAGCCGGAACCAAAAATCCCTGTCCTGTTTTTGCACATACCGTATTTTCGTCATGGTATCGGCTCCCAACTGCAACCTTCCCTCGCGGGGAGCGGCCGCCGCATCCGGAAAAAGCGGGAACCGCCCCGCCCAAGCGGCACAGACTGCCCCCGCCGTTTGGGGATCGCCGGGCATTAGCCCTCTATCTTTTTGACGCCCAAAGTGACCTTCTCGCCGTTGACGTCCCATTGCTGGGTAAAGCCGTCGGTTTCACCGGTACGAAGCTCCGCCCCCATCACGTCGTGCAGGATGCTTTGCTCATTGCTGCGCATCAGGCTCGCGATGCGCTCGTTGCCCTCGCAATAGACCGTGATGCGGTCCATGACCTCAAAGCCGGCCTCCTTGCGCATGGACTGGATCTTGCTGATGAGCTCGCGCACAAAGCCCTCTTCAATCAGCGCGTCGGTCAGGCGGATATCGAGCGTCACGCTCACCCCCCGGTCGGACTGGGTCTCATACCCCTCCAGCGGAAGAGTGTCGATGAGCAGCTCCTCCGGTGTCAGCGAAATATCCCCGTCGCTGAGCGAAAGGGGGAGCGCACCGGTCTGGTCAAGCTGCTTTTTGGCGGCCGTGCCGTCGAGGCCGGCCAGCTTCTGACGGATTTCACCGATCCTCTTGCCGTATTTCTGGCCGAGCAGCTTCAGCTGCGGTTTAAAGGTGTAGGTGACAAAGCGGGAGGCGTCCTCGACATAGGTAAACTTTTTGATGTTCAGCTCGTCGCAGACCACCGCCTGATACAGCTCGTCGAGCTTGCGCTCCGACTGGACGAAGACCTCCGCGAGGGGCTGGCGGTTTTTGCGCTCGGCGCTGTTGCGGGCGGCGCGGCCCAGCGTGACGATCTCGAGCACGTTGTCCATATCGGCCTCCAGCGCGGGATCGATCAAGGTTGGATCGGAGGCGGGGTAGGAGCACAGGTGTACGCTCTCGGGAGCGCCCTCCACATGCCCCGCGACCAGGTTTTGATAAATCTCCTCCGTCATAAAGGGCACGATGGGGGCCGCTGCCTTGGCTATGGTCACCAGAGCGGTATATAGCGTCATGTAAGCGGCGACCTTGTCGTCGCTCATCTTCCCGGCCCAGAAGCGTTCGCGGTTGCGGCGCACGTACCAGTTGCTCATCTCATCCACAAAATCCTGCAGGGCGCGGGTGGTCTCGGGGATGCGGTAATGGTCGAGGTGATCGTCCACCTCGGCTACGACGGTATTCAGCCTCGAGAGCAGCCAGCGGTCGAGAAGGGTGAGCTGATCCCGCTCGAGGGTATGCCCGGCCGCCTCGAAGCCGTCGATGTTGGCATACAGCACGTAAAAGGCGTAGGTATTCCATAAGGTGGAGAGGAATTTCCGCTGCCCCTCCACCACCGCCTTGCGATGGAACCGGTTGGGCAGCCAGGGGGCCGAGTTGCTGGAGAAATACCAGCGGATGGCGTCGGCGCCGTAGGTTTGCAGCGCCTCGATGGGGTCGACCGCGTTCCCCTTGGACTTGGACATTTTCTGCCCGTTCTCGTCCTGCACGTGGCCGAGGACGATGACGTTTTTATAAGGGGCCTTATTAAACAGCAGGGTGGACACGGCCAAGAGGGAATAAAACCACCCGCGCGTCTGGTCGACCGCCTCGGAAATAAAGTCGGCCGGGAACTGCTGCTCGAACAGCTCTTTGTTTTCAAAGGGGTAGTGGTGCTGCGCAAAGGGCATGGAGCCGGAATCAAACCAGCAGTCGATGACCTCGCTGACCCGCTTCATCTCGCCGCCGCACTCGGGGCAGCGCAGGGTTACCGCGTCGACATAGGGGCGGTGAAGCTCAATGTTGTCGGGGCAGTTATCCGACATTTCCTTGAGCTCGGCGATGCTGCCCACCGCGTGGCGGTGGCCGCAGGAGCACTCCCAGATATTCAGCGGGGTTCCCCAATAGCGGTTGCGGCTGATGCCCCAATCCTGCACATTCTCCAGCCAGTCGCCGAAGCGGCCCTTGCCGATGCTCTCAGGCATCCAATGGATGGTGTTGTTGTTGCGGATGAGGTCCTCCTTGACGGCCGTCATACGGATAAACCAGCTCTCGCGGGCATAGTAAATCAGCGGGGTATCGCACCGCCAGCAGAAGGGATAGCTGTGCTCAAAGGAGGGAGCCGAAAAAAGCAGCCCCCGCTCTTTGAGATTTTTCAGGATTTCCTTGTCGGCGTCCTTGCAGAAAACACCCGGCCAGAGGGTTTCGCCGGTCATCTCCCCCTTGGCGTCGACAAGCTGGACAAAGGGAAGGTCGTATTTGCGCCCGACGCTGGCGTCATCCTCACCAAAGGCGGGTGCGATATGGACAATGCCGGTGCCGTCGGTCAAGGTGACGTATTCGTCGCAGGTGACGTACCAGCACTTCTTATCCGGATGGACAAAATCAAACAGCGGCTCATATTCGCGGTATTCGAGGGCCTTGCCGGGGAAACGCTCGAGAATCTGGGCCTCCTCCCCCAGCACCGGGGCGACCAGCGCCTCGGCCATATAATAAGTGTCCTCCCCGCTTTGCACCTTCACATAGTCGTGGTCGGGGTGGACGCACAGCGCCACGTTGGAGGGAAGGGTCCACGGGGTGGTCGTCCAGGCCAGGAAGTAAGCGTCCTCCCCCTTGACCTTGAATTTGGCGATGGCCGAGCGCTCTTTGACGTCCTTATACCCCTGGGCAACCTCGTGGCTGGAAAGGGGGGTGCCGCAGCGCGGGCAGTAGGGCACGATTTTAAAGCCCTTGTAGAGCAACCCCTTGTCGTAGATAGTTTTGAGCGCCCACCACTCCGACTCGATAAAGTCGTTGCTGTAAGTGATATAAGGATGATCCATATCCGCCCAGAAGCCGACCATGCGGGAAAAATCCTCCCACAGGCCCTTATAGTTCCATACGCTCTTTTTGCACTGCTCAATAAAGGGCTCAAGGCCATAGGATTCGATCTGCTCCTTGCCGTTGATACCCAGCAGCTTTTCCACCTCGAGCTCCACCGGCAGGCCATGGGTATCCCATCCCGCCTTGCGGGGCACCTCATACCCTTTCATCGTGCGGTAACGGGGAATCAGGTCTTTGATGACGCGGGTGAGGACATGCCCGATATGCGGTTTGCCGTTGGCGGTGGGAGGGCCGTCGTAAAAGGTATAGGTCTTGCCCCCCTTGCGCTGCTCCATGCTCTTTTCAAAGATGTGCTCGCTGTTCCAAAAATTTGCCGTTTCCTTTTCCAAGGCAACAAAATCCGGGTTGGTGGGAACCTTGTCGTACATTCTCAAAACCTCCAATGATGACAAATAAAAAAGCCCCCGTCCCGCACTACGGGACGAAAGCCTGCCAAAAAAACGCTTTGTAAACCACCCTGTGCCGCATACCACAATATGCGCCCCCGGTAACGGCGGGGTGCCGGAAGCCGTCTACTGGGGAACACCGTCCCGTTCGGGGCCCAACTCACGAGGGATTTTCCGCCAAGGGGTACTGACGCCGGGCTTTCACCATCCCCCGGCTCGCTGGGCGTTCCCCGCAAGGCCTACTGTCTCGTTCTACGTCTTTTCCCATATCAAACCATACGATATTAAAAAGCACAGACAGAGGGCGCGATCCATACCCCGGTTCCCACCCCGGGTACTCTCCTGTGCATTTGGCAACGTGGCGACACCGCCGCTGACGCAAAGCGCCATGGCCATCGCGCGCCATCACCTGCGCAGAAGATACGGGCCGCTTCCATGCGCACCGGCACTGCCGTAATGGACGGGCCGTTTCGCTTTCAGGCCACATGGCCCCCTCGTGCTTGGTTTGCATTCATTATACCCTTGTCCCACGCCAAAGTCAAGCCGCCCTTTTCGCTCCGGGCTACAATGAACTTCCGGTTTCCCCATCGATTTCAGCGTAGGGCCGCTATCCCAGCGCCACGAAACCAGCGGCGGCTTTACCCTTTGCGGCCTTCCAGGCCCGGCTTACGGCGCCATCCAGGCCTATCGAGCCCTCCTTTGGATTGCGGCGCCAGCCGGGGATTCAGCGAAATGCTGCCCACGGTCCCTATCACGGGAGAAACCCTATCCAATTTTGGCACGCTCTGCGGTTTATTGCAAAACGCCCAAGTGCTCGAGTAAAATTTTCAGCCCCATGAGGACAAGGATTACGCCCCCGGCCAGCTCGGCGTTGGATTTGTATTTTGCCCCAAACACCCGCCCGATCTTTACCCCGATGGCCGACAAAAGGAAGGTGATCCCCCCAATGAGGGCCACTACCGGCGTTATGTTCGTCCCCAGGAAGGCAAGCGATACCCCAACGGCCAGCGCGTCGATGCTGGTGGCGACCGCCAGAGGAAGCATGGCCGCCGGGCCAAAAGAGGGATTCAGGCGCTCGGACTCCTTTCGTGACTCCACAATCATTTTCCCGCCGATAATGGCCAGCAGTACGAAAGCGATCCAATGGTCAAAATCGGTGATCAGGGAGGAAAAACGGCGCGCTAAAAAATAGCCGATGAGCGGCATCAAAGCCTGGAAGCCCCCGAAGTAAAGCCCTGTTATGACACTGTCGCTCCAGCGCGAACGCTGCACCGACAGCCCCTTGCAGACCGACACCGCAAAAGCGTCCATGGACAGGCCGACCGCCAGCAGCAGCATTTCCCAAATACTCATTCTCCATCCAAGCCTTTCCTCTGGTTTCCACATTCCCTTATCTTGCATCCCGCAACGCGGCGCACGGGAAACCGGGACGGCAACACGCCCGGCGTCGCCGTCTCAGGCCAAACCCGGCCGGTTGCGTCCCCGCCAAGGCGGGCAGCCGGTCATCCCTATGCGCAACCCGCGCTGTGGTCATGGCAATCCGGCCCGTAGCATAAACCATAGGCTCACAGCCTCGCGCTTTGCCATCTAGTCCGCCACAGGTCACTCCATTTAACATATGCCGCGAAAACGCCATATCATGATACTATATTTGGCGCAAAAAGAAAAGATGCAATGAAAAGTTTTGAAGCACAAATCTAAGTTAAAAATCGTATGGAAGGCGAAAGCACCCTGGAAATACCGAGTGCTTTCGCCTTCCATATCGCTGAAAACAGGAACCATGTTATCTGGTCACGTGAATTTCCCATGGTCCATATTCTACAATGCTTTCATTGTGTTTGGACGCATACGTAATCTGTGGGATAACGATAGTAAACTCACGTATATTTTCCGGGATGTCAAAATAGAAAAAGTGATAGGACCGGTGTAGGATCAGATTTTCAGCAGCCGCGTCATCACCGTCCAGGGGAAGCACATAATTTCCCAGGCTTTCATCATAATACTCCATACTGCAATCTCGATAGATCTGTCCGCTGGAGTCTCGAATATAGATGCTGCTTTCCGAAAAGCCCAGACGGCATTGATTGACAAGCTGGGTGCGATCGGCGTCTTTGGGCAAAATGGCGCTGACAAACACCTGCGTCTGATTACCTTGAGTTTGTACATCCGCAGCAAGCACAATATCCTTTGCTACGGCGTATGGCCTTTCTTGATTAAAATATTCCGTATTATGGATTGGATAGAGTACAATATCGGCAATATCGGTATGGTTCGAGTACAACGAAACCTCCATCTCTTGCCCCCGCTTGGTTTCGGGCATGTAATAACTTAAATGGATGGCGGAGCCGAAGCTTTGGATTTCATCGCCGCATATTTGCCCATTGTAGTATACCTGGTAATCCGTATGCTGCCCGTCAAATGTCGCCCCAACATCCGATGGATAATAGAGAATATCGAAATAGATGCGGCCTTTCATGATATATGCGGATAAGACTTTATGGGTAAAGCCGCCCGACTCGATTTCAATAATTTTCTCAATCGAATGTGTGACTACAGGATCGTCATGAAAAAATGTCCCCAACCCGGGGATAAAGTAAAAATTCCCGGTAAAAGCCGATACTGAAACAATACCAATCAATACAATGCATACCGCCAATGAAATTATTTTTGTCCACTTTCTGCTTTGATAAAATTTTGAGTCCGCTGACGCAGCGAATGTAAAATCGTTGGGAACCAGGACGTTTTGTTTCAGCCGCTGGCAAGCAGCCATCATCTTTTCTTCCAGGCAATCATATTGCACCCTCTATTCCTCCATTTCGCTTTTTATCTTTTCTAATGCGCGATAATAACGTGATTTAACGGTTGATATCGGGATTTTTAGTAATTCGCTGATCTGCTTTAAGGAGAAATCATGATAAAACCTTAGTATAACAATGGTTTTATCCGACCTCTTTCTCAGTTTCGAAATCAAGTCAAAAAAAATAAGGTCACTGTCCTTTGCGAACTCGAAACAGAAATAATCGCATTCGTCTATATCAATGAACTTTTTTCTTTTGTGAAAAATTTTATAAGATTCGTTGATTACTATTTTGGTAATCCATGCTTTAAAAGCCGTTGTGTTTTTTAAAGAATTCCGCTTTCGATACGCGCAATAAATTGCTTCCTGTACCGCATCTTTCGCGTCTTCTGGATTCCTTAAAATGCTTAAGGCGGTTAAATAAAGGCTTTTCTCCAGTAGTAAAAATTGTTGCTCAAAGTCAAAAACGCCGCTATCCGAATCAATCATGTCTTCCCTCCTTTGCGTTCACTACTTAGATACATTCACATTCTCAAAAAGTTTCATAAATCAGAGTATTCAACTTCAGCCGAGGTGTTTTTCAGCGGCATCGAAGCCTTCCTTCCAAAGCCTGTTTTTGCCTACTCTCCTCGGTCCAGCGGGGGCTTATTCCACCAAACGGACAACAAAATCAAAACCACCAGTTTCCTGGTGGTTTTGATTTAGCCTATGAATGCTAGTCGCGTTTACCAGGGGCAAGATTATCCCCGAATGATCCGGTCGACGACCAGTTGACGGAAATCCTGCGACAGATTGCAGAAGTAGGCAGAGAATCCCGTTACCCGCACCACCAGATCGGGGTGCCTCTCCGGATGGGCGTGCGCGTCCAGGATGGTGTCCTTATCCAGTATATTGATGTTGACCAGGGTGCCGTTGAGATCGCAGCAATAGGTCATCAGGAAGGAGACCATCTTTTCCACTCCGCCCTCGTCTTTGCCGAGGATGGGATCGATCTCGAGCTGGATGGGGGCGGTATTCCCCCACATGGGCTGGACCGAAGAGACGGCCAGCGCCATGGCGGTCAGCTCGCCCGACTCCTTGAAGCCGGGCAATGGGTTGGCCCCGTGATTGATGGGCTCGCCCGCCTTGCGGCCATTGGGGGTGGCCCCCAGCACCCGGCCCATCGGCAGGGTGTTGGCCCAGGAAAAGAGGCCGGGAATCATGTTGTAACCATCCTTGGTCGGCCCCTTCTTGACCGCCTTGACAAAGATGTCGATAAAGCGGACTGCGCATTCGTCCGCATAGCTGCCGCCGCTGCCGTAGCGGGGGGTGCGGGAAAAGAGCAGGCGAAGGTCCTCGTGGCCCTCCCAGTTGTTTTTCAAAATCTCGTCCAGCTCCCGGAAGGTGCAGCGATGCTCCTTTTCCACCCGCTCTCGCAGCGCCCCGAAGCTGTCGGCCAGCACGGCCAGGCCGGCGCCGTCGACGCACATATTGTAGTTGTCCACCCCGCCCGAGGCGATGTCCACCCCCCGCTCAATGGGGCCGTGGCACATAAAGTCCAGGGCCATTTCGGGCGAAAGGCGGCCGATGTGGCGCATTTGCATGTCGATGGAGTCGGCAATGGCCTCCACCGCGTCGTTGACCCGGTATTCAAACAGCTCCCACAGCCGGTCGACCGAGGGCTCGACGGTATTGTCGTCCATCATGTCCCGCCAGGCTACTTCAAACACCTTGGCAAAGTTGATCTTGACGATGTCGTTCAAGGTATACTCCGTGCCGGGCAGGCAGCCCCAGCTGCATCCGACCTTGGCGCGGGTGCGGGCCACCTCCATCGAATACCCGTTTTTGACAAAGCCCTCGTTCATGGCCTTATCGCCGATAAAGGAAGGGGAGCCATGTTTGTCCTCAAACAGGTAGCGCACCGCAAGCTCCATCAGCCCGGGGTCAATGTCCCGGTGCACCCGCACGCAGATGGCGTTGGGGATTTTCAACCAATGGGAGGCCTCCAGCACCAGATAGGACAGCCGGCTGGTGCGGTCGCTGCCATCCGGCCAGCAGCCGCCGATTTCAAAATACTGATTGTCCTTGACCAGCAAAGAGGCGAGGATGTAGGTCGCCTTTTCCTCGGTCAGCAGCCCGGACGCAATATCGGCGTCAAAATAGGGCTTAAGGTAGGCGTCGATCGCCCCGCCCGCGCCCGAACCGTTGAACATGACCGCCTGCAGCAGGAAATACACCAAAAACTGACAGCACTCATGGAAGGTCTTGGGCGGGTCGCTGACGATGTTATAATTGATGCGGGCGATCTCCTCCAAATTGGCGCGCAGCTCCGGGTCGTCCTCCAGCGAGGCCAGGCGGGCCGCCTCGTCGGCGTTGCGCCGCACCCAGCTTTGGATACCAAGCAGGATGTCCTCCTCGCCGGTGAGAAATTCGAGCTTTTCGGGATCGTCGCGATAAACCTCCTTGTAATGGCGCACCTTGTCGAGCAGCCCGCCCCAGCCGAGCGGAAAGCCGATGCCCCCCACATCGTGGCAGAAATGATGCTGCCCGCCGATGCCGTGGACAAGGTCATACAGCTTATGCTTCTCGGGCAGATCGCCCAGGTCAATGTCGGGGTCCCAGGTGCTTCCCCGGCAGAAGGAGGCGTTGATCATAAAGGCGCCGGCCAGCGCCGAGTATTTGTCCACATACGGCGGATGGGTCTCGAGCAGGCGGCGGTAATCCCGGCCGATGCGCCCGGCCCCATGCCAAAGCCCCCGCTCGTCAAAGGTCGGCTTCCAGTCAAAGCCGTCGGGCGCGGGGATCATCCCCTTGTCGTCGGTGTCAAAATAGCCGCTGCGGCCATACTTTTCCAGTTTAATGCGGTTATGCTCCGATTTGGTCTGCGCGACCTTGCGGATTCGGTCATAATAGGTCATTGCAATCCCTCCCAAAGGACTGACAGATTATCCTCGAAAACCCGCGGACGGGTCATGAGACAAGGTTGGATTCGCCGGATGTTTCCGGCCAGAGGAGAATGCATCCCGAAAGCCGGCGTCCGGCCCGGCGCCCTCCCCCGCTCTAAAAAAGCAGGGCCTGCCGCCATGTGGGGCAAAAGCGGTGCGATACCCCCGGGCGCCCTGATGCCGGGGGACATCCTCTCATGAGATTTTACAGTCCACGCCGCTGCGGCGGACCACCTGGCACAGCGCCTCCATCTCCTCCCGGGAGGGGGGCTCCAGCCCGGCCGACGGGTAGGGCAGGCCGAGCGACTCGTATTTCCCGCCGCCGAGCGGATGATAGGGCAGCAGCTCCACCCCCTCGATCCCCTCCAGCGGGGCCAGAAAGGCCCCCAGCGCCGCCATGTTGTCCTCGCTGTCGTTGACACCGGGGATGACCGGCACGCGGATGAGCACCCGCGCTCCGCGCCCGCATAACCTTTGAAGATTCTCCAAAATCAGGGCATTGTCCACTCCGGTGGCCTTTCGATGGGTTTGCGGGTCCATGCATTTCATATCGTATAAAAATAAATCCACATAAGGCAGCACCGCCTCATACCGCTCAAAGGGGACCGCCCCCGCCGTATCCAGAGCGGTGGAGACGCCGGCCTCCTTTGCCCCGCGCAGCAGCGCCAGAGCAAACTCGCTTTGCAGCATCGGCTCCCCGCCCGACACGGTCATGCCGCCGGTCTCCTTATAAAAGGGGCGGTCGAGCAATACGGTGGACAAAATTTCATCGCTGCCGGCCCTGCGGCTGCTCATCTCCAGCGCGCCGGCATAGCACGCCTCGGCGCATTTGCCGCAGGATACGCAATCCTGCCGCAGGATTTGGTGCACCCCATTCACGCTGATGTGGCAGTGCTGGGGGCACACCTCCATGCACTTGGCACAGCCAATGCACTTCATCGGGAAGTGCCTTACCACCGGCTTTTGCGTAAAGCTTTCGGGATTATGGCACCACCGGCAGCGCAGATTGCAGCCGGAGAGAAAAACGGTGGTGCGAATACCCGGCCCATCGTGCAGCGAAAAACGCTGTATGTTAAAAATCATCCCGTCCACGCGAAGGCCCCCTCTTCCCCGCATCGACGGGGCATGTCTCTTTTCCCGGTCTTTTATGTTTCGCACATCATAGCACAGCCTCCGCCCAAATTCAATTAGAGAGGCCGACAAAAGCGAGGCAAAATTTATGGTGCTTTTGACGGTGTGGCCCTGCTGTAAGCCTGTCCAAAGCGGCAGGCGCATGCGGGCACCATGGCCCGCCGCGACGGCATCCCCGGGGGCCACTGGCGCGGGATAATCCGCAGGGCTCCATTGCTACTAAGCGCCCGGGCAAGCCAGATTCTCCCATTTACGCCGGTTGGACAAAATAGACTAACTCGGTCTAGTATGGGCAAAATCTTTCTGTGAAGGATGCATCTTGAATAACCTTCACAGATGCGTTATACTAACCGTGGAATTAAAATTTGAAAGGAGCGTCCAATATGCTGGATTCCAAGGTGTCCGCTCTGCTCAACGAGCAGATCAACAAAGAGCTGTATTCGGCTTATCTTTATCTTGACTTTGCCAATTACTATGTAGAGCAGGGCCTCGACGGATTTGCCAACTGGTACCAGATCCAGGCGCAGGAAGAGCGCGACCACGCCCTCCTGTTTGTCAAGTATCTGCAAAACAACGGCGAAAAGGTGACTTATGAGGCCGTTGCCAAACCGGATAAGGTGCTCGACAGCCATATGGCTCCTCTGAAAGCCGGGCTGGAACACGAGCAATATGTCACCTCCCTGATTCACACCATCTATGACGCGGCCTACACGGCCAAAGATTTCCGCACCATGCAGTTCCTCGACTGGTTCGTCAAAGAGCAGGGCGAGGAGGAAACCAATGCCGAAAACCTGATCAAAAAGATGGAGCTCTTCGGCTCGGATTCCAAGGGTCTTTATATGCTCGACAGCGAGCTGGGGGCTAGAGTGTATTCAGCCCCCTCCCTGGTTCTCTAACCACCGGCCCCGGGCGTGACAGCGCCCCATACCGCCCCGCCCGGCCCCTGTTTTCAGGACGCCAGGCGGGGTATTTGTATGCCCTGCCGTGCATCGGCCCCACAGCCGGCTGGATTTTGTAAGTGCGGATCGCCATATGGCCGCTGCACCCGCATCACCGTCATACGGGGCCTGGAACGCCGGTAGAGGGTACTCGTTTTCCGCCGTCGGCCTGTATGGAGGTTACAGCACGCCAAGCCGCCACGCACATGAGGGGCAAAACGGCGAAAAAAACTCTAAATATCGATAAAAAGCACTGGATTTTTTGGCCATTGCGCGCTATACTGACCATAGGCGCCGGTTTGGCCGCCAACGATTGGCCGGCAGCCGGCCGTAAGGCAAACCGAGCGGCATGGGAACCGGGGTCCATCTGGCGAAACGCGGCCGGCAAACCGGATACAAGATAAGCTACTCGCTTTATTCACACAAAGGAGCATCGACATGAACATAGAAAATCTGACCGAACAACTCACCGCCTGGGGCGCCGACCGGGTTGCGGTGGTTCCCCTTTCCAAGGTGGTATTTGACGCCGAGTTTCGCAAGGCGTGCGAAGCAAACCTGTGCGGGGTTTACGGAAAATGCTGGATGTGCCCGCCCGATGTGGGCGATATCGAAACTCTCATGGCGCAGGCCAGGCAGTTTCAGCATGCTTTGGTATACCAAACCATCTCCCCTTTGGAGGATTCGTACGACATCGAAGGGATGGAGGAGGCCGCCAAACGGCACAGCCAGCTAACCCAACGGATACAAAAAGCCACGAGGGACGACCCGCTCCCCCACCTGCATCTGGGGGCCGGCGGCTGCCATGTCTGCGAAACCTGCGCCAAGGTGGATCATCAGCCCTGCCGTTTTCCCGAGCTCGCGCTCCCCTCTCTGGAAGCGTATGGGATTCATGTATCCAAGCTGGCCGAAGCCGCTAACATGAAATACATCAACGGCGCCAACACCGTCACCTATTTCGGCGCTATGCTGTTCGGCAAAGGGGAATAACCAGAATTTACAATTTTGATACGATGCAGCCCTCATTTGTTCATACGGACTTTGCGATATCTTATATAATAGAACCAGGCTGATTTCTACAGTATGCCTTTCACCGCACGTTGCCACAGCGGATTTCTTTTCTTTGGTTTGTATGGGAAGGCTTTTCCCTGACAAAAATAAAGATATCAGAAAGGAAAGAGGTAGTAGTCATGAACTGTGAAAAAATTCGTGTAGTCCAGTACGGATGCGGCAAGATGAGCAAGTACATTCTGCGTTATCTGTACGAAAAGGGCGCCGAGATCGTGGGCGCCATCGACGTGAACCCCGACATTGTCGGTCAGGACGTGGGCGATTATGCCGGGCTCGGCTGCAAGCTGGGCGTGACCATCCGCAGCGACGCCGACGCGGTGCTCGACGAATGCGATCCCGACATCGCGGTGCTGACCCTGTTCAGCTTTATGGACGATGTGTATCCCCATTTCATGCGCTGCGCCGAGCGGGGAATCAACGTCATCACGACCTGTGAAGAGGCCATTTATCCCTGGACAACGTCGGCCGCCATCACCAACAAGCTCGACCGGTTGGCCAAAGAGACCGGGTGCACCATCGTCGGCTCGGGCATGCAGGATATCTACTGGATTCGCATGATTGGCTGCGTGGCCGGCGGCGTGCACCGCATCGACAAAATCGAGGGCGCGGTCAGCTACAACGTGGAGGACTACGGCCTCGCCTTGGCCGAGGCGCATGGAGCGGGCATGACGCCGGAGGAATTTGAGGAAAAAATTGCCCATCCCACCACGCTGGAGCCGGCTTACGTCTGGAATTCCAACGAGGCGCTGTGCAATCTGATGGGATGGACCATCAAATCCCAGACCCAGAAATGCGTCCCCTATTTTTATGACAAAGACCTTTATTCGGCCACCCTGGGCGCGACCATCCCCAAGGGCAACTGCATCGGCATGAGTGCGGTGGTCACCACCGAGACCTTCCAGGGGCCGGTGATCGAAACCCAATGCATCGGCAAGGTCTACGGGCCGGACGACGGCGACATGTGCGACTGGAAGATCATCGGCGAGCCGGACACCACCTTCTTTGTGCAGAAGCCGGCCACGGTGGAGCACACCTGCGCCACCATCGTCAACCGGATTCCCACCGTACTGCGCGCTCCGGCGGGCTATATCACGGCCGAAAAGCTCGACGAGCTGGAATACCTGTCTTACCCAATGCACCTGTATGTGGACTAATACGCACGGATGCTGCCAAACGACCGGACGCCGCCGCGGGTAAACGCGCTCTGATGCCGTGGCCAAACGAAATGGCAAGCCAGAGCCTGCCGCGCGGCGCAAAGCTTTTATAATATAGCGCGCGGATCAAGGAGTACGGCTCGTCCGTCCTTTTTCTAGGGCGATGAGCGAGTCAGGGTTCCGGGTTTGGCGGCGAAACCCTCCAGCCGGTGTGAAGGGAAAAGGGCCGGTCGATCCCAATTGAAGCCCGGAAAACGCTTTTACGCCAAACGCCCGTTTCCCCTCTTTGCCGGCCTGTTTTTTCTATGAAACAGCGAGGCCCCGTCCCATCTTATTGGGGCGGGGTCTTCTTTTTGCCTGTGCTCGCGAAATCACGCCGCCGGTCAATCCGACGGTAGAACGAACCGGCCTTTTCCAAAGCGCATAAAAATACGAAAACAATCGGGAATTACCCACGCGCCTGCCTACGCATTGCCGGGCGATAGCGTGGCATGATGAGATAGAGCCCAACGCTCCCTGAGGGGGCAAGGCGGCGGTTCGCCCTACCGGGCCTGTGCACATGACCGGCCAACGGCGCGCAGAGATAAGAATCCTTGTGCAAGGGCGCGACATCACACCATTTTCCGGAAATATTGCCTTTAATCAGTGGGATTGCTTTGCGGCATTTGCACTTACCGGTATCCCCCGCCCCTATAAAGGGGCGGTCCTATAAAAGGGGCGGTAAGCCAGCCTATCGCCTACCATCGGCGTCAGGGTAATCCGCGGGGCTTCCGATGCCGAATTCCTTTGCATATTGGGCGGTGCCGGGCCGAAGCGGCGCGGTATCCTGCAAGGGAATGGCCATAAAGTTCTCCTTTGCTACCTCAAAGGGCGCTTGGATGCCGTATTGGGCTGCGGGGCGATACCCAAACCGCCCATAATACCGGTCGCTCCCCAACACCACCGAATAGTGAAAGCCCAGCTCCCTGGCGATGCGATGCCCCTGCTCAATCAGGGCCGTACCAACGCCCTGGCGCTGGTATTCCGGCAGTACAGCCAGCGGCGCCAACGCCAGCTCGGTATACTGGCCAATATGGAGTTTGGTAAACAAAATATATCCCACCAGTTGGCCTGCACTTTCTGCCACCAAAGAAAGCTGGGGGATAAAAGCATCGCTGCCACGCAGCGCAGCCACCAGGTCGTGTTCGTTGCCATCGCTGTGCTCCGCACTGGCAAACGCCTTTTGTACAAGGCGATAGACCGGTTGATAATCGCTGCTTTGTTCCTGTCGAATCTGGATCATATGCACCTCCGCCTCCGGTTATGCGTGCCGGAAAACCGCCCCTCAACGGTCGGCTCGTAAAGCGGGCCGGTTCGCAAGGGCTGCAACCGCACGTTATCGAACATAAATATCAAAAGAGCGGAAAGTGCATTTCCGCTCTTTTGTTTCTTCATCGGGCAGCCGCCCAACGTGCCACGCCGGACCTTCCCGGGCCAAAACAAGCCATTCTTGCGCTCATTTGCAGCCAAAGCCGCCTTTTATCGGATTACGCCTCCGGCTCGATCAGGCCATAATTGCCGTCCCGGCGCCGGTAGACTACATTGACATCCCCGGTCTCCACATTGCGGAACATATAAAACTGGTGATCGGAGAGGTTCATCTGCAAAATAGCCTCCTCGACGTCAAGCGGCTTGACGGGGAAGCGCTTGACACGAACTACATCGTATTCTTCCTCCTCTACGACGTCCTCGGCCGGAAATTCCTCAAACGCCGCTTCGCGCAGGCGTTTCTCCACACGGGTCTTGTTTTTTCGGATTTTGCGAATGATGGAATCAATCACAGCATCCAGCGCCTCTTCGGGATCGTAAGCCGTCTCTTCAGCCCGGTAGAGAGTCCCCTTGTTTTTGACCGTCACCTCTACGGTTTTGCGGTCCTTTTCCAGGGACACGGTCACCTTTGCATCGGCATCATCCCCAAAAAAGCGCTCTACCTTTTTCAGCTTTTTTTGCGTATACTCTTTAAAGGATTCGCGCAAATTAATTTTTCTGCCAGTGATCGTGACCTTCATGCTATCCACCCCTTGGTAAATATTTGATCATCCGCATATCCAAAGAATGTAAATGGCTATCCTCTGGATATGGGTATATTATAGCATAAAAACCACAAAAAATAAAACAGAATTATGGTTTCAATGAAAATTATCTATGAAATTTCAAAAAGTACTTTACAATTACTTGAAAGTATTGTATTATATGTATGCAACTCCCTCATACTCTATTCCATTCTCTCATCTGGCCGCATTGCTGTTACGCAATGCGGCGCTTTTTTATCTGCCTATGCGAAGCGACTCCCTGGCCGTATCGGAGGTATAAGGAGCAGCGAGCTTCTTCTATGGCCTAAGCAGACCGCCACTGCCACAGCGGTCTTGGCGGCCGTCGTTCCTCTCCGCTGTCGCCCGGCGGCTGGGAGCAAAAGGGCTGTATTAATGCAGCGCATCGGTCAGGGGATACCACAATGCGCACCGCCTTGGATGTAAACGGAAACCCCGCCTTATAAAAAGGGGGGTTTAGCATGACCCTTGGGTTATTCCTCTTTCGGCTTTTGAAACAAATCGCCGATCTCCACCCCCAATGACTCGCTTAACCGGATCAGCACTTTGGAGGTGGGATTGGCAGAACCCGATTCAATACGGCTGAGATAACGCGTACTGATTTTACTGGATTCTGCAAGCTGCTCTTGGGATAACCCCTCTTTTCTGCGGAAATTGGCAACATTTTTAGCTAACCAAATCAACTTTTCCATTCTGCTCATCTACGCCTCCTTTTTTGCAATTATAGGATATCGTAGATGCCAGCGACACGACTTATCATGCCATTTTCTTCTTATTTTGAAATCTTATATTTTTTGTCGAAAAACCTCGAAACCGGTTATATCTATGTTATCCATGGTGCGCCCTTGCCTGAACGGTATGGATTGCCGCCGCCAGCCCATAGGAGGACGGGAAGGGCCGCAGTATTTTTTCAAAAGCCGTATGCCTTCAGCAGCGCTGGTTGTCAACCCTTTCTCACCCTAACAGCCGCGGAAAGCCTTCCCACAGCGAAAGCTTTTGGATTTTCCTGCCAAATAACCGTTATACTCCGGCGACAGCAAAGCAAAAAAGAGCCTCCCAGGCCGAAGCCTGAAAAGCTCTTTCAATCAGGGCCAATCCATGCCAGAGGGAATCGGCGCATTCGACCGACGGACCACATTGTCCTTCCATCGTATGGCGTTCCATCACCGGATGGTTTGGCTTGCTTTGATTACTCCTCGTCCTTCATCAGAAGAACCATCACCGCTTTTTGCGCGTGCAGGCGGTTTTCCGCCTCCTCAAAAATAACGTCGGCGTAACGCTCAAAGACCTCGGCGGTGATCTCCTCCCCACGGTGGGCCGGCAGGCAGTGGAGCACAATGGCGTCCTTACCGGCTACCGAAAGCAGGGCGTCGTTGATCTGATAACCCGCGAAATCCCGCCGACGGGCCGCCGCTTCCTCCTCCTGCCCCATGGAAGCCCAGACGTCGGTCACCAGCACATCGGCCCCTTTCGCCGCCTCGGCCGGGTCCTCGCAAATTGCAAACCGGTCGCCATAAGGCAACGCAAACTCCAAAATCTCTTTGGGCGGGCGATGATTGGACGGGCAGGCCGCCGTAACCTTCATGCCCACCTTGAGGCCGCCGACAATCAGGGAATTCATCATATTGTTGCCGTCGCCAATAAAGCACATGTGAATCCCTTCCAACCGGCCCTTGCACTCACGGATGGTCATCAAATCGGCCAGTACCTGGCATGGGTGGCAAAAGTCGGTCAGCCCGTTGATGACCGGTATACTGCCGTATTCGGCCAGGGTCTCAACCTCTTTTTGCTCAAACGTCCGGATCATAATGCCGTCCAGATAGCGCGAAAGCACCCGGGCGGTATCCTCGACCGGCTCGCCCCGCCCGATCTGAAGATCGTTGGAGGAAAGGAACAACGCGGTGCCGCCGAGCTGGTACATGCCGGTCTCAAACGAGACGCGGGTGCGGGTCGACGACTTTTGAAAAATCATCCCCAGGGTCTTGCCGACCAGATGGGGGTGGGGAATCCCGTTTCTGCGTTCGTATTTGAGCTGATCCGCTAAATTCAGGATTTCCAGGATTTCGTCCTCGGAAAGGTCGAGCAGCTTGAGCAGGTGTTTCATGATTGGGTTTCCTCCTTCAATACCTCGCGCAGGATCGAGCACCCGCGCTCTAATTCGTCCATCGTAATGTTCAGCGGCGGCAACAGGCGGAGCAGTTCCTTTGCCGTAAGGATCAAAAGCCCGCGCCCGACGCATTGGGCGGCGATCTTCCCGGAGCTGGCCCGATCCAGCTCCACGCCCAGCATCAGCCCCAGCCCGCGCACCGACCGCACGCCCGGCATCGCCGCAAGCTGGCCGCGCAGCCATTCCCCTTTGCGGGTTACCTCTTTCAAAAAGGCTGCGTCGTTGACCTTGGACAGCACGTAGCTCGCCGCAGCCGAGGATACCGGGTTGCCCCCAAAGGTCGAGCCGTGCATACCGGCGCCCATCACCTGGGATGCCTTTTCCCCGCACAGGCAGGCGCCGAAGGGAAGCCCGCCGGCCAGCCCCTTGGCGGAGGTCAACACATCCGGGCAAACGCCAAACTGCTCATAAGCGTACAATGTGCCGGTGCGGCCTACCCCTGTCTGCACCTCGTCGAACAGCAGCAACAGGTCCCTCTCCCGGCAAAGCTCGGCCGCCGCCCGCACAAACTCGGGATCGAGAGGGACGACCCCGCCCTCCCCCTGGACCGGCTCGAGCATCAGTGCGCAGGCATGGTCGCCCGCCTTCTGCCGCAGATCGTCAAGGTTGCCGGCCTCGGCATACAAAAAGCCCTCGGTAAAGGGATAAAAGTATTGGTGAAAGGAGTCTTGCCCCGTCGCGGCCAGAGTGGTTACCGTGCGCCCGTGAAAGGAGTTGCGCAGCGTGATAATCCGATCTCGGCCCGGGCCGTAGCGGTCAAAGCTGTATTTGCGGGCGATTTTGATGGCGCATTCGTTGGCCTCCGCGCCCGAGTTGCAAAGAAAGGCGCGTGAAAAGCCGGTCGCCTCGCAAAGCTCCCTGACCAGACCGGCCTGCGCGTCGTTGTAATACAGATTGGAGCAATGCTGGAGCCTGGCCGCCTGAGCGCCCACCGCAGCGATCCAGCCGTCGTCGCAGTAGCCCAGGGCGTTCACCCCGATGCCAGCGCCGAAATCGACATATTCCTTTCCGTTCGCATCCACGGCAATCGCGCCTTTTCCCGACACAAGCACCGCGTCGAACCGCCCGTAGGTCGGCATATGGTACTGCTGGTCCCACTGTTTGATTTCCTCGTGGGTTCTATTCATTGTCATCGTATCCTTTCTATGACTGCGCATGCAGCATGGCCATGCCCTGGGGAATC
Source organism: uncultured Eubacteriales bacterium (assembly GCA_965145485.1). Classification (GTDB taxonomy): domain Bacteria; phylum Bacillota; class Clostridia; order Oscillospirales; family Acutalibacteraceae; genus CABQCM01. Next base: position 10,874 of record CBCTCU010000002.1, on the reverse strand, counting down.
CCGGCGGACGGCAACGAAGGGAGGGTCGCCAAGGCCCCAACCGCTTAAGCCGCCCTACCGCCTCTTGCAGTATCGCGCGGCTTAACGCCAGGGCCGCGAACCTGCCGGCGGCAATACACCGTGGGCCGCGCGCCGGATTGTTATGGCCCGCCCTCCTATGTCCTTACGCCTACCAATCACTGGCCCTCATCCCCAGGCCAGCATCCGATCTTATTAGAGGAACATGGTGCCAATACCCTCGTCGGTTAACATCTCAATGAGGATGGAATGGGGAATACGCCCGTCGATAATGTGCGCCCGCCGGACCCCGCGGCGCACCGCTTCGACGCAGCAGTCGATCTTGGGGATCATGCCGCCCGAAATGATGCCCTGGTTTTTGAGCATGGGCACCTCACTGACGTGCACGACCGGGATGAGGGTCTCCTCATCCTCCTTGTCCTCAAGCAGGCCGCGGATGTCGGTCATCAAAATCAGCTTTTGCGCCCCCAGCTCGGCGGCGATGCGGGCGGCGGCGGTATCGGCGTTGATATTATACACCGCATTGTCCTCCCCTCCCGCCACCGTGGCGATGACCGGCATATAGCCGAGGCCCAGGGTATCGTTGATCAGAGAGACGTTGATGGAGGTAATCTCGCCCACCATCCCGATATCGGGATCACGCAGCTTTTTGGCCCGGATCAGGCCGTCGTCCAGGCCGCAAAGGCCGATCGCCCTGCCCCCGCCCGACTGGATGAGCTGCACCAGCGCCTTATTGACCTTGCCGGCCAGCACCATCTGGACGATCTCGGCCGTCTCCTCATCGGTATAGCGCAGGCCGTTGACAAACCGGCTTTCCTTCCCCACACGCGACAGCATATCGTTGATCTCCGGCCCGCCGCCGTGCACCAGTACGACATGGATGCCGACCAAAGAAAGCAGGATCATATCGCTCATGACCGCCTTTTTGAGCCCCTCGTCCACCATGGCGTTGCCGCCGTACTTGATGACCACCGTTTTGCCGGTATACTGCTGGATGTAGGGCAGCGCCTGAATGAGCACCTGCGCCCGGGCTAGATTGGATATCTCCATACTCTTTTCATGCCTTTCCTTGAAAAATCCATAATGTGCCTGTACACCGCCGTGTGTACCTCAAAGGGCCGTGCACGCCGCCCCACAGCGCGGCCGCAGGCCAACCGGCCGATCGCAGGGCGGTATCCATCCCCCGCCTCAGGTGCGGTAATCCCCATTGATCCTGACATAGTCGTAGGTCAGATCGCAACCCCATGCGGTTGCCGAGGCCTCGCCGTCACCGAGAGAGATAAGGATCTCGATCTCTTTTTCCAGCAGGATTTCCTTGGCCAGCTCCTCCGAAAAATCCACCCCGGACCCCTGCTGGCAGACGAGGACGGACCCCTTGGGAGAGGCAAACTCGACCTTGACCTTGGCCACATCCACCGGCTGGCCACTGTAGCCGATGGCGCACAAAACCCTTCCCCAGTTGGCGTCGGCGCCAAACACGGCGGCCTTGACCAGGCTGGAGCAGATCACGCTCTTGGCGACCCCTCTGGCGGCCCCCTCGTCGGCCGCCCCGGTCACCCTGCACTCAATCAAGCGGGTCGCGCCCTCCCCGTCCTTGGCCAGCGCCTTGGCCAGGGCGACGCACAGCATTTGCAGCGCCTGCGTGAAAACATCCATGTCCTCCCCCGCCGCGGTGATGCGCCGGTTGCCGCACAGGCCCGAAGCCATGACCGTCAGGGTGTCGTTGGTGGAGGTGTCCCCATCGATGCTGAGCATGTTAAAGCTCCCCTCCACCACATGGGACAGCGCCTGCTGGAGCATGTCGGGCGCAATGTCAGCGTCGGTGGTGACGAAGCTGAGCATGGTCGCCATATTGGGATGGATCATCCCCGAGCCCTTGGCGATGCCCCCCATGCGGCATATCTTTCCCCCGAGGGGAAACTCGAGCGCAAACTCCTTTTTGACCGTATCGGTGGTCAAGATGGCCTCGGCGGCATCGGCGCTGCCCGAGGCGCTCAGGCTCTCCTTGAGGATTCCGGCCGCCGCTTCAATCGGCTCGATGGGCAGCGGCTGCCCGATCACGCCGGTCGAGGCGACAATGACGTCCCGCTCGTCCACCCCGGCGACGCTCGCCGCCACCCGGCACATGCGGCGCGCCTTTTCCACACCGTCGGCGTTGCAGGTATTGGCGTTGCCGCTGTTGCAGATGACGGCCTGCGCCCGGCCGTCGCGCAAATGCTCCCTGGTGACCTGGATGGGCGCGCTCTGCACCAGGTTGCGGGTGTAAACCGCCGCCGCGTCGCAGGGCTTTTCACACACAATCAGCGCCAGGTCGCGTTTGGATTTGTTTTTACGGATGCCGCAGTGCACCCCCGCCGCTTGAAATCCCCGCGCGCAGGTGACGCCGCCGTCGATCCACTGAAACTCACTCATCGTAATCCTTCTTGCCTTTCTGGGCGCGCATCCGATCAACGGATCCAACCCGATAGTAATGTCGCCCTGTTTTCCGTCAGGGCAGCGGGGCCGCCGCCCAAGCCAATGGCCGCCGGCTGCCCCGGCATACGCCCCGCGTTAAAACGCCGGCGGGATCATGGTAAGGCCGGCCGTCTCGGGCAGCCCCAGCAGAAGGTTCATATTCTGCACCGCCTGACCGGCCGCCCCCTTGACCATGTTGTCAATGCAGGAAACCACGATCAGGGTGGAGGTCCGCTCGTCCACATGCAGCGAAATATCGCAGTAATTGGAGTATTTGACCGTCTTGATGTTGGCCGTCTCCCCCTTGGGCATCAGGCGTACAAAATACTCGTCTTTGTAAAACTCGGCGTAAAGCTCCCGCAGCCTTTCTTCCCCCACGCCGGGGAGGAGCCTGGCGTAGATGGTCGACTCAATCCCCCGGTTGACCGGAAGCAGATGGGGCACAAAGGTCACCGTCACCCGATGGCCCGCCCCTTTGGAGAGGGTTTGCTCAATCTCAGGGGTGTGGCGGTGGGAGGCGATTTTATAAGGCGAAAAAGCCTCGTTGCAATCGGGGAAATGGGTGGTCTGGCTGAGCCCCCGGCCCGAGCCGGTTACGCCCGACTTGGAGTCAATGATAATCGGCTCGCTCACCACGCCCGCTTGCAGGGCAGGGAACAACCCCAGCCCAATCGAGGTGGGATAGCAGCCCGGGTTGGCGACAATGCGCTTACCGCGAATCTCCTGCCGGAACAGCTCGGGCAGGCCGTAAACCGCCTGGGCATGCAGCGCCTTGTCGTCGTACTGCCCCCCATACCAGGTATGGTATTCCTCCTCGCTTTCCAGCCGGAAGTCGGCGCCAAGATCAATAAAGATTTTCCCCTTTGCCGCGCATTCGGCGGCCAGCCCCTGGCTGAGGCCGTGGGGCATGCAGGCAAAGACCACCTCGCTTTGCTCGACCACCTCGGCCTGGCTGCCGCATTCCATATCGCATCGCCCCCGCAAAGAGGGATAGACCTCGCTGACCGGCTTGCCCTCAAAGCTGACCGAGGACAGCGCGGCGATTTCGACGTTGGGATGGGTGGACAAAATACGCACCAGCTCCAGCCCGGCATAGCCGGTGGCGCCAACAACTCCTACTTTTACTGACATTGTTTTGCTCTCTCCTAGTATGGAAATTCCTCTTTTATCCCCCTGCGGTGGGGAACCCAGACGCAAGGACGTATGGCCGTATCAGGCCGAACAGGATAACCGTGCCCGTACACGTTTAGCAGCGGGTTACGTGATAAAACCGCCCTTTTTCCCTTTACAGCGAGGGGATCCGGGCCTCATAAACCCTACCTATCCGTTGAGACCACCCCTCATCGGACGGCCAATCCCCCGCATGGCCGGATGAACATCTGGGTACGGCCGTTATGACAACGTACCGCGGCGCTTTTGCTCGAACTTGCGAACCAGGTCGGCCACCATCTCCTTGGGATAGCTGTACATTCCCCGGCTGGTGGCGAGCACCGATTCATCCGGCGGGGTAAACTCCCTCGCCCAGCGTTCGCCCTCGGGGGTGGACAGCATTTCCTCGAGCTTATCGGTGAAGAAACGAATCTCACGCCGCTGCGTCTCGGTAGCGTAACCGTCGCAAAGGTAATCCTGCCAGAGCAGGCCGGGCACGCCGCCCCCCTCATAAATGGCCTTAAACCAGGTAAACAGAGAAATGGTGGTGCTGATATAAGCCCCCTTCGTCGCCGGGCCGGACAGATTGTAGTTGACCGCGTAATCCTCACCGTATTTCTCGTTGATCGCGATATCCCGCATGCGGTCAAACTGAGAAAGATGCATGGGCATGACTCCCTCGCTTACCGCACGGCAGGTCAGGTCATAGACCTCGCTGGGAGAATAGGGCAGGGTGACATAGTCGGAATGGGCGTACAGCGTGCCCGACTGCTGCATGATCTCGGGCACCATGGCCACCCGGCGCTGGCTGTAGTAAATATGCCGCAGCCGCTGGTTGGGGGTATCGTGGGGAGAGGTGACCAGCCAGTTTCCCCCCTCGGTGCGCAGGTTGAAGCGGGCGGTGGGCAGCACGTCGCTGACCTGCGAAAGCATGGTTTTATAGTTCTCGACCCGCTCGAGGGTACGAAATTCATCCAGATCCTTCAGCGCGACGCTCCACTCATACAAAGCGGCCTGCGGCACGTTATACCCTCTCGCCTGGTAGTGGTCGATAAAACAGCCCTCTTCCGGGTCAATGACATCGAAGCTGGCATACTCGCTCCCCCAGGTCTGGTTGAGACGGTCAATCGAGCCGTATTTCTCCCGCAACCAGGCGCGGAAGTTGGCCATCGACCCCGCCCCAAGCGGATGCCGGTTGTGCAGGTCAATGCGCATCCAGCCGCGGGAATCTTCAATCGACAGCGGGACGATCCCATCGGCCGACATCCAGTAGTTGTCGCCCCAGCGCTGGAATTCCCATTTGGACTTGAGCCCGTTGGCCACCGCCAGGTCGTGGGAGCTGAAATCGTCCGAGGTCGGGCGCTGCAAATCCACCCCAAACTCCCACTGCGCCTTGTCCACGTTGGAGGGCGCGATGTAGGGATAGGTCACGACCCCCTCCATCCGGATGCCCATTTCGCGCATGGCGTCGGCCAAAAACCAGAAGGCGTCGATACAGTCGGCGGCGGCCGTGCCGTGGGAAGCGTCGTATTCAAAGGCGGCGGTGGTGGTCAGGCAATTGATGCCGCAGTCGCGCATATCAAACAGGTCCTGCAATATATTCTCATCGGCATAGGGCCCGAGCTGGGTATTGCCCCGCATGTCGGCCATCGACTGGGCCATAATCATGGGGAAACGGGTGCCGTCGGGGCGCAGAACGAAATTCTTCTGCTCCTGATTGAGGGTGATGTGGATGGAATCGCTCTCAACCTCCACCGGCACGACGGCCGCGGACAGGGTATCCCCATTGCCGACGATGACCTTGAGGGTGACCTCCTTCGCCCAGGGGGCGCATTGGAGGAACAGGGTGCCGCTCATCGACCGCTCGGGCTTCAGCCAGGTATCAAAGCTGGTCTGAAACTCCTCATACGTGTGAAGCCAGCCGTTGCGCACGATATCTTCCTTGACCTCGGTGCGGATGGGAGCCGGCTCGCACTGGCGCGGCCCGTCCTCGACCGTAAAGTCAAAGAAGGCGGTGCAGAAGGGCTCGCCCGACCAGATGGTGCGCATCCAGTTTGGCGCGTCGATCTCGTTTCGCACAACGCATTCGAGCCGGATGCGGTACTCGCCGGGGTCAAGCTGCCGCTTGGTCGCCTTATAGCCGGGATAAGGCTCAAAGGTGATCCACAGCTCGTTGCGCTCACCCGGATAAACGGTATCGAAAATGCGGTAAAAAATATTGCAGGGAAGGGTGAAATCCTCAAACTGGCCGGCCTCGTTTTTCTTCATCAGCACCGGGGCGAAGGAAAAGGTGCCGCCCCCATCCCCGTCCAGGACGGTGTCGCCGGTATAGGTGTACGCAAAGCGGAACCAGGTATACGGGCTCGACTCCACCACGCCCGAACGGGTCAGCGTCCCGAGGTCGTAGTGAGGGTATTTTGCACCCTGCCGGTCCTCGGTCATTGAGGCCGACAGATTGGGCCGGTTGGAAATATGGTTGTAACCAGGCAGGTAGCCCAGATACTCAAAATCAAAGCTGACCCTGCCGGGCAGGGTGCAGTCATAAAGGGCCCTGCCCTGCTTTTTGGACGATTCCTCAATGCAGTTGGCCTCAACATGCACCGGCTCGCCCGGCTGGTCGCAGGCAATGGTGTACTCAATGGGAATCAGATCGTAAGCGGTAAAGGAGTCCGGCATACGGTAGGTCATTTTGCCGCCCGCAAAGGCGATCTCCCCCTCGGTTTTTGGGGATGCGTCGTATTTGTGAAGCTCCCCCAGCTTATCGGCTTCCCGGGACAGGGGATTGTAGATCAACCCTCCGTCCGGATGGATTTCATAGGCGTCCACCGGGGTGGGCGCGAGCTCGCGTTTGAACTGTTTCACGGTAAGTCACCATGCCTTTCCAAGCAAATTTTTACAGACGGAATCCATCGACCGAAAGACCGCCTCACTGCAAAGTGCGAATCGGCCGCCCGGGATCGCAGCGGCATGTCGCCGCCCCGGCTGCTTTTCAAAAAAAGGATGTTGTCGGTCTTCGAAATACCGTTCTACACACGGGATAGCTGCCCGCCGGTGAGAGGATTTTATTCCACAAAAAAGCCGATATCCAGCGTGACGTTGCCCTGCTCATCCGGCGAAGTAAACCGCGGGCAGACGTACCGCTCAAAAATCCAGCAGGCGCCCTGATCGTCGTTGCGGATGGAATACCCCTTTTTTCCAAGCCCCTCGGCCACCACCGGCTCCCTGCCGTACAGGTCGAGCTCCTTGCCGTAGAGCCAGCCGATGCCGAAACGGGAGGCCGGAAAATCGTAATAATCCAAACCCTCCGGCACAGCCGTCCCCGCCGGGCAGAACATGCCGATACAGTACCGGTAAGGCTCGCCGTCCTTGCAGCGCATCAGGCCAATGTAAGCGTCGGCCCCCTCAAACAGGTTCTTGTCGGCCAGCTTCTCCACTCGCTCTAACATCCCCGTCTCAAAGGCCTCGCCCCATTTGGCGCCGAAATAGCCGTCCACCCGGTCGCTGTCGCCGTAGGTTTTGCCGATAAAACGGAATGCGGGGACATCCTGCGTGTAGACGTTGGTCAGTTGTGCCATGGATCATCGCTCCTTTTTTCTGATTTTATGCTTACCACCGCCCGGCCGCGGCCCGCCATACCGGCGCAGAACTCTCCCGCTGCGGGCGGATGATTTCTACTCTCTCGTCAGAACGCCTCCCTGTACTCCTTCAGACGCCCTGCGACCTTGGCAATCTGCTCGCGCACCATCTCGGGCGAGGGCCCCCCCGTCACGCGGCGCCCCTCGACGCAGCGCTCCAGCCGCACCGCGTCATAAACCCCATCGTCAAACAGCTCGCTGGCCGCCTTGTAATCCTCCATCGGCAATGTCTCAAGGCTGTGGCCCGTCGCAAGGCAGCGGGCGACCAGGTCGCCGGTCACACGGTAAGCATCGCGGAAGGGCATCCCCTTCCCCACAAGGTAATCGGCCACATCGGTCGCATTGATAAAGCCGTGTGCCGCGGCGGCGCGCATATTCTCTTCCTTCACGCGCATGGTATCCAGCATAGGGGTAAAGGTGGTCAGGCACATCTCGACCGTGTCCACGGCGTCGAATATGGCCTCCTTATCCTCCTGCATATCCTTATTATAGGCGAGCGGGAGCCCCTTCATCACGGTCAAAAGGGTCATCAAATCGCCAAAAACCCGGCCGCTCTTTCCACGCACCAGCTCGGCCACATCCGGATTTTTCTTTTGCGGCATAATGCTCGATCCGGTCGAAAAAGCGTCGTCCAACTCGATATAGTGAAATTCCAGCGAGCACCAGAGGATGACCTCCTCGGCAAAGCGGGAAAGATGCACCATGACAATGGACAGGCAGGCGGCAAGCTCGAGGCAAAAATCCCGGTCGGACACGCCGTCGAGGCTGTTCCAGCTTACGTCATCCATCGACAGTGCCGACGCGACGGCCTGCCGGTCGAGCGGGTAGGTCGTGCCCGCCAGGGCGCCGCTGCCCAGAGGGGAAACGTTCATCCTCCGGCGGCAGTCGAGCAGCCGGTCAATGTCCCGCAGCAGCATGCAGGCGTAGGCCATCAGATGGTGGCCAAAGGTGATGGGCTGCGCGCGCTGGAGATGGGTGTAGCCGCACATGACCGTGCCGGCGTACTGCCCGGCCTTTTTGCACAGCACCTCGACCAGCCCGGCCAGCTCGGGCAACAGCTTTTGCAGGCGGCTGCGCAGGTGAAGGCGGATATCCAGCGCCACCTGGTCGTTGCGGCTTCGGGCGGTGTGCAAACGCTTGCCCGCATCCCCCACCCGGCGGGTGAGCTCCTCCTCCACAAAGGTGTGGATATCCTCCGCCTCAGGGTCGATCGTCAGCTTGCCCGCCTCCAGCTCATCGAGCATTTGCCGCAGCCCGCCGACAATGGTGTCCCGGTCGGCCTGCGAGAGTACGCCGCAGCCGCACAGCATATCAGCGTGGGCAATGCTGCCGGCAATATCCTCGCGGAACATGCACTGGTCGAAGGAGATGGAGGAATTAAAGTCGTCGGTTTTCTGATCGGTGGGATTGTGATAGCTCCCAGCCCAAAGTTTCATAGCCCTGACCATCCTTATCGTGTGGTATCGCCCGGTGTTTTGCCGGGACCGGCGGCCTCCGCCGCCGGAATCATAGGGGGGAAACCAGCCCGCTCGCGCCGGATTCCACTCGTGAAAAGGGGTACAGCCGCCGCGAACCTCCGCCGCGGCGGCTGATAATGATCCTTGACAAAAAGCGCTGCGCAGTTACTCGGCTCCCACCGGCCCGGCCGCGTTGCCACGCCCCATGTCCGGCGGCAAAGGCAAAACACCCTGCCCGGCCCGATGCAAAATCGGTTTTTCTCTTACTTCCGGTTTTTCTGCTCCATCATGGCCTTGACCTTGATGGGCAGGCCGAAGAGGTTGATAAAGCCGGCCGAATCCTTCTGGTCATACACCTCGTCCTCGGCAAAGGTGGCGATTTCCTCGTCGTAGAGGGAGTAGGGGGAGGAAACGCCGGCGTTGATGATATTGCCCTTGTACAGCTTTAGGGTCACGTCGCCGGTGACGGTGCGCTGGGTCGACTCGACAAAGGCCTGCAGCGCCTCGCGCAGCGGGGTGTACCACTGGCCGAAGTAGACGATGTCGGCAAATTTCAAGGCCACCTGCTGCTTGTAATGCGCCGTCTCGCGGTCGAGGCAGAGGGTCTCGAGCACCTCGTGAGCGTGATAGAGGATGGTGCCGCCCGGCGTCTCGTATACCCCGCGCGATTTCATGCCGACCAGCCGGTTCTCAACGATATCGGCAAGGCCGATGCCGTTTTTGCCGCCCAGCTCATTGAGCTTCTCCACAATCTGGACGCTGCCGAGCTTCTCGCCGTCGATGGCGGTCGGTATGCCCTGCTCAAAATGAATTTTCACATAAGTCGGCTGATCCGGAGCCTGCTCCGGGGAAACACCCATCTCGAGGATCTCGTCGTATTTGGGCTCGTTTTCCGGATTTTCCAGATCGAGCCCCTCGTGGGAGAGATGCCAGAGGTTCTTATCCTTGGAATAGCTGGTCTCGCGGGTGATCTTCAGCGGGATGTTGTGGGCCTCGGCATAATCGATCTCCTCGTCGCGGCTTTTGATATCCCAAATGCGCCAGGGGGCGATGATGGGCATGTCGGGGGCAAAGGCCTTGATCGACAGCTCAAAGCGGACCTGATCGTTGCCCTTACCGGTGCAGCCGTGGCAAATGGCGTCGGCCCCCTCGGCCTTGGCGATCTCGACCAGCCGTTTGGCAATAATGGGGCGCGCGAAGGAAGTACCCAGCAGATACTTGCCCTCATACACCGCGCCGGCCTGCAGGGTCGGCCAGATGAATTGCTCGACAAATTCCTGCTTTAAATCCTCGATATACAGCTTGGAAGCGCCGGTTTTCTTGGCCTTTTCCTCCAGCCCGGACAGCTCGGCCCCCTGCCCGACGTCGGCGGCGACGGCGATGACCTCGCAGTTGTTATAATTTTCTTTCAGCCAGGGGATGATGATGGAGGTATCCAGCCCTCCCGAATAGGCGAGCACAACCTTTTTGATTTCTTTCATACCGCTTCGTCCTCTCTGATGTACTGTTGTTTTGTATTATACACCTTTTGCGAATAATTGCAAGGGGGTATTTGAATGTTTATTCAAACTATTTGGGGTTTCCATCTGAATTAGTGAAAATTTATGCATTGTTATGCAATGATAATGCATAAAGAAACGGACCAGCTCATTCCCCGGTCCGTTCGCGGTAGGCTTTCGGTTGATCCTGTTTGAGAAAGAAGAACTCACTGTCATGAAGTTTCACCAAAATGCAATCATCACACATTCCAACTTCATGGATCGTGATAGCCTCGCGTCTACACATCCCTTGATGTTGAAAAATACACAAATTGAAATCGCAAAACAGAATCATCACCTCTTTAAAATACTACTTTAGGCGATTTAGTAGGATTTATCAATACTTTATCCTATTTTATCATATAATATTTGATAAATGGGGGGGAGGGATTCGTTTGAAACCTCTTAAGGTCAAAATCAGCATCACCTTGGACGAAGATATTATAGAAAAAATCAAAACGCTGGCAGAAAACGACGATCGTCCATTATCACAGTATATCAATCTGGTTCTACGCAACCACGTTAACGCAATCGACAAAACTCAAAAATAACCCGTCTGCGTTTTGCATGGACAGGTCCAGTAAAAACGGACAGTGACAAAATACCCCCTGATGTAGGAAAAT
>CBCTCU010000001.1:0-181737 GCA_965145485.1 uncultured Eubacteriales bacterium | reverse complement strand
GTTTTCCGTGTTTTCATCGGTCTGGACAATGTCGGTATTGCCACCCGGAGTCTGGTCGCCTGCGTTTTCCGTGTTTTCATCGGTCTGGACAATGTCGGTATTGCCACCCGGAGTCTGGCCGCCTGCGTCTTGCGTGTTTTCCTCATCCGTGATAGCGTTGCCCTTTTCGACCAGCGCATAGGTCCCCGCAGTCCGGGTCACGACGGTGTAGTAGCCATCCTCCACGCTACCCCTTACCAGCACCTTGCTTCCGTCAGCCAAGCGGTATACCTCCAAGTTGGCGGAATCGTAGCCTGCCGCGACCGGGAAGCGGATGCTTACCGTGCCGTTGGGGGTTACTTCATTGCCGTCGGCGTCCAGGGACTGCACATCATAGAGCTGAAATTTTGTACCCACGTCACGCAGGGAGGTGACAGCCATGTCGTAGTCTGCGCCCTGCGTGATTTCGGTAACGGCGATCTGCACGCCCTCATCGAACACCCCCTTGTCGGCATTCACCATTACGCCGGTCTTGGAATCGGTGAATTCCACGGCGGGAGATTGTTCCACAGGCTCTTCCGGCTCAAAGTTCGGATCGTCTTCGGTGGTTTCTGTCAGCGTGGACCAGTCGAGTTTCAGCAAAACATCCTGATTGCCGGTGCCTTCCGAAATATCTTCCATGACCGGCACGAACACATGCAGCGGCACATAACCGTCTTCATCCGCCAGGGCGTCGCTTACCAGCGGGAACCGGATTTGATCGGGGTACAGCTTGCCTTCATAGGAGCCGCCCGCCTGATTGAATGCATCGTACAAGTCGCTGCCGTCGGCGTTTTTCTGCGTTGAAAGGACGCTTGCGGGAATCAGCGTCCCTTCGACAGCGCCGTACTGGCCATAGGTGTAGCCGTTGTCATAGTAGGAAAGTTCCGCCAGATAGCCGAATTTGTTGAGATAGGCCAAGCCGTGGAAATCCATATGGAGGTAATACTTGCCGTCTTCCACCGTCAGTTTGATATAATGGTTGATAGCGTCGTTGCTCATGGATTTTTCTTGCCGGTTGGTTTTCACCATCTCGCCGTAAACCGAGTACACGCCGTCTTCCAGATTGTTTTTGTCCAGAGTCCCATCCACGGCCAAGCCGTTTATGGCATTCTGGAGATTCAGTTCCTGGCCGCTGATATCATTCTGAGAAAGATTGGGGTCGGCCAAAGCCTCTTGCGCAGAGGCGATGGCCTTTTGCAGGGCGGCCCAGGATTCCTCTGTGTAGTTCCCCTGAGCGATTTCCTTCGCCTGGGCGACCAGGGCGGCCAGCCCGGCGGTATCGGCCCGGGGCGTAAGGGCTTCCATGGCGTCGGTAAGGGCCTGGGTAGTGGCATTCACCTGGGAAACGCCGGCGTCTTCATCTGCCTGGACGGTTTTGGCGCTTTTCAGGCTTTCCTGGAAGGCAGACCAGCTGTTGGGGGTGTAGTCCTCTTCCACCATGGTTTCCGCTTGCGCGATAGCGGCGTTGAGATTGGTTTTGTCACCGATTTCTTCCAGAGAGTCCATGGCGTCGTTGAGCTTCTGCACCATAGCGGCCTGCTCTTCGGCAGTGAATTCCTTCTGCTCCAGGATCGGCTGTGCGGTGCCGCTGCTGCCCGACATGGTAATTTGGTTGGATGGCCAGATTTTCTCCATCTGCGACGTTACTTCGCCGATGGTATTTTGCAGGTTTTCATAAGATTCGCCGGTATAAGCGGTGCCGGATATCTGCTTTGCACTCCACAGGCGGTACTGCAAATTCTCTTCGGGATTTTCGATTTTTTCCACACTGGTCCAATCCACCTTCATTCTGGCGTACTGGTCGCCGGAGGTGGGCATGATGGAATACATCACCGGAACGAAAACATGGACATAGGCCGCGTTTTCATAAGTGTATTCTTCCGCCGTGGCGGGCTGGACCGAATCCTCAAACTGCACCCAGATGGGAGTCACGTCAATGGCAATGAGATGGGCGTAAGGCACGTCTTCAATGTCCAAAGGGCGCTCGTAGTCATAACCAAATCCCGCCGGGCGATTGGTGCTGCCGTCATAAACATTCGGAGAATTTGGATCGTTATAGCTGTCGTAAACGGTGGTTCCCTCCTGGGTTAAATGCCGGGTGAGGACGTCCATAGCCGTGTAGCCGGCGGCATCGGGATCCCCCACTGTGTCAAAAACCGCGCCGAACTGCGTCAGATATTTGGCGTCCACGCCTTCCAGTTCCATCATAAAGCCATATTTCCCAATAAAGCCCATGGGCATGAACTCCACGATAGCGGTGGCGGTGTTGTCCTTTACCACAATCATGGCCCGATAATCTGTGTCTTCCGGATGGTTGGTTTCAAAGGTGGTGCTGCCTCTCAGGGCCGCGTTGCCCATGGAGGACTGATTCATCGTGGCATGCCACAGGTCAATCTCCGCGTAATAGACACCGTCCTCCACCGGCACATCGATTTTCACGATGGGCGTAGTGGGTTCCAACGTGGCGGCGAAAACATCGGCGACGCCGATGGAGAACAGGCTGCACAGAAGAGCCAGACTCAGCATCAGGGAAAGCCCCCGGCCGCGCCACGACTTTTTTGTAGTTATCATCGTTGATACCTCCGTTTCAAGATTCCTCCAAAGAGGAAGGTCGATGTTTGGGTTAGTAGAATCTAACTCAATAAAAAAATATATTCGCCCTACGGCGATCGGTATATATGGCTCATGTGCTCCTCCTTCTATTGGATTCTGGTCAGGGTATCGAGCTGTGCGCTCGCTTATCCTGGTATATCCTTTACCATCATGCAGAAGCGCCCTTGGGTTAGCGCTCGCTAACCTACCTTTAAAATTGCTCCTTATGGAATATTTTTGGAGGCATTGCATGTGGTGCAAAGTTTCAAGTTTGGAAAAATCTCTCCCCCTGCCGACATGTGTTCTGCCTCGTGAATCGATAAAAAATAATCCGTAGTTTCCCTAAAGCACATTCAGTATAACGAGCCGCCCCTTTCCTGTCAATCGAATCGCTGTACCAAGCCTGGGCCAAACAGCTCTTTTCGACATAAAAAAGCGCCGCAATCCCACATCAGCACGCAAGCACGGACTTGTACCAAACCTGGTTCAAAAAATTTTTATTTACTCCTTGACCCCCCCCGTTTTAGTGGATGAACATGGTGAAGACTGCTGTGCTCTCCGGCATATGCATATCCCCAACGCTGCACTGCATTTTCAGGCAGACGCTGCCGTGCAGCAGGGTATCCCGGCCTTTTCCCATGGCGATAAAGTTCAGCGCCGTCATCGGGAAATACACATACCTCCCGTCGATCCCGCCGTCTCGGAATTCGCCGTCATACAGATACTGCATTTTGTTCAACCGGCCCTCCATCTTCTTGCCGCTGGACATGGACTCGGCGGACACGGTTTTCACCGCCAGATACACCAGCCCCTCGTGATCCTTCACGATCAACTCACAGGGATTCTCAAAGCCCCGGTTCGCCATGGAGAGGTTGTTGTGGTTTTTAATCTGCTCCCGGTAGATAATGAACGGGAAGTAGTAGCTTCCATCCTTGAGGTAATTGCAGATATCCCCGCCGTGAAAGTCTTGGCGTCCGGCAAAGATCTCCTTGAGACGCATGCGTCCCTCCTGTTCGGCCAGACGCTCCATGAACTGGTCGGAGAATCCCGCCGACAGCGCCAACATGGCATTTTCTTTTATCTGGGCGGGCGGGATATCCTGATACTGCATATACTGTTCGAGGATTTTCCGGCGGTGCAGGAGCTCCTGTGCCATGCTCTTTCCGGCCGCTGTTAACGCCGATTTTCTTGCTTCCACGCGCTCCATCAGTGCCAGTTCATCCAGACTGTCCAGTATATGCGTCATGGTAGACTTCGGTTTATTCAGATACCGGGCCGCGTCGGTCACCGTCCGCTTTTTCGGTTCTGCTTCCAGGAAATACAGCAGAAGCTGTATCTGAATCGCAGAAAGTTTTCCAGGCATAAAAAATCCCCTCTTCCCATAATAGTTGTATACAAAACAAGCCTATCCGCTTTTATACAGCGGAACGGCATCGTTTTCCATATACTCTTGCAGGCTTTAGGGAACTGTGAGTTAGTTATATCTAACCGGCTCTAATATACCATACCTTTCCTCCTTTGTCAAACGGGTCTTGTATGACCGATTCCACATGATCGGTGGTATCAGCGGTATAACCGGCGCTAAGCCGGTCGTAGGGCTCCATCGGCCTGCGGCAGAAAGGTCCTGCATGGAGGGCCATTTCCCCACACGAAATCCCAGTGCCTTATGCCAGCCGAACAGCTTGCTGACAATGCGTCAGTGCGGCTCGATTCGCTCCCAGTCAAAGCCATGGAAGAAAGATGGTTTCGTGGGATTTCTAGGGCTCGTTGCCTGAGAGATCATTGTATCATCCATAGAAAAAACGTATGAAAAAAGATAAAAGATAGGTATTAGACATTATCTGTGCCCTCCTCTATAATAGAACAAAAGAAAGATAGAAACCACACAGGTTGGCATTTTCTGATTTGGACGGGAGGCAGTGCAAATGAAAAAATTCCTTTCTTTTCTTCTAGCGATGGCCATGATTTTTTCCCTCGCAGCGTGTGGGTTGACAGGAACCGAGAGCGGCAGTTCCGGGCAGTCCAGTCCAGCCACGCCGGATAGCGGCTCGGCGGAAGCAGAAACGTCCGGCCCCACTGCGTCGGAATCAGAGGGACAAGAGACCGGAGAACAGGGCGGCCATATCCTGGTAGCCTATTTCTCCTGGTCAGACAATGCGGTTCTGGCGGAGGATGTGGACGCCGTTGCTTCCCCCAGTGTAATTCCGCCCGGCAATGTGCAACAGCTGGCGGGCTGGGTGCAGGAGGAAACCGGAGGCGATCTGTTCTCGATCCGGGTGACCGACCCGTATCCCAGCGACTGGGACGACTGCCTGGCCCGTGCCAACCAAGAGCGCGGCGATAACGCCCGGCCGGAGCTCGCGGCCAACGTTGAGAATCTAGAGCAATACGATACGGTGTTTTTGGGCTACCCCAACTGGTGGTACGGCGTGCCGATGGCCCTGCTGACCTTCCTGGAGCAGAACGATCTCTCCGGCAAGCAAGTATACCTGTTTTGCTCGCACGGCACCGGCGGCCTGGCCAGAAGCGTGGAGATCATCACTGAGGCTGCGCCGGACGCAGTAATTTCGGATGACATCTTCGATTGCTACGAGGAGGAAGCTTCTTCCTCCCAGAGCGACATACAAAGCTGGATCACAGGGCTTGGCTATTGATATCAGGAGGCTTTCGAAATGAAAAAGTTGTTTAACGCGCTGCTATTGGGCCTGATGGCCTTTGCTCTTTCCGCCTGCGGAACCGGCAGCCAGGAACCAGCGGCATCCGCATCGGATTCCTCCGCCGCTGAAATGGGGGCCTCGTCTCAGCCGGTGGCATCGACCGAACCCTCTTCTGCGGACGAAATGTCTTACGCATCATCGGAGGGGGAAGAGCCGGGAAGCACCGTGCGGCGGATCTCGGTGCGCTTCGGCGACAACATCGTTATCTACGAGCTCAACGACGGGACGGCCGCAGCCTCCCTCTATGAGCAGCTTCCCCTTACCTGTGAAGTGGAGAATTTCAGCACCAACGAGAAGATCTTTTACCCGCCGCAGGAGCTGGATACCAGCGATTCCCCGCTGGCGCAATCCGGCGCCGGGACGCTGGCCTACTATGCGCCCTGGGGAGACGTGGTGATGTTCTACGGCGAATATAGCGTAAATTCCTCGTTGTATGAGCTGGGGCAGGCAGTTTCCGGCGGGGAACTGGTCAGCCAGATGTCCGGAACAATCACCGTCACCGCTGTAGATTAATCGTGGAAAGAAAGCGGCTTTGGCTTAAAAAACGGAGGAAACAAAGATGGAACAAAACAAGCAATTGCCGAAGATTGCGCTGGGCGCCTGGGCCTGGGGAAACGACGGGACCTTTGGCGGGAATCTGACCGCCGCTCAACTGCGTCCGGCGTTTGACGCAGCCATGAAAGCAGGTCTGAACCTGTGGGATACCGCCTATGTTTACGGCATGGGCGCTTCGGAGAAAATTTTGGGGGAATTTCTGCACACGGTCCCCCGCGACAGCTACTTCCTTTCCGACAAGTTTACGCCGCAGTGCGCCAATCCTACTTCGGACAATGCGGTGACGGCGATGTATGAGACCAGCGCCAAGCTACTGGGCACCGATTATATGGATTTCTATTGGATTCATAACCCCGTGGGCGCGCCGGAATGGATTCGTAAGCTGATTCCCCTGGCCAAGAGCGGCAAAATCGGCTACATTGGGCTGTCCAACCATAGCATGGCGGAAATCAGAGAGGCAGCAGCGATTCTGGAAAAAGAGGGGCTGAAAATCTCGGCTATTCAGAACCACTACAGCCTCCTAAATCGTTCCTCCGAGACTTCCGGTATCCTGGACTATTGTAAGGAGAACGGCATCATCTTCTTCTCCTATATGGTGCTGGAGCAGGGGGCGCTGTCGGGCAAGTATGATACAAAGCACCCCTTCCCGGCGGACTCCGACCGGGGCGCCGTATACAATCCCATGCTGCCCCAGTTGGAAAAACTGAACGCGGGCTTAAAGGAGATTGCCGGCAGGCATGGCGCTACCATTGCGCAGCTGGCTGTGGCCTGGGCCATTGCCAAGGGCACCCTGCCCATCGTCGGCGTGACCAAGGCATATCAGGTGGAGGAGGCCGCCGGGGCCGCCGCTTTGGAACTGACCGCAGACGACATACAGACCATGGAGCGTTTGGCCGGCGACACGCCGTTGGACGTCATCTGCGGCTGGGAAAAGGAAATGAAATAAGGAGGCGTGGACATTGAAAATCGTTGTTTTGGAGGGCAGCCCCAACAAAAACGGATCATCCAACCTGCTGGCGGACCGCTTTCAGCAGGGAGCGGAGAAGGCCGGCCATGCGGTAGAGGTCATCGACGCCGCTCACGCCGATATCCATCCCTGCACCGGGTGTATCCATTGCGGATATGAAGGTCCCTGCGTACAAAAAGACGATGTGGAAGGAATCCGCAGGAAGATTCTGGATGCGGATATGGTAGTATTTGTCACACCGCTGTACTATTACGGGATATCCGCCCAGCTTAAGGTTTTGATTGACCGTTTCTGCGCCTTCAACAGCTCCATCCAGCGCAAACACATGAAATCCGCCCTGCTGGCTGTCGCCTGGAATAGCGATAGTTGGACGTTTGAGGCGCTGGAAGCCCATTATAAGACCCTGGTGAGGTACTTAAATCTGGAAGACATGGGGATGGTGCTGGGCGCTGGCTACGGTACGCCCTCCATGACGCAGCACTCCCCTTTCCCGCAGCGGGCGTATGACCTGGGAAACCGGCTGTAATCAGAAGCGCATGGTCAAAAGCAAAGGAGTAAAACCGATGACCGAATTTGAGAAGAAGCAGAGCGGGCAAATTTACGACGCCCGGGATTTGGAGCTCAGAAAGCAGCAAAACCGGGCAAAGAATCTGATGCAAACCTATAACAGTCTGCCTGCCGATAATATGGAGGAACGCAGCCGGGTTTTGTCCGAACTATTCGGGCAGCTGGGTAGGAACGCCCGTGTGAACCAGCCGGTCTATGTGGATTACGGATATAACATTCATCTGGCGGACAACAGCTTTATGAACATGCACTGTACGCTGCTGGATACTGCCTCCATTGTCATTGGCGAGAATACCGTGATTGGCCCGGATGTAAAAATATATACCGCTTTTCACGCCCTAGACGGCGCCGAACGATTTTGGATAGAAGAGAATGGGACGGCCGCGATAAAGACGCAGACGGCGCCGGTAAAGATCGGAAGTTTCACCTGGATCGGCGGCGGCAGTATCATTCTTCCCGGTGTCACGATTGGGGACAATGTGGTCATCGGCGCGGGGAGCGTGGTAACTGGGTCCATTCCGGACAACGCCGTCGCCTGCGGGAATCCCTGCCGGATGAAAAAGTGGAATCCACCCGTCTCAAAAGAAATGCGTTAAGGAAGCAATCCATTGGCCGCTCTTTCAGAGAAAAGAAGAAAGGAATGGTTGAGCATGAAAAAAACGTTTTCTCTCCTGCTTTCGTTGGCACTGATCTTTTCCCTTGCTGCCTGCAGCGGAGGAACCCCCTCTTCGAGCGACAACGATTCTTCCGAACCTTCCGCCCCGTCTTCCGAGCCGTCCACGCAGACCTCTGAGGTGTCCGCTGGGCAAGCGCCCTCCAGCTCTCAGACGCCCGCGGAAGCAACACAACCCCCATCGGAAACCGGCGGAATACTGATTGCTTATTTCTCCTGGTCAGGCAATACCGAGCAGCTAGCTCAGGTGATTCAGCAGGAAACCGGCGGCGACCTGTTTGAAATTGCCCCGGCGACCCCATATTCAGACGATTACAACGAACTATTGGACATTGCACAGCAGGAGCAGGCGGACGACGCACGACCGGAGCTGGCGGACCGGGTGGACAACTGGGATCGCTATGACGTGATCTTCGTGGGGTATCCCAATTGGTGGAGCGACGCCCCCATGGTAGTCTATACGTTCTTAGAGTCCTATGACTTCACCGGCAAGACGCTGATTCCTTTTAACACCAGCTCCAGCGGCGGTTTTGGAAGAAGCCTCTCCGGTCTGGAGGCAAGCGCAGCGGGAGCTACCCTGTTAGAAGGGCTCGCGATTACCGAAAGGGATCTTGGCAATGCGCACAGTGAGGTTACCGCGTGGATAGACCGTTTGAATCTGGGATAAAGGCGGAGGTGAGGGACTGTGAAGCCGAAAGCGATCATGAAAATCGCGGTGGATATTCTGATGACGCTGGCCCTGCTGTTTTTGACGGGATACCAGTTCTGGGACGGTGTCGCCCACGAACGGGCGGGAGCGGCGATGTTTCTCCTCTTCATCCTGCATCATATATTAAACGTGAATTGGTACAAATCCCTTTTCAAAGGCAAATACACACCGGTCCGCATTTTTCAGTTGATCGTGGCTATATTGGTATTTCTCGCCATGATTGGCCTGATGGTCAGTGGGATCATGCTTTCTCGCCACGTCTTTTCCTTTTTGCACATCCGGGGCCATATGTCCTTCGCACGCCTGCTGCACATGGCGGCCTCCCACTGGGGCTTTGTGCTGATGGCGCTGCATTTGGGCCTGCACTGGGGCATGTTCCTGGGTATGGCCAAAAAAGCGCTCAAGCCGCGGCAATCCTCCCGCTTGCGAACGACTCTGTTCCCCATCCTTGGCGCGGGAATTGCCATCTATGGCCTTTCGGTATTGATCCGGCGCGACTTTCTTACCTATATGCTGCTGCAAACCCATTTTGTATTTCTGGATTACAGCGAGCCGATCCCACTCTTCTATTTGGACTATCTAGCCATGATGGGTACCTTTATCTTCCTAGCCTATTATGTTTCCAAGCTGCTGCGGAAACCGTCGGGCAAAAAAACCCGTAACACGGAATCGTGAAACGCTATACGGCCTGGGCATGCCAGACCTTGCAAGAGCAGCCGAAATGACTTTAGAATCAGGATATCGCTGTGCGCTTTGCAACAGGCATAAAATCTGCACACGGGCTATCGGCGCGTGACACCGTTGATTTCCTTTTTGCTAGAAGGCGCTCATTTTCAGGACGCCCGTGCGGCGGATCAGGCGATTGAAACAGCGGCAATGCCGACGTTTGTTTCGCTTGGGTCAAAAGCGCCTGTGCGCCGGTTATGAGCAGATCCGGAATATATTCCCTTGCCTATGACGGTATCCTAATTTTTTCGGTATCCTGGTTTTCTGCGATATCGGTGTCCCCCACCATTTGGGACCTAGCCCGAACCGGCCCCCTTCCTTTGAAAGCCGGCTGTGGACGGCGTCCGGGACCCGGCTCGTGTGTCGAGGGACGATGAAGCGCTTTATGGAAGTGAAAAATAGTAAAATAGAAGGAGGTTCCAGATGAAAAAGCGATTATCACTGTGTTGTGCAATGCTGTTATGCGTGGGGATGCTGGCGGGGTGCGTCTCCAATGAGTCCCCGGCCCCATCGGGGAGCGACTCCTCAGGCGCCGGTTCACCGGCATCCCAGCCCCCGCAGTCAGCGGCCGGGGAAAACGGACAGCCGGGGGGAACTACCGGCGGTGTGTCCACCGTGTACATGACCACCGATATTTCCGCTCAGGGATTGGTGGCCATTTACGAGGCGATGGGAGCCGAGCTCCCGGAAGGAAAGATTGCCGTCAAAATCAGCACCGGGGAGCCGGGCAGCAACTATCTGAGGCCGGAGCTCATCGGTGATCTGGTGCAAGCGGTGAACGGCACCATTGTGGAGTGCAATACCGCTTATGGCGGCCAGCGGGCCAATACGGCTTATCACCGACAGGTGGCGGAGGATCACGGCTATACCGCTATCGCGGATGTGGATATCATGGACGCTGACGGCTCCATGACCCTGCCTGTGACCGGCGGCACTCACTTGACCGAAAACCATGTGGGTTCCCATGTGGAAAACTACGACTACTTCGTGGTGCTTTCTCATTTTAAAGGGCATTCTATGGCGGGTTTTGGCGGAGCCATCAAAAACACGTCGATCGGCATTGCCTCCTCTGACGGAAAGGCCCACATCCACTCGGGCGGAACCGGCGGCAGTATATGGGGCGGCGATCAGGACGCTTTTTTAGAATCCATGGCGGAGGCGGCCAAGTCGGTAAGCGACTACATGGATGACCGGATGCTGTATATCAACGTCATGAACCGGCTTTCGGTGGACTGTGACTGCGACGGCAGCCCGGCTCAGCCGGATATGCACGACATCGGCATTTTAGCCTCTTTTGATCCGGTTGCGGTGGATCAGGCCTGCATTGATTTGGTATATTCCGCTGATGACGGCGATTCCCTCATCCAGCGTATTGAGAGCCGCAATGGTCTTTTGACGCTCGAACACGCCGGGGAGATCGGCCTGGGCAGCCGGGAATACGAATTAGTAAGCATCGACGCATAGAGTGGGGAAGCACGAAACGACGGCTTGCTGCGGGCCGGGGTAACGGCCGTTTCTCTGGCAGCCTGCGGCTCCGGCCACCCCTGTACAGGAGTCATCTGCACCAGGGCAAAGATCAAGGTCACCCGTTGGGACGGGTGTGCAGAAGAAGTCGAAATACCAAAGGGATTCCTGCCGATTGCCGGGGAGCCCGTTGCCAGACGAGGATCGAACGCACACGCTCCGGAAATGGTCGGAAGAAAACCACAACACAATAACCCGCACGGTATGCGCCGGGTAAGGAGGAATACAACATGCAGTATACTAGATTAGGCAATTCGGGGCTCCATGTCTCCCGCATCTGCATGGGATGCATGGGGTTCGGGGACGCAGGAAATGGCCAGCACAGCTGGACGCTGGATGAGGAGCATTCCCGCGAAATCATCCGGCGTGGGCTGGAGCTGGGGGTCAACTTTTTTGACACCGCCATTGGCTACCAGAGCGGCACCAGCGAACAGTACCTGGGCCGGGCGCTGCGGGACTTTGCAAAGCGGGAGGATGTGGTGGTAGCCACCAAGTTCCTGCCCCGCACCCCGGAGGAGATCGCCGCCGGCATCACCGGCCAGCAACACATCGAGCGGATGGTCAACACCAGTTTGAAAAATCTGGGGATGGATTATGTTGATCTATACATCTACCACATGTGGGACTATGAGACGCCTCTCTACGACATTATGGAGGGGCTCGACCGCATCGTAAAGGCGGGAAAAGCGCGGTACATCGGCATCTCCAACTGCTTTGCTTATCAGCTGGCCAAGGCAAATGCCCTGGCTGAGAAGGAGGGCTTTGCCAAATTCATCTCCATCCAGGGGCATTACAACCTGATCTTCCGCGAGGAGGAACGGGAGATGGCCAAGCTCTGCCAGGAAGACAACATTGCCATGACGCCTTACAGTGCTTTAGCGGGAGGACGGCTCTCCAAGCACCCCGGCGAGAGCTCCAAACGACTGGAAGAAGACCGTTATGCCAAATTCAAATATGACGCTACCGCCGCACAGGACGCGGCCATTATCGGCCGGGTGGCGGAACTGGCCGAGAAACGGGGCGTATCCATGACCGAGATTGCATTGGCATGGCTGCTCACCAAAGTAACCTCCCCCGTAGTGGGCGCCACCAAGCTGCATCATATCGAGGGCGCCGCCAAGGCGGTGGAGCTTGCCCTGGTGCCGGAGGAAGCCGCCTATTTGGAAGAGCTCTATGTTCCTCACAGGCTGGTGGGCGTTATGGCGCAGAACACGCCGGCGGCCGCAAAACAGCAGCACGTATGGTCCACCGGTAATCAGAAAATTGAAAAAGCATAAGGAGGATGTTAGGATGAACTATCGAGAAACCGATCCGGAATTTGCAGAACGCTTTGAGCATTTTGCTTTTGAGGAAGTGCCCAAAGAAGAAGGGCAGCAGCTTGATGAAGTGACCCGCCATATGGCGATTCTTGCCACACTGCTGGGCTGCCAGGGGGTGGATGAATTTAAGCTGGCCCTGCCCCGTGCGCTGGACGCGGGACTTACTCCCGTCATGGTCAAAGAGATTGTCTATCAGGCGGTGGACTACTTGGGCATCGGCCGGGTAAAGCCGTTTTTGGATACAACCAACGACATTTTGGTACTACGCGGCGTCACGCTGCCCTTGGAAGGACAGGCGACCACGACGATGGAGAACCGGCTGGAAAAAGGGATTCAGACGCAGGTGGACATTTTCGAGGACGGGATGAAAGACGCCTGGAAAAACGGCCATATCAACCGTTGGCTGGCGGCCAATTGCTTTGGCGACTACTATACCCGCACTGGTCTTACCTTGGCTCAGCGGGAGATGATCACCTTCTGCTTTCTGGCGGCCCAGGGCGGCTGTGAGCCACAGTTGACGGCGCACGCGGGCGGCAATATGAACATGGGCAACGACAAGGACTTCCTGGTGAAGGTCGTCTCTCAATGCCTTCCATACATCGGCTACCCCCGCAGCTTGAATGCCATTGCCTGCATCAACAAGGCGGCGGAATCAAGGGAGTAAATTCGTATAGGGGGATGCATGGGAACTGTGGTTTTCACCACCCTGTGATGGTATATGGCGCTCGATACCGCTTTCTTGTCCGGGAGCGCCACGGTTCCGGCTGGGATTGGCCGGCGTTTTCCTCAGGCCGTTCGGGACACCGGGAAAGCCCTCGACGAAATCCGTCCTACGGGATAGTGTATGACGGGACCGGCTACCCAAACCGGAACCGGTCTGTGCGGGGGCAAGCCATTTCAGACGGTATGGCACAAGAGCTGTTAACCCGGGTTGACCGTGTCCGGCGATTTTTACACGATGGCCGCGTGTTTTGGCTGGATCGCAAGGGTGGCCTCACCCCAATGTGACGCAGGATATGGAAGCCGAGGCGATATTGCTTTTTACCAGCAGCGGACCGTACTGTCTGCCGGACCGAACAGAGGGGGATCGCTGATTTTATAAAGGTGGGAAAGCGCAGATGGAAATTCTCAGACGAGAGCTTATTTATCTTTGGTACTATTTCAGCGTCCAACTGGAGCAAATCTTTGGCTGGTGGGTGCTGGGTATGGTGATCGGCTCAGCGGTTTCTGTCTTTGCCAAAGATACGATTCACCGCGCTTTCCGTTCTTTGCAGGGAAAACGGCTAGGCATTCTGGGGGGTTGTGGCGGCCAGCGCATTGGGGATCGCATCCCCCCTGTGTATGTATGGCACAATCCCCATTGCTGCCTCCTTTTCCCGCGGAGGCATGAAAGACGACTGGTTGGCTGCGTTTATGATGTCGTCGATTCTTCTCAATCCTCAGCTCATCATTTACAGCGCTGCTCTTGGAGGCACCGTGCTGACCGTGCGGATTGTTTCCTGCTTTCTCTGTGGCATCGTTGCCGGTCTGCTGATCCGCTTTTTCTACAGGGATAAGCCTTTTTTCAACTTTACCGGCTTTGATGAGCCTGCAAATCGGGATACAGACCCTAATGTTATCGTGCGCTATCTCAAAAATCTTTGGCGCAATGTAAAGGCTACCGGGCTTTACTTCCTGATCGGTGTGTTGCTTTCCGCTCTCTTTCAGCGGTATGTCCCCGCGGAAGCGATGGCGGCGCTGTTCGGCGGGAATGAAGCGCTGGGCGTTTTGATGGCGGCCACCATAGGCGTACCTCTTTACGCCTGTGGCGGTGGAACCATTCCATTGCTGCAGCAATGGCTGTGGGACGGCATGAGTGTGGGCAGCGCCGCTTCCTTCATGCTCACCGGGCCCTCGACGAAAATCACCAATTTGGGCGCTTTGAAAATTGTGCTTGGGATAAAGCGGTTTCTTCTATACCTGGCCTATGTGATGGTATTTTCTTTTGTTACGGGGGTGCTTGTAAACTTTTTGGTGTAACCGCCGTCACACCCGATTGGTATGCATCTACGAGTGCGTTTGCCAAAACGACCAGTCGCACTGCCGCCATGTTGACGGTCGATCTTGCAGAGAAAGCACCCGCTATTCCATCCGGAACAGGGTCGATTTCCACTGAAAATGAGAGGCAATCGGGTAAGCAAAAAGAGTGTGGGAGAACAAAAGCCCGCCGGTAATGTAAGGGCAAAAAAACAATAGTTGGCGTCACCGTCGCCTGAACGGGGGCGATGTCCAAGACGCTGAAATTCCGTGTCAGGTCGTAACAACAGGATGTTTGAAAACAGGGCATTGGTGGTATCTACGCACTACATGCCCTATTTCTATCATAAAAATCTTCCCGCCGGGGTGTCGTTTACGTCGAAATCGCAGTCGTTTACGCGGTAACCCCTGTTCAACTTGTCAAAGTGGGCTGTTTCATGTAGAATAAAGACATCGTTCTATCCGTCTGAAATGGTGGAGATGGACTCATGAAAAAAGCGGCCCGATGGATTTGCATTGTGGTCTTTCTTTTGCTATGCGCCGCCGTTGTCTGGTTTCTGCATCTGTTTACGGTAGCCGACGAAACCATCACATATATCGACTGGCAGTCCGCCGTCCAGATTGCGCAGGACGGCACGCAGACGCCCTATGAGTTGGACGGCTCTGTCACCACCACGCCGGAACAGGAGGGCACCTTTCGTTTTGTAGCCTCGTTGCCGGGAAATCTGGGCCGCGGGTATAAAGGCGATGAGGAGGCCTGGGGTCACTCTAATGTGATACTGCATTAAAAACGAAATGGGCTACCATTGGCCTTATCTATAAAAAAACATATGGGTAAAGATAAATGATAAGTATTAGACATTGATGGAAACCTATTTTATAATATAACAGGACTTATCGGAAAGCCATCCAAGACAAGCCTACTTTATGAGCCAGGATCGGCCGATGCCGTTCTTCTGTTGGAACGATCCGGTTACGGCAGGCACCTTGGGCTATTCCTGTTCATGCTGCCGCACAAGCTGGTATCCAACCAGGTTAGGCAACAATAGAGCGGCCATATCTTGTAAGAGCATTGACTGCTATCCACTGGGGGAACCGGTAAAAATGATCTGTGAACAGATGCACGATCTGCATTATATCCCAATCAATTAAGGAGTGTTTTTCATGCGTATCAATGACAAAGCTTCCTTTGAAAAGGAAAATGTGTTCGGCCTGGGCAGCGCCAATACAGCCTACGCCCAGTATTTCATCGGTAATTCCTATCTGAACCCGTTAACAGAAGCGGGCAAATGCCCGGTGTTTCTGGCCAACGTCACCTTCGAGCCGGGTTGCCGGAATAACTGGCACATCCATCACGCAAAAAGCGGGGGCGGCCAGATCTTGGTCTGTACTGCCGGTGAGGGCTGGTATCAGGAGGAAGGTAAGGAGGCTGTGAGCCTCACCCCCGGCACCGTCATCACGATCCCTGCACAAGTGAAACACTGGCACGGCGCCAAGAAGGACAGCTGGTTCTCCCACATAGCCATCGAGGTGCCGGGCGAGGAAACCTCGAATGAATGGCTGGAGGCAGTGGACGACGCAACCTATAGTGGGTTGGAATAACATAGGAAGGAACCAGTTTTCCGCTCGGATATCCAGTCCTAGTTGGTATGAGGCGATTTGGATGAAGCGTGGGGCGCGATAATCCCCTTTTTAAGGCAGCTCCATGGGACGGCGTTTTTTGTTTTCGGAAAAATCCCGTGTGTATCGGGCGATCTCCGATTTGGCCCCACCATGATCTACGATGCTGCGATGTCCAAGGCGCTCATATAAGACAAAAAACTATGTAAAATGCATATGGTTCGTAGAAAAGGCATCCTGGATGACAACTTCGGGAGCCTTTTTTATATAGATAAAATTTGTGCGCTAACGCAACACAGCAGGCCAAAGCAAAAAAGAATACTGCCACGCCGTGGCCTTTTGTGGGGTATGACAAGTACTGTAAATGCTATATATTAACCGACCTATGGATTAGCAGGAACAATTAATACGGATAAATCAAGCATTCACACATTTTTACATGTGGAGTAATTGAACAAAATATCGCTATATTTAACAACAGGCATTGTGCGTTATCATGAATTCAAGAACATCAATATGGAGGACAAGCCATGAAATAATTTTTTACCGCGTTATAACGATATCATAATTTTCGCGAGTACAAAAAAGAGGGTCCTTCAATCCGTGAAAGTATCTGGTTTCATTCAATGAACCCTAGGATATATTAGGAGGTCATGATGTATTTTATCTTTTGTGCCATTCGGTTATCTCGATTGGTATATGAAACATTATATTCGATAGCGGCTCTGTATCAGATGGAGGACTTAAAGGACCCGCATAGTTTGGTGTATGCTTTCAGCAGCTCGTTAACATGATTGGCATGCAGGCCTCCTATGAGCAGATCATGGGTCTGACGGGCTCCTGTTATCGTTTGAGCATGTTCTATCCATGGGATCCAGGCTCTAATATCGTGGACATCTTGTACTGCTGTATGAATCTTCATCCGGACGTACTCGCATGCATTTGGAATAGATTATTACACCATCGACGACGAGGCGCAGCGCGAGGCCCGGCTGATACAATCGATTGACTCCGGTTTCCCCTTCCTCGTGATCGGTGGGAGAGGGGCGCCCGAATGAGGCATTGTGCTCGGATACGAGCGGACAGCCAGCGGGGTAAAATTTTTCGGCCGTTCCTATTTCGACGACGAGGCGCGGCAAGAGGAACTGTTTACCCAAAACAACCACACGCTTTTTGACCATATTCCGGGAGATGAGCTACGGCTGTACGACCGTACCTGCGAACCAATCTCGATGGCGGACGCTCCGGAAGACTCTCTGAAAGCCTGCCTGGACATGTTCCGCCCCTGCGATAAATTTGGGTACGACGCCTATCGTATGATGATTACGGGGCTGGAAAAGAAAGAATACAACTTTATTTCCAGCATCGTCGGCAGTTTGATTGACGCCCGCCGCGCCGCCTATATTTATCTTCAGGACAGCGCCTCGCTGGTAACCGGCGATCAGCGATCCCGGATGCAGAAGCTTTCCTCAATTCACAAGGATATGTTCCTTGCTCTCAATGGCGACGGGTTGTATGATCGGCTACAGCAGACCTGTTACACGCCGGAAGATATGCGCAAAGGCCCGATTGCAGGGCTTCAAAAATCGGTCGAGCTTGAGCGCGAGGCCCGCGTCATCGTCGAGGATATTCTGGATAGCATTGATATAAAGCAAACGCATGACGCGCCGCATAAAGAGCCAGGGCGGACGGCACCCGCGCGAATGCCTGCATCACGATATAGGCACATACGCCCATGTGCTCGCAGAGCGGGAAAGCAATATCATACCAAAAGGCCCATAAAAACAGCTGAATTTCGAGCGGTGAGTTAAAAATCCACATGGCGCATACAATACGCCATGCCAAAAGTTTTTATCTCGCCGCGCCGTTACTCCGGCTTCTTTATGGGCCTTTTTCTTTTTTCCTATCCAATGTACCGCTACAAAGCCGTCGGTCTCAATTCATACAGGACAGAATAAATGCCGATTCTCTACCAACGGTTGTGGTTTTGCCATTAACGCAACTTTTTATAAAGAATTAAAGCGATTGTGATGAAGATGATATGAATTACATTGATCTGCATTTCCAGTCCAAAGTTCAGCTTGACAATGGAAAAATTAAACAGAGGACTGCTGTTGCCCGACAAATTGCCGATGGACACACCCGCGCCTCTCGTCAGCCACTCCAGCCATGGAATCCCGGCTATCAGCTCGCTGACCAGGGATGCAAGGACCACCCCGGCGAGAACAAAGAAAATCAGCAGAAGCATATTTTTGTACTTCATCGTTCATCATCCCTTTCTATCCATATCGCGCTGCGTGCAATCAATGCAATTCGCTTTGTATGGATCAGCCAAAACAACGCGGCCTTTCTCCGGCCGTGGCGGAGTGCACAAGGGCAGACGCAATCAACGTACCGCTGCGGATCGGCACCCGGCTCACAGCGGCCGCCGCGTGAGCCCCAATTTATATCTTACCGGTCGATCCAAATCCGCCCGCGCCGCGCCCGGTCTCGTCCAAACGGTCGCATTCCTCGACCGGAAGACAGCACACCGGCATGACCACGAGCTGCGCTATGCGCTCGCCGGGCTGGATGGTATAATCCGACTCTCCCTGATTGATCAGCCCCACCTTGATCTCCCCACGGTAGTCGCTGTCGATTACCCCGACGCAGTTGGACAGTGTGACACCGTGCTTGACGGCTAGCCCGCTGCGGGCAAAGACAAAGGATGCCAGATGGTTTCCCGGGAGGGCGACCGCCAGACCGGTGGGGATGAGCGCCCGCCCCCCTTTGGGCAACACGACCGGCCGGTCGATACAGGCGGTCAAGTCCAATCCGGCCGAACCCTCAGTAGCGCGCACCGGCAGTATTGCCTCCGGCCGCAGGCGCTGAAAACGTATGATATCTTGCTTCATCGCATCTTCGTCCTTTCTATTCCATGGGTATTTTAGCGGGCGGCGCCTACAAAACTGCTCCCCCTTACGTGGAATAAAGCGGCGCCAATCACCGCTGAGACGCCCTAACAAGAGGCTTATCTTGGAATAAGGCATGAGCATCCCCGCACGTGTGAGACGCAGCCCCGTAGCCAAACCAAAAAACAAGTCAACCGGATATCACGGGGCACCGGTGATGCCAGCGCGCCAAGCGCCTTTCCCCGCCCCGCTATCCGTGGACTATCCATAGATGGCATCGGTTATTCCGTCGCGGCGTCCACCGAGCCTTTGGCCCGCCGAACGCCCCGCCATGCCGCAAGCCGGGACCGGCGGGCAATCCCCTGCCAAACCGGCCGTTTTCGCCTTAGGGCCACGAGCGGCTTATGCCTGTCCGGGCGTATGGCGGGACGCTGCGGCACGGGTTTGATCGCTCCCCCGATAGTAAAGCCCGCGCGTATACTCCCCCTGCGCGGGGGCGCCTTCCCGATAGGCGGCGAGGACGCGCTGCGTCTCTTCCCCCGTTTCGATGGTAAACCAAAGCATCCCGAACGAGGCGAAACCAACCTCCCGCAAACGGTCGGCCATCCACAAAGGCCGGGAATTGAGCACTTCGGTGCAGCCATAGCGGCACGCCAGGGGGAAGGCAATGTTTTTGCGGTCGGTGATGACGGGGGGAGATTGGCCGCCATCTTTGCATTGCCCGCATCCCCCGCCGTTGGCGGCCGGGCAGTTTCGCGTCAGCATCAGGGGCAGCCGCCCATACAGCAGCAGGCCGCCGTCCCCGATCTCCCCGGCCTCCGACAAGGTCAGCTCCGGGCTCAGCGTCAGTGAAGCCGCCCCCATTCGACGCAGGCAAAGCAGGGTGTTCGAATTGGTCACATTGCAGCCCTCGCCCCCACAGACGGTCAGGCCCAATGCAGCCGCCGCACGCACCGAGGCGAGGTTGTGCGCCAAGGCGGTTTTCACTCCCAGCGCGCGCAGCTCCTCCATGCGGCGGGTGACCGCCTCCTCGCAGCCAAACATGCCGCGGGGCAGGTCCATCCCCACCTCCATCCCGTTGCTCAGAAGCGAAACAAAGAAGGCGTCGTCCCATTCCAACGGAAGGAAAACCCGCTCCAGCCCGCCGAGCTGCTCCGGCCCGGCGGGAAGCTGCTCCGGCCTGCCAAAGCGCGCCCAAAGAGGCACACCCGGCCGGGCAAGCGCCGCCGTGTTGCCCACAGGCCCGTGGGCTGGTTTGCCGGGATGATTCTCCGCTGCAAAGGAACGGTACGCCTCCTGATCCCATGGCACGCGCATCCCAGCCGCCCTTTGATCGAGCAGGGATTCGAGCGCGCGGCGGCGCAGGTCGTTGATGGCCGCAAGGCGGGCGTGTACCGGCTCGTCTGGGCAGGAAACCGAGACGACCCGAAAGGGGGTCCCCCCGCTTTTTTGGAGCTGCCGCTGCAGGCGGCCGCTCTCCAACGGGGGTAAGTCTGCTTGCTCCTGCATGCCCGCCCTGCCCAAGCGGCCTTCCCGGTCGGCCGCGCACAGCCAAAGCATGGTTTGGTCCCGCTGCAGCGTCAGGTCGACCTCGACCGACTGGCGCTCGGTGCGGTAAAGGGCGTGGAGGGGGGCATAGGTTTCCTTCGCCGCACGGCTGTCCTCCCCTGTCCGCCGGCCAAACATGGCCCGACCGCGCCGCCCCTCGTAATATCCCGCCGTCAGCCCGCCGCGGGAAAAGACGGTCTTGAGGCGCTCGATCTCCTCCTCTTCCACCGGCTGGCCATCGAGCGCCTGCCGGTAAGCATGCACTGCGGCGGCGACATATTCCGGCCGCTTCATTCGCCCTTCTATCTTCAGGGAATCCACCCCCATTGCCGACAGCTCGGCCACGTAGGGCAACAGGGAGAGATCCATCAGGCTAAGGTCGTAGCCCGTGCCGCCCTCCGCCCGGAAGGGCAGCCGGCAGGGCTGGGCGCATTGGCCGCGGTTGGCGCTTCGTCCGCCGAGCATGGCGCTCATGCGGCATTGCCCCGAGACCGACATGCACTGCGCGCCGTGGACAAACACCTCCACCTCCAACCCGAGATCCCGCGCGGCGCGGCAGGCAGCGGCGATCTCCTCCCTCCGCATCTCCCGCGCCAAAATCACCCGATCAAACCCAAGCTCGGCCAACGCCCGTACCCCCTCGGGGGTATGGATGCTCGTCTGGGTCGAGGCGTGCAGGCGCATGGCCGGGGCAAAGCGACGAATCAGCGACGCCAGCCCCCAATCCTGAACGATGAGGGCGTCCACCCCGGCGTCGCAGGCCAAACCAACCGTCCGCATGGCTTCGGACTCCTCCGACTGCTTAACCAGCGTATTCATCGTCAAATGAACGGCCACCCCACGGGCATGGCAATAACGGCATATCCGCTCGAGGGAATCCAGCGTGAAATTCTGCGCATTCTGCCTGGCGTGAAACCGGCCGGCCCCCAGATACACCGCGTCCGCCCCGCAGCGCACGGCGGCTGTCAGCGCTTCCTCACTCCCAGCCGGGGCCAGCAGCTCCACCCGCCGGGGGCTGGAATGGGGCCTATCCATGCAACGCTTCCTGCCCGCGCAGGCTGTCCAGCTCGCGTTTCAGGCGTACCAGCTGGCGGTTGGCTTCATCCGCCTCGAGCCGGGCGCAGGCCGCCTCTTCCACAGCGGTTTTAAAATCCTCCTCCAGCTTATGCAGCCGGGCGGAGCTCTCTTTGGCCTTTGCCTGAGCCCCGGCCGCCTGGATGGCCGCCCCCTCCTGCTCGCGCCGCATGCGCGTCAGCTCGGCCTCCGCCTTGTTCGCCGCGTCGCAGCTCTCCAGCGCGGCAAACACCGCCGCCATCGCGGTGGAAAAATGCGAGGAACGCGCCAGGGTCTCGATGCGCTCGTTGAGCCGGTCGGCCAGGGAATGGTAGTACTCCTCCTCCCCCTCGCCGGCCAGGATGGTATATTCAAATCCTCCAATGATGAGTTTCACTTTACTGGGCATGCGCTTTTGAGCCTCCATGATTGAGATGTTAGACATTATACATCATTTTTCGACCGGTGAAAAGCCCCAAAACGACGAATGCGCACGGCCGGCTTCCCCTGCCGCTGCCGATCTATGGACGCAAACAGCGCATGGACGATGAGGGCCGGATTTTTTCTGTCCCTTTCGTCCTGGTGAAAATTGACTTTACGGCTTGGATATGCTATATTTCCATTGTCAGGCCCGTTGGCCGAATGCGTTGCGCTGGCGGATGGCGCCCGTTGACCAAGCGGGACGGGTACCGTATGATCCAAGGCAGAGGCAGGATTGGGCAAAGGCGTGCAGCCGTACACGCAAGCCATGCTGGGCAGACATATCCGCCAGGGGCTCTTTGTCGGCCAACCAGATATATCGGCTGGCGGAAAAGCACATGCGACAATCGTACCCCATACATTCGCGAAAGGCCCGGCCAAAATGGCATCCGCCTGCCGGCGCACGATGGAACCATCCAGAAAAGACGAGGTGATATGCTATGAAGCTGACCCG
Source organism: uncultured Eubacteriales bacterium (assembly GCA_965145485.1). Classification (GTDB taxonomy): domain Bacteria; phylum Bacillota; class Clostridia; order Oscillospirales; family Acutalibacteraceae; genus CABQCM01. The sequence continues at coordinate 159,305 of CBCTCU010000001.1, read as the reverse complement.
GGAAGAAGTCCTGTTTTTGCAACGATCCCTGGCCGATCTCAAACGGGACCGGGATGTGCAGAGCATGCGGCGTTTTCGCAAACACGGGCGCACCGACACCTACCATCACTGCGAGCGCGTTGCATTTTACAGCCTTTGGCTGGCGCACCGATGCGCCCCTATCTGGAAACATCTGGGAATCCGTATCGACTATCGTTCGCTGGTGCGGGGGGCTTTTCTGCACGATTTTTATCTGTACGACTGGTACGAACAGAAAAGTCCCCACTCTGTCCATGTCGCCGTCCATCCGGCGCTGGCGCTCAAAAATGCGTCCGAGCGTTTTGAACTTACCCCCGTGGAGGCTGACATCATCCGCAACCACATGTGGCCGCTGACGCCCGACCGGTACCCGCGCAGCATCGAGGCCTTTCTCGTCACCCTGACCGACAAGACCAGCGCGGCGGGCGAAACCTTCCTGCCAGGGGGCAAACGCGCTACCCGCAATGCGCTGGATTAAGCCAGGCGTTGAGAATGAAATGCGTCTTTGCTGTTTTTCCATGTTCAGTTGAGCTGATTTTGATGACGGATTTTTCTGTCTCCAGGCAAAAACTCTGTCCCAGTATCCTATCAAGACGGATTCCTATATCCGAGTCAATCGGTTTCTCGCCGGGAGGTAATTTATATGAAAACAATGGCACGCTCTGCATCGCACCGTTTTCTGTCTTTCCTGCTCTGCCTATCCACCGTGGCCGGCATGATCGCCATCGGTAACGTTGGATCGTTGGCGGTAAGCAATACACCCAATATGTCGGTATTGGAGGAGGGAACCTTTGTGGACGGAACCTATTTTGAGGTATCTATGCCCCAATCCTCGGGAAAAACGAGATACGACGACTATCTGGCAATAGCCTGCCTGCAGGGAATTCTCAACCGGGAATCCCCATGGAGATTTTATCTCAAAGCTGACAGCACCAGTGAAGAATGGCAGGAAATCATGCAGTCGGAGGGCTATTGGCTGGAAAATGTCGAATTTGAGCCGCTGTCCGGCTTTATGGAGATGATGGCGCTGGGCAAGGACTATGTCAAAGCGGTCATCCTCTGGGATGAGAACGTCCCCGCCTCGGTCAACGCGGCTACCACGGCCGCCGGCGTGGAGGACGGTATCCCCATGACCGGGGAGTGTTACGAGCGATACCGTTCCTGTTTTAACGAGGATATTAAGATCATTGATCTGCGAGGCAAATTCGACGGCAGCGTCACGGGAAGCCCTAAAAACGACGCCTACCGTTGGGCGATCGAAGAATATCTTGACAAGGGGCTGTGCTCAAAAGACTACATTTGCAGTTATTTTGACGCCTGGAATATGCGCGTCAACGGCGACTGGGCCTATCTTTGCCAGAGGGACTGGGCGGTTTATAACCGGGCCTTTGTCTACGATCTGTCGGTATGGCCGGACGAAGCGCCCTATGACGAGCCGGATCAGCCGGTCGGCACCGATTATGAGACCTACGTCATGATTTTAGAGCGTATGCTGGAGCTGACCAAGGACTCCGCCCCCTATGAGGTGACCGGCTTCTTTAACTTTACAAAATACAGCCAAAATGGAAACAACACGCAGTCAGCGCACGACACGGTGGCGACCGAGTGGGAGACCGTTCATCTCATCACGCCCTACAACGCCTATCAAAACACGGGGGTCGAATGGTGCTTAAACCAAAGCTTTCACAGCCAGTACACCGGCGCTCAGCAACTGACCAACAACCGCCCGGAGGAAGAGCTGACTTTGGAGCCCTTCACCACATATCTGTGCTTCTTCATGGGTGACTATGACTCGGCCTATCCGCTGTACAAGATGCTTCCCGAATACTGGAAGGACGAGGCGCGGGGTGAGTTGCCGCTGGCGTGGGGGATCAACCCCAACCTGCTGGATGCGTATCCCGACATCATAGAGTATTACTACAACACAGCCACCGAAAACGACTATTTTGTGTCGGACGCGGGCGCGGCCGGCTACTTCAATCCCAGCCGTGTTACCGATGAGCTTTGGCCGAATTTACTCGAGCACAACAAGGCCTACTTCCAACGCGCCGATATGACCATTGCGCCCATGATCCTCGACCGGGACCGGCTGAGCGACAAATCGTTGGAAATGTTCACCCAATTTGCGCCCGACGGCCTTGCCACCATCATCATTCCGTACGGAAGCGGCGGCTCCCAGGCCCCCAACCTGCTCTACAACGAAACGCCCGCGACTCAACTGTACAATAATTTTGTGGTCGATAATGTGGACGCGGCGGTCCAAGCCCTGAAGGCCGGCGTAAACGACTCGAACGCACGCACGGCATACTCATCGGCTATCGCCCTGTTCCGCTGCGTCTGGACCACCCCGAGCTATATCAGCGCGGTTGTGGATGCATACAAGGCTGCAAACCCTTACGAAAATGTTGTTGTGGTGGATATTTATAACTATTTCAATCTGCTCAGACAGGATCTGGTCAAGGGCAAACTCGGCGATCTTAACGACGACGGGAATGTCGACGCTACCGACGCCTTGACCGCTCTGCAATACTCGGTGAATTTGACGGCGCTCAATGAGACACAGCAGATGATTGGCGACGTGACCAACGACGACAAGGTAGACGCTGCCGACGCCTTAATGATTCTGCAAAACTCGGTCGGCCTCATCTGGCGGGAGGACTTCCCAGCCGCTTGGTAACGCGGCCGGCCGTCCAAAACTGGGTCGTTCGTTGCATCACCTTGCCCCTCTTGCACAAATTCGTTTCTTTTTTGCAGCCCGATGGCCGCGCCTGTTTTCCAACTTTCAAGCAGACGCCCCTACGACGCCACTTTTGGTGGTTTGGTCATTCCTTCTTTTTATCGTCTATTCCTTTTATCCCCTCCTATTGAAAAAGGGCGCCCTCCGGCGCCCTTTTTTAGCAGACTAAGAGCCGTGCAACAATATGCACGGCTCTCTGTTTGTGCCCTGTCAAAAACTACGCCGCTAAGACCACCGCCAGGAAAGCCCGGCAAGGTAATATCGTGCCAGAAAGCAATACGGCCACCTGCGCCGGCTGAGATTCGGATGGAATCTGCGGCCCCGAGGGCAACGGCATTACCGGCAAACCGGGGCCTGCCAGCAACAGCATTTTCCCTTTCGTCCTTCGCTATTCCAGCCATGAATCCAATCCATTTTGTTGCCGCGCCAGGTTCGGCTGCATCGGCCTTTTCACGCGCTCTGCGCCAATCAAACAGCCCATTCTCCATGTTCAAAAACAGGGATTTTCTCGCCGTTTTCCCGCTCGCCCACAATGCTCAGATCGTCCGCTCCGATCATGAAATCGACATGCACCATCGAATCGTTGGCGCCCGCTTGAGCCAGCTCCTCCTGCGTCATGGACTCATACCCCTCGATGACGTTGGTGTACCCCTTGCCCAGCGCCACATGGCAGCTTGCGTTTTCATCATACAGGGTATTGTAAAACAAAATGCCCGAGCGGGAGATGGGAGAGGACTGCGGCACCAGCGCCAGCTCTCCCAGCATGGACGCGCCTTCATCCGAGGTCAGAAGCTTATCCAGCACCTCCCGCCCCGTCTCCGCGTCGAAACGCACGACCCGGCCCTGCTCGAATTCCAGCCAGAAATTCTCAATCAACTGCCCGCGGAAGGACAGGGGCTTGGTGGCCACCAGCCGGCCCTCGGCCTCGCCGCGCATGGGGGTGGTAAACAGCTCCTCGGTGGGCAGGTTGGGATTGAAAAAGGCGCCCGAAAGGGTGGTCTCCCCTCCCCCGGCCCACTGGGCGGATGGGATCAGCCCGGCGGTAAAGTTCGTGCCGTTGGCGCTGCGGTAATGCAGGCGGCGGAACCGATAGTCGTTCATCACCCGGCACCGGTGCTCAAACAGGCGGTTACGCTCACGCCATACCTCCACCGGGTCGCTCTCCCCGTCAATGCCGACGGTATCGAAAATGGCCTGCCAGAGACGTTGAACCGCCGCGCCGCTGCGCAGGGTAGGAAAAACCTTCTTCGCCCACGCGGCCGAGGGGGCGCCGACGATGGTCCACTGATACCGATTTTCCATCGCGTCGCTGTAGGGCCTGGTCACACGATAGCGGTTTTGCTGCACCTTTTGCATTTTCTCCTGATTGACCCCCTGGAGTGCGTCGGGGCCGTCCGACAGGATGTAGATCATGCACGGCAGGGTCTCGAGCCGCTGTTGTAGCCGCGCCGTTTTCCATTCCGGCACCTCGGACAGACGGGCGAGGGACTCGTTGCGGTAGGCCAGCTTATCCAGCGCGGAGCACTCCCAATCGACCTCCACATGAGCCGCGCCTGCGCGATAGCACTCCCGCACGACCAGCTCGACCAAGGTCGCCTGGTCTACCGACGCGCGCACCACCACCGACTGCCCCTTTTGCACATTGGCGCCGACGCGCACGGTCAGCCGTGCGTATTGATTCAAAAGCGTCTTTTTCATATTAACATTGACTCCTTTCCGCTCGCAGCCATGCCGCGAGCCGCATATGAGCAAGCTTCATTCAAAAAATATTCCGCCTGACCGGGCGGGCCGCTGCAGGGCAGGGCCATCCTCTTTTCGCCATGCTCCCCATACGATATCATGCCATAGGAGGCCGGATCTATGCCGGCCCGGCTTAACCCATGTGGAATTTTGCCTCCTGCGCCGCGTGCCATGGCCCCGCTTTCGGCGTTTGGTTCCTGCAACGGTGATCGCCAGTATCGGCTCGACGGCCTTGTTGTCAAGCCGACTCGGACAAAACCAGCGGATTTGGCTTTTATTATAAATCATGAAAGGGAAAAGCGCAACGCTGGATATCAAGCGATGAACGCCCGGGCAACGGCGCGATGGCGGCCCACCGTTGCGTCAGGCTGCCCACGATTCCCATGTCGGCTGCATGTTCCATTCAGTAGGCAACGGCCTCCCTGTCCGACCGCCGTTTTGTATCACAAGGGCGTTTCACCCCGATCCTTCCCCATCGGCACAGGAGAAAAGGCGAGCGCATTCGTGAGGCCGCTAACAGTCTGGATTGGCATGGTATCTGCAAGAGCTCCCTCACCGTGCGCTCCTTACCGCAGGAGCTTCGGATGGCGCGCTCATGGCGTTGCAGGATGCGAGCCTTTGACGACCGCGAAAAATGTTGGGCATCCGGTATGAGAAGGCGCGTCGCTTTAAATTCTCTGGATTGGATACAATCCTTTCTACCAAAGCGCCGGTCCAATTCCGCCAAGCAAATAGCTGAAAACGCAATTTTTAAGTTGACATGTACAAGAAATTATGTTAAATTACGGTTGGATCAAGAACTTTGATGCCACCCGTCAGTGATGAAAATAACAATGGCGATCGGTGCAGCGGCAAGAAGGTATTTTACTCCGTATGATATCGCTCGCTTTATCAATCAATTTTTGATATTCCATCGGATGACATCCCGCTCCGTTATGCGCTCGATGCGCGCAATAACCTACCATAACCCCGCTTTTTGCGGTCATGCTTTGGTGGCATTGACAAAAGGGGAAAGAGGTTTTGACTATGTTGTGTCGTCGTTTTCATGCATTTCGCAAAACACCAGCACCAGCAGGCGGGCTGGCGGGGCGCTTACTCGCCGGCTGTGTTGCCGGGGCCCTGCTTCTCGGCCTGGCGGGCGGCTGTTCCCCAACCGTAGAGGGCCCGAGCGCGGCCATCTACGGCCCCATCACGGTCTTTGGCCTGAGTCCGCAGGAAGGCGGCGCTTCCCTCCTCTCGGAACAGGTTGTTTTTACGGATCAGGATCAGGTCACCATGGAATACCGCGTCCAGTTGGAGGACGCCGCCTCGTTTCTTCTGCCTGGCACGGATCTGACGGGAAAGAGGCCGGAGATTCTGGTCGACGGGGCCGCCATCGACTACTCCAGTGAGGAACATCCCACCGTCTACGTCACCCAGCCGCTGGGATTTTCTCCCGGCCAGGATTGCGGCCAGTCGGTCCACTTCAGCCCCAACTATATGGAGCTTGGCCGGCAGCCCGATGATTCCTACCGGCTGCTCGTCAACTCCATCGACGCTTCCCCCGCCGCTCTGTCGCTGACCGACCGTTTTCTGGTTTATGATCTCTCCGGCGTGGAAACCGCACCGAACGACAATACGCCAATGGCTGCGCCCAGCTTCTCCGTGACCGGGAATCCGCAGCAATGCCGGCTGCTGTTTGTCAACGGCGCCTGCCAAATCGCACAGGTGGATAAGGATTATGAAGGCGCTGGGTCGGGGACCACCTCCTTTTATCTTACCCAGTCTTCCGCACGCGCGGCCAGTAGGATATGGCTCGCCATACCGGAGGATGAAAGCGCCCGCTCGCTCCTGGTGACGGCCGGGGGGCAGGCGATGGCAGCGCGGCCGATGACCCTGGGGGAAATCCTTGCGGAAAATCCGGGCGTGGACGAGGAAGATCGGCCTTCTTTTGCGGCCAACCTCAACCGTCGCCTGGCCGGGGCGCCACTCGACGGCAGCGCCACGCTGGTAAACAGCGACGCGGGCTTACCGTTTGACCGGGTTTCATCGCAGGGGAGAAATATGGTAAAGCTCTACCGCTTTTCAATCGAGCATGCGGGCGAGCATACCATTACCGTGAGGATGGACGCCGCCATGGCCGAGCAAGAGGCGGCGCCCCAGGCCCTTTTCGCGGCAGCGCCTGCGGATGCATGGGCCTCGTCGGGCGAGCGCACCGCAATCTTTCAAGTGGAAGGCCAGGAATATGCGTATCCCATTGGCGACACCCTGCTGCGCTTTACCACGCCCCCGGATGCGCTCACCTCCACAACGACGTCTTAAACCACCAGCGTGGCGTCGCTTGGCAGCGCCACGGTTCAACGACAGCGAAGGCCGGCCGCAGTAAGCGGCCGGCCTTTTGTTGATTTTGGCAATCCCGGTTCAGCTGGAGGGCCCCGTAAAAAAACAGGCGCATCCGAACACGAGCCAAACAGGCGGCTCTCCATGAAAGAAACGAGTGATCGAACCCAAGCCTCCCGTTGACGGGATACGGGCAAAGGACACAAGCACAGTCACATACAGTAAGCTGTAAGGCACTAGCCGGGGCCGAAGCTCCGGCAGGGCTAATCACAATCCTTTGGCTTAGTTGGTGGTTGTGCCTGGCGACAAAACCCATCAGCCCACCTGAAAAAGGCCCCCGTAAAAAGCATGCGCATCCAACCGCGAGCCAAACAGGATAAAACGGGCGGCTATTCATGAAAGAAACGAGTGATCGAACCCAAGCTCCCCGTTGACGGGATACGGGCAAGGGATACAAGCACAAACATATGCATCAGGCCGTAAGGCACCGGCCGGTGTTAGGCCTGACAAGACTAGCGCAAGCCTGCGGCTTAGCCGGTCATGATATCCTGTAAATCAGGATTCCAATGTCATTTGCCCGCCAACATGGCATTGTACACTCCGCGATCCGAGGCGCTCTATTGCCAGGGCGCGTAAAGCGGCGCGCCCGTGCGGACACACTGCCCCGTGCCGCATTCTACGCCAAAGCGGTACCAGTGACAATATTTTCTCCCCTGATCCAAGGGCCGGTATCATTCGGCAGGCTCTTCAAACTGCAGCGCCACGCTGACAATCTGGTAAGGCTCGGCATGCAGTGTCAGGGTATTGCCCTCAAAAGGACAGGGATCGGAGCAATCCCCCTTTAAGTTGACATAATGCGCCGCACGGATGGGCCGTGCAAAGGTGACGCGGCTATCCGAAGCCTGGCCGGAGACGTCATAGGCGCGCAGCACGCAGGCGGTTTTCCGCTCTCCCCCGCATACGACCGGCTGCCGCTCAAAGGCCGACTGCACCAGCTTACCGCCATTCCAGCGCAGGAAGGATCGGGCGGCGGGCAACGCCCCTGCGTGCACCGAGGCCGGGAAGGAAAGGCCCCCCTGCCGCCAGCTCTCCCCTGCGATGAGTGCGTCGGCAGGGGTCAGCGCGGCGTCAAAATGCAGCATCAGGTCAAACTCCAGCCGGCGAAGCATGCCACCCATCTCAGAGCGCAGCCCGCCCGCTTCGTTGGGGAAGGAACGGAACAAGGTTACCGCCAAGGTGCGGGAAGGATCGTCCGTAACCTCGACCTCATACAGCCCGCGGGTGGAAACCGCCAGCGCCCCCTCCCCGTCCCGGATCAGGGTGACTCCCTGGGAGGGATGGACAAAGGTTTCTTCCTCCCGGGCGTTTTGCCAGTCGTGGCTTTGTACATCCCAGCGGGTCATGGCAAAGGGGGTTTTGGTATAAAATTCATCCGCGCGCAGCATGGTGGGGAAAAGCATGCGCATGCGGTGATTTTTGGTCTTATTGTCCAGCGCGGTGCGCACCGATATCTGCGCGCAATCCTTGAGGATGGTGACGGTATGCACCACCTGCTGTGCGACGCACTCGCTCTGCTCGGGATGCTCGCGGTGCGCGGGCAGGTTCATATTGACCGCAATGCGCACGACGGCGGCCAGCGGCCCGTCGCACACCACCGCGACGTCGGCGCTCGTAGAATAAAATACCCGGTCGGGCTGCGGCTTGGCGTAATTATAGCCTTCGCCCATATCGCCGCCATCCTCCAGGCGCAGCAATCCCTCATACCGTTTTCCGGTCGCCTTTTCGGTCACGGCCATCGTGCCGTTGCATGCAAACTCGACAAGCAGCCTGCCGTTGTCAAACCGCATGGGCGCGACACGCATGCTGCCGGACAAACGATGAGGATTTTCCCATTCGGCCGTATATTCCCCAGGCCCGGGGAAAGCGGTCTTGAGCAGCCTCCATCCAATGGTGCGGTAGCCGTTGGGAGCGATATCAAGCGGCATCGCATAGGTCGCGGCCGTTTTCGGCTCAAACTGGATCAGGGTCTTGACCGGATAACGGTGCTCCATCACCGGCTCGGTATGCAGCAGCTGCGCATCCAGCCGCTTGCCCGTCTCGTCGACCAGCTCCACCCGCTTGAGGTCGACCCCGGGCAGTAGCACGGTGACCTGCTGCACCCCCGTTTTCTGTTCCTGCGTCGGGTTATAGACGACCGCCGCGCCGCCGCAGCCCTCAAAAACGCTCGTGTCGATGCAAGCGCTCAGTTGCTCCCCCATGTTTTTCACCAGGGAGCGGCTGATTGCCGCCGTCTGACGGAAGCGGTATTCCATATCCTCATGCACATCCGAGATAGAGCAGCCGCAGATCGAATCGTGGGGATGGTTCTGCACGAGCGTCTTCCACGCGACGCGCAGAAAATCCTCCCGATCCCTGACGTCGTTGACCGTACCCGCTTTGGCCCCCTCGATGGACAAAAACGCCTGCATCGGCCCGGCAAGCCCGCTGAGCGCCCGCTCGCAGGCGTCGTTATGCTGCTTGTTGTGCACCATGGAGGAGAGCACGTTTTTGAGCAGCCAGTTGTTGATCCCTTTGGTGCCGATGCGGTACAGGCTGCCTTCGATGGTCTCGAGGTCGGGATGGGCGGCGCGTACCCTCTCCAGATAATCGGTCAGGGTGGTGTGCTCAAAGGTATCCTCCGGGAAATGCTTTTGCAGCGTGGCCAGTATCTCGGGGAGGCGGTCCTCCGCATCCATGTGGTCGACGCCGTCCATCATCAAATAGACGTCCGAGGTGGCCTCCGGGTCCATACGGGCCAGCAGCGCCCTCATGTTCGCCACCATTTCGTCCTCATTGTACTCTCGCCCCTCGAAGGGATAGCGTATGGCAAAGTAAAAATTGGAATACGCCCGCTCCCGGTCGACCCGCAGGGCGGTCACTGTCGAGCCGTCGAGCGCTTTCCAGCGAAAGGCGTCCTTTGAGTAGTCGGCAACGCCGCGGAAAAGCAGGGTGCTGTCGAGATCAAAGCCCCGCAAAAGCTGGGGGAACTGGTTGTTGTGCCCAAACAGGTCGGGAATGTAACCGCAGGGCATGGGCTCGGCGCCGATACTCTGGCAGAGGTTCATGCCGATATTAAGGTTTTTAATCAAAGATTCACCCGAAACAAGGAATTCATCCGGCATGACGTACCAGGGGCCAACGAGGATACGCCCCGAGCGGATGTGCCCCAATAGGCGCTCGCGCTGGTGCGGCCGGATTTCCAGGTAATCCTCCAGCACGATGGTCTGGCCGTCGAGGTGGAAATAGGCGTAGTCCTCCCGCTCGTCGAGAATGTCGAGCAGGTTGTCGATCATGCGCACCAGACGCATACGGTATTCCTGAAATACCTCGTACCATTCGCGGTCCCAGTGAGTATGGGATACCACGCAGAAATGACGTTGTTTCATTGTAAGCACCTTGCCTTTCCTGATTGCGTTTGCCCTTTCATGCAGCCGGCGCCAATGCGAACCGGCGCCGCGAGCTCTCAACCTAGCGCATGCGCGGCCCGCCGCATGGCGCAATGGCTAATCAGCCTAGCCCGCCATCGAGCCGTCCACGCTATCCTCCCCCCCGTCGCAGCCCTTCTCTCCCATGCGCAGGGAGTCAGGGGATGCTTTCCGGTGTCCCATCAACATCCATGGCCTACGTGCGGAATCGGTCTTTGGCGGGAACACCCTATACCATAGCGGATTCGAGGACGGATTGCAATCGCTTTTCGACCGGACGCTGTATTTTCGTCGACCTTCCCATCCCGGGCATCCATTTTCTATGCATTTTGTCGAGGTCAATCCCCACCACCGGACACAGCGGCGGGGAAGGTGTCGGAAACCCTTTTTGCTTCTCTCACCTCATACGGCTGTGCCATGGCTTCTTTGGAGAAATCGCCCAAAGAAATCCCCAAGCAGGGGGCTCGAATTTTAGAAATAACACCTTTACAAACCGCTATATGTTGTAGTATACTATTTGATGTAATAGAATGGGGGAGAAGGTGGTTTTTGTTAATTTCCCCTACCCAAATGCGGCTGGGGAACCTGTCCTTTTTGCTACATAAATTTCGCTTGCAATCCCCTGATACAGGGGCGAATGCTGCCGGACAGCTGGGTAAACCAGCCGATCCATGGACATCAATCAAGGGAGATAAAACGTATGAGAAAAGGGAAAAAAATCACCATACTGGGAACAGGCAACGTGGGCGCTACCATCGCCTATACTCTGGCGATGGACGGCATGGCCTCCGAGATTCTGCTCATTGACATCAACAAAAAGAAAGCGCAGGGGGAGGCCATGGATATTTTTCAAGGCACCCCCTTCTGTGCGCCGCTGAACATTTATGCCGGGGAATATGCGGACGCGGTCCAATCCGATGTCGTCATCGTTACGGTCGGACTAGCCCGCAAGCCCGGCCAGTCCCGCATCGACCTGGCGCAGGCCAATGTCGACATCATCAAATCGGTCATGCCCCAGATCACCCGGTACGCGCCCGACGCAGTGTATGTGGTGGTCAGCAACCCGGTGGACATTATCACCTACGCCATTTTAAAGACGACCGACCTGTCCGACCGCAAGGTATTCGGCTCGGGGACCATGCTCGATTCCGCCCGGCTGCGCTCGCGCCTGGCGGAGCATGTGGGGCTTAACTCCAAAAACGTGCATGCGTATGTGTTCGGTGAGCACGGCGACACCTCTCTCATCCCCTGGTCTTTGACCACCATTGCCGGGATGGAGATGAGCAAATATTGCACCCATATTTGCGACAAGCACAACCGCTGCGGCAAGGTTGAGCTCAAGGACATCGAGGAGGATGTTCGCACCGCCGGCGCACAGGTGATTGCCCTGAAAGGGGCGACCTTTTATGCCATCGCCCTGTCGGTGCGCCGCATCTGCGAATGCATTCTGCGGGATACCGATTCGGTGATGACCGTCTCGGCCATGATTCACGACCAATACGGCATCAACGACGTCTGCCTGAGCCTGCCTTTTGTGGTCGGCGCGCAGGGAATATCCCGGGCTATCGTCCCCCCGCTTACCGAGGAGGAAGAGGCCCTGCTTCACAAGAGCGCCGACGCCCTCAAAGAGGTCATTTCCCAGCTGAAATTTTAGGCTGCAAAATTATTTCGAAAGGATGGATATAGAATGGATTACGCTGCCGAATCGCTCAAAAAACACAGGGAATGGAAAGGCAAAATCGAAGTGATTTGCCGGGCTCCTCTGGAGACCAGGGATGATTTGTCCCTGGCTTACACGCCGGGGGTAGCCCAGCCCTGCCTGGAAATTCAAAAGGATGTCAACCTGAGCTATGACCTGACCCGCCGCTCCAACCTGGTGGCGGTGGTCACCGACGGCACGGCCGTATTGGGTCTTGGCGACATTGGGCCGGAGGCCGGCATGCCGGTAATGGAGGGGAAATGCGCTCTGTTTAAGGCTTTTGGCGATGTGGACGCCATTCCTCTGTGCATCCGCTCCAAGGAAGTGGACGACATCGTCAATACCGTCCGTCTGCTGGCCGGAAGCTTCGGCGGCATTAACCTGGAGGATATCTCCGCCCCCCGCTGCTTTGAGATCGAGCGGCGGCTGAAGGAATGCTGCGACATCCCCATTTTCCACGACGACCAGCACGGCACCGCCGTGGTCACCCTGGCCGCCATGCTCAACGCGCTCAAGCTGACCGGCAAAAAGCTGGAGGAAATCCGGGTGGTCACCAGTGGCGCTGGCGCCGCCGGCATCGCCATCATCCGCCTGTTGATCGCCATGGGCCTCAAAGACGTGGTGCTGTGCGACCGGCAGGGCGCTATCTATGAGGGGCGGGAAAACCTCAACACCGAAAAGGCTGAGATGGCCGCCATTACCAACAAAGAATGCCGCAAAGGCACCCTGGCGGATGTGCTCCAGGGCGCGGATGTATTTATCGGCGTGTCCGCTCCCGGCTGCGTGACGCCAGAGATGGTCAAATCCATGGCGCCCAACCCCATCCTCTTCCCCATGGCCAACCCCGTGCCGGAAATCATGCCCGACCTGGCCAAAGAGGCGGGCGCTTCGGTGGTGGGCACCGGCCGAAGCGACTTCCCCAACCAGATCAACAACGTGCTCGCTTTCCCGGGGATTTTCCGCGGCGCGCTCGACGTCCGTGCAAGCGACATCAACGACGCGATGAAAATCGCGGCGGCCAAGGCCATCGCTTCCTTTGTCACCGACGACCAATTGTCCCCCGATTACATCATTCCCAGCGCCCTGGATCGCAACGTCTCCAAGGCGGTGGCCGCTGCCGTGGCCGAGGCCGCACGGGAAACCGGCGTTGCCCGCATTTAACCCCCCATTTTCCCTTTGATGCAAAAGCGCGTACCGTCCACGTTGGACGGTACGCGCTTTTTGGTATCACTCGATCGTCCCCCCGTTCGATGCCCCCTGAGCCTCTACGACCGGCGCAAAACGGGGTTGACCATAGCGGGGAGCAATACCCGCGGGGGCAAAAACGGCCAAAGGGCGCATGAAATACAACGAACCTATATCGCCCATAAACAATAGGAACGTAGGGGCTCGTCGCAACCATTCCCGCAGGCTATCCAGATATCGATGCGCCAAGACGGCCATACCACTGCAAAGCAGATTCGATCACGCCCGGCCCCACGGTGGAATTTTTTTGAAATCCACCTGCCGGGGACTGATGCCGGCAACGGCTGCTCCGACTACGTCTGCCCCGCGCTGAAAACATTCTCCACACGATTGGACACCGCCAAAATCCAAGCTTTACAGCCGATCTTAGGTCATATCCAAACACAACTCGCACCGCTGCGCGACCTGCAATGTCCGAAAGTATTGTTCCTCCAGCGGAATCCATCGATCCCGAAATACTGCTACGGCCTGCTTCCCGTTTCGTCGTTCGATCCGGCGCAGCTGTTCGGGTGCATCGACGGTAAGAAAGATATGGAAATCATACAAATCCCAAAGCGCAGGGTGGCAGCTGTAGGCGCCCTCGATCAGGGAAACCGGCCGGGGCTCGATAACAACAGGCTCTTTCCATGTCTGTGCATGGCAATCCCACGGCCGATATTCCGCGGCGTCCCCGCGGCGGAGAGGTAGCAGCACCTGCTCGAGAAAACGTTCCCAATCCACATTTTCGCCCGGCTGAAGCAGCCGCTCTCGTGTGCGTTGCTCCGGCCTTAGAAAGAAGTCGTCCATGGGGACGACACTACAGCCGGTTTGCTTGCGGATACCTGCCGCAAGGGTAGTTTTTCCCGACGCGCACCGTCCGTCCACGGCAACCAGAAACGGACTGCCTGCCTTACGGCGCGCTTCTATTTCGGCAGTGACAAAAGCAACCGCGTCCATCAGCCTTTTTCCTCGGCTTGCCCCGGCGCAGCCCGCCGGGTGTGAAAGGGCACTACCCCGGTACGGTTGAGCGCCACCATAATGCCCGGGATCAAAACGAGCTGTAGAACAATGCCCGGGATGGCGTTGAGGAAAGCGCCTGCCATAAACATCTGCCAGGTAAAGCCATCCCCCGACACGCCCAACAGCAGCGCCTGCGCAACGCCCCAAACGGCGCGCCCCGCCAGCATGGCGGCGATGAGGCAGCGGTAGAGCGCAACGATGCACTGCCATCGGGATAACCCGTAGAGAAGCCCCGACACAAGGCCATAGGTCAGCAGCTCCAGAGACATGGAGATCCCATTGGGAAACAGCACCGGCATGCCAAAAATGGCATACCGAAGCAGCGGCAAAACAAAACCAACCAACGCGCCGTACTGCCAGCCGCAGACCAGGCCACACAGAAAAACCGGGATATGCATGGGCAGCAGCATGCTGCCAATCTGCGGGATCTGCCCGGTCAAAAGCGGGAGAACCAGGCCGATGGCCAGGAACATCGCCGACAGTGTTGTATTTTTTATCGTTCGATTCAACTTCAACGCTCCTTGTGCCCTTTGTATTTGGGATACGCCATCTTCTTATCTCAACGGCTAAGAGGTGACTTCCCTTTTCGCATCTCCGCGTTCCACGGCGCGCCTTGAATTTACCCTCTGTCAAGAAGCTGGCCTCGGATACTACCGGCGTGCGCCCAGCCAGGCGGCAAGCAAGGCAGGTTCCCATTCCATGAAAGCCGGAAGATGAGAATCGGTTCTTGGCATTCTTTGAAATGAATGCCCCCTCACTGCTCTGCGCGTGCCGGGACGCGCACGTTATGTTGTGTTCCCTGATAGGCGTGCTTTATTTTCCCGCAAGAAAGACGGGGTATCAGACAAAGCCAAGCCGGGGACCGCAAGGGGGTGTTTTGCCTTACCAAGGGCAGCAAAGAGGCTTTCCCCGGCGTTCATTCCAAGGCACACTCCCCTTTGGGGCCTTCCACCCGCACAAGGACGCACCCTTTCCATGTTCCGCCCCAAAGGCAGACTAAAATCTACCGGGCAGCGCCCAGTCAGAGGCGCGACGGGGTAATTTTTCGCCTTACCAAGGCCAGCAAAGAGGATTGCCCCGGCGTTCATTCCAAGGCACACTCCCCTTTGGGGCCTTCCATCCGCCAAAAAGGACATACCCTTTCCATGTTCCGCCCCAAAGGCAGGCTAAAATCTATCGGACAAGCGCAAACCGGACGGCGAATAGGGCGGTTTCCACCCGCTGCAAAGGAGGAATCAAGAATTTTGCCGTCGATCGTTCATCCGGCAAAAAACGATATGGCTCCCGAGCCTTAGCCGTTACCGGCGGCTGGAAACCATGTCCTCATAGGCCGCCATCCCCCGCTGCAAGCGAGACAGGCCGTCCTCCACCGTCGCGCGGGGGCAAGCGACATTCATGCGCAAAAAGCCTGCGCCGTTTCCGCCGTACTGGCCCCCGGCCGATAAATACAGGCCGGTCTCCTTTCGGAGAAACGCGGCGATTTCCTCCGCCTGCCTCCCGAAATGGGTGCAGTCGAGCCACAGCAGGTAGGTCGCCTGGGAGTTTACCACCCGCACGGACGGGACCTCCCTGCCGATAAACTCTCGTACCCGCTCCTTGTTTGATCGCAGATACTGCCGCAGGGCGTCCAGCCAGCTGGCCCCTTTGGTAAAGGCCGCCACTGCCGCCGGTATGGCAAAGGCATTGGGTTCGGCCACTTCATCGGTGTTGAGCCCACGCCACACCCGGTGGCGCAGCACTTCGTTGGGAACGGCCACCGCTGCCGTCTGCAAACCGGCCAGGTTAAAGGCCTTGGTGGGGGCCAGGCAGGTTATGCTGTTGTCTCTACACACGGGGGAAACCGAGGCAAACGGCACATAGGAGCAACCGGGATCGGTCAGGTCGCAGTGGATTTCATCCGATACGACCACCACATGATGCTTCCAGCAAAGCTCGCCAATGCGGGCCAGCGTCTCCCTATCCCAGATTTTTCCCACCGGGTTGTGGGGATTGCATAAAATCATCAGGGTGGTCTGCGGGTCGGACAGCTTGCGCTCCAGATCATCCCAATCGATCTCGTAGTTCCCCTCATGGTAGGAAAGCGGGCTTTCCAGCACCTCGCGCCCGTTGTTCTGGATGGAATTAAAAAAGATGTTGTAAACCGGCGTTTGGATGAGCACCTTTTCCGCCGGGGTGGTCAGCTTGCGTACCATGCTGGATATGGCCGGAACCACGCCGGTGCAGAACACCAGCCATTCCTTCTCCATCGCCAAGCCATGGCGCTCTTTCCACCAGCCGATATACGCTTCATACCAATCGTCGCTAACCACCGAGTAGCCGAACACCCCGTGGGCGGCGCGGCTTTCCAGAACCTTGCGGATTTCCGGCGCGGCCGGGAAGTCCATATCCGCCACCCACATGGGCAGCTCGTTTTCGGACACGTCCCATTTTAGAGACCCGGAATTCCGCCGGTCGATCCCTGTGTCAAAATCATACTGCATGCCGCATCCTCCTTGCAATGCCATGGGAATCCGCCGCCGGGAGGCCGCCGCTTCTCCCTGTCACCGGGCCGTCGGGCGGCTTTTTCGCCACAGACCGGCCAGGGCGCGATCCCAAGCGGCGGGCCACACATCATAACGCCGTCAAACGCCGCTGATACAGCCCTATTCAGGCGCAATCCTTCTCGTTCGCCTTGCAGATAATCCGGGTTTTGCTTGGATCGACCTTGTCCTTTTCCAGAATCAGTTCCCCGATCGAGTCGGCGCAGATGGTTCCGCCGGAGGGATTCATCACGCTGTCGATCTTGCCGACAATCTGCGCCTCCACCGTGGAGTATTCGAAGGCCAGGGTGGTGTTGATCAGCTTGCAGTTTTTCATCACCAGGTTGTCGATATAGCACATGCCCTGCAAGCTCTCGACGGTGCAGTTGATCAAGGTCAGATTTTTGGCGTTCCACCCCAGATACTCGCCCGAGATAAAGGAATCGTACACCGTCACATTTTCACTGTTCCAAAACGCGTCTTTTGAGAGGAGCTTGGAATTGCGTATCTCCACATTTTTGGCGCCGTCAAAGGAATAATTCCCATAAAGGGTCAAATCGTCGACTGTCATATTGCTGCTGTTCATCGCAAAGTAGTCCCCTTTGGCCACGATATGCTCCAACGCCACCCCGTCGCACTGCCAGAGGGTTTCGGCGGCGTTGGGCAGGGATACATGGCGAAGCGTCACATCATGACAGCGGCGGAAATTTTTCGGCGCTTCGATGGCGGAATCCTCCACGGTGATGCGGTCGGTATACCAGACGCCGGCACGCGCCATTTCAAACCAGGTGCAGTTTGTAACGGTGATGTCCTTGGCATACCACAGGGGATACTTCCACTTGAACATACAGCCGCGAAGCGCAATGCCGCGGCTCTCCTTCAGCGGCGACTCCCCCGCGTCAAAGATGGTGTCGATTATATTCAAATTGCGCGCCTGAAACAAGGGGCGCTCGCCGGTGTAAACGCTTTGCCGTATTTCTCTCTTTTCGCTCACACGATCAACTCCTGACTTGAATTGGCTGCTTTTTACCTTGCGTTACCGATAGGATTTCTCAAAAACGGCCACGCAGTCGGCCTCGGTCATTTCGCAGGGATTGGCCAAAAATAGGCCGCCCATCGTCTCCATGGCGTTTTTCGCAAGCTTTCCGAATTCCTCCCGGGTAATGCCGTAATCGCTCATTTTCAGATCGGCTACCCCGCAGTCCTGCTGCAGCTTGACCAGCGCCGTGATAAAATCCTCCGGCTTGTCGGCCCCCTCGACCCCCATCAGCCTGGCCATTTCCACAAAGCGTTCGTCGCAGGCATGCTTTTCGATAAAGAACTCATAAAATGCCTTGGAAATCATAATCAGCCCGGCGCCGTGGGGAAGCTCGTGGTGGAAGGCGCTCATGGCATGCTCCAGAGAGTGCTCGGCCGTCGTGCTGGTGAGCACCATCGCGTGGCCGGAGAGGGTGTTGGCAAAGGCCACGTGCCCTCTTGCCTCTAGATCGCCACCGTCTTTGACCGCGCGGGGCAGATACCGGGCAATGTTGCTGATAGCCGTGCTGGCAATCATCTGGCTGTAGGGGTTGAGACCCTTGCTGATGTAGACCTCGGTGGAGTGAAACAGGGCGTCAAAGCCCTGATAGGCCGTATATTTCGGCGGGACGGTGGCCATCAGCTCATGATCCACAATCGCCAATACAGGGAACAGACGGTCGTCTCCCCCAAAGCCAATTTTCTCATTGGTTTCCTCGTTGCTGATCACGCCGTAGGCATCCACCTCCGAGCCGGTACCGGCGGTGGTGGTGATGCACACCAGCGGCAGCGGCGCCTCGGCAAGAGGCCGGCCCTTTCCGGTGCCGCCCGATACGTAATCCCACAAATCCCCCGGGTTGGTCGCCATGGCGGCAATGGCTTTGGAGGCGTCCATCACGCTGCCGCCCCCCAGTGCGACGATAAAGTCGCAGCCCTGCTCCCGGGCGAAAGCGCCGCCGGCCATGACGGTGGATTTGAGCGGATTGGCCTCGATCTTGTCAAACAGGGCGCTGTCCACACCGGCAAGCCTCAACTGCTCCTGCGTGCGCGCTAACGAGCCGTTGGCGCGGGTGGACTTGCCGTTGGATATCACGATGAGGGCTTTTTTCCCCGGGAGGCTCTGCTGGTGCAAATGGTTAAGTTCCCCCGCCCCAAACAGGATCCTGGTGGGAAAATAAAGGCTGTAATTTTCGATCATGAGAATCATCCTTTCTTACATTGCGATTTTATGATGCTCGATTTGGTAGATGAGGTAATCCAAGCAGCGGATGCGCTTCTCCTCAGCGTGTACCTTCTCGAGCAACACGCCGCGGTGCCGGGCAAGAAGCTGAAGCTGCTGCTTGGTTTCCCCTTCTTTCATCCAGTGCAGGAAACGGTCTATGGTTTCCTGATCGCAGCCGGCGTCCTTGAGGTTGCGCACTACCGCCTCGTTGGTGTAATCGACCATGTGCAAATCATCTTCTTTCCATCGGGTCGCAAACAATTTTGTATCTTTTCATTTATTATAAAACAATGTATAATAAATATCAAATACCTATATCGGATACTACTCCATAACAGATAGTTATGCTCTCGGTCGCGTATTACCGGCGCCGGCCGTATGGGGACGGATCGGGCCCCTGGGCCTGCCAGCGCACTAAAACTGCTGGCATGGGCGGCCGCCGGCGCCTGGTTTCGCAATCCTAAGGCCATGGCCGGCTTGGCTCAATGCTTGAGGCGAAAGCTTATTACAGCGTCCTCACCGGAAGCGACCGTAATTGGCGCCATCCACCATGCCCCACATCGCCCCGGCGCAACGGCAATGTGGAATTCGGGTGGCGCTTGGCTATATTCAACATGGGGAGATGGTAAAATGGAATTGCGTGTATTGCAATACTTTTTGGCAGTCGCAAGGGAACAAAACATCACCGCGGCGGCGGAATCCCTGCACCTGTCCCAGCCGACGCTGTCCACCCAGCTCAAAGCGATGGAAGAGGAACTTGGGAAACCGCTTTTGATCCGCAAAACCAAAGGGTCCCGCAAGGTGACGTTGACCGAGGAAGGGATGATTCTGCGCAAACGGGCGGAAGAGATTCTGGAACTGGTCAAAAAAGCCGAAAGCGAAATTTCGCTTTCGGACAAAACCATCGCGGGGGACGTCTACATCGGCGCCGGAGAAACCCAGATAGTGCGTCTGGTGGCCCGGGCGGCGCAGGCCATTCAGGAAGAATGCCCCGATATCCATTACCATATTTCCAGCGGCAACGCGGTTTATGTCATGGAACAGCTCGAGAAAGGGCTGATCGATTTCGGGCTGGTGTATGCCGCTGTCGCCCCGGAAAAATACGAGGTGATGGAAATCCCCGAAAAGGACGTGTGGGGGGTGCTGATGCGCAGGGACTCCCCCCTCGCGCAAAAGGAGGAAATCGAGCCGGAGGATTTATGGGACAAGCCGCTGATCCTGTCCCAGCAGCATGACGACGGATGGTCCATGTCACAATGGATGAAGCGGGATATCTCCAAATTAAACGTGGTCGCCACCTACAATCTGATTTACAACGCCTCCCTTCTGGTGGACGAGGGGCTTGGCTATACCCTCTGCTTTGACCGGCTGATCAATACGCAGGGCAGCGGTCTCTGCTTTCGCCCTCTGCGCCCCAGGCTGGAGGCGACCGCTTATCTGGTGTGGAAAAAGTACCAGCTGCTGTCCCGCGCCTCAGAGAAGTTTTTGCAACAGCTTCAACGGTGCTTTTCCTCGCATAACGGATCCGTGGATGAACGCGCGCCATCATGACCTTTGGCGTAGCCGGGGCTTGGGGGAGCATTCGATGGCCCTCACCGGCACACCCTGAGGGGATCGGATGTTAAGCCGTTTGCCCTACGTCCTATCGCTGGGCAGCGCGGGCTTGCCAATCAAGTGTGGTGATGCTCGTCACCGATTGGTTCAGCCCGATACTCGACACAAAAGCCGTGATTCCTTTATAACCCCGGCCGATCCTTCTCCGGCTAAATGAAATGAGCCGCCTATCCATTGCGCAAACTGGACAGGCGGCTAAAATTTTACGGTATGAGGGACGGCAACCAAGCATGTTGCAAACGCCTAGAGGGGCTGGGGCAACCGGCGGCGATATGGGAAGCGGGGCAGCGCTCCAACTCATTTCGCAGCCGCACATGCCCAAGGGTCCGCCGCATGCAAGAAGGATTCTTGCCTTCTTACCGGGGCAGAAACGAAAAGGCGATCAGGGCGACCCCGCGGCGCACATCGGCCCGGTTTACCGTTGCCCTCCTTCACTGGAATGCACGCCGTACTTTGCGATAAAGCCGGCAATGTCATTGAAATCCCCAAGCCGCTCGCGGATGGTGTCGTGATCCCACTCCCACCAGCGGGTGGACTCAATTTGACGAATGATGTCATCCGAAAAGCGCATGCGTATTTTTCGAGCGGGCGCCCCCACGACAACGGAATATGGCTCCACATCCCGGGTGACGACGGAGCCGCTGCCCACCGCCGCGCCATTGCCGATGGTCACCCCCGGCATGACCGTGACGTTGTGCCCGAGCCATACGTCGTGCCCGATGGTGACGACCCTGGCCCGCCGGTCTTCAAAAAAGGCCTCGTCGTCCTCTCCAAAGCCGAAAAGGCTGCGCCGGTAGGTAAAATGGTGCTGCGCCGCCCGGGTATAGCAGGGGTGGTTTCCGGGGTTGATGCGCACAAAGGTGGCAATCGAGCAAAAATTTCCGATATCGGCGGCGTAAATCTGATTGTACCCCGCGCAATAGGAGTAATCGCCCATCCGGGTTTCCTCCAGCTCGCTGTGGGCTTTGATCTGGGTATATCTACCCAGCTGCACGTTGTGCAGACGCACGTCTTCCTCTAACGTAGGCTGAACGCTCAGCATACGGCCTGCACCCCGCTTTCCTCCGACAGGCAGCAGCCCAGCCCGGGGGAGTCGGGCTCGTACGCCCCGTGGTAATCGCTGCCTCCGGTCAAAAACAGGCCGTACTCGGCGGCGCTGTCCCGGATGATCTGCCGGTCCTTTGGCGAATTGGCGGGATGGTTCAGCTCCAGGCCGCACAGGCCTTCTTTCACCAGCCGGGGGATGAGGGCAAAATTCTGCTGCTGCCCGCTGTGCGCCAGCACCGCGAGCCCGCCGGCCTCCCGGATTCGGCGCACCGCTTCATAAGGGTCGAGATAGCGGATATCAAAATCGCAGATACCGCCGTTTTTAAAAATACGCCGGTAGAAATCCCTGAACATATCGGGCGCCTGCCGCGTTTTCACCAGATACTCCATGATGTGCTGCTTGTAAATGTACCGGCCGTCCGCCCGGTTGAGGGCGCTGGTTTCTATGGCAAATCCGTTTTGCTCGAGCACCTCAATCTGCCGGAGGGAATTGGCGTGCCGGGCCAGCAGCAGCGGATGGACAAATTCCTCGATCGAGGCGATATCCTGGATGCGGTATCCCAGTATGTGAACCCGCCGGTTAGCGTCATAATCATAGCAGGATATCTCAATGCCGGGGATCACCTGCACCGGCAGGCCGGAAGGAATGCTCCCCGCCTGCGCCAAGGTGTCGTGGTCGGTCAAGGCGATGGCGTCAAGCCCCCGCTCGAGCGCGGCGGCAGCCAGCTCCCCAATGGTGCAGCTGCCGTCCGAGATGCGGGAATGCACATGAAGGTCGGCTTTTTTCATACCAGCGTCCCCTCCGATATATTGAATACCTTATCGCACAGCCCGTCCATAAACTCCAGGTCGTGAAAGATGCCGATCATGCTCTTTCCCTTCCGTTTGAGCCGAATGAGCATCTCCTTGACCAGCAGCTTGGTTTTGTTGTCCAACGAGGCCGTCGGCTCGTCGAGCAGCATAAAGCGGGGCTGGCGGACCATGGTGTGGGCCAGGTTGAGCCGCAGGCGCTCCCCGCCGGAGAAGGTGTTGGGATAAATATCCCACAAATTTTCCGGCAGGCGGAAATAGGCGAGCATATCCTCCGCCTTTTCCCTCGCCTGCTGCGCGTCCGCCCCCGATTCCAGCAGGGCGTTCATCACATGCTCCTTGGCGGTGGTGCGGGGCATGACATGCAGAAACTGGGACACATACCCGATCTCGTTTTTGCGCAAATAGAGAACCTCGCGCTCGGTAGCGGTTGTGAGGTCGATGCGGCCAAAAGCGGCGCTGTTGTAATAAATGTGCCCGCGGGTGGTCAGATAGGTGCGGTGGATGCATTTGAGAATGGTCGACTTTCCCGCGCCGGACAAACCGACGATGCCGACGAACTCCCCCTCCTGCACATCCAGGGAAATATCCTGGCAGGAGCGGATGTGCTTGCCGGCGTTGTGCAGATAAAACTCCTTGGACAGATGCTGAATGGACAATATTTCCATAGTTTACCTCCTGTACTCCACCCGGGAGGTGGTGCGCCCGTCAACGAGCACGTGGGTGATGACCGGATAACCGTCGAGCAGCTCGATGATGAGCAGGTCGGCCTTTTTCCCCGGCTCGATGGAGCCGTACTGACTCCCCAGGCCGACCGCCTTGGCCGGGTTGAGGCTCGCCTTGTTGACCATCTCAGGGAGGGGCAGGCCATACTTTTCGTGCATGATAAACACGCCGTGCAAAATGGCGGGCGGATAGTAATCGGAGCAAAGGATATCGGCGCAGCCCGCCTGAATGGCCTCGGCGGCCGACATATTGCCCGAATGAGAGCCTCCACGCAGGATATTCGGCGCCCCTACCACGGTGGCAAACCCGAGCGAGCATGCGTAGCGCGCCGCCTCGACGGTGATGGGGAATTCGCTGATGTCCACGCCGATTTCCCGGTTCATTCGCAGCTTTTGCGCGGTGTCGTCGTCGTGGGAGGCCACGGCGATGCCATGCTCATGGGCCATGCGGCTGAGCTCCCGCAATTGCTCAAAGGACAGCACCTCCTTGGTCTTTTCCCTGGCTAAAAAGGTTTCAAAATCGTACTCCTCGCTCTCGCAGCCCTGGTATTTTGCCAGTGTCTCCCGATAGATGGCCAGATCCTGATACTGCCCCTGCCCGGGGGAGTGATCCATAAAGGAGATTTCGTGAACCAGCCCCTGGGAAATCATATCCCTGGCGATATCGTAAGCCGCGAGGTTGTCGATTTCCACACGCAGGTGAAACCGGTGGTGGATCAGATGGTATCGGTCATGGATATCCCGGATGAGCTGCGCCATTTCCTGCACGCTCTGGAGGGTGCGCAGGGGGCTCTTGCCGAAGCGTTCGTCCTTGTATAACGACAGCGAATGGTACATGGTGGTAATGCCCTGGTGCAGCAGCTCCCGTTCGCACTCCTTGAGCGCAAGCTCAAAATCAAACCGTGCGGTCGGCCGGGGCAGGATAAACTGCTCGATACGGTCGGAATGGATGTCGATGAAGCCGGGGGTAACATATCGGCCGTGGGCGTCGATGACCTTATCCGCTCTTTCGGGCAGCGAATCCTCAATCGAATGGATGCGGTCGCCTTCCAGCAGCAGGTATTTGCCGTCTACAATCCGATCGGGCAATACCAGCCGCCCATTTTTAATCACAATCATACGGAGCACCTCCCTACAGCAACGAATGAACCAGCTGCTGCGTATAGGCGTGCTGGGGATCTTCTAAAATCTGGTCGGTCAGGCCGCTCTCGATGATCTGGCCGTCGAGCATGACAATCGTGCGGTCGGCCAGCATGCGGATCACCGCCAGGTCATGGGACACCAACAGAATCGAGATGCGGTATTTTGCCTTGATCTTGCGTATCAGGTCGAGCACCTTGGCCTGTACCGACAAATCCAGGCCGGTGGTCACCTCGTCGAGCAAAAGGAGGGACGGATTGTTGGCCAGCGCCTTGGATATCTGCACCCGCTGCTGCATCCCGCCCGAAAAGTTTTTCGGCGCCTCGCTCATGCGGGAGGTGAGGATTTCCACCGCCTCGAGCAGCTCCCTGGCGCGCTCGGTCATCTGGCCGGCGTTGCGGCTGCCGGCGGCGATGATCTTTTCCGCGATGTTCGAGGCCGAGGAGTAATCCATCCGCAGACCCCGGATGGGGTTTTGATACACCATGCCCATGATGGTGTTTTTGATATGCCGCTTTTCGGCCGCGCTCGCCTCCCAGATGTTTTTCGCCCCGCCGCCGTAGTTTTGCAGATAGGCGGCGCCGCTGGTTGGCTCCAGATCAAAATACAGGCTTTGCATGAGGGTGGATTTTCCCGATCCGCTCTCCCCCACAATGCCCAGCACCTCGCCGGGAAAGACGTCGAGGGACACATTATTGGCGGCCCAAACCGAGCCGCAGACGGTGCAGCGGTTTTTTTCCAGATGCCCGGCGCACTGCGGGCAGCCGTCGCCATAGCGGACGGTCAGGCCCCGCACGCTGAGCACCGGCGTTTCCTGAAGGGTCATTTGGAACGCACCTCCTTGCAATAAGAGGTATCGGAGCACTGGTAATACCGTTCTCCGGTGGCCGAATCAAAAATTTCGTCCAAATAGGTGTCGGTGCTGCCGCACAGGCGGCATTTTTTGCCTTTAAAGCTTTCCTTCTCAAAAGGTACGTCGTCAAAGGCAAGAGACACCACCTTGGTGTGGGGCGGAATGGCGTAAATCTTCTTTTCCCGGCCGGCGCCAAACAGATAGAGGCATTCGGCGTCGTGCAGCTTGGGATTGTCAAACTTGGGGATGGGGCTGGGGTTCATGATATAGCGGTCCTCCACCAGGCAGGGATACTCCGCGCTGATGGTCACCTTGCCGTATTTGACGAGGCTTTCGTACAGCTGCAGCCAGATCGGGGCGTAATCCGACTCGGCGTGCATCTTTTTGGTGACCGCCTCCTGAGGCTCGACAATCCGCAGAGGCTCCGGCAGGGGCACCTGCAGCACCAGAATCTGATCGTTGGTCAAGGGGATTTCGGGAATGCGATGGCGGGTCTGGATGATGGTGGCCTCCTGCGTGCGGGTGGTGCAGGGCACGTCGGTGCACATTGTCACAAACTTCTTGATATTGACGGCGTTGACGCTCTCGTCGCTGCCCTGGTCGATGACCTTGAGGGTATCCCCCGGCCCGATGAGGGACAAAGTGAGCTGGATGCCGCCGGTTCCCCACCCGCGGCCGATGGGCAGCTCGCGCGAGCCAAACGGCACCTGATAGCCGGGGATGGCCACCGCCTTGAGCACGCTGCGGCGGATCTCCCGCTTGGAGCCCTCGTCGAGAAAGGCGTAATTGTATTTATCGATCATGGTTTTCCCTCCGTGTTTTGCGCACCGCATCCAATTTGGACTGGAAGGTGACGTAATGCGGCAGCTTCAGATGAGAGATGAATCCGTTCATTTCCAGACTGTCGCCGTGCATCAGCACAAACTCGTCGTTTTGGGTGGGGTAGTCCCCGCTGGTGTTCAGCTCATGGTCGAGCACCGCCATGGCGATGGCCTTGTTTTCATTGCGGCCCATTACCGCGCCATAGCCGCAGGCCAGCTTGAGCTGGTCCTTGTCGTCGGCCTCGTTGAACACCTCCACTTCGGTCAGCAGGATTTCCCCAATCCACAGGCTTTGGGAAGGGTCCTCCAGATAGGGCACCTCGATTTCGACAAAGCCGGTGCGCAGCTCTCCCACGGTGGGATGCACCTGGCCAAAGCCGCGCAGGACCGAGTACGCAAGGCCGGAGATAAAGCCGGTGTCGGCCCTAGAAAGGGTTTGCAGCCTCGCGCTGCGGGGGGCGGGGAACTCCAGGAGGTTTTGCGTGACGTCATAGGGCGGCTGATCGTCCTGCGCAAAGCGGTCGATCAGTCCCTCGTTTTTCAGCTCGTCCGACACCCGCCCGCAGGGGGTGATCTCCACCGGCTCCTGCTCGCGCACGACCTGCTGCATTTTCTGGAACAGGGCGGGCGCGTCTTCGTGCTGTAAGTCAAAATTCATCAGCCGGTGGGTGTAATCGTAGGTCGCGCCCAGAATCTGGCCGCCGGGGATATCCTTAAAAGCGGCCGAAATACGGCGAACCAGCCGCATATTCCGCGTGTCCGCTACCAGGGAATCGTAGCTGCGCTTGAGGGTGGAACGGTAAGCGCGCAGCAGAAAAACCGCCTCGTCGCTCGAGCCCTCGCACTGCTTGATCGCCAGCGCGGCGTAGGGCTTGGAATACAGGCCCGCCTCGCTCATCACCCGATCGACCAGCAGGCTCATTTTTTCCTGAATAACCTCCAAATCGAGGTCCTTTTCGGTTGCGCTGCGGTAAAATTCCAGCAGGCGGATGCTGGCCTCGATGGCCTCTTCCCCGCCTGAAACCGCTACATAGGCCATATCAGCATTCCTCCATTCTAACCAGTCTCGGCAGGCAGAGCAGTTCCCCCGCCGGCAGCAGGAAAATCAGGTCGATCCCCTGGGGGTATTCGTATTCCTGTTGATCCCGCAGCCTTGCCGCATTCATCACGGCGGGAGGGACCGATATTTCGGCCTGGCCGTCCACGCCCGGGCCGCTGATATGCACCGCGCGCTCCGGTTGCCCCTGCGGGATCTTGACAAGGAGGGTGGCCGAGGCATGGGGATTTTCCAGCGTCCCCTCTTTGACGGATTCGATCATCTGAGCAAGCTGCTCCGCCCTGGTGACAAAGAGATAATCGGCCTGCTCGACCGGTACCGGCCGGGCGTGGGTGAGCAGGACAATCTGCTCGGTAAGCTCGGGGTTTTCCGGCGCGCAAAAGCTGACGCTCGCGTCGAGCAGGGTCATGGCCAGGGCCAGAAATTCCGCCTCGTCGCCAAACAGCTTTTCGCTCTGTTGGCGAATGCCGCACCGGCGGCCCGGATTGGCCATGGCATCGAGCAGACGGCGAAAGACTTTCTGAGAATCGAGCACTTCGTCGAACGTGTGCAGTTGTTTCATGGCGCTACCTCCGAATCCATGGATTGAAAGCTGACCATCGTTTTCATAAACATGGCGTTTTCCTTTTCGAGCTGTACCGATTGCCGGCGCTCGAGCTCTTCCAGCTGGTCATAGCGCTGAAATACGCCCTTGTTGCAGGCCGCGTCGATGAGCGCCATATCCAGCACTTTATCAAAATCGTCCCCCATGAGCACGGCCATCCCTTTGACGCCGTCGAGGTCGACGATGGCCTCGCTGACGATCACCTCGCCCAGATAAAACTGGCATTCCTGCACCGGGTCGCGCAGCCGGACCATGGTCAGGGATTTTTCCGGCGCCTTCACGATGACGGGGGAATAGGCCGCCTTGATCTCATCGGCCAGCCTTTTGACCTCTTCCCTGCCGGCCCGCGCCAGAATTTTTGATATACGTCGTTTTTCCATACCCGATTCCTCATTTCACTTTGGCCTTAATTTTGGTGGAGAGCATCTCCAAAATGACCACGGCGATGACCACGATGTAGGTCAGCAGCCCCATTTCATGAAGATCAAAGTAGAAGCTGCCCGCCATAAACAGGTTGAAGCCGATGCCGCCTGCGCCGGCCGCCGCCCCCATGGCCACTGCGTTGGCAAAATTAATCTCAAACCGCATAAAGGTCCAGGCCACCATATAGGTGATGGTGGAGGGGACAATCGCCTGGCAGACAATCTGCCAGTAGCTCGCGCCGTTTGCCTTGAGCGCCTCGATGATGCCCGGATCAATCTCCTCAATGGACTCAGCATAGGCCTTGGTAAGATAGGCAAAGCTGTGGAAGGTGAGCCCCGCCACGGCCGCCACGCTGCCCAAGCCTGCCGAAACCGCAAAGATCAGCACCCACAGCACGGTCGGGACGGCTCTGGCGACCGCGACCACGCTCTTGACGATGTTGACGCACACCGGGTGGGCAAGGTTTCTTGCGCACAGCAGCGAGCAGAAGAAGGCCAGCACAGCGCCGATGACCGTCGAGAGGGTCCCCAGACAGAAGGTGACCAGAAGCTGGTAAAGCACCCCGCCCACCGTATCGCGCGACAAGCTGGGCTCCAAAAAAACGGTCTTGATGTTATGTAGCGTATCGGCTACCGCTTTGGCAAAGTCAATTCCCTGGTAATCAAAGGTTGCAAAGGCGGCCACCGTAATCGCCGCAAGCGCCAGCACCAGCAACTTCACCGCCAGTTGGCTTTTGCTTTTTGCGCCGATCTTGATTTTGCCGTTGCGCGAGTGTTCGATAAACCGCTCCAGGCTATCGGCCTTTGGGGGCGTCTCCCTCGACGGCGTTCTGGCCGCCACAGCGACGGTGTCGTTCATCACAGGATCACCTTCCTTATCTTATTGGAAACCGTTTCGATCACCAGCACCAAAACGACAATAGACAGCACCACCAGGCTGGCGGAGGCAAAGTCCAGCCGCTTGTAGTAGAGATCAAACAGATAGCCGATGCCGGTGGCCGTCAGAATGCCGATGAGGGTGGAGGAACGGATATTCGTCTCAATCATGTACAGCACCCAGGTGGTAATGCCCGGGAGGGAGGACGGGATGATCCCCTGGAAGACCTTCTGGATGAAATTGGCGCCGGTGGCGTCGAGCGCCTCCACACAGCTGGAGCTGACCTCATCGATGGTTTCGATAAAGGCGCGGGTCAGCAGGCCAAAGGTCGTGAAGAACAAGGCAAAGAACCCGGTCAGGATATTCTGTCCAAAGGAAAACATCAGCAGCATGGCCCACACCACATCCGGCACGTTGCGGAAAAAAGCGGCTACAACGCGGACAATGCGTTTGAGAATGCCGTTGACCCTGGTGATGTTGGAGCCGAGTAAGCTGAAGAAAAAGGCCAATACCGCTGCCACCACCGTGACCGCCACCGAAAGCAGGGCGGTTTCGAGCAGCTCGCTGAGAATTTTGGGCAGCCGCTGCATGGCGTCGGCGTCCGGCACCAGGTTGGTCACAATCCACTCCATGGCCGCGGGGAAAGAAGCGATGCCGTCCACCGGGTTGAATTCAGCCACAATGGACGCGCCGACAAAAACGGCGATAAAGGCGGCGAATACCAGCGTATAGGTCAGTTTGCGTTTTTTGAATACGTCGATGGTTTTCTGCATTTCGATCACCCCTGTACGTCGGTAATCAGGTCGTGATCTCTCGACTGGTAGATCTCGTGGATCATATCCCTGGTCAGGCCGTCGGTAGGGCCGTCGTAAACGATTTTCCCAGCCGTCACGCCGATGATACGCTCGGAATATTTCATGGCAACGTCCACCTGGTGCAGATTGACCAGGCAGGTGATGTTTTTGGTTTGGTTGATGGTTTTCAGATGATCCATAATGACCTTGGAGGATTTGGGGTCGAGCGAGGCGATGGGTTCGTCGCACAAGATCATCTTGGGGTGCTGCATGATGGCCCGGGCGATTCCCACCCGCTGCTTCTGTCCGCCCGACAATTCGTCGCAGCGCTTATACGCCTGTTCCTCGAGGCCCATTTCCTGAATGATGCGGAAGGCCTCGCGTTTTTCCTCCTCGGTGTAATGCCCCGCCATGCCGCTGAGGGTGGATTTTTGCCCCAGCCGCCCGTGCAGGACGTTTTCCACTACGCTCAGCCGGTCGACCAGATTGTAGTGCTGAAAGATCATGGCCGTTTTGGTGCGGATTTCCCGCAGTTCTTTCTTTTTGCTCGAGGTGACGTTGCGGCCATCAAAAAAAATCGCCCCCTGCGATGCATCGACCATACGGTTGATGCACCGCAGCAGCGTCGACTTCCCCGCTCCGGAGGGGCCGATGATGGACACGAACTCGCCCTCTTGCACTGAAAACGTAACATCCTGCAGCGCCTTGGTGACGTTGTTATAGGTTTTGCTTACGTTTTGAAAGCTAAGAAGCGCCATATACGTGTCTCCTTCGTTGTGTCGTGCGTTTACTCGCTCAGCTCGCGGATGGGATCAAACCAGGAATCCTCCACCAGCACAAACCGCTCGTCGGCCGCTTTTTCAAACATACCGACATTATCCGAACCCTCGGGGACAAAGATCAGCTCGTTGTTGGCGACCTCGTCGGAGGTAAACAGATCCTGGATAGCCTTGACATCCTCGGGATCGAGCGCCTCGGAATTATAGGCAAAGGGCCCGTTGAGAACCGGGGTGGACTGGATGATGACAAATTCCTCGCCGGTGACCGTGTCAAATGGGGCGCTGGCGTCGTCTTTGATGGCGTAGACCGAACCGGTCGTGTTAGGCTCGCCCTCCTTACAATCGGCATAAGGGGCGATTTCGGTATCGCAGAAGGCCGCCACATCGGCCTTGCCGGACATGAGGTTGAAAGCCGAGCCCTGATGGGAGCCGCCGAACAGAACCTGGGAGAAGAGCATGCCGTCGCCCCCCTCGATCAGATCGTCCTCGGTGAGGTTGCGGTCGCTGAAGTGGCTGATGATCGAGCTGGTCGGCACTTTGAAGCCGGAGGTGGAACTGTTGGACACAAAGGAAATTTTCTTGCCTACAATATTGTCGATGGAGTAGCTGTCGCCGTCGGCGTATTGCCCTTCGTTCCCCTTCTCAACCGCCAGGAAGCTGTAATACTTGGCGTCGTCCAGGGTTCCCGATTCGCCCGAGTTGACGAACAAGGGAAGCACCGCGTCGTTGGACGCCTTCGCCTCAATGTAGCCCTGGGCCCCCATGAAACAGATTTGCGCGGTTCCATTGGACAAAGATTCGATCGCGATGGCATAGTCGGTCGTCAACTTCTGTTCGACCTTTTTGCCGGTGGCCTGCTCGATGAGCTTGGCGTATTCATCGCGGGCCACGTCATAATCTTCGGCCGACTCGTTGGGGTACCAGACCAGGGTGATGGTGTCGGCATAATTTCCTGATCCCTGGCCGGTCGCAGAGGCGCCGCTCCCAGCGCTCGAGCCGTCCCCAGAGGGGGAACCGCCGCCGGAGCAGGCCGTCAGCAGAGAGATAGTCAGTAAGGCGCAAAGGGCCAGGTTGAGGATTTTTCTGTGTTTCATGTTGCTTTTCTCCTTTTTCTTTCCATGATAATTGGGGTAATATATTGACAGCGTATGCTGTGATATTCATTACCGGCTTTCGAGCAGGCCGGACGGCTCGCTCCTATAACGGATGACGTGATCCGCCCCGCGCTCCAGGTGCCAAGCCCACCATGACGCCCAACCATTCGCGGCCAGCGTATCCTTTACCCGGTGCGATTGCATTTTATAAAATGCGGACGGCGCGTGCAAGCAAGGGAGGGTAAAATAACCGTAAAAATCACGTGGGTAGCACAAAGCCGGCGGGTAAAACCCACCGGCTTTGTGCAATATTGCTATTTATTTGATCCCTGCGCCCTTACATTGTATGGGAATCGCTCATTCCCCCTGCCGAATCGAGCCGTTGATCGAGTCCGACTCACGCAACGCCGGTTCGGGATTTTTCATGCCCTGGTATCTGCGAAACCTAAGGCATATTTTCCCGACCGGCCACAAAACGGCCGGCATTCTCATTGTCGGGAAGTTTTGTGTCAAAGCGCCGATACTCTCCATCCTCCACCGTATTCCAGCATAAATTCACTGCTAATACTACACAATGCAATGACAACATGGTACATTCGACTTGATTTTTGTCGCACATTACCATATAATAGGAATATTGACCGGGATGGTTGCGATCATTCCTGCCTTGAGTACGAGGTGATATAGCATGGACTCTTATCTGGCCCTGTGTCCTTACATCCGAACCGCATGGAACTGTTACTGCGCTGCGCCGTGGGAGGTTCCAGAACGGATCATTTTTGATTGGGAGCTGCTGTATATCAAAGAGGGCGCGGTTCGCATCACGATTGAGGACACGGTGTATCACGCCGGCCCGGGGTCGATCTTTTTATTCAAACCCGGCAAGCGGCACTCCATCTCTCTGCTGGGATGCAGCAAGCTGCATCAGCCGCACATTCATTTTGACCTGATCGCCGGAGAGGACTCTGAGCAGGTCAAAGTCAACTTTCAGCCCCGCGAGGCCATGACCCAGCAGGAAATTGCCATGATCCGGGAGGATATCACCGCCCCGGGCAGGGAAATGGAAATGCCCGATCAAATCACCGTGGGCAACCTGCTCGATTTTGAACGCCTCTTTTTTGACGTCATCAACACCTACACCAACCGGGAGCCGTTTTATCAAATCGAGGTCAAGAGCAAATTCCTGACGCTGTGGGCCTATCTCCTGCGCGAAGTGCGCATTCTTCAAAACTCGAGCCTGACCATGGTGGCAAAGGAATATCAGGAGGTCAAGCGCTATCTCGATGAAAGCTATTCCCACGCCGTGAGGCTCGAAGAGCTGACTGAGCGGTTTCATATCAGCAAGTTTCATCTTTTGCGGGTCTTTAAGCGGATCTATGGCGTGACGCCCATGACCTACGCCCGGATGGTGCGCATTAACAAAGCCAAGGAATACATATCCTTTACCAATATGAGCATCACCCAAATTGCCGAACTGCTTGGCTTCAGCAGCACCAACGCGTTTTCGAGAACCTTTGCCAAGGAAGAGGGCGTGCCCCCCACCTTTTACCGTTCCAACGGCCGCGGCTCGCCACAACGGGAGGACGAGGCGGATGTTTCCGCCGCGCAATCGAATACGCAAACGCAGATGCATGAAACGGATGGAACGCCGTATCCTCCGGCGGCGGTATCGAAATAAAAGCAGAGCAGTCCATCCTGCAACGCACCGTGGCGCAACCAGAGGCTGTCCAGCTTGCAAAAGTCGTCCCGTTCGCTGGTGGAAGGGCGTATGCGCTTCCACCCGGCGTCCACGTTGCGTAGCAGGCCTTACGCGCCATGGCCGGGCGCCAGAAAGCGCGGCGCGCAGTGTAGCAAAAATATACAATAAACCGGCTGTCCCCTCCGCAGGGTGGGAACAGCCGGTTTTGCGTCCGTATTACAGCACCCAGATAAATTTGATCGCCAGCATGAGCAAAACGCCCGGCACACCCATAACCGCCGAGCATAGGACGCTCCAGGCGTTGACGGCCAGCGTAAAAACGGTAAAGCGGCCAATCAGGGCCACCACGCACAATGCAGCCAAGCCGCTGACCGCCGACCAGCACAGGGTGCGCACCCCCTTCCCCCGGCGGAAGGCGGTAACCAGTACCACCAAGGATGCGACGACGATGGCGGCAATAACGAGATACTTCAAAATGGTAACCATGGCAATCCTCCCGATTCTTGTCCATTCACTCATGTATACGAATCGTTTGGGAGGAATATGCTATCCACACTTCAAAAACGCCCGGCCGCTGCATCCAAGGCTCTATGCAAAAGAAC
Organism: uncultured Eubacteriales bacterium; assembly: GCA_965145485.1. Taxonomy (GTDB): domain Bacteria; phylum Bacillota; class Clostridia; order Oscillospirales; family Acutalibacteraceae; genus CABQCM01. The sequence goes on along the minus strand of CBCTCU010000001.1, from coordinate 125,388 downwards.
GTACTTGCCCCCGATACGGGTTTTGTGCGCCAAAGGGACCCGAGCGGGTATCGCCCGCCGGCGGCCGCAATGGCAAATCCTTTTGCTTTGCTGAGAAGGGAAGGGCAGCGCATCGCCTGCCAGAAACGGGGTCAGTGAAACCGCAGTTCATTCGACCAACGGGTGGACCGCACAGGCACTGGAAGGGCCCGCCGTGGTCTAGCCCGCTCCAGGCAGGCCGACATCGAGCCTTGCTTCCCATCCCCCCGCCACCGGCAAATGGGGGAAGCCGCCTCGCCCGGCAGCGTGAAACTGTTATCACATTCGATACCGGCTATCCCCCGAAAAACCAGCCTGTAAAAATCCATTCTGCGTCCGGTTGGGCTAGTGATTTCTCTGGCTTTGTGCGGAAAAAGCCGGAGCAGGCGTCGCCTGCTCCGGCCCGGATAGATAGGATATTACACGGGTGGACATCCCGCGCGGACAAACATTTGCTGCGAGGCTTTTTGCAAAATCGACGCGGCAGTCTCGGGCGGCATGTGCTCGAGCATCTGGGCAAGCTGCTGCAGCTTGCGTATATCCTCGCTCACAGGCGCTGGTTTAAGGTCGTCGTACATTTTTTCATACAGCTTTAATAGCTGCTGGTTGGTCGTCTCACGACACCGCACCACGTCGCCGATGGCTGCGGCCTTCGCCGGGCCCAGCGTATTGCCTACGCTCATCCCCTCGGCATTTTCCCCGTCGCCCATGTCGCGCAGCGCCGCGATGGCCTCCTGAAGGTGATTGGTCTGGGCAGTCACCTTCTCAATCTGGCCCAGCAGATATTCCATCGTTAAGGCCGGCTCCGGCCGTGCGGCTTCCGTCTGCTGTATATCGTTTGCATGGATGGTATCCTGATTCATGCTGTGACCCTCCAAATTTTGATTTGGCGGACACGCAAGGCAAATCGTATTTTCGTCCACAAAGCGTGCCCTGCCATGTTTGACAAGCCCTCTGGCTCGCTTAAAATACGTTGCTTCCAATACGTTGCCCTGACCGTCGAGTACAACTATGTTTTTTGTAATGGGTGTCATCCCCTTTGCACCGGCGATAGGTTGTGTGGCTTGCGTTTTTTGCGATGGGTGTCTCCCCCAACCCACAAATTTAATATATCATAGCCTATTTTAAAAGTCAATAAATTGTTTTTTTGATCATTTTGCCCTTAAATATATCAAATTCACATCCCCGCCGTCCGTGCTTTCCCGCGCCCGCGTGAAGTTGGATAGGAGGGCTGCTCTGGCCCTGGGCCAAGCCGCCAGGCCCGCTTTTGTTGCCGAGCATGCCAGAAACCGGAGCGATATCCGTAACAGGGCAGTACAATGAGATCGACGGGTAGGGGCATCCGGCCGGCCGCCCCATCGTCCCGCAAGCCAAGTTAACGGAGCGAGATGAAACAAACACAAGGCATACCGGCCCAAAGCCGCCACAGCGGCTACAGCAGTTGGACGACCAGGCTTCCCATTTCTTCGGTGGAAACCACGGGCAAGCCGCTGTTTGACAAAATGTCGGGCGTGCGGACGCGGTCGAGAGCCTGTACTACCGCCTGCTCCACCCGGCCGGCCGCCTCGTCCTCCCCCAGGGAATAGCGCAGCAACATGGCGGCGGACAAAATGGTCGCCAACGGATTGGCCACGCCTTTCCCCGCAAGGTCAGGAGCCGAGCCGTGGATGGGCTCATAAAGCCCCAGTCTCCCCTCCCCCAGGCTGGCGGAGGGAAGCATACCGATCGACCCGCTGATCACGCTGGCTTCGTCCGATAAAATATCGCCAAACAAATTGGAGGTAACAATGACGTCGAACTGCCGGGGGTGAACCACCAGCTGCATGGCGGCGTTGTCCACATACAGATGATCCAAGGTCACATCCGGATACTCGGCCGCCAGAGCGGTCAGCGTACTGCGCCACAAGCGGGAGGATTCGAGCACGTTGGCCTTATCCACTGAGGTGAGGTGTTTTCTTCTTCCTCTGGCGGCCTCGAATGCCACCCGCGCGATGCGCTCGATTTCCCGCACCGTATACCGCTCGGTATCGTAGGCAGCTTCGTCTGCGCCGCTTCCCGACCGGCCCCGCTCGCCAAAATAGATTCCTCCCGTCAGCTCCCGCACGACAAGCACGTCGAGCGCATCGCCGATGATCTCGGGGCGCAGGGGGGAAGCGCTGGCAAGCGGCCCGAAAATCTTGGCCGGGCGCAGGTTGGCAAACAGCGACAAGGCCGAGCGGATGCCAAGCAGGCCGGCCTCGGGCCGCTGATCCCCCTTGCAGGCGTCCCATTTGGGGCCGCCTACCGCGCCGAGGAGCACCGCGTCGCACGACAGGCAGGTGCGCACGGTATCCTCCGGCAACGGGCCGCCGGTCTGATCGATGGCCGCGCCCCCCAGCAGGGCGTGGCGGTAATCCAACGAAAAACCGAACCGTTCTGCTGCCGCCGACAAAACCCGGACCGCCTGCGCGACGATCTCCGGGCCGATGCCGTCGCCCTCCAGCAAAGCAATGGTATATTGTTTCATCATTTCACCCTCTCGCGCGGGAAAGGAAGCCCCGCTTTTTTTCGCCTGCAAGCATGCCGCCTGCCTGCAAGGCGCAATTCTTTCTACCATTCATGATATCATATCTGGCTTATTCCATGCAACCGTATCCAACGCACAATCATCTGCGGACGGGCAGGCGTGGATCGCCGCTTTGTTCCACTGATAGGTCCTCCACCGAATGCAATGGATTGGCACGGGCAAATCGGATTTCCCATTTTGTCCAACAAGGCAGGCATCGTACTGGGGGCATACGCAGCGGACGGCCTCAACGCGAAACGACGCCCTGTGCCAAAAGGAACAGTAAGCGCATAGCTCGCTTGTGCACGGCCGATCCCTATTTTGCCTGCGGATGCGCCGTCCATGGATATGGCCGAACGACCTTACCATATGGCTTTTTCGGTGGGGCATACCACGGGCGGAGGCCCCGCCCATCGAAGGGCGGCCGGGATCAGGCCTCTTTGGCAAGCATCGCAAGGCGCGGTGAAGCCAAGGTATCCGAGCAGCCGAGCATTCCCCCGATATCCGTCTCTGGTCCTTACGCCGTCACGCCGCGTTACGCCTGCGCCTTTCCCTGGCCGTTCTTTTGCCGCTCGGCCCGGTTAATCGCACAGAGTACGCCGCGGAGGGAGGCAAGGTTGATGTTATGGGAAATACCGACGCCAAAAATATTCTCTCCATCTGGCTTCTTGAGTTCAATGTAAGCGATGGCCTTGGAGTCCGAACCGGAAGAAATGGCATGCTCGTGATAGGAGACAAACTCGTATCCCTGGATTCCCACCCTCTTGAGGGCGTTGAAGAAGGCGTCGATCGGCCCGTTCCCCTCGCCCTCAATCGGGACATGCCGCCCGTCGATGCCCAGCGAACCTTCAAAATCGACCAAAGTCTCGCCGTCATGCGACTGCTCGTGGAATTTGTGCCTCTCGAGGCGGTAGGGAGAGTCGACGTCGATGTACTCTTTTTTAAACAGCTCAAACAGCTGCTCGCTCGAAAGCTCGGTTCCCAAAGCATCGCAGGCCGCCTTGACCACAGCGCCGAACTCGGGATGCATGGCCTTGGGCAGGTTATAGCCAAACTCGTTGTACAGCACATAGGCCGCGCCGCCCTTGCCCGACTGGCTGTTGATGCGGATAATGGGCTCGTATTCCCGCCCGACGTCGGCCGGGTCGATGGGCAGATAGGGTATCTCCCAGTAATCCCCGCCGTGCTCGTGCATATAGCTCGTACCCTTGTTGATCGCGTCCTGGTGGGAGCCGGAGAAAGCGGTGAACACCAGCGTACCGGCATAGGGGTGGCGTTCGCCGACCTTCATTTTGGTGGTCTTTTCATAGACCTCCTTGACATGGTTGATGTGGCTGAAGTCAAGCTTGGGATCGACCCCCTGGGTGTACATATTCATCGCCAGCGTCACCAGATCGACGTTGCCGGTGCGCTCCCCATTTCCAAACAGGGTGCCCTCGATGCGCTCGGCCCCGGCCAGAAGCGCGAGCTCGGCCGCCGCAACCGCCGTGCCCCGGTCGTTGTGGGGATGCACGCTGACGATGGCGCTCTCCCGATTGGGCAGGTGGGTGCAGAAATATTCGATCTGATCGGCAAAACCGTTGGGTGTACTCCCCTCCACAGTGGACGGAAGGTTGAGGATGACCGGATTTTGCGGGGTGGAGCCAAGCTCTTTCATCACACTCGAGCAGACCCGTACGGCATAATCCGGCTCGGTCCCGGAAAAGCTCTCGGGCGAATATTCAAAGCGGAGATTCATGCCGCCGTCGATCGCCTTTTGCGACAGCTCGCGGATCAAGCGCGCGCCTTCGACGGCGATCTGCTCCACCCCGGCGATATCGGTGTGAAACACCACCTTGCGCTGCAGGGTGGAGATGGAATTGTAAAAATGAAAAATAACGTTTTTGGCTCCCCGAATAGCCTCAAAGGTCCGCTCGATCAGATGGGGGCGGGCCTGCACCAGCACCTGGATGGTCACGTCGTCGGGGATATGATGATCCTCAATCAGGGTGCGCAGTATCTCATATTCGGTGTCGTTGGCCGACGGAAACCCCACCTCGATCTCTTTGATCCCGATCTCGCAGAGGGTATGAAACATCAGCAGCTTCTCATCCAGATTCATCGGGTCGACCAACGCCTGATTTCCGTCGCGCAGGTCGACGCTGCACCATATCGGCGCATGGTCAATGACTTTGGACGGCCACTGGCGGTCTTTGATATCCACCGGCTGGAATGGAATGTACTTTTCGTGCTTTGCTTTCATAAAACCCATCCTTTCTTCTTGATGGCCATCACCGGCTTGATGCCGGCGCAGGCTCGCGTAAAAACCATTGGAAATCAAACGGCCCTGCCACAGGATTGATACGGCGCGCCTCATCCGCGCGGCCGCAAGCCGGTGCCGAGGGCGACATCCAACGCCCGGCAGACGCGCCGCCCCGCCGGATACGGGCTGCTCCCAAACCTGTTTCTCAAAAGCAGCCGAACCACCGGGATGCTGCCGCCACAAGGAGGGCATGGATGCGGTTTGGGTAAAACAAAAACTCCCCGCCCCTGCATCAACAGGGGCGGGGAGAAATCTCCACGCGGTACCACCCAATTTCAGCTGTCACAATACGACAGCCCTCTTTCAGACCTCCAACAAGGCCCGATCCGTAACATGGATCAATCGTCCTGCCCTACGCTTTCTCGGGCAGGCAACTCCGGGATGAGCTATGCATCGTCCGCCACGGTACCGGTTTGCACCATCCACCGGCTCTCTGAAACTCACGGCTGGAGATCTTATTCCCTTCACAGTCTTTCCAATGATCGAATGATTTGAGAGTATTATAATCCTCATGGCTTTCAATGTCAAGTGTTTTTTCACCCCGTCGCGGGCGGTAAGGCGCGCAAGCCCTCTGATCGCCCATACAGGGATGCCGGGCCAAGCCGCGCTACGATGGCGTTCCGCGGCATCCTTCGCAGATTTACGGCACAGCATCCGATCCCCCCACGGGCAGCGCACAAATCGGGCACAGGACGTTTCTCGCTCACGCCGATCAGCTTGACAACGCCGGGGCGCCTGTGTCCACACGACCCATGATCCGCCCGGCTTTCACGGCTGCATCCCCAGCCTTCAAAGGCCGTAAAGTATGCCGTACCCCGCAGGAAGCATAAAATTGGGGCATGGTGGGTAAGACGTCCATTGCCCTCTCCGCCCAGCGCGGACAACATCGTGTCGCCTCCTAATGATGGGAAACGCCGATAGACGGTTTGCTCCATAGGCGGAGCAGGCCGCTGCTCTCCCCACTCGCCGGCGGCCTGTCGCGGCTATGAGCCCATGGCCTCCACCAGAACAGCCTGGGCCATCGCACCGCCCGCGCACATCACGCTGAGGCCAAGGCGGCCCCCCCGCTGTCTGAGCGCATGAACCAGTGTAACCAGCATACGCAGGCCGGTCGCTCCGATGGGATAACCCAACGCCAGATTCCCTCCATGCACGTTCACCCTACGATCCTCCAGCCCCAGCGCACGTATGGTGGAAATGGCCTGCGCGGCAAAGGATTCATTGACTTCATACAGCGAGATATCCTGCCGGTGCAGGCGATGGATTCGCAGCAGCTTTTCCACACATTCCTCCATGCAGCAGCCCGTTCGGCCGGTTGCGTGGGGCACCACCGACCGAATGGCCGCCAAGGGCTGCAAACCGCATTCGTCCGCAAGCGCCCGCTCCATCAGCAGCACCGCCGCGGCGCAGTCGCAAACCGGGGCGGCGTTGTATTGCGTAAGGCTCCCGTCGCACAAAAACATGGCGGGTGCCCGGCGTATCTCCCCAGCCGTTCGCTCGCTGTCGAGCAGCTCGTCCGCGCACAGGCGGTAGCATACCCCATCCTTTTCATAGGCGATTTCGGCCAGCTCATCGATAAAACGCCCCTCGCTGCTTGCCCTGTGAGCGCGGCGGATGCTCTCTATGGTAAAATCGTCCTGCTCACGCCGGGCGATACCCTGCCGGTCGGCGGCCAGTTCGGCCAAATAGGCCATATCGTTCTCCTCCAGCCGGGCGAAGGCCTCCGCCCGGTGAAGGGTTTGCCCGCGCAGCTGCCGTTTCACATTGCGCTTCATGACCTGAAGAATATAGGGCGAATTGCTGATCTTCTCAACGCCCCCCACCAGCACGCACCGGCACTCCCCCAGCAGGATGCGTTCATAGCCAATGCGCAGCGCCTCGTCGGAGGAGGCGCAGGTCTTGCTGACGGTGGACGCATTGACGCGTGCCGAAAAGCCTGCCGAAAGCAGGGCTTTGCGGCACAGGTTGTCGCGTTCAATGGGAAAGGAACAGCCTACGACCGCTTCCTCGACCTCGGCTGTTCCCGCCGCGGCGCGCATCACTCTGGCCAAAAGCTCCGTTTCGGTAATAAAATTAAGCTGCCCCGGGATTTTGCCCGCCGGGCTTCGCCTGGCCGCTACCACAACGCACTCACGCATGTTGGATGCAACCCCTCCTCACTGCAAAAATGGCCTCAGATGCCGGGAGGACGCGCGCTTGCCCTCCCCGATCACGACGACCTCGATGCCGAGCCGCTCGACCGTTTCCCGCTCGGGGAAGCCTTTTTGCCCGGCGTCCACCCCCCGTGCAAAAACCTGAGGGCGCAGCTGCTCCAGCACGGGGGAAAAGGTGAGGCTGTCAAAACAGACGACATCGTCCACCACATCGATGGCGCAAAGCAGCGCCATGCGGTCATCCTGGCAAAAATGGGGGTATCTTCCCTTGTTTCGGTAGACCGAGCCATCGGAATTCACCCCTACAATCAGCCGGTCCCCCAGCTTTTTTGCCCCCTGAAGGTACTCAAGATGCCCGATGTGAAAGATATCAAAGCACCCGCAGGCGGCCACCAGGCGTTTCCCCTCGCCTGCCGCGCGCAGGCCGGCCAGGGAGGCCATGCTCCATATCATTACCATTCCCCCTTTTCCACTCTCATCCCTTCCAGACGGGGGCGCGCCAGCCGCCCGCGCCGGCGGGGAAGCAGGATACATTGCCCTACACCGGCCCGCATGCCGGCCATGCGATCGCTCATCCGATCGCCGATCATCACCGAACGGCCCAAATCGATGCCGTAATGCGCTGCGGCTGCAAGAAGCATGCCCGCCCCCGGCTTGCGAAAGGGATCGTCGTCGAGCGCCGAGGGGCAGTAGTACAGCGCATGGACGGCAACCCCCTTTCGATGCAGGCGGCGGAGCATGTAACGCGTGCAGCGCAGAAAATCCCGCTTAGTAAACAATCCCCGACCCAATCCGGACTGGTTGGTGACTACAATCGCCAGATAGCCCTTTCGCTGCAGCCGGCGCACCAGCGGAAGAACGCGATGGCAAAAACGCATGGCGTAGGGATGCACGGCGTAGCCGCTGTCGCGGTTGAGCACGCCGTCGCGGTCTAGAAACACGGCCTTTTGGGCGGGAGCATGGCGGAGCGCCGGGAAATGGGATGGGCGGAGCGCCGGGCGCGGCCTTGGGTTGGCAATCGGCCGGCCCGGTTTACGGCGGCGGGAATTGCGTTTTTCTCGCAGCAGCCGAGGCGCTGGGGCCCGTGCGCAGAAAATATCAGTCATTCCATCCTGGCACTTCACTGGCCGCAACCGCATGCGTTCCGGTATGGCGGCAGGCGACGCCCGCCGCTTCATTGGCGATGCGCACCGCCCGGGCGACCGGCCGGCCGGAGGCGACTGCCACCGCCAGCGCGGCAAGAAAGGTATCCCCCGCCCCGCAGGGGTCGACCGCTTCCCGGCAAACCGACTCCATGGGATGAACCCCATCGTGCTCGTCAAGGTAAACGGCCCCCCGCGCATCCATGGTGACGGCCATATGCCGTATACCGTAACGGCATTTGAAGCGAAGGGCCGCCGCAGTCAGCTGACGCATCCCCTCCAGCGGTTGGCCCACCACCTTTTCCAGTTGAAAACGGTTGGGCTTGTAAAAATAGACGCCCTCCATATTCCATCCGCTGGCGCTGTCGACATACAGGCGAATGTGGCGCTGGCAACAGAACTGGCGAATCCGATCGAAACTGGCGCTGGTAATACAGCCCTTTTGATAGTCGGACACGACCAGGTCGGACCAGGCCGTGCCGCTTTCCAACAGGCTGTGGAGCAAAGCCTCCTGCTCCGCATGCGGCAACACCCTCGTATCGTCCCTATCAAGCCGCAATACCCGATAGCTCTGATCCATGAAATTTACCTTTTCACAGATGTCTTTTACCCGGCTGGGCTTTAAATAATCCTGCGCTACCCCCGCTTGGCGCAGGCACTGCCGGTATTTTGACGACAGCCGGCTGCGGCCCACGACCGAAAACAACAGCGGCGTCGCCCCCAGCGTTTTGACGTTACAGGCCACATTGCCCGCTCCCCCGGGCGCGAGATGCAGGGTGTGGGGGCAAAATACCCGGCGTTTGCCATCCCATTCGCCAAAGCGGTATACATCCAGCATGGAATCCCCTACCACCGCGATCGCAGGTTGTTTCGTGTACTCCCCCATTTCCCCGCCGCCTTTCCCGATTGGATGCCCTCCATTATACCCGCCGGCGCACGACGCCGCAATCCGCTAACATGCCGGAAAGGGGGTGCTTTCTGACCGGCCGGGTTGAACGGCGCTGCCAACTATGCTACAATATGAACGCGCACGGCGTGCATCATCCTCCGTGCGGCTGGAAGGGCACAGGAGAATATATCGCCACGTCCCGGCCAGTGTATTCCTTGATTCTATAACCCATGAAAAGAGGTGGATTCGGTGGAGCCTATCCCACTGTCGGTTCGCTCCCTGGTGGAGCTTGTGCTGCGGTGCGGCGATATCGACAGCCGCTACACCGACTCCTCTGTTATGTACGAGGGCGCCGCGGCCCATCGAAAAATCCAAAAGGCAATGGGGGACAATTACCAGCCGGAGGTAACGCTCAAACGGACGGTGGAGATCGACGGGCAGCCCGTGCTGCTGCAGGGGCGGGCCGACGGCGTTTTCACCGAGGATGGCATAACCTATATCGATGAAATCAAGACCACCACCCTGCCCCTCGAGCTGCTTCGGCGGCAGGAGGCGGTGCACCTGGGGCAGGCAAAATGCTACGCTTACCTGCTGCTGCATACCATGGAGAACCCTCCCCCGAGGCTGGGAATCCAGTTGACCTATTTCCAGCTTGACAGCGAGGAGCTCGAGCGAAGCCGGATGGTTTTCACCGCCGGGGAAATCGATGCCTTTTTCGACGACACCATCCGCCGTTACGCCGATTTTTTGCGGTTTGAAAGGGAATGGGCGGTTATACGAAACACCTCCATTGCCCAATTGCCCTTTCCCTATCCGGCTTACCGCCCCGGGCAACGGAAGCTGGCCGGGGCGGTGTATCGCGTCATTGGGGCCCAAAAGCGGCTCTACGTCCAGGCGCCGACCGGCATCGGCAAGACGTTATCCACCCTTTTTCCTGCGGTCAAGGCAATCACCGGTCACGGACTGGACAAGATGTTTTACCTCACGGCCAAAACGGTCACCCGCACGGTCGCACAGGAAGCGGTCGAGCAAATGCTCGACCGCGGGCTGCGGCTCAAATCGTTGACCCTGCGCGCCAAGGAAAAAATCTGCTTTTGCGAAGCGCCGCTGTGCAATCCCGTCGACTGCCCCTATGCCAAAGGACATTACGACCGGGTCAACAGCGCCCTGTTGGAGCTGCTCGAGGGCCACGACCTCATCACGCCCGCCGTAATCGAGCAGATCGCGCGCGCCCACCGTGTGTGCCCTTACGAGCTGTCCCTCGACGCCTCGCTGTGGGTGGACCTTGTGGTATGCGACTACAACCATGTTTTTGACCCGGTCACCTACCTGCGCCGCTTTTTTGACGGGGAGGAGCAGAAACGGTACGTCTTTCTCATCGACGAGGCCCATAATCTGGCCGACCGCGTGCGGGACATGTATACTGCCGTTATTCGCAAATCGCCCTTTTCCCGTTTGAGCCGTCAGCTACGGGACAAGGACGCCGCCTCCAGCGCGCTGCGCAAGGCCATGCGGCAGGTGAACCGCTATCTGCTCGATGCGCGCAGGGAAATGGGGGAACGGTCCCACCGGGCGGAGCGCGAACCGGACGCTGTGCTCGGCGCTCTGCTCGCCCTGTTTGCCGAAGCGGCTGAGGAGTGGCTGCCCCTGCACGAGGGGCATGCGCTTTACGACGAGCTGCTCGAGCTGTTGTTTGCGGTCGGGGCTTACCAAACCATCGCCGAGGTATACGACGAGCGTTTTATCACCCTGACGCAGGCCGAAGAGGGGGAGGTCACCGTCACCCAGATGTGCCTCGACCCCTCCGCCATCATTGGGCAACGGCTGGGGAACGCCGTCTCCTGCGTCCTTTTCTCAGCCACCCTCACCCCCCTGCCCTATTACCGTGAAATTCTCGGAGGCGGGGTGGAAGACCCCATGCTATGCCTGCCTTCTCCCTACGACCCCGGCCGGCTCCTGCTGCTGGCCCATGCCGGCATTTCCACCAAATACCGCGACCGGGCGGCCAGCTATCTTCCCATCGCCAAAACCATTCATGCCGCCATCCAGTTCCGGGAAGGGAACTATCTGGTCTATTTCCCCTCTTACGATTACATGCAAAAGGTAGCCGATTGTTTCACCCAGCTTTTTGACGATACCGAGGTGCTGATCCAGACAAGCCGGATGACCGAGGAAGAACGGGAAGATTTTCTGCATCGGTTCGATCAGGCCAATCCCCATACCCTCGTCGGCTTCTGCGTGCTCGGCGGCGTCTTTTCGGAGGGGATCGATCTCAAGGGCGACCGGCTGATCGGGGCGATTATCGTGGGGACGGGGCTGCCCGGGCTGTCCATGCGTCAGGAACAGATCCGGGAATACTTTGACCAGCTCAACGGCCAGGGGTATGATTATGCCTATGTTTATCCCGGTATGAACAAGGTGCTTCAAGCGGCCGGAAGGGTAATCCGCAGCGAGAGCGATTACGGGCTGGTGCTGCTGATTGACACACGCTTTGACACCATCCAATACCGGCGCCTGTTTCCCGAACACTGGTCTCATCTGCGTTTTCTGCATCATCAGGACCAGTTGGAGCACGCGCTCAGGGAGTTTCGCTTGTGACAGAGTGTGCAGCGGCTTCAAAGCAGGCGGTATATACTGCCGCTTTCCCCGCCCGGCTTGGCCTTCGCTCAAGACGGGAAGGGACAGGCTTTCATCCCCTCGCCTACCGCTCGTCTTGTCATGCTGAAATCAAACCGTCCTAACCGCCGGCTAAGCCGCGGCGGTTTCCCTCTCCAACGAAAATTGCACAGGGGCTTGCCGGTTGGCAAACCCCTGTGCAATTTTTTACGGACGGTCGTTTGATGCCGGATGCGCTGTGGCTTCTCCGCTTGGAAAGCGCGGGCCTTTCCCACGCTACATGGCTTTGTCCAGCAGATTGGTCTGATAAGCGCCCGCATCCGCCGGATCGGCCAGGAATGGGATAAGAACCGCGTCGTTATCCACGGTGGCCCCATCGTAAACGCCATTGCAGGTAATAAAATGCCGGCTGCGCTTGAGGGATACCCCCAGCTTTTTCAGCACCGCATGGGAAATTGTGCAATATTGCCGCGCTTTGACAATACGGCTGGCATAGGTCGTGCCGATCCCAGGAACGCGAATCAGGGTTTCATAATCCGCCCGATTGACCTCTACCGGGAACAAATCGAGATGGCGCAGCGCCCACGCCGCTTTGGGATCGAGCATCTCGGATAAATTCAGTTGACTGTCGGGGGCGATTTCCTCCGGGGTAAAGCCATATAGCTGCATGAGCCGGTCGGCCTGATACAGCCGGCGTACCCGCCACCGTGGGGTCTCGACCATGGGAAGGCCCTCGTATCCAGCGGCCTCGTGGCGATAGTGAAAGGGGGTGTAATACACCCGCTTCAAATTGTATTTCGCATACAGCGCATTGGCCAGGGTCAATATGGTGCGGTCGTTCTCCTGTATGCTGCCGGCCATCAGCTGGGTGGTCTGGGAAGTGGCGAACTTGGGCGCCCAGCGGCTTTTTTCCCGCTTTGCCTGTGCGATCAGCTCGCTGATCTGATGCATCGGGGTCAATATATTCGTCCGGTTTTTATCGTGTGCGATTTTGGAATAGCCCTCGCTTTTGGCCACCTCAATATTGACGCTCAGCCGGTCGGCGAACTGGCCGGCCCGGTAAATCAGCAGCGGGTCCGCCCCCGGCATGATTTTCGCATGGACATAACCGCGGTAGCCGATCTCGTCGCGGATAATACGCAAGGTCTCGACAATCAGCTCCTCGGTATAGTCGGCGTTGCGGTAAATCGACGAGGTAATAAAAACGCCATGCCGGTTTTCCTCGGCCTGCTTAACCGCAAATTCAGCCAGCTCACGCGGCTTCCAGACATAGCGCTGCCTACCTTCGTTACCGCAGCGGCAGCCGCAATAAGCGCAGTTAAAGGTGCAGTCGTTGGATAAAAAGACCTTCGGCACCTTGGGAGGCGACCTTTTCGCCCTTATCGTCTCCCGGATAAAGGACAGATCGGGCATCACCGCCTCGTCGTTGTCAGCGACGTCGTATGCCGCATCCTCCTGCATCTGGGAAACCCTATCCTCCAACGAAAGAGTTTTATCGCCGATCCATTGAAACATCCAGATCACCGCCTGTAGAACATTTGTTCTATCAGAAGTATACCACAGTCATTTGGATTTATCAAGCCTTTTTTGAAAGAATTATCGAAAACATGGCGTACTCACAGTAGACGGCAAACCTAGAGCTGCCGCGCAGGCTCCATCCGATAGCGTCCACCCGTACGGCCTCGTTTGCTTCTCATATGCCTTTGCTTTGCCTTGGGCGGCATGCCGCTATCGCTTGCTCTGCCTGTCCCCGGTAGGAGCGGGGGTTTGTTTTACTTCGGTAGATCGTAATCAAAACCACTAGTAAACGAGTGTCTGCTCAAACCCCGGAGGGGTCAGAACTTGCTGCCCCCTGGAAGGGGTACTGAAAAACTATCCTTGCATCGCTTGTTTCGTTAAGGTTTCATCATCTAAATACCTCGGCGTTTTGCACCCGTTTGAACAAATGCAGCGTTCTCTCTGTCCGCTATAGTGGCTTTTTCTTGTATAGCGGCATCCACACTGCATACATTTCGTATGGTACTTCAGATAGTGGATTTCCGGGGTATCTTTTTCCCTGTCTCCGCCTTTTCCTAAACGGAGAGCATTGGTTTCTTCATAAGTTACCGGGTCTATAATTGAAGGATATTCCTGATCTCCGGCATAGTGTTTATTCTCAATAATCCTTCGAATCGCTTGCTTTGACCAATTGCTTCAGTATGACGGATAATATGAGCCAAAATGTTCTGCTTCCAAATGTTTTCTCTGTTTTCATTTCACATATCTCCTTCATAAAAATAAATTTCAGGTATTTATGTAATATTGTGAGGCCACTTGAGAAACAAGAAAACAATATATTTTTGCCGACTGTTTCTACATATGGCGAGTTTTCATCTGCACCAAGTTTTAGGGATAAAAAATTCGGCAACACTCCTGCTAAGAATGCTGCCGAATTTCTGTTCCGCTCTGATAAGGAAACACACCCCTTTCGCCCTTGTCATCGCAAAGGCGTATCTACTTCAGCGGATGTGTATTTAGTTGTCATCGGCAAACAAAAAGAGCCGACACACAATCACCAAATCAGCGGAAGTTTTTGTTCTCGCTTTTCCTTGATGAAACCATGTATCGACTTTACGGGCAGACCGTTCGCTTATGGGCAGTGCGACCATGACCGGCGGCTTGCCGGCTCTTTCATTTCGAGTTTTATACCCTATTCAGTTGTGTCAAGTGATATGCATATAGACGGACAAAAGCACGAGCATACTTCATAAATTATATCTTCTATAAATTGCTCTGGCATTGATGTGAAGATCATAGTTTGTTTTATCCCCCTTGCTTGATCACCCCATATATTTTACATAGATTTTACTGAAAACAGATAGTCGCTTAATGCTGCATATTGTATAATCAAAATGGATTATTGTATTTGGCAGAAACTGAAATGCAGTTTTTCTTTGGGAGTTATTCGCCAAAAGCGTCTTCCAAAACAGACCATAATGTCTTATCGGCAAAACTCGAACGGGAAAACTATTTTTTAGGAGAACTTGATTTATGAAGGTGATCATCCACGACCTTAGCGAAGAAGTATCCTTTTCCCCGAAAAACTCGGATGAGGATCTGGTCGTCATTCATGCAAACAACCAGTATGCTCCCTGTCGTGGCTGTTTCAAGTGCTGGCTGAAGAACGCCGGTTTTTGTATCATGAAGGACTCTATGCAGCACATCGGAGCACTCATCGGCCAGAGTGACCCGCTGATTATTGTTAGCCGGTGCTGCTACGGCGGATACAGCAGTCCTGTCAAAGCCATCCTGGATCGTGCGATTGGAGGTTCTCTTCCTTTCTTCACCTGGCGGGGCGGGCAAACGCATCATATCAGCCGCTATCCGCACCGGAAGCTGCTGCGTGTTTACTTTTACGGGGAATGCACCGAATTTGAGCAAGAAACAGCAAAAGAGGTTGTAGAGCGCAACCGCCTAAATCTGGACTATGAGAAAGCGGATGTGGCCTTCTTCGAAAATATCGAGCAGCTAAAGGAGGCCGGCTTATGAAGCTCCTGATCTTGAATGCAAGTCCAAAGAAAAAAGGCGGCGCCTCCCGTTTTTTCTCAGGGTTATTCCGGATGTTTCTTCCGGGCGTCCAAAAAAAGGCAGTATCCCTCAGCAGCCGGCAGGATTTTCAAAAGGTTTTAGAGTTGCTTCCCGGCATGGATGCAGTATGCCTTTTCGTACCTCTTTATGTAGATGGCCTTCCGTCCCATGTCGTGGAATTTCTCACCCTGGCGGAAAGCTATTGCAAAAGCAATCCCTGTCGGTTCCGGTTATATGCATTTTCCAACAACGGCTTTGTGGAGGGAAAACAAAACCGACCCGCCCTGCATATGCTTCAGGCGTGGTGCGAAAGGGCAGAGATCCCTTGGTGCGGAGGGATCGGAGTCGGCGGTGGT
Organism: uncultured Eubacteriales bacterium; assembly: GCA_965145485.1. Classification (GTDB taxonomy): domain Bacteria; phylum Bacillota; class Clostridia; order Oscillospirales; family Acutalibacteraceae; genus CABQCM01. Next base: position 109,800 of record CBCTCU010000001.1, on the reverse strand, counting down.
GTGATGCTTCGGGTATTGGGGATCGTCTGCCCGATCCTTATCGGAATCGTCCTGCTTCAAATAGCGTTATCCCTTTTCAGTGCCGGTGCCGCTGCGGGAGAATTGTGGCTCTCCCTTGCTATCCAGATATTCACATGGCTTTTTCTCAACAGCGGCGTATTATTCTGTATGGCTCGTCTTTCGTCAGCGATTCGCAGAGGCCGAGTGTCGCCAAACCGATTTACGCGGGTCATGATGCCCTCTTTTCTGTTCATCCCTATTGCGGACATATTTATGATTTTGTCTTCTCTCTTTCATGGCCGCTTCCTTTTTGCGCTTTTGAAGCGTGACAAATGGCATAGTGAATAGGAGGATAATTATGGAACATATCATCCTTTACGGCAGCCGATACGGCAGCACCCGCCGGTATGCGGAAAGTCTGTCTAAGCAGACCGGTATTCCCGCGGTCAGTTACAAAGACGCACCGGACCTTTGCGGTATGAAAACCATCGTCTATCTTGGCGGTCTGTATGCCGGCGGCGTCATGGGACTGGTGAAGACCCTGCGGGACTTTTCCCTTAAGGACGGACAAAAACGAATACTCGTTACCGTAGGACTGGCTGACCCAAATGAACCGGAAAACCGGGACAATATCCGCGCTTCCCTTCAAAAGCAGCTTCCCGCAGAACAGCTTGACCGGGCGAAGATTTTTCATCTTCGCGGCGGGATCGATTATCAAAACCTCTCTTTCGGCCACCGGACGATGATGAAGCTGCTGTACCGATCTCTGCGCGGGACACCACTTGAAAAACAAACGGCGGAAAACCGGGCGCTCATAGAGACCTATGGAAAGCAAGTGGATTTCACAGACTTCAGTACGTTGGGACCGATTGTTTTGGAAATACAAAGGGAAACAAAATGAAAAACACTGTTAAAAATATCCTGAAAATCCTTTTGATCGGGCTTGCCACTACTATCGTCCGCATCATCGGGCAGCTTTCCATCCCGGCCGGCGAGCAGACGGTCCTGGCGCCCAGTATTTTCGCCCAAAACGGCACCATGCCGCTGGCTTTTACTGTCTATGGGATTTTCGCTTACTCCCTGATCGCCTCGCTGTTCCTGCTTGTCCGGAAACAAATGGGCGGGAATCGGATTTTGCAGGGGCTGAAATACGGCCTTTCCTGCTGCGTCGTATGGATCGTGTATCTTTTAGAGCCTCTGCCGCATGTGGCGTCTTTAGATCGGATCACCTACCCTATTGCGGACAGCCTGGCGCTGATCGTCATGGGCCTGCTGCTGGGATGGCTGTTTGGGAACCCTGCACGCCGGGCGGATAAAGAGAAGCTGCCTTCCCCTATTCTTCCAGCGCTGCTTGTCACCGCCTGCTTCTTTGCCGGGCGGATGATACAGTATCTCATTTTTGGCATTTACTCTTCCTTTGATGTAAAATCGTTGGAAACGGTACTGTGGTGTTTGCTGACAGGCATTGCGATTTCCTGTGTGATGACATGGCTGAATCTTAATATCGGCAGCATGAATCGCATAAAGCGGGCGCTTATCCTGGGCGGCCTGCTGTTTGGTGTGGATTTGCTGCTCTTCAACTTCTTTATGCCGCTGGTGTTTGCCGCCGACATCCCCGACCTGATCCTCCGCACCTTTATCGATATCATGGCGGTAACGGCCGGATGTTTGGCATTTCCAAATCCACGAAATGCAAAGCCAGCGGATCGGAGGTAAGGGTGATGCAGAAAAAACGAAGTGCACGATTTGGAAGATGGATGCTTAAGGTTGCGGTGTCCTACGCAATATTTATCGCCGTCGGCCTATTGCTCTCCCTTGTGCCGGCCAGCCGGCTTGGATTATCCGAAGAAATGTTTTTCAATCTGCGGATGTTTTTCATGCTGTTCGGACCGATATACCTCACCCTGATCGTCAAAATCATTTTGACCTTTCTCGCTGCAGCGAAAGGAAGAGTAAAAGATACAGCCGAGAAAAGCCGCGGCATCCTGTTTGCTGTCACCGCTTTGCTGCTGTTTGCCAACCTCTCCAATGCGCAGACGGTCTCAGATTTAACGGCCGGATATATTCAAGGAAAGGGACTGCGTAACCTGGAGAAAAGCAAACGGTATTCCCTTAAGGGCAAACGGTTTTTAAATGTCTTTCTGCCGGTGGGCTTCTATCTGCTGATTTTGGAGCTGCTGACGCTGCTGGTCTGTATCGTCACCTTTGCGCCATTGTCAAGGGCTGCAAGCAGCGCATTCATTTGTATGATTGCACTGACCGCCCTGCTGCTCCTTCTGGTACCGCTTATTCTTTCATTTATCTCCGGCTATCAGGGGGACAAGGCAGAGCACGAAGATAAACGCTCGCAGGAAAAGCAGGCCGCCGTCCAGTCGGATGTCCTGGTGCTGGAAACCGACCCGGCTCGCCGGAAACGGTATTTGCGGCTGCCGAAAATACTCGCTTTGCTGGTTTGCCCCGGCGTCTGCCTGATTTCAGGATCTGTGCTTGCTCTCACAAAGAACTCACAGGAGCTTTTGACCGTCCGGCTGCTGAGAGCGCCGTTTTTGGCGTTGATGGCTGCCGCCGCTTTTTCTTTTATCCCGCTTTTGATGTATTGGGCAAACTGCTCCGGCACCTCCTTAGTGCAGCGGGTCTACCTCGCGCAGGACCGGCTGTACTATGCCGGTTACAGCGGCAGCATGGAAGAACGGGTAGAATTTACCTTTACCATGCTTCATCTGGAGAGCTACCGTGTCGGTAAACGGGCCATCCGCATCCACGGGCAGTTTGCTAAAAAGACGCAGGACAGCTACGGAACCTACCAGAAAGGCCCATTTGCCAAAACGCTGTGGATTCCTTGCACCTTCCCTGTGGAACAGGAGCAGGCCCTGCTGCTGTTTTTGCGGGATAAAGCTGCGCAGATCCATGAGTACCGGCTTATGTAAGTATCGGTGTACAAAGAGAATACGACGCCGCTGGGGGTGCCCATAGGCACGCTGGCTGCGTTCTCGGGCTCGGCAGGCGCCAGCCTGCTCTCGCCCTGCGGCCTTGCCAGCCCACCCGTGGGCGCGCCCAGCGGTCCTTCGGAGTTTTCGGCCGCCAGGCGGCGCCGATGACGCGGAAGACGACGCAGCCTGCCTGACGGCAGGCAAGGAGGATGACAAAGCCAAGGGCGCTGTATGGCGCGTCCGAAAACCGCCGTAGCCCCTTGTACACCGATACAAAAGATATTCCTTACAAGATAAAGAGGGGTAAGGAACTATTCAACGGCTGACACCTATGATAGATAGAGGGCGCAAACGGACAGACCGCTTGCGTCCTCTTGTCTGCCTGTGATCAAAGACGGGAAAAGCCGTCAATGGCGCGAAGCGTTCATCTTGACCGTTGACCGGCTCGACTTGCTTTGCTGTTTTATTCGAAATAGCGGGCTGCTTTCTGTCTGTCAAATTCTTGTGTGCTATTTCATGACACATAAGTATTTCCTGCCAGCGTACCGTGCGGTCTTGGACATCCGGCTGCTGGTCTTTTTCCAAGGCGCTGTCCTTTAATTGTTCCGGCAAATTATCGACATATCCGGCGGAGCGCTTGGTCATACTGCGCCTGCAATTGATCCTCCTCGGCAGGCAAATCTGCTTTGTCCTGTATGGGAAGATGCATCGGTGCTTTGGCTATAGATTTGAATTTTCGTTTAGAAGTTTGGTTCCACATCTCCTAACATCTAAATTAAATATTGATTTTTTCCCTTTGTGATGGTATAATCCATTTAGAACTTCGGGGATAATAGTATCAAGTTTTAAGCACAAGGAGGGGGCTTTATGAATGGCGTCATTAACCGGGACAGCTATTTGAAAAAAATAATCAGTAAAAAAGGGAATGGGCAGGTCAAGGTAATTACCGGGATCCGGAGATGCGGAAAAAGCTATTTGCTCTTCAATCTTTTTTACGACCATCTGCGTGAAAACGGTGTTGCGGAAGAAAACATTATCCAGATTGCTCTTGACGACGATCTGTATGTGGAGTACCGCGACCCGGATAAGCTTTCCCAGTATATCCGCTCCAAAATCACAGGTAAGGATATGTACTACATTTTGATCGACGAGGTACAGTATGCCATCACCAAAGAAGAGCTGAGGAACCCTGAAAATATTCGCCTTTACAATGTCCTGAACGGCCTGATGCGGCTTCGCAATGTTGACGTCTATGTAACCGGCAGCAATTCCAAGATGCTGACGAAAGATGTTTTGACGGCTTTTCGAGGCCGGGGGGATGAGATCCGCATGTATCCGCTTTCTTTTAAGGAATATTATTCTTTTGTCGGCGGAGACAAAGCGGAAGCATATGAGGAATACGCCTTGTATGGAGGGATGCCGCTGGTTTTGTCCAAGCAATCCGATGATGAGAAAATATCCTATCTGCGGAATCTGTTTACGGAAGTTTATTTTAAGGATATATTCGAACGGTACGATATTGGGCTTCCGGAGGTGCTGGAAGAATTGACCGATGACCTTTGTTCTTCCATCGGCTCACTGACAAACGCGAATAAGATCTCCAACACCCTGCAAAGCGTAAAAGGCATGAAGGTCAACAGCAACACCATCGGCAGCTATCTGCGGTATCTGCTGGAATCCTTCCTCTTTTCAAACGCAAAGCGGTATGATGTGAAAGGAAAAAAGTATTTTGAGTACCCGTCCAAATATTACTGTACGGATATAGGTCTCCGCAACGCAAGGCTGAATTTCCGGCAGCAGGAAGAGACACATATCATGGAAAATATTATTTACAATGAATTGCTTTGCCGGGGCTGTTCAGTGGATGTAGGCGTTGTGGAAATTTCGGAAACCAAAGCCGGAAAGAAAACGAAGAAGCAGTGTGAGATTGATTTTGTGGTCAACAAAGGAACCAAAAAATACTATATTCAGTCTGCGCTCAATGTCGGCGATCCGGATAAAATGGATACCGAACTCCGCCCGCTGAAAAACACAAATGACTTTTTCAAAAAGATCATCATCAGCAAAACAGCGATGAAAGCCTGGACGGACGAGGAGGGAATCCTGCACTTAGGCTTGTATGAGTTCCTTCTGAATGAGAATGCACTGGATCTGTAAAAAGATAACGCCCTGTGGGTATCAGTCTATGTCTGTATTACCAGTATGCGTTACCACAACGGGCATCTGTGAGCTGGCTCAGTGCTGTTAAACACAGATGGAATGCACATCAAAATCAGTCATTAAGGAGGCGAGTTGATGAAAAAGACAATGAGCTTGCTGTTGAGCATGGTTATACTTATCACAGTCCTGGGGCCGCTCGGCGGAATAGCGCCGGTATATGCGCAGGACAGCGAAGGGGCGCTGCCGGAATCCATGTATTTGCAGCCGCCTGTCGGAGAGTGCTCCGGCTGCGGGGAGCCTGTTTTTGCACGGGAGGGCGACTGGGCGGAAGATACCCGTTGCTACACCTGCTGGGCCATCGACCGGAACAAGTACAGCTTTGTCACCTGGACGCCGCCGGCGCCATACTGCACCCACTGCGGCGAATCCACTTTGGGAAACACTTCGGGCTTCTGCGATGACTGCATTAAAGCAGCCTGCGGCAGCCACACCCAGACTGTTTTGGTCATAGACAAGGAGACGGGAAAGCCGCTGGAGGGCGCGCTGGTAACCGGCGGCGCACTGCAGGCGGTTCGGACGGACTCTTCCGGTAAAGCCGCAAAGAGCGAACCCCATATGCACTTAAATGGGAATACGGAGCTGACGGTTTCCTGTGCGGGATACCAGGGGACAAAGCAGGAGGTATCTGTTTTAGATCTGTCGCAGACGGTGACGGTGGAACTGCAAAAACTGCCGGACACCTTTACCGTCCCCATTCAGGCGGTAGAGTTCGCCGCTGAAGCGTTTGGCCCGGTGATTTTGGATACGGAGGCGGAATTTGAGTCCCTGCCCTTTCCTATTGCGGTCAAAAACCTGGTATGCAATGAGGTGACGTTAAAAAGAGACACGGAAACCGGGAACTATATCGGTTCGTTTCAAATGGACGGGCTGGCGCAGCTTTTGTTTGAGGGAGAACCCACGATCCGCGGCGAGGTAACGGCCCGCTGGGATGAAAGGGAAGCCCGTCTGGAACTGGTCAGCGCCAACGTCAACGGCTCGCTGACCTTCTCGGGAAATGTCAACTGGGGGCTGATGGGCCTGGACGGGGAGCTTCCTGTCCAAATCCAGCTGACGGGAAAGCAGGGAGAGGACGGCCAGCTGGAATTAGTGCCCCGGATCAGCGGCTCCGGCTCGGTTTACGCCTATCTGGGCGTCAAGCTGGAAAAGCCGGTGAAGTTTGGCAGGCTGACAACCAAGCTGGGGGCGGAAGCCTCAGGCGGCGTGTTGTTCAACCTTCAGGCGGAGATGGCAAACGGCGTGGATATCCTCCAGGATTTTGTGCAGCTGACCGGGAACCTGCAGGCGAAAGTGAAACTTCTGGGCTGGGAAAAAGTCTGGCCGGGCTTTTACTGGCAATACTATCCGGTGGTGGAAGACGGCGCGTATGAGATCCCGGAGCCGATTGAACGGTTCCCCGGACGCAGCGAGACCGGAACAAGCGATCCAGACAGCCAGAAATTCCATCCGGATGCCGCTCCTGTGACACCGGAGCCGGACGGCAAGCCCGGCGCTCCGGTTGTGGAGGATTCCGGCAGCAGCGCCGATCCGATCATCCTCCCAACCGGAGGCGGTTCGGTTGTGTCAGGAGGAAGTTATCAAGGCCCGGCAGCCATGCTTTGGCTGAAGGATGCTTCTGAACGCCAGGAGATGGACCGCTATATGCTGGTGTATTCCCTCTATGACGGGAACCGGTGGAGCGACCCCGTGCCGGTTCATGACGACGGCACGGCGGATTACGCCCCGCGGGCGGTGACAGTCGGCGATACGGTGTATCTGATCTGGCAGAATGCGGACAAAAGTTTTTCCGGCAGTGTTTCTTCTGCCGAGTATGCTTTATCTATGGATATATACGCAGCCGTTATCCAAGACGGACAGATACAGGAAATCACCAATCTTACCGAAGGAATCTCCGGTTACTGCGGTATGCATGACCTGACAGTCCAAAACGGCAAAGTATCGGCAGTCTGGGTGGCAAATGATACAGGCGATCTCCTGTTTTCGCAAGGGACAAATCAGGCCTATGAAGCGGTTTACAAGGACGGCCAATGGACCCTTTCCCCTGCCGGAACGGCAGCCGGCGGGAACAGGGCCGCCGTACAGCTGCTGGCAGCTTCTGAAAATGCCGGCGAGACCGGCGAAGACTTTATCGAAGCAGCGGGAACCCGTTTTTATTCCCGGGAGGACGGTGCCATTGCCTGCCTGGGAAACGGAAAGGAACAGGTGATCCTTCCGGATGCGAATACCGCTTCCTTTCAGGCGGTAACCAACGGGGAACTGGTCTTCCTGTACTGGCTCCGCGCAGGACAGGACGGCGCATTTGAGCTCAACGGTGCCTTTTATAACCCGCATACCGGCGTATGCAGCCAGGCGCAGACTTATCTGGATCACGGTACCGCCCTGCATGGGATCAGTGCTTCCGTAGATCCAAAGGGAACGGTGTTAATGGCCTATCAGTCTTCCGAATGGCAGGACATACAAAGCGGAACCTATCGCTCCAGCGATCTTTTAACGGCGGTCATCTCCCCACCGGAAGATGTTGTCGGCGGCCAGGGTTGGATCTGGATTCTGATTGTTGCTGGTGTGGTTATTGCTGCTGCAGGTGGCATTGCAGCATGGCTTGTACTTAGGAAAACGGGAAACGCCCGACGGATCGAGGATAAAAGATCAGATGAAGTGTAAGGCTGGAGCTGTCCCGCTTAAAAAGTATTACAGATTTCTGAAGAAGTTGATTCGGCAGAATGGGCGTCTGCTTTGGAAGCGCCGAAGACTATGTTCCCGGATGGACCAGGCAATTCCGCTTATGCTATTTACAGGAAGTTCTTAAAAATGAGAGGATTATCAAAAACATAAATTCGCTATTGATTGAACAGGCAGGAAAAGGATATGAAGATCAGAAGATATCTTCCGCCGCTTGTGATGTGGCTTATCTTTGAAACGATTGCGGTAACCATGTGGCTTACACTGGATAATATATTTTATCTATTCAATTTCTCCTATATCGGAACCGCAATCGCTACGGGATTGGTTTTATATGGGAAGAAGAAAAAATATGACCGGAATGTCGTGCAGTTTGCAGTTGGCCTATATATGCTCGCATACCTGGGCTTCCTTTGCCGGGAAAATATGCAGATAGAGGGCTTCTGGTATTATCTTTTCCTCGGTGTATTTGAGGCCGCTACAATCCATTATGTCGTTGCAAAAATTTTCGGCCCGTTACTGTTTGGGCGTGGGTGGTGCGGCTATGCCTGCTGGACGGCGATGATCTTAGATCTGCTTCCTTTCAAGGAGCCCGCCGCTCCCCGCAAGCGCTGGGGAATGATCCGCTATTTTGTTTTTTTCGGTTCGCTCGTATTTGTCAGCTTGCTTTTCATTCTTCAAGTACCGAATAAAGAAGACATTATGTGGTGGAGTTTCATCGTGGGGAATATCCTCTACTATGCCGTTGGAATCGCTGTTGCCTATAAATACAAAGACAACCGGGCTTTCTGCAAGTACATCTGCCCGATCACGGTTTTCTTGAAGCCTATGAGTTATTTTTCGGTCTTCCGCATCAAGGTGGATGAAAAGAAATGTATCTCCTGCGGAAAGTGCGAAAGGGTGTGTCCTATGGATGTGGAAGTGCCGAACAATTCCCGAAAGAAGAAAAACGCAACGGACTGTATTTTGTGTATGAAATGCGTGGAAGAATGCCCGAAAAAAGCTTTAAAGCTTTGAAATTGTAGACTGCTAAGCATTCATCTGTCACAATCCAAAGCGTAAATTTTGACAGCATTCTCCGTGCTTTGGAAATGTTTCAGGAACTTTCTTGCGAACGCAGATACAAGGGCTTACGATTGAACAACTTTATTACCGTCAACCGCACGGAGGTCATCGCCCCCTGACGCCGGCGAATTTTGCCGGCAGATCACCGGCCAGATGTTTGCCGGAATCGAGCGCCGGGGAAAACGCCTGATCCTCTGATGTATAATCATAAAAGGAAAATCGTGCAAAATCTGGAGGGAAATCTTGATGAATTACGAGCACAAGATACAGTACTATGAGACGGACAAAATGCAGATCACCCATCATTCCAATTACATACGGTTTATGGAAGAGGCGCGGGTTGATTTTTTAGACCAGCTTGGTTGGGGTTACGACAAAATGGAGAAAGAGGGCCTTATCTCGCCAGTGATCGGGATAACATGCGATTATAAGAAAAGCACAACATTCCCGGACGTTATCCAAATTTCCATCGGTGTTTTGGAATTGAGTGCGGCAAAATTGACGCTCAGCTATATCATGACCGTTTCGGATAAAGTGGTATGCACCGCGAGCAGTACCCATTGTTTTTTAAATCAAAACGGCCGGCCCGTCAACATGAAAAAGCAATATCCGGAATTCTATTTGCTGCTGGAGTCTATGAAGAGCACGAACAAGCAAGCGAAGGCTTAATCGGTGCCAGTGAAAAGATAGGATGAATCTCATGAAAGGAAGAGCGTTGTATCTATGAATAAAGAAAACGAAAGTCCCCTCAAAATACACATTCGGGGTGCGAGGGTACACAACCTGAAAAACATTGATGTGGACATCCCTCTCAATAAAATTGTCGGGATCGCCGGAGTATCCGGCTCCGGTAAGTCCTCTCTTGCTCTTGGGGTTTTGTATGCCGAGGGCTCCAGGCGGTATCTGGATGCTCTCTCTACCTATACCCGCCGCAGGATGACACAAGCAGCAAAGGCGGATGTGGATGAGGTGTTGTATGTTCCGGCTGCTCTGGCTCTGCATCAAAGGCCGGGAGCGGGAGGTATCCGCTCCACCTTTGGCACAGGAACAGAACTGCTCAACAGCCTCCGGCTGATGTACTCCCGGCTTGCAAACCATCGCTGCCCGAATGGGCATTATCTTTCTCCCACTCTCGCTGTCGCGGCAGAACAGGAGTTGGTATGCCCGGAGTGCGGAAAACACTTCTATGCTCCATCTGCGGAGGAACTGGCATTCAACAGCCAAGGCGCCTGCAAATGCTGCGGAGGCACTGGAACGGTACGAACGGTGGACCGCTCCACCCTAATTCCAGACGAAAGCTTGACGATTGATAACGGCGCGGTAGCGCCTTGGAACAGCCTCATGTGGTCGCTAATGACCGATGTATGCCGGGCAATGGGCGTTCGGACAGACATACCGTTCCGGGATCTGACGGATGCGGAAAAAGATATCGTCTATGACGGCCCTATGGTGAAGAAGCACATCTTCTATCAGCCGAAAAGCAAAGAGAGCGTTACTGCCGGGGAGATAGATTTCACATACTACAGCGCCACAGCAACGGTGTTGAATGCTTTGAGCAAAGTAAAAGATGAAAAAGGCATGAAGCGGGTGGAAAAGTTTCTGAAAGAGGAAATCTGCCCGGAATGCGGTGGCACAAGGCTTTCGCAAGCGGCGCGGGCACCGAAGCTTCAGGGGATTTCTCTGGATGAGGCCTGTAAAATGCCGTTGAAAGAGCTGATCGCCTGGATCAAAGCCGTGCCCTCCTCTTTGCCGGAGGAAATGCGGCCTATGGCAACGAGTATATGCGAGTCGTTCCTGATACCGGCAAAACGCCTGATGGACTTGGGACTATCGTATCTTTCTCTGGATAGAGCATCTGCCACCTTGTCTACGGGAGAACGGCAGCGGATGCAGCTTGCCCGCGCGGTGCGAAACAGGACCACCGGCGTACTCTATGTGCTGGATGAGCCCTCCATAGGTCTGCACCCCTCCAACATTGTAGGACTTAACGACGTAATGCATGACCTGATTGCAGACGGAAACTCCGTAATCTTGGTGGATCACGATACGCAAATTCTGAAAGAATCCGACTGGCTTATTGAGATGGGGCCTCATGCGGGCGCGGATGGCGGCCGTGTCATTGCAGAAGGCACGATATCTGAAATTGAGAAAAATCCAGCTTCTCGCATAGGTCCATTTCTGGCAGGAGAGGCGGATGATGTCATCAAGGAAAAACAGATTGCCGCTTCCGATCTGTTCGCAGAAGGGACGATCATCCTCTCCACTACACAGATCCATACCGTGAAGCAACTCAATGTAAAGATACCCAAGGGGCGGTTGACCGTTGTGACTGGGGTTTCCGGTTCCGGCAAGACAACGATGGTGCTTGAGAGTCTGGTGCCTGCCGTTGAGGCGGCTACCAAAGGAATGAAGCTGCCAGAACACGTCCTTTCTGTCGAAGCACCCGGCATCGAGCATATTAAGCTGATTGATGCCACCCCCATAGGCATCAACATCCGCTCCACTATTGCCACCTATGCCAATGTCCATGACGAACTGCGTAAACTCTACGCCCGAACGTCGGATGCAAAACAACACGGCTACAAGGCGGGAGATTTTTCCTATAACACCGGCTCGCTTCGCTGTCCGGTCTGTGACGGGACCGGTTCTATCAGCCTTGACATACAATTCCTGCCGGATGTGGACATCCCCTGCCCCGAGTGCCGTGGCTCCCGGTACGCAAAAACAACCTATGGTGTCCGGTATACAAACAAAGCCGGGCAAGTCTGCTCTCTGCCGGAGCTGATGGCAATGGACGTGAATACTGCCATTGGCTTTTGCAAAGATATGAAGACCGTTCTGCCAAAATTACAGGTCTTGCAGAGCCTAGGCCTTGGGTATCTTACGCTGGGAGAAGAGACCCCCGGTCTGTCTGGCGGCGAGGCACAGCGGCTCAAGCTGGCAAGTGAAATGGGCCGGATGCAGTCGGACTCCATTTTCGTCTTCGATGAACCTACCATCGGGTTGCATCCTCTGGATGTACAGACACTCCTGCGTGTCTTTCAGACGTTGATCAACAACGGCGCAACAGTGGTTGTGATCGAACACGACCTGGATGTCATGCGTAACGCGGACTATATCATCGACATGGGGCCCGGCGGCGGAGAGGACGGCGGTAGAATCGTCGCGTGCGGAACACCGAAAGAAATCCGAAATTGCCAAGACAGCATTACCGGACAATATCTATAAAAACGGACGCCTCTGATCGGAGCAGATCAGGGGCGTCCGTTTTGTCCTGTATCCATTCGAGCGTAGGTCATACGGTGCTTAATTGTGGTTATGCTTCTTCCAACTACCTTATAGGGATGTCTCTCCCCTATCTGCTTTTACGAGCCAAACAAATCCAGAAATTTCCCTAACCATTCCTGTTCCGCTCTCTTTCGGGCAGCGGCGGTTCCCGCCAGCGTGTCGTATCTCCCGAGGTGATGTCGCTTTCCCTGCTAATCGCACATTTATAAAGCCCACTACAGATTACACCAAACAGAAAATTCCAAAAGGTATTTTCGGGGCCCTTGCTCTCCGATACATTACATCCAATAAATAAAATTGAGTTGCAAATGATATGTTGGCGGTCAGGGGCGTTTTCGTCCCCGGTTCTGTGCTTTCATCATAAGTGACCGCCTCGAAAGTTTCTTCGCCGGACCTGATTTCGTAGGGAATGGTGTAGCTGTCGTCCACCTTGTTTGCAAGGGGCGTCTGCTCACTGAGAGTTACCGTCACATAGGCGTCCGGCTAAAGCTTGATTTTTTCAAGATCAACAAACTCCAGCAGCTCCGGCACAAGATTTGTCAGCCTGATATAGCGCCTGATCTGATCCTGGCTTTGCCCCTCCTGCTCAGCAAGGATTTGCCGCGACATCTTTCGTGCCGACTTCTGTGCAACTTGCGCAGAAGTTAAATCTGAACGCTTTCCCTGCCTTTTCATTGCTTCAAGCTTCATCTTGTATGCAAAGGCGCGTTCGCTCGGAAGCACCTTCGTGCGCTGGCAATTGCTGTCCACCATCATAATTATGGCTTCGTCGTCTGTAACATCTACAATGCTGCAGGCTATTTCGCCATGTCCAAGCAGCTCGCAGGCATGCTTTCTTCTATGCCCGGATATCAATTCGTATCGGGTCCCCTTTTTACGGACAATCAGGGGAGTGATCATACCGTTCTTTCTGATACTTTCCGTAAGCTCAAACATGTCATCGTCATCAAACACATAGTACGGATGGTTTGGAAAATCGTCAATCAACTGAATACTGATTTTTCCTGTCACAGACGCCAAGGGGGCAGTCTGTCCTTTTTGCATTTTCTCCACTGTCATATCGCACCTTCCTTTTCGAATTTTAGGCAAAAGAAAAAGCGCCTTTCTTTTACCCGAATGGGAGTAAAGGAAAGACGCTCAAATTCACCCTTAAATCAATTTCCAGTGCTTTTCTCCGGTTCAAGTCCGTGTTGACCGGAGAATCAGGCAAATGTTTGTCGTTTGTTGACATTCCTTATTTTGCCCTGAAAGCACTGAAAACCCGCTTAAACAGCGGGTTTTCGATGTGTGTTCCATATTGTGGAACAATTCTGGAGGTACCACCCAGATTTGAACTGGGGAATAGAGGTTTTGCAGACCTCTGCCTTACCACTTGGCTATGGTACCGGATGATGAAAGGACGCTTAAAAGGATCATTATCTCATTTAAGCGTCCTTGCTATGGAGCGGATTACGAGGCTCGAACTCGCTACCTCCACCTTGGCAAGGTGGCGCTCTACCAGATGAGCTAAATCCGCAGGTGTGGTGCCTCCGACCGGAATCGAACCAGTGACACGTGGATTTTCAGTCCACTGCTCTACCGACTGAGCTACAGAGGCAAAATGGCGACCTGGATGGGGCTCGAACCCACGACCTCTAGCGTGACAGGCTAGCGTTCTAACCAGCTGAACTACCAGGCCAAGGTGGTGGGAACAACAGGGCTCGAACCTGTGACCCTCTGCTTGTAAGGCAGATGCTCTCCCAGCTGAGCTATGCTCCCCCAAATCTGCGAAAACATCTTTTGAAAAAAGAGTCATTAGCAGCAGAAATAATAATACACCATTTTGGGGGCGTTGTCAACCACAAATTTTAAAAGCTGAGAATTTTTCCCCGGGGGGAGAGACGAATCCTCCTCTGCCGTTCTTGCCTCCCTATATCCTATGCCTCATTCGGGCTGTTTACCACACTTTTTGAGCAGGCTCAGGATATCGTGGCGGGAAAAGGCATATTCCCGGTCGCAAAAATGGCACTCGATGGTCGTGGTCTCCTGCTCGTCGGCCAGCTTTTGAAGCTCATCCCGTCCCAGGCTGACCAGGGCGGTCTCGATGCGCTGCCTCGAACAGGTGCAGCGGTATTCGACCTTGGTCGAGTCCAACTCCTCCACCTCAAACTCCTTCAAGGCGGCTTTGCAGATATCCAGCGGCGTCAGCCCCTCATCCACCATTTGAGAGACTGGCTTGACCCCCTCCAGCGAACGCTCTACCCTGGCGATAATCTCTTCGTCTGCGGTGGGCAAAAGCTGAATGAGATACCCACCGGCCGCCCGCACCGAAAGGTCGCGATCGACCAGCACCCCCAGGGCGCATACCGTGGGTATCTGCTCGCTGGATGCGTAATAAGCGGTAATATCCTCCGCAATCTCGCCAGACACCAGAGGAACTGAGCCGACATAAGGCTCCTTCCCCCCTGTATCCTTGATAACAAACAGATTTCCTTGCCCTACCGCACCGCCGACATCCAGCTTCCCCTTTGCGTTGAGCGGCAGCTCGACCAGGGGGTTGCCCACACACCCGCGCACGTTGCCCTCCTCGTCCGACACCGCGATCATCGAGCCGATGGGGCCGTCCCCCCGTACGCGCAGGGTCAAGCTGTTCCCCTCCCCCTTGAGCACGCAGCCCATCATGGAGGCGGCGGTCAACAGGCGGCCGAGCGCCGCGGTTACCACCGCGCTCGAGCGATGAATCTGCTCGGCTCTGGACGCTATGGCGGTGGAGTCGAGCGCGATGATGCTCACGCATCCGTCGCTGGTAATGGCGCGCACCAAATTATTCATATTATCCCATCCTTTTGGCGATCAAGGTCATTCTCTGGCACTGTGGCCCCGGCGGGAGCGGCGACAGGTCGTCGTACACGCCCAACAGGGCAAAACCGGTCTGTGTCAGTAGTTTGCGCAAAGTCTCCGCGGAATAATACCGTTCGGTAAAATCCTCGCTGTAGCGCTCATACCAGCCATCCTGCCGGCCCTCAAAAAAATCGAGCATAATGTCGGTTGTCCCAAGCTCCTCATCCCAGCAATTGCGCCAGACGCACACAACATCCCGCTGCTCATCCTCATAAACAAAGCTGTTGTCAGCCAGGACCGACCGATGTTTATATTCCGTATTGACATCAAACACAAACAGCCCGCCCGGCTGGATAAAAAGATGCAATCGCTCCAGTGTGGAGCGCACATCCTCCTGCCCGGCGAGGTGGTTGATCCCATCCATGGCACATACCGCGCCGGAAACGGTACCGAACAGGTCGAGGCGGCGCATATCCTGCTCCAGAAACAAAATATCCGCCCCTGCCCGCGCAGCCTTATCCCGCGCGAGCATGAGCATATCCGGGGAAACGTCCACCCCTATCACCGAAATCCCCCGGCGCGCCAGGCTCAAGCTCAGGCTGCCGGTACCGCAACCAAGGTCGAGCAGCAGCTCGGGGGAAATCCCTTCTCGATCCAATGCCGCGAGCAGATAGTCCGCCCGCGCCTCATAATCGACATCGCTCATCAGCCGGTCGTAGTGCTGCGCGAAGCCGGCGCCGTACCCGCTCACTTCTTTTTCAGCCTTTCAAATACCATCTCATAGCCGTCGCATCCGTAGATGAGGGAACGGTTTACCCGGCTGATGGTGGCCGTGCTCGCCCCGGTTTCACTGACGATATCGCTGTAGACCCGTTTGTCGTTGAGCATGGTGGCGACCACATAGCGCTGCGACATGGCCTTGAGCTCGGGAACGGTACACAAATCCTCAAAGAAAGCGTAGCATTCGTCCACGTTTTCAAGCGTCAAAATCGCCTCGAATAATTGATCCAGGTTATGGTCTTTAATCTTGGAATTCACAGCGAGCGCCCCTCTCCTTGGAATATTATTATACTAACACATCAAAGTGTAAAAGTAAAGGAAGAAAATGTTCGCCGGTGAAACCGATGGCCTCACCGGCGGCTAGATTGCATGGTTCAAGCGCTCGGCCTTATTGCCTGCATTGCGGCCATTGACTGCTTCACATTCCCGGTAGCGGGAAACTCCCATTTGGTAGACGGTGTAGTAAAGCACGCAACTCCATGCGCACGGCGCGCCCCTATATGCCACGCCAGCGCAATCGCCGGAGCCCCCGGCTACTCCCGGCACTGCCAAAAGGCTGGCTGCCGTCATCACCACGAACAAGGCCGAGGCTTATATTAATCCTGCGAGAGCCTACGACCAGCAAGCGTCTTAGCAACGTGCTAGCTTTCCCGCATGCCCTATGCCATACAGCTCGTACCTGCACGCTTGGCTCTTGGACGATAATTTGTGATAATGTCTCGCTTTACCCGTTGCCGGAAACGAATGCTTTGACGCGCTTTACATAATCAGTCCAGACCGCCCCTAAGAGGGGTGGCGTTGGAACGCCCGCCTTCGCCTGGCGTGCATTGCGAAAGCATTCACAAAAAACATCCGGAAGGCTCCTAGACCTCCCGGATGTTGGTATATCCAAAGGGATGATTACATCCTGCCGCAAGCAGCGGCGCTGACGGCCACCGCAGCCTCACTCTCGCCGGCGACCAGGTGCCCAGCGGTCAAAACCTAGCGGCAACCAGAGCACATCGCCCCGTGTCGAATGGGAAGGACCAGGGCCATGAATACCTACGCCAGCATCTTACTCCAAGTCGTTTCGCATCAGGTCATCATACGTTTCCCTTTTGACGATGACCCTGGGCTCCGACTCCCGGATCATGACCACCGCGGGCCGGGGAATCCGGTTGTAATTGGAGGACATGGAGTAGTTGTAGGCCCCTGTGCAGCAGACGGCGAGGATGTCGCCCGGCTCCGGCTTTGGCAGCATGACGTTTTCCTGCAGTAGGTCCCCGCTCTCGCAGCATTTTCCCGCTATGGTAGCCTTATAGTCGGCCGGCTCGCTGACGCGGTTGGCCAACAAAACGGTATAATCGGCCTGATACAGCGCGTAACGCGGATTGTCGGTCATACCGCCGTCGACCGAGACATAATTTCTCACGCCCGGGATTTCCTTCACGCCGCCGACGGTATACAAGGTTGTCCCCGCCGGGCCGGCGATCGAACGCCCCGGCTCGATCATGATGAAGGGAACCGGCAGGCCAATGTCGGCGCAGGTTGAGCGAATCACCGACGAGACCCGCTGCATGAACGCCTCGTATGGCTTGGCGTCGTCGGCCTCCACATAGGAAATGCCAAATCCCCCGCCGAGATTGAGCTCCTCGAGCACCAGGCCCTCTTCATCCCGCACGCGGGCCATAAATTGCAGCATGACCTGCGCCGCGTGCTCAAAGGGATCGACGTCGAAAATCTGCGAGCCGATATGGCAGTGAACGCCCCGCAGGCGAAGGCAGTCCTCCCGGATTGCCGAGCGCACCGCCTGCATGGCCTCGCCGTTTTCGAGCGCAAAGCCGAATTTGCTGTCAATCTGCCCGGTGCGGATAAAACTGTGGGTATGCGCGTCAATCCCCGGCTTGATGCGAAGCAAAATATCGGCCGTCTTGTTCCGGCGCCGGGCCTCCCGGCACAGCCGGTCGAGCTCGTTCGGGTTATCCACGACGATACGGCCGACCCCCTGCTCCAAGGCATAGGCCAGCTCATCGGCCGTCTTGTTGTTGCCGTGGAAGCACAAAAGCTGCGGGTCAACCCCAGCGCGAAGGGCGGTAGCCAGTTCGCCGCCGGACACCACGTCCATGCCCAGCCCCTCCTGCTGGATGATCTTGGCCATGGCAAGGCAGGTAAAGGCCTTGCTGGCATACAGGCACCGGCCCTTGCCGTCGTAATATTTCTCAATAGACCCACGAAAAGCGCGGCAGTTTTTCCGGATGGCGTCCTCATCCATCACATACAGCGGCGTGCCGAACCGCTCGCACAATTCCACCGCGTCGCACCCGCCAATGGTCAGACGCCCCTGCGCGTTGACCCCCAAGCTACTCGAAACGAACATGGCTAACATCCTCTCTACAACTGGCTTTTTCCATCCACCCACGGATTTCCTCCACGCCCTCGCCCTTGACGGCCGAAAAGGGCACCACCGGCGTTGCGTCGGGCAGAAAATTGAGTTGCTGTGCAAACCGCTCGAGCGACTCTTTCCTCTGCGAAGCATTCAGCTTGTCGCTCTTGGTGAGCACCACGCTGAAGGGCATGGCGCGATCGATCAAAAATTCCAGCATCATCATGTCGTCCGGCGTGGCCGGATGGCGCATGTCCACCAGCTGGACCACCAGCGCGATATCCCGGCCGGAATCAAAGTAGCCCTCCACCAGCGCCGACCAGCGGCGGGTTTCCTCCTTCGACCGCTTGGCGTAGCCATACCCCGGCAAATCGACCAGGCGCAGCGTATCGAGGCGGTAAAAGTTAATGGTGGTGGTTTTGCCCGGCGTCGCGCTCACCCGCGCCAGAGCCTTCCGGTTGAGCAGCCGGTTGATGAGGGAGGATTTCCCTACGTTGGACCGCCCGGAAAAGACGATTTCCGGCAAATCCGACGGCGGAAGCTGCTGCGCGCGGCCAAAAGATGCCTCAAACACGGCCGATTCCAATTTCATGATTACCACCCTTTCCAAGGCGAAACGCACGGGGCGATCCCGTATAACCTTTAGCCCGCCATCTGCGGCCCGCGGGCCCGGCTTTAGCCATGCTCCCCATCAATTGGCCATGATCGAATGCGAACCGGCAGCCGCCGGCTCGGCCAGAGTGGACGGCCCTGCACCCTGCGCGCCCGGCTTGCAGTAATGGCGGCTGGCCAGTGCAATTTCCCACACCCGATCTACTGTTTTGACCGGAATGAACTCCAGAGCCTCCCGCACGACGGGGTCGATCTCAGCCAGGTCGGCCGTGTTATCCTCCGGCAGAAGGACCGTGCGGATTCCGGCCCGGTAGGCGGCCATGGTCTTTTCCTTGAGCCCGCCTATCGGCAGCACCCGGCCGCGCAGGGTGATCTCCCCCGTCATGGCCACATCCCGGCGCACCGGCGTGCCGGTCAGCGCCGATACCAGGGCGGTCGCCATGGCAATGCCGGCCGAGGGGCCGTCCTTCGGCACGGCGCCCTCCGGAGCGTGGATGTGCAGATCCCGGTTTTTGTAAAACTCCGCATCCAGGTTCAGCCAGGAGGATCGCGCCCTCACGCAGCTGACCGCCGCCTGCGCCGATTCTTTCATCACGTCGCCAAGCGAGCCGGTCAGCACGATCTTGCCGCTCCCCTCAAGCGAGACGGCCTCGATCTGCATGGTCTCGCCACCCACCGACGTCCACGCCAGCCCGTTGACAAGGCCAATTTCATCCGATTCCTCCAACCCCTCCGGCCGGAATTTATGTACCCCCAGCAGCCTTTCCAAGTCGGCGCCGCGGATGGTGATTTTGGCGGCCCCGCCGGCGACCAGCTCTCGGACGGCCTTACGGCAGAGCGAGGCGATAGAGCGCTCCAGCGCGCGGACCCCTGCCTCGCGGGTATAATAATCGATCAGCCCATAAATCGCGTCGTCGGCAATGCGCAAGCTGCGCCCGCTCAGCCCGTGGCGTTTTTCCTGCTTTTTGACCAGGTGCCGCTTGGCAATCTGGAATTTCTCCTCGCGGGTGTAGCTCGTCAGCTCAATGACCTCCATCCGGTCATACAGGGCGGGCGGAATGGTGGAGGTCGTATTGGCGGTGGTGATAAACAGCACCTTGCTCAGGTCAAAGGGCAAATCGAGATAATGATCGACAAATCCGCTGTTTTGCTCCGGGTCGAGCGCTTCCAGCAGGGCCGCGGATGGATCGCCCCGGAAATCCGCCCCCAGCTTGTCAATCTCGTCAAGCAGAATCAGCGGATTGCTGACCCCCGCCTGCCGGATAGCATTGACGATGCGCCCCGGCATGGCGCCGATGTAAGTGCGCCGGTGCCCGCGGATATCGCTTTCATCCCGCACGCCGCCGAGAGATACCCGAACATACCTGCGCCCCATGCATTTGGCGATCGAGCGCGCAATCGAGGTCTTGCCCACGCCGGGCGGGCCGACCAGGCATAGCGTCTGCGCGTTGACCTGGCCCGACAGGCTATAGACAGCCAAAGCTTCCAGAATCCGATCCTTCACCTTGCTCAGCCCATAATGCTCCCGGTCGAGGATGGCGGCCGCCTTATTCAGGTCGTGCTTGTCCTTGGTCGCTTTCCCCCACGGCATCTCAAGGCAGGTGTCCAGATAGCCGCGCACCACCGTCGCCTCATGGGAGCCGGCCGGCATTTTGGACAAACGATCGGCTTCCTTGAGCAGTTTCTCACGGGATTCCTCCCCAATGGGCAGCGCCTCGATTCTCGCCCGGTACTCCTGCGCCTCCTCCTGCGGATTCTCCCCCTCGCCCAGCTCGCCGGCAATGGCCTTGAGCTGCTCGCGCAGGTAGTAATCCCGCTGGTTGTCCTCCATCTGGCTCTGCACTTTTTGCTCGATTTCCTGCTCGATGCTCAGCAGGTCGCACTCCTCCCGCAGCATGGCCACCAGCAGCCGCAGGCGGGCGGTCGCATGGCACTCCTCCAGCAGAAGCTGCTTTTTTTCAAACGATAGAGGAATATTGATCGCGATATAATCGCTAAGCTCCCCCGCCTTTTTCTCCGCCATGACTCCCATGAGAATATCGGGCGACAGTTTACCGGATAGCTCCGCATACTCTTCAAACTGCTGGCCGGCAAGCCGGACCAGGGCCTTTTCCATCATGCCGTTGCCCGTCGTAGCGGCCACCGGCAACTCTTTGACCGCCGCCGCGAAATAGGGCGTGGTCTGCACCATCTCCATATTTTCCGCGCGGCAGACCCCTTCCACCATGACGCGCAGGGCGTCGCCGTGCAGGTGGAATATCTGCTTGATACGGGCCACACAGCCGACCGTAAACAGCTGGTCAGCCTCCGGCTCGTCATCCCGCATATCCTTCTGGCAGGCAAGAAAGAGCAGCTGCCCCTCCCCCATGGCCTGGTTGACCGCATTGATCGATCGCTTGCGTCCAACGTCAAAGTGAAGCATCATGCCTGGGAACACCACCAGCCCGCGCAAGGCCAGCAGCGGCATGACACGCACACCGTTCGTTTCTTTCATTCTATCTCCATACCTTTCTATGTTTCACGCCGAAAGCCAATTATTTTCCTTCTCATAAGGCGGTGGGAGCGGGCGATGTTTGCTTCAGTGACGCGAACCAGGGGCAACGCGCCCTCCTGAATGCGCCGCTATTTCCGGTATCTTTTCCCGGTGCCAGCCGGCGCCGGGATGCGGCCGCCGCGTATCCCTACCCGATTCATCTTTTCCGTTTGCAGGTATTACGGAACGTATGGGCCACCCTTCTCAGGCAAGGCGGGCGAAAAGGGCAACCCGCGCCCGGAGATATAACGCCAGCCGGAAATCCATCCGGCCTGGTTTGACCGTGTTTGCTCTATATTCATCGAGTACCCGCACCCACGGCACAGGAAAGCAACCGCCCCTCGAAAAAGCCACAGGCAGCCTGTCGAGCAGAGCAGTCAAAACCGCTGGGCTCGGCAAACTGCCTGAGTTGTACTGTCATGCCGGTATTCTGTTGAGCAAGCGAGCGCTCACCAAACCAGAGAGCCCGCCCACCTGCGGTGAGAACACCGCTAGCATATAATATGACGGTAAAAACCAGTATCCGTCCACCTGACCGGCTCGCGCCTGGCTCTGGCAGGCGCCCACCGGTTTGCACAAGCCTCCCGGCAGGCCGCCCAACGCCCTAGTCTGGCGCCGCAAGCCCGGCCTTTCACGCAAGCAATACGCGCTAAGGCCGCCCTTTGGCTGCGCCGGCCTCCCTATCGTTTACCGCTTAAGCGATGGCGTTGGAACTCGACGCGCCCGAGGAAGCGGAAATGCGAATCTGGCTTGGCTTGCGGCTCGGGTCGCGCTCTATGATCGCTTGGCCGGTGCCGCGCACCATATCTTCGGTGATGACGACCTTGGAAATGGTGTAATCGGAAGGAACGGTAAACATGACCTGCTCCAAAATTTCCTCCATCATCGACCGCAAGCCGCGCGCGCCCGTCTTTCGCTCGCAGGTCTTTGCCGCAATGGCGCGCAACGCCGCCGGCTCAAACGAAAGCTCGACATGGTCCATATCCAGCAACGCCTGGTACTGCTTGACGATGGCGTTTTTCGGCTCGGTCATGATGCGCACCATGGCATCTTCATCCAGCCCATCCAGCGCGGTGACCACCGGAAGGCGGCCCACCAACTCGGGGATCAGCCCAAAATGCACCAGATCCTGATGGGTCACCTGCCGGAGCAACTCGGACTCCTTTTGCCCCCCTGCCTGCTTTATCTGCGCTCCAAACCCGAGGCTCGTCTTCGCGGTGCGTTTTTCTATCACCTTATCGAGGCCGTCAAATGCCCCGGCACAAATAAACAGAATATTCGAGGTATCCACCTGGATAAACTCCTGCTGCGGATGCTTTCTTCCACCGGAAGGCGGCACGTTGGATACCGTGCCCTCTAAGATCTTCAGCAGCGCCTGCTGCACCCCTTCGCCGCTGACATCCCGCGTGATGGAGGGATTTTCCGATTTGCGGGCGATTTTGTCGATCTCATCCACATAGATAATCCCCAGCTCGGCACGCTCGACATCATAGTCGGCAGCCTGAATCAGGCGCAGCAGGATGTTTTCCACATCCTCGCCCACATAGCCCGCCTCGGTCAGGGTGGTGGCGTCGGTAATGGCAAAGGGGACGTTGAGTATTTTGGATAACGTCTGTGCGAGCAGGGTTTTGCCGACGCCGGTCGGCCCCAGCAGGAGCACGTTGCTCTTTTGCAGCTCCACATCGCTGCCCTTGCCAAAATAAATGCGCTTGTAGTGATTGTAAACCGCTACCGACAGCGCCGTCTTGGCCTCGTCCTGCCCTATGACGTACTGATCGAGCTTGGCCTTGAGCTCCTGCGGCTTGGGCAAAACGACAGCGTCGGACGCTGATTTCGCATTCTTTTTTGCCACAGAAGGCATGCCGCCCTCTAATATATCGCGGCAGGCAAGGACGCATTCGTCACAAATATACGCATTGCGCCCGGCTACCAGAGTATGCACCATATCCTGGGTCTTGCCGCAAAAGGAACACTGGATTCCTTTCTCTTTCTGGTCGCTTGCCATGTGTCACACACCTTACCGCTTAATAATGACTTTATCTACCAAGCCGTAGTCCCTGGCCTCCTCAGCCGACATGAAGTTGTCGCGCTCGGTATCGCGCTCGATCTCCTCCAGGGGCCGGCCGGTGTTGGCGGAGAGAATTTTATTGAGCTTTTCCCTCGTACGCTTGATATGGTCGGCTGCGATGATAATCTCGGTAGCCTGGCCCTGCGCGCCGCCCAGAGGCTGATGGATCATGATCTCGCTGTTGGGCAGAGCCAAACGCTTTCCCTTCGCGCCGGAGGAGAGCAAAAACGCCCCCATGCTCGCCGCCATACCCATGCAGATGGTGGATACGTCGGGCTTGATATACTGCATGGTATCGTAAATGGCAAGGCCGGCCGTGACCGACCCACCGGGAGAATTGATGTAGAGGTTGATATCTTTTTCACCATCCTGCCCTTCCAGATACAAAAGCTGGGCAATGACCAGGCTGGCGGTAACGTCGTTTACCTCATCTGACAGGACAATGATCCGGTCGTTTAAAAGGCGGGAAAATATGTCATACGACCGTTCCCCCCTGCTGGTCTGTTCCACTACATATGGCACTAAGCTACTCATGTAAGCACCTCCAAAAATTAAAATAATTTTATTTGATACTGGCACAGATAATACTAGTATTGAGCCAATTCGGCCGGTTCATACAAACCGGCCAAATATGGTACAGCTATTTTATTCAGCGTCGGCGGTTTTATCTGCCGCTTTTTTCGCGGGAGCCTTTTTGGCGGCCGGCTTTTTCGCAGCCGGCTTTTCCTCATCCTTACCCTCGGTTTCGTCCTTTTTGGCCGCCGTCTTCTTTGCGGCCGTTTTTTTGGCAGCCGGCTTGTCTTCATCCTTGCCCTCTGCCTCGTCCTTCTTTGCGGCCGCTTTCTTTGCCGCCGGCTTTTTCGCGGCCGGTTTGGCTTCCTCCTTGGCGTCGGTCACCACGGCGGTATCCTTGATCAGGTCGATGGCCTTGTTGCAGGCGATATCGTCGCGCACATCCTTCTCAGGGATGGCGGCCTTGACCTGTTCCATGCTCACCTTATACATTTCGACGTAATTGTCGTACTGCTTTTGCACTTCCTCATCGGTCACATCGAGATTTTCCAGCTTGGCGATGGTCTCCAGAGCCAGACGCAGCTTGACCTGACGCTCCGCCCCCTCGCGCATGCTCTCGCGCATTGCCTCGAGGGTCATACCGGTATACTGCAAATAGCCCTTGAGGTCGAGATGCTGGGCGTGCAGGCGGGCATCAAACTCCCGAATGCTCTCGTCGATGCGAAGCTCAATCATGCAGGCGGGGATGTCGGCATGGAAGCCCCCGATGACGGCGTCGATCAACTGTTTCTCGACCGCGTCGTCGGCAGCGTGCTGCTTTTGATGCTCCAGCTTGCCGCGAAGATCCTGCTTGAGCTCATCCAGCGTGTCGAACTCACTGACATCCTTAGCGAATTCATCGTCGAGCACCGGCAGCTCCTTGCCCTTGATCTCATGCAGCTTGCATTTGAACACGACCGGCTTGCCAGCCAGCTCCTCCGCGTGATACTCCTCGGGGAAGGTGACGTTGACGTCAAACTCATCCTCGGCGTTGTGGCCGGCTACCTGCTCCTCAAAGCCGGGGATAAACTGCCCCGCACCCAGCTCGAGGGGAACGCTCTCGCCCTTGCCGCCCTCAAAAGCCTTGCCATCCAAAAAGCCCTCGAAGTCGATGATGGCGGTGTCGCCCATTTGCGCGGCGCGGCCCTCGACCGTAATCACGCGGGCATTGCGCTCCTGCAGGCGGGCAATCTCCGCGTCCACCTCCTCGTCGCTGACAGCGGCGGAGGGACGCTGAGCCTCAATGCCCTTGTAGATGTCAAGCGTCACCTGAGGTTTGACCGTTACCTTGAGCTTGAACTCCACCCCTTCGTCCCCGATCGACACCAGCTCAAACTCGGGGCGGTCGCCCGCCAGATCAAGTTCCGACTGGTCAAGAACAGCCTGCACGGCCTCGGGATAGAGGAGATTGAGCGCATCCTCATAAAAGATTTCCTTGCCGTACATCTTTTCAATGATGTTACGGGGAGCGTGCCCCTTGCGGAAGCCGGGAATGGTCATCTTGGCGGCGCCCTTTTTATACGCCCTGGTATTTGCCTCGGCAAAAGTCTCGGCGTCAATGACGCCGACGAGCTCGTACCGGTTGGTTTCCAGCTCGGTTTTGGATTTCAGCTGCATGGTAACGTCCTCCTAAGATCATTTCTGACTTAACTAGCAAATCATATCTAGCCTACTATATCACAACAAGCCAAAAAATTCTAGAGTATTTTAGCTTTTTTTCGTCGTAAAATTAACTTTGGGTGATACTGCTTAAAATATATCGGTTTTCAGCCCCGCTCTGGGCATTTTTCCACCCGAACCGGCGCAAAATCCAGCGCGTCGCAGGCGATCAGGCGCATTTCAATCCCCTCGACCATGCCCTGTTGAGCAAGCCGCCGGCCCGCGCCGTGGATGTGCCCGTAAAAGCAGCGCCGGACGCTGTGGCGGTGCAGCACCTCCATGATCTCATCGCATCGCTGCCCGCCGTAAACCGGGGGATAATGCAAAAAAGCCACCACTTCCCCCCCAAGCCGCTCGGCCGCCTCGATCGAGCGCTCCAGCCGGCCCGCCTCCCGCAGCACGACCTTGTGATCGCTGAGCGGATCGTCAAAAAACCACCCGCGGGTACCGCAGACCGCGATCCCGTCGGCAAGGGTGGCGTTGTTGTGCACAAAAGAGATCGAATCGAACCCGTTTTGGGCGATAAACGCCTCCATCTTGCGCAGAGTCGTCCACCAAAGGTCATGGTTGCCCTTGAAAATCAGCTTGCGCCCCGGCAGAGCGTGCAAAAATGCAAAATCCGCCCGGCTTTCCTCCAACTTCATGGCCCAGGAAATATCCCCCGCAATGACCACCGTATCCTCCAGATCGACAAGCTCCCGCCAATGCCGCTCGAGCCGGGCGGCATAGTCGGCCCAGCCCGGGAAAACATCCATCGGCTTGTCCGCCCCCAAAGACAGGTGGACGTCCGCAATGGCAAACAGAGACATAACGCACAGCCTTTCCTTTAAATGCAACGCATATCAACATCCCATACCGGGGAATACTATCGACAGACCAAAACGAAAGGTGGGAAATCACAATGAACCAGAATACTCAGGACTGCAAATCGGTAAAGATCGTCTGTGACGTGTCAAACTGCGCTTATCATTCGAATGAGCACACCTGTAACGCCACCGAGATCGGCGTGGGGCCCAACTATGCCTGCAGCTGCCAGGATACCGCCTGCACTACCTTCAAGCCGAATAAATAACAACCGTTTTGCAAAGGCGGACAGGCCATACGGCCTGTCCGCCTTTGCGGATGCCGAAAACATAACACCATTGGATCCACAGCGTATCCAGCGTCGCCAATATTCTCTCTGCCCGCGCGGGAAGCCGATCCCCTCGCGAGACAGCGCACCATGGCTGGGTCGCTGATGCCATCCGGCTCGATGTTGAGCCAAAGCTTCCGTCCGCAACTTCTCACCGTCAGAGCGGGTAGTTCCAGAGAGTAATCCCGTCGATTCCTCACGCAAGCCCGAGCGTTTCGAGGACCACACGTTCCATCCCGCCCGGCGCACAGCAGCCGTCGAAACGGACGGCCTTCCCCTCCAACGCGCTCAGGGGGCGCGGTATGGCGGTACCGCTGACCTCGCTGAGCCGGCGAAGCAGAGCAAAATCGTCCTGCCCCTGCTCTACCCGCTCGAGGGCGGACAGCACGCTGGGCGCAAACTTATAGGGGCTGGCAGTGGAAACCACGACGGCGGGGGTATTGTCCCCCGTCTGCGCAAGGTATTGCTCATACGCGCCGAGCGCCACCGCCGTATGGGTATCGCAAAGGTAATGATATTGCTCGAATACCCGGCGGATTACACGCTTGGTTTCGTCGTCATTGACCGTCGCGCCATAAAAAATATCCTGTATCTTCTGTTTCATTTCCGATCCAACATCATACCGGCCGCTGAGGCGGAGCTGCTCCATCCAGCCGCACACCATCCGGTCGTCCCGGCCGGACAAATCGTACAGCAGCCGCTCGAGGTTGCTGGAAATGAGGATGTCCATGGAGGGAGAAAGAGTGGTGTGGAAGGCGCGGTTGCGGTCATACACACCAGTGCGGATAAAGTCGGTCAAGACCTGGTTCGCATTGGACGCACAGACAAAGCGGGAAATGGGCAGCCCCATCCGTTTGGCGAAATAGCCGGCAAGAATGTTGCCGAAATTGCCGGTAGGCACCACCACATTGATGGGATTGCCCAGCGCAATCCGCCCGCTCTTGACCAAATCGACATAGGCCGAAATGTAATAGACGATTTGCGGCGCCAAACGCCCCCAGTTGATGGAGTTCGCACTGGAAAAGGACATATCGCCGGCCGCCAGCCGGGCCGCCATGGCGGAATCGGTGAAAATACGCTTGACCCCCGTCTGGGCATCGTCAAAGTTCCCCTCGACGGCGCAAACAGCAACATTGTCCCCCTCCTGTGTGGTCATCTGCCGCTTTTGCATATCACTGACCCCGTCAAGCGGATAAAACACCAGGATTTTGGTGCCCTCCACATTCTGGAATCCCTCGAGGGCCGCCTTGCCGGTATCCCCCGAGGTCGCAACCAGGATCACCGTTGTGGACGCGCCGCCCGTTTTGGCAGCGGCACGGGTGAGCAAATGGGGGAGAAGCTGCAACGCCATGTCCTTGAACGCGCAGGTCGGACCGTGCCAGAGCTCCAACATGCTGACGGTATCGGATAACGGCCTGAGCGGGGCAGGATCATCCTCTTCAAAGCTCCCCTTGTATGCGCCGGTCACGCAGGCCGACAGCTCCTGCGGCGTGTAATCGGTCAAAAACAGCGAAAGCACGGCCTGCGCCCTGCCGATATAATCCAGAGCCGCCAACTTGCCGATCCACTCCATGGTAACCGCCGGAAAACTCTCTGGGACAAACAGCCCCCCGTCGGACGAAATGCCGTGGGCAATCGCCTCGGCGGACGAGATGGACACCTTACTGTCGCGTGTGCTCTGGTAATTCATGGAATTTTCCTCCTTAAACGTCCTGTGAAAAAGTCTTTTGCGTTGCGGTAAAATATCTTGTCACAAACCGCGGCGGGGATCCCCCTGGCGACCAAATTCTCAAACCACCCGGCGATACCGCCGATATCGGAGATACATCCCAGGGTAGGGCCGCCGTCAAAATCCGTGCCGACGGCCAAATGATCCTCCAGCCCCAGCGAAAGCATATAATCGACATGACGGTACAGATCCTCCATCGTCGCGCCACCGCCCGAACGGATAAATTCGTCGTACAGCGTCAATCCCACCAGCCCGCCGCTATCGGCGATGAGCTTCAGCTGGGCGTCGGTCAGGTTGCGCGGATGCCGGCACACCGACCGCGCATTGGAGTGGGAGGCCACCAGCGGCTCATTGGCGCAGGCCGCCACCTCGTAGAAGCTCGCATCGTTGAGGTGGGACACGTCGACCAGCATCCCTACCCGCTCCATTTCCGCGATGGCCGTGCGGCCAAAGGATGTGAGGCGCCCACGGGATTCGCATCCCCCGGCCAGACGGTTTTCCCCATTCCAGCACAAGGTCAGCATCACCGCGCCCGCCGCGCGAAGGGCCCCGATCGTCCCGATATCGCCCCCCAGAGCGGCCCCGTTTTCCACCGTCAGAAAGGCGGTGTGCCGGCCCATCCCCCCTACCAGCGGAAAATTGCCCTGCCGCAGCAGGGGGTAGCAGACTGTCATCTGCTCCCTAAAATACCCGGCCAGGCGCTTGACTTTGGCCAGGGCCTGCCGGTCGTCGGTGCCATCGGCAACCCACAGCGCAAAACAGTGGGCGCTGGCCTCAAAGCCGGCGATCCGGGAAACCGACACGGCCAAAGAATTCTCGTATAAGGAACACCGCTGCTCAAAGCATTCCACCACAGTATCGCAGTGCAAATCAAAAAAACGCACCATTCTCCCCCGCTTCAAACGCATGCTTAATATGATGTATGCGCGCGGGCGCGGGAAAAGAACCGCCGGCCGTCACCTCGACAACGTCAAAGCGGAGGGTCTCACAGCCTTTGTGCTGCGCGAGGTAATGCAGCGCCGCTTTGCACAGCCGCTGCTGCTTTTGGCGGGTCACTGCCTCGAGGGGGCGTACCAAAGCATCCGGACTGCGGGTTTTGACCTCGACAAAAACGGTGGTCTTCCCGTCGAGGGCGATGATATCAATTTCGCCGAACCGGCAGCGATAGTTGGCCGCCACGATCTCGTACCCGATCGAGCGCAGGTACCTAGCCGCCTCCAGCTCGCCGAGCTGCCCCTGCGACCGGCTGCTCATGCCCCCGTATCCCCCTTGCCGGTTGGAAGGATTTTCGACAGGAAGCTCTGGCGGTGCACCGGCGAAGGGCCGTATTGCACGACCAGAGAGCGATGCAGCGCCGTGGGATATCCCTTGTGTCTCGCAAACTGATATTGCGGGTACTGCCGGTCTAACTCGAGCATATAGCGGTCCCGTGTTACCTTGGCCAGCACCGAGGCGGCGGCGATGGAGGCGGATATCCCATCCCCTTTGACAAGGCAAAGGGAGGGGATGGCAAGGGTGGTCGGTATGCGGTTGCCGTCCACCAGGGCGTAATCCGCCGCCGGGGACAAGGCGTCGACCGCCCGCTTCATAGCCAGAAAGGTCGCGTTGAGGATGTTGAGCTGATCGATCTCCCCCTCGCTCGCCATACCCACACCATAGGCCAGCGCCCGCTCTCGAATCACGTCATACAGCGCGTCCCTCTTTTTCTCGGTCAGCTTTTTGGAGTCGTCCAGCCCCCCGATCACGCAGCCCTGTGGTAAAATGACTGCGGCCGCGCAGACCGGGCCGGCCAACGGCCCCCGGCCCGCCTCGTCCACCCCGCAAACATAGCGATAGCCATCGAGCCGGGCGCGATCCTCATATTCCAGCGAGACCATCGGCCCACCAGCCTTTCCCAATCACGATTCTCATTCGGCCCTATCCTGCAAGGGACGTTAACGCGGCGGCGCGCCGGAAGACGGGGCGTTTTTCTCCTGCCCGGCCCCGGTTACAGGCCCCGGCGGTAGCTCCAGGGTAAAACGGCCGAGCAGCCCCCCACGGAACTCATCGAGCACCATGACGGCGGCGCGCTCGGTATCGATCACCCCGCCTGGCAGCAGCATCCCACGCCGCCGGCCCACCTCCTCCAGCAGGGCAGCACCCTCGGGCACCACCGGCTGCGTGTCCTGCGCCCCGGAGTCGGCGGTGCCGCTATCCCCCGTTGCTGCCAGGGCCGCCACATCCACCTTGTAGCGCGCAAGCAGGCTTTCAGGGTACTGCCCGGCCAGCAAAACCAGCAGGCGGGCGGCAAGCAGCTCCACATCCATGACCACATCCTTCACCGCGCCGGTAAAGGCAAGATGCTCCCCCACCAGGGGATCGTCAAATTTCGGCCAAAGCACCCCGGCCGTATCCAGCAGCTCGACCCCCTTGCCGGCGCTCACCCACTGGTTGCCACGGGTCACACCCGGCCGGTCCGCCACTTTGGCGCGGCTGGCGCCGGCCATACGGTTGATAAAAGAGGATTTGCCCGCGTTGGGAATGCCAACCACCATGATCCGCAGCGGCCGGCCGGCCATTCCCTTGGCTTTGAGCTGATCCAAACGGGGGCGGAGCAGCTCACGCACCAGGGGCAAAAAACCCGACAGCCCGCGGCCCGAACGGCAGTCGACCGCAAGCGCTGGAACCCCCTCGGCCCGGTAGGCCGCCAGCCATCGCTGGGTGGCGGCTGGGTCGGCGGCGTCGGCCTTATTCATTAAAATCAGCCTAGGCTTTTGCGCAACAATGCCCGCCAGCTCCGGGTTACGGCTGCTGACGGGTATTCTAGCGTCAATAATTTCAGCGACAGCGTCCACTAATTTTAAGCTTTCTGCGATCAGCCGCCGGGTTTTTGCCATGTGCCCCGGGAACCACTGAATGCTGACCGGCTCATCCATGCCGGATCACCTCAAACGAGGAGAAGGGCCACACCCGTAACACAGCCTTGCCCAAAATATAGTGAGTATCGACCATACCCACATCGGCGCTGCGACTGTCTTTGGAAACCTCACGATTATCCCCCAGCACGAAAGCATGTCCCTCTGGGACCTCAACCGGGAACGTAATTCCATTGAAGCTGCGCGGCTCAGTCAGGGTGCCATCCTCAAGATAGGGCTCGTCGATGGGCTCGTCGTTGACGTAAACCAGACCGTCGCGCAAATCGACCGTATCCCCTGCCAGCGCGATAATGCGCTTGATCAGCGGCTCGGGGGTATCGCCATTCTGGAATTGCTGGTTGGTTCTGGAGATGACCACAATGTCCCCCTTCGCCGGGGTGTAAAACAGATTGGACAGCACCACCTTGTCGCCGTTTTGCAGGGTTTGCAGCATGGAAGTACCCTCCACCCCCACCATGCGGAAAGCAAAGGTAAAGATCAGCACGATGCAGAAGATGGTGACCACCATGGCGTCCAGCCAGTCGACCATTTCCCCAACGTACCGCGGCAGCTTCGCCCCGCTTATGCTTTTTGTATCCCGGCTCATCGACCGCACCTGATTTCTAAAAAGATTTTGTATACAGAAAAAGGGACATCCCATGCCCCTTTTCCGGTGTGTTATCTGTGCTGCTCTTTGACTTTGGCCGCCTTACCCACACGGTCGCGCAGGTAGTAGAGCTTGCTGCGGCGGACACGGCCCTTGCGCACCGTCTCAACCTTGGCCACGTTGGGCGAATGCACCGGGAAAACACGCTCGACGCCCACGCCATACGACACGCGGCGCACCGTAAAGGTCTCGGAAATACCGCTGCCGCTGCGGGCGATGATCGTACCCTCAAAGACCTGAATCCTCTCGCGGTCACCCTCGCGGATTTTCACATGCACCCGCACGGTATCGCCGATGACGACCGCGGGAGCATCCTCGCGGATCTGGCCCGCGCTCAAAGCTTTGACTGCATCCATACAACATCCTCCTGTTATTTACAGGCATTCGTACCTTGCGGCAGCGGACTGCCCAGTATCATGTCTGGCCCGATTGGGCCGGCACTTACCTCGCCGGGGGGCCGGCGGAACATTAAATGCTTTCATATAGTACCACATTTATCCGCGTTTTGCAAGCCCTATTTTAAAGCCGCCGGCCATCCCCGGCATCCGCGGGAGACAGAGCCGCGGCCCGATGGGACAAACCGGGCCTGTCTTGAAGCTGTGCTTCGCCATTGTATACCGATGCGCGAGGCATGCGCACGGCCTAGCCGTTGGGCAGCAGGACGGTCTCCGCCTGGCCTCCCTCGTTGCGAAGCAGGGTCTCCAATCCGCCGCCATCCACTTCGTCGATCCGCAGGCGCGCGACCTCGGCGCCCTGCTCCAGCCGCACCAAAGCGCCGCGCGGCCCGGCCTGGTCGACCACATTGATATTGCGCAGCAGCAGGTTTTGCACTTTGCAGCGGCGTGCAACGACCAGATCGCCGCAGGCCGAATCCGCCTTTCGGATGACGTTGAGGCCGTCGAGCACCAGATTCATCACCCTCGTCTCATTGCCCGGCCGAACCTCCACCGTATCCTGATAATACTGAAGGCCGACGTCCAGCACCGGCCGGTCGTCTCCCGGGCAGTAGTGGGTGATGTTGCGCAAAACCAGGCTGTCAACCCGCCCGCCCACACGGAACAGGAAGGGCGGCGTGTAGTCGTAATCCAACCCATTGGAGCGCAGGTCGACCGTGTCGATGACGATATTTCGGTAGCCGCAGCCCTCCCCTACCCCGCTGGGGAAAAAGGGATTGATGAAGAAGCCAAAGGAGCGGTAGGTGCCGGTCACATTCCTGATGACCACCCGGTCGAGCACCCCGTTTTTATGGCACAGCATACGAATCGCCTGATCGGCGTCGTCCAGGTGCACCCCATCGATCGACACGTCGGTGATGGCCGACTCCCCGTCCAGCTCGTCGGGGGCCAGGGCGATAAAGTCATCGCTGGTACGTCCGCTGACGTTGCGCACATCCAGGAAGCGGCCCGGCCCAAAGAAATGAAAACCGTCCTGATTCTGCGCATGCACCCGGTTGGGCAACTGAATCTCAACATTCTCCACCCGGACATGCTCCCAGTTGCTCAAAGCGGCGGCATAGGTGCGCTGATCCCGGATGACCAGATCCCGCAAAGTCAAACCGCGCACGCCGACAAAAAACATAGCCACAACCAGATCGGTGGAGGGGGCCATACCGGGGATATCGAAATTCTTGTAAAACCCGCTGAGATCATCTCTGGGGATGTCGTGCACCTGATTGGGGCAATTCTGGTTGTAGGTTCCGCCGATCAGGCAGATATTCTCGTCCACAATCTCCCCCTTGCGCCGCTGGTTGCCGTTGGAAACGAGCGCGCAGTTGGACTGATCCATCAGATAAAATCCGCACGATGCGCTCAAGCACTCGATGGTGGTGTTGGAATAAACCGTAAGCCCCCGTATAAGGGCGGCGCCGTCGACAATCAGCCGCACCCCCTCGGCCGAATCCCTGGCGCGGTCAAGAATCGCCTGGATGGCCGCGGTATCGTCGGTGCCGCCGCCGGAAATGACATTGCTGTCGAGCTTTGCCCCGCATTCGCTGGCAAGATAGGTTTTGATTTTCATGGTGTCTGCCTCCTTTCAAATGACGGGAAACCGTTCCCGAAAAAGGGTTGTCTAGCAAAAATCCCGCCCGTCTTTGTCCAGAACGGACAGACGGACAATGCGGCTTCCGGTGTCCTCCCCCCACGCTTTCTCCAAAGCGCCGACAATGAGGGATGGATTCACCGTTTGATCGCTGCCGGCCGGCAGGACGGTATTCAGCAGAAGATCGTCCCCCTCTACACGGCAGGCCGCCGTAGAGAGATAGGGGGCGACGTCCACTTCTTTCTCCCCTCCTTTTTTCCCTTTTTTGGTTACCAAGACCGACGGCAACCGCACAAACTCCGCAAGTCGCTCAAGGCTGGCGGCGTATCCCGGAAAAATCACAGCGTAAGCCGCGCTGGCAATCTCTTTCGTTTTTTTCACTGGAGGGGCGCACCGCACCGCCGGAAGATCGGGCGGCAAAGCCCTGGAGAGGGCGGAGAGCACCTCCTCCATCGACCGCTCCTGCGACAGGCGGAAATCCATGATCTCGCACAGGCTTTCCTGCCCCAACGACAAAGGGAGGGCAAAGGTAACGTAGGCATGGGGATGAAACCCCTCGGTGTACCAAACCGGCAGCCCGGAGCGCTTGAGCGCCCGCTGCATGCACCGGCTCAAATCGAGATGGGAAATATAGCGGGCGTCGGCCCGCTTTTGAAACCACAGACGCAGGTCAACCATGGCACGCCTCCTTGTCCAGCCGGTCCGCACCGCAGCCGGCGCACTGCTCAAAGCAGTTTTGGGTCGTAACGCCCAAACGGGCCCGCTCGCTCTCGCGCACCAAAAACTCCTTGCGAATGCCGTAGTCGAGGTGATCCCACGGCAGCACCTCGTCGTAGCTTCGCCTGCGCTGGTTGTAAAAGGCAGGGTCGATCCCGCATTGGGCGAAAGCCTCCATCCAGCACTCAAGCGAAAAACGCTCGCTCCAGCTGTCAAAATAACAGCCCGCTTCATAGGCGGCGCGAAGCACCGCGCCCAGCCGGCGATCCCCCCGTGCGAACACACCCTCGAGGAAGCTGACGTCCGAATCGTGCCAACTGACGCTGATCTTGCGCGTTTTGACCTGCGAGACCAGGTGGGCCTGCTTTTGCTCGATGGTGTCGATATCGTCCTGGGGCTCCCATTGAAAGGGGGTAAAGGGCTTGGGCACAAAGGTGGCCACACTGATGGACACGTTGACCCCCTTGCCCTTGGGACGCTCGGGCAGGGCATAAAAGGTATCCACCACCTTCTGCGCCAGCCGGGCGATACCGGCGACGTCGTCGAGCGTCTCGGTCGGCAGCCCCAGCATGAAATAGAGCTTGACCGAGGTATTCCCCCCCGCGAAAGCGACCCGGCTGGTACCAAGGATTTCCTCCTCGGTGACGTTTTTGTTAATCACATCCCGCATGCGCTGAGTTCCGGCTTCGGGAGCAAAGGTCAGCCCGCTTTTGCGCACGCTATGTATTTTTTGCAAAAGCTCTTTGGAAAAATTGTCGATGCGCAGCGAGGGCAGCGATATGTTCACATGGTCGCCGTCGGTCCAGGCAAGCATCTGCTCCAGCAGCTGGTTGAGCTGCCGGTAATCGCTCGTGCTCAGCGAGCATAGGGACACCTCGTCGTAACCGGTGGTGTCGCACAGCGACCTGGCCTGCCGGTTGGCCACATCCGCCGACTTTGCCCGCACCGGCCGGTAGATAAACCCGGCCTGGCAAAACCGGCAGCCGCGGATGCATCCGCGGAAAATTTCCTGCACGGCCCGGTCGTGCACCACATCGAGATAGGGCACCACAAAGGTTTCGGGGTAGTAAATGGAATTTAGATCCCGCACGATCCGCTTTTGCACGACGGCGGGCGCCCCCTCGCGCGGCGTCACCGACGAGATCGTGCCGTCGTCGCGATAGGCCACGTCGTAAAAAGCCGGCACATACATCCCCGGGATGTCGGCGCAGCGGCGGAGGAACTCGGCCCGGGAGCGCCCCTCCTTTTTACAGGCGCGGTAAAGCTCCATGACCTCGGGCAGCACCTCCTCCCCCTCGCCCAGAGAGACAAGGTCGGCAAAATCCGCCAGCGGCTCGGGGTTGCAGACGCACGGGCCGCCGAGGATCACGATCGGGTCGCCCTCCCCCCGCTCCTTTGATGCAAGGGGAACCCCGGCGAGATCGAGCATGTACAGCACATTGGTATAGCTAAGCTCATACTGCATGGTAAAGCCGATAAAGTCAAATCCGGCAATGGGGTCGCGGCTCTCAAGCCCGAACAGAGGGATGGAGAACTCGCGCATGCGCTCCTCCATATCGGTCCAGGGGGCGAACACCCGCTCGCACCAGACATAGTCCAGGCTGTTAAGCAGGCCATAGAGAATTTTCATGCCCAGATGGGACATGCCGATCTCGTAGGTGTCCGGGAAACAGAAGGCAAAACGGATATCCACCTCGGCGGGGTCCTTGATGACCGAATTGAGCTCCCCCCCAATGTATCTTCCCGGCTTTTGCACTTTCGGCAAAACGCGTTGAAGTTTTTCACGCAGCTGCATTGCTCCACTCCCTTCGCACACGGTTGGGCAGTGTGGATGCCTTCGCAACGGAGGTACGCTGTCTGAAAGCTCCTTACCCCTATTTGGATCGAATCACTGAATATCGTTTTCAAACCGCTCGATATTTGGCGTCTGCCCGATTACACAGATCACGTCCCCTTCTTGGAAACGGTATTCTGAGGGAAAGTCCACATCGGTCTGGTGGTTGTGCTCAATTGCAATAATATTTAGATTGTATTTTTGCCGGGTATCAGCCTCACGAATGGTAATGCCGATCAGTTGGTCGGTAACTTGAATCCTGCGTACCTCGGCATCGCCCTCTAACGTGACAAAGTCGAGGAAACTATTGTAAATCAATCCCTTGCCGAGGCGGACGGCCATGTCCCTTTCGGGATATACCACCCGTGCGCCCAACTGCTTGAGCACTTCGCCGTGGATGACGCTGTTGGCTTTTGCAATCACATTGGGTACGTTGAGTTTTAACACCGTCATGGTCGTCAAGATACTGATGTCCATCTGCTCGCCGATGCAAATGACCACGGTATCGCAATTTTGCATGCCGACCTCTTCGAGCGAATCCTGATCCAACGACTCGACGACCATGGCAAAATCGGTAAACCGGCGCGCCTCTTTGACCCTGGATTCGTCCTTGTCGATGGCGATGACTTCCTTATCCGCCTTGGAAAGGCACTCTACCAGAGCGGAGCCAAACCGGCCCAATCCGATCACTCCAAAGGTTGCCGAGTTATCCCTGCGTTTCATGATGCTTCCTCCTATTTGTTATCCAATCGTAATGGACTCTTCGGTATAATGGGCGTTGGGGGCGGGGCGGTCAATCCAGATCGACAGCAACGTAAAGGTACCTACCCTGCCGGCAAACATGGTGAATATCAAAACCAGCTTACTGGCGTCGCGCAAAGAGGGGGTAATGCCGGTGGACAAACCGACCGTGCCAAACGCCGACACCTCTTCAAACAGCAATTGAACAAAGCTGCAATCGGGCTCGAGGATGCAAAGCAGAAAAGTGCCGATGCATACCAGCAGCACCGATAACAGCGAAATGATAAATGCCTTAGAAACCACCTCTTCCGAAATGCTGCGGCGAAAGGCGCCGACATGTTTTTTATTAAACAGGCTTCGCACCTGCTGCATCAGCACGAAAAAGGTACTGGTTTTGATACCGCCGCCCGTCGATCCGGGTGAAGCGCCGATGAACATCAAAACAATCAGAGTAAACAGGCCGGCATTGGTGAATTGGCCGATGGGATAGGTAGAAAATCCCGCCGTTCTAGCCGATACGCTCTGAAAAAATGCGCCGAGCCAGGAAACCTCTTCGGTGGCTTTGAGCAGTAACGTCCCTACCACCAGCAGAACCAGGGTGGTGGTCAAGACAACCTTGGAATGCAGGGTGAGCTTGCGAAAAGAGCGCTTTTTTACAACGTCCAGAATAACAAGAAAGCCCAAACCGCCAAAGATGATCAGCCCACAGGTCGTAAGGTTGAGCAAAACGTCGTCTTGATAGGGTATCAGGTTTCTCAATCCGCCCAATATGTCAAAGCCGGAATTGTTAAAAGCCGCGATGGAGTGAAAAGCGCTGACCCCAAGGGCCTTCGGCAGCGGGAAATCCTGAATGAACACAATAAAGCTGAGGGCCATTCCCACCAGCTCAAAGCACAAGGTCATCAACAGCACCGACTTGACCAGCCGGACCGATCCCTTAAAATTGTCGACGTTCCAGGATTCCTTGACCAAAACGCGCCCCTTGATGCCCACGCGCTTCCTGGCGGCAAGGATCAACCCCACGCCGAGCGACGTCACACCCAGCCCGCCGATTTGGATGAGCGCCGCAACCACCGTCTGCCCAAAGGCAGTGAAATGGTCGGCAACATCAATGGCGATCAAGCCGGTGACGCACACCGCGCTGGTGGAGGTAAACAGGGCGTCGACAAAGCTGACATAGGCGCCGTCTTTGACCGAAACAGGCAGCAGGAGAAGCGCCGTCCCCAGCAAAATAACCAGGGCAAACCCGGTTACGATCAACCGCCCGGGAGGCTGCTTTTTGATGGATAAAATAAATCGTTTCACGTGTCGTCACTGACATGCCGCGCACAGGTCAGCGTTTCACCCTTTCTCTGCGAATCTTTTCTAGCCGCGCGGCTGCAATCTATGAAGATAGGGCAGACCTTCCGGGGTGGAAGAACTGCCCTTTTGCTTTCCAGGCGACCGTCCAAAACCGACTTGAGCTCCCAACGGGCAATACTGCGAATAAGGGAAAGGCACGATTGCGCTCTATGGCAGACCCTATCGTTGATTCCGGCACTGCATAGTATAAAGAAACCGTGAGGAGAAGTCAATAGGCTTTCTAAGAATTTTACAAACAGATTGCTGAAAGAACCTCATCGGCGCCCCCAGCTAAAAGACCCATCCCATTTTGTTATCGCAGCCATACTCTCTCCAAGCCAGGGGCCAATAAATCGTAGCGCCAGGCCTTTCGCGGCCGAATTGCATCAGATCAACTGGAGCAAGACAGAAGCGGAAATCCACACCCTGAAGGGCCACGCCAGCCGGTGTGGAATCCCGGCGCCGGCTGGAAGCCGTCTTGTCCTTGAAATCGCGGACAACCAATGATGCAGAGAAGGCCCAAAATCTCGGATAACACAAAGGGCCTGCCGCCCGCCTTTGGCGGACAGCAAGCCCCCAACGATCTACAACGCGCAGCGTCGCGCGTGGTCAAACCAACTTACTTCAGCTCAACCTTAGCGCCGGCCTCTTCGATCTTCTTCTTGATCTCTTCGGCCTCTTCCTTGGCTACGGCCTCCTTCACGGTCTTGGGAGCGCCGTCAACCAGAGCCTTGGCGTCAGCCAGACCCAGACCGGTAACCTCGCGGACAGCCTTGATAACCTTGATCTTCTCCGCGCCAACCTCGGCCAGAACGACGTCGAACTCGCTCTTCTCTTCAGCAGCAGGAGCAGCAGCGCCAGCAGCGGGAGCAGCGGCAACCGCCACAGGAGCAGCGGCGGAAACGCCGAACTCTTCCTCGAGAGCCTTGACCAGCTCGCTGAGCTCCAGAACGGTAAGGGCCTTCACGTCTTCAATCAGCTTAACAACTTTTTCCGATGCCATGATGATGTACCTCCAATAAAAATAATTGTCTTTGATGGAATTTAGCAGAAAACTTCCCACCATGCCCTGCCTACACAGGCATAGATAGAACGATCATGTTATGCGCCTTAGGCACCTTGCTTCTGGGCAATGGCGTTAAGCGCATAGACCAGATTGCGTAGATTTGCGTTGAGCACACCGACAAAGCCGGTAATCGGAGCGTTGAGCCCGCCAAGCGTCTGGGCAATGAGCACCTCGCGCGAGGGCAGCTTGGCAAGCGCCTCGATCCCCTTAACGTCGAGAACCTCGCCCTCGACGAAGCCTGCCTTGATCTTGAAATTATCGTTTTGAGATGCATAGTCGCAGAGAATGCGCGCCGCAGCGACATAATCGGTGTCGCTCACAGCCAGAGCGGTCGTCCCTTCCAAGACGGGATCAAGCCCCTCCAGACCAGTCTGGGCAGTGGCAAGACGAAGCAGGGTGTTTTTGACGACGGCATAGTCGACGCCGGCCTCACGAAGCTCCTTACGCAGTTTCGTGTCGTCGGCAACGCTGATTCCTTTGTAATCAACCACCACACCGGTCACCGCATTTTGCAGCTTGCCAACCAAATCGGCAACAATCTGCTTTTTCTGCTCTAAAACAGCAGCACTGGGCATTTCGTTTTCACCTCCCAAAGTTATATAACAAAAAGCCCTCCCCGCTGTGACGAGGAGGGCGAATCCACAACCAAACGGATGCGGCAAAGCGCATCACAAATTGTTGCTTTCTCTCCTCGGCAGGCGGTTACAAACCTTTGCGCTAAATAGTAGCACCTGCTGTCTTTGGATCAAAACAGCTTTATCAATATACCACACTAGTGGCGGTATGTCAAGAGAGTCCATCAAAAAATTGGATCGACTTTTTCATAGAAAGCCTCATCCAGTTACGTTGGCTCTGGGCTGCGTGATGCCAGCGGCAAAAGATTCGGCGCACGTAATCCCTTGCGCTCGCCTCTAGAAAAGGAACGCTTTTTTCATCAAATCAGGGATCGCGTCTTGCACAAGCCGCAAAAACTAGGCGCGGCAAGCCAACACCCGCCGCGCCCTATTTATTACTAATTTAGCCGCCGTATTTAACCGCGTTGACACGGATACCGGGGCCCATGGTCGCCGCAATGGCGCACGAGCGGATATACTGCCCCTTGGCCGCCGCCGGCTTGGCCTTGGCGATCGCGCTCATGAGAGCGTCAAAATTCTCCATCAGCTTTTGTGGGCCAAAGGAGACCTTGCCAATCGGGCAATGGATAATATTGGTCTTATCAAGGCGGTACTCGATCTTACCGGCCTTGGCCTCGGCTACCGCCTTGGCCACGTCGGGGGTCACAGTGCCGGCCTTGGGGTTGGGCATCAGGCCGCGCGGACCAAGCACCTTACCCAAACGGCCCACCACGCCCATCATGTCGGGGGTGGCGATGACCACGTCGAAATCCATCCAGCCTTCGTTCTGAATCTTCTGCACATATTCGTCGGCGCCAACAAAATCTGCGCCAGCCTCTTCGGCCGCCTTGACGTTGTCCCCTTTGGCGAACACCATCACACGGACCTTTTTGCCCGTGCCATTGGGCAGCACGACCGCGCCGCGAACCTGCTGGTCGGCATGACGGGAGTCAACGCCCAAACGGACGTGAACCTCAACCGTTTCATCAAATTTAGCGGTTTTGGTCTTTACCACGAGGTCCATCGCCTCTTCGGTATCGTAGAGCTTGGTACGATCGACCAGTTTCAGGCTGTCGACGTATTTTTTACCATGTTTCATCATTATACCTCCCTACAGAGTGGTCAATCGGAATTTTCCTCCCACCCGGGAACAATCAATCGGTAACCGTGATACCCATGCTGCGGGCCGTGCCGGCGATCATACGCATCGCCGCTTCGACCGAGGCCGCATTGAGATCGGGCATCTTCTGTTCCGCAATCTTTCTGATCTGCTCGCCGGTAATCGTAGCAACCTTCGTCTTGTTGGGTACGCCTGACGCCTTTTCGATGCCGCAAGCCTTTTTCAGCAGCACGGCCGCCGGCGGCGTCTTGGTGACAAACGTAAACGAATGATCGGCATAAACCGTGATAACGACCGGGATAACCAGTCCCACATCGTTCTTCGTGCGCTCGTTGAATTCTTTGGTGAAAGCCATGATGTTCACACCATGCTGACCGAGCGCCGGACCCACGGGCGGAGCCGGAGTGGCCTTGCCTGCGGGAATTTGGAGTTTGATGTAGCCCGTAACCTTTTGAGCCATTAGTTTGCACCTCCATAATAACGTGGTGAATTTCGGAGCGCGACATCCCGCGCATCCTCCCACAAGGGACGCTTTCACGCCCCTATAATCAGCGGCCAAGCCGCAAATTACCAACCTACTCGACCAGTTCGACCTGATCGAGCTCCAGCTCGACCGGCGTTTCGCGGCCGAACATGGAAATCGTAACCCGCACGAAATCGCGCGCAGTGTCCAACTCGTCGACAATACCCATAAAGCCCGAAAGCGGCCCGTCGACGATCTTGACGTTATCCCCTACCTCGTAGTTGACCTCAACCGTGCGGGTCTCCACCCCGAAGCGCTCCACTTCCTTTTCAGTCAGGGGCACCGGTTTGGAGGCGGGCCCGACAAAGCCGGTACATCCGTGCGTGTTGCGGACAACATACCAAGAGTCATCGGTAACGATCATTTTAATAAAAACATATCCAGGAAAGATTTTGCGCTCAACTTCCCGCTTTTTGTTGTCCTTGACCTCGACCACCGTTTCGGTAGGGACCTTGATATCATAAATCAGGTCCTGCATGCCGCGGTTTTCCACCATCTTCTCGAGGTTGCTGGCAACCTTATTCTCATATCCTGAATAGGTGTGTATCACATACCATTTCGCGTCAGACACGTTACCCTCTCCCCACGTTTCAGATAGTTTTACGCCGCCGAGTTGAGGATAAGCTGGAGCAAAGAAGAAAGCCCCCAGTCAAGCAACCAGATAAAGGCGCCGACAATGATGCACATCACCAGCACGACCAGCGTATTGCGCAGCACCGACTTGCCGGTGGGCCAGACGATCTTTTTGATCTCGCCCTTGTAGTCGCGGAAGAAGCGGGCGATGCGTTTGGGGATACCGATCTTGGCGCCCTTGGACTCGAGCACCTCGATGCGGTCGTTGATCAGAATCTGGCCGACGCCCGAAAGCACCGACGCAAAGGACAGCACGCAGCTTAACACCGCATACAGGCTCATCGAAATGCTCTCGATGGTCAGCAGGCTGTTGAGGTTGCCGACGTCGACATAGGTCGCGCCCTTCCCCAGCACAAGGACCAGCATCAGAATACCGCCGAGCAGGGAAAACACCGGAACGGCTTTCAAGGCTTTCTTAAATTTAAAGCCCAGCGCGGCGATCAAGGTGGTCAGAGCCGCCCAGATCAATCCAATGGTAAACCAAGACGACTTATACAGGCTGGCGGTCACACCCGCCTCCAGCTCAGGCACCCGTGAGGTCACGTCGGCGCCAAAAGCCATCTCCGCACCCGAGGCGCCGAGCACGATGTCAGAGCCCGAAAAACGGATCTCGGCAAAGGTGAAGAAAAACATCAGCAGAGAAGCGGCGGCCAACAGCACTGTAAGGACCCGTAAGCAAATTCTCGCGATTTTCATTTCTACACCCCTTACTTGGTTTCTCTGTGAAGAGTGTGTTTACGGCAGAAGCGGCAGTACTTGTTCATTTCCAGACGGTCGGGGTCGTTTTTCTTGTTTTTGACCGTGTCGTAGTTACGCTGCTTGCACTCCGTACATGCCAATGTGATTTTGACTCTCATGATGGCACCTCCTGGTTTACCGGAATATTTTCGTTTCCTCCCTCAACAGCCAAGCCCGCGCCCTATTCCATACAGAAAAATGGGTGCAAAAAAAAAGACCCGTGAAGAGGTACATTTAATATACCACACAATTGCCGCCAGG
The DNA here is from genome assembly GCA_965145485.1 of uncultured Eubacteriales bacterium. Taxonomy (GTDB): domain Bacteria; phylum Bacillota; class Clostridia; order Oscillospirales; family Acutalibacteraceae; genus CABQCM01. The sequence goes on along the minus strand of CBCTCU010000001.1, from coordinate 66,188 downwards.
TCAAGCATTTTTTACCGGCAAACAAAAATGCCGGGCCAGCCGGACACCCCGAAAGCCGGTTTTTCATTCATACCGGCTTTCCATACCGACAAAAATACAAATGAGAAAACATGCGATAGGTCCTATTCGTCCGCGTACACAAGCGATCGGTAGTATTTCTTCATAGCGGCGGCATCCTCCGCCTGGGTACCGGCCGATTCGCAGATGACGACCGGCGAGCAGCCGAGGCGGGCCGTCCACTCGAGCATGGGCTCATAATCCGGGCCGTACGTCTCATCCTCAAAGGTCAGATGCATTTTCTCTCCGCCGTCGGTATAGGCGATCTTGGAAAAATGGACGTGAAATTCCCTCATCCGGGACTCTCCCAGACGGTTGCGGACCGCATCAAAGACCGCGCCGAAAGCCTCCGCACTGTCCAAACCGCCGTGGGTGCGGGCGTTGAGATGGCCAAAATCGACGCAGGGAAGCATGCGCTCGTCGAGCGAGCAGAGGGTCAGCACCTCGTCTAGGTTGCCGAGCTGATTGATCTTGCCCATGGTCTCGGGGCAGACGCGGATCATGGACAGCCCCTCGCTATCCAACTGCTCGAGCGCCCTTTTGAGCGTCTCGCCCGCCAGGTCGGTCGCCTGCTCGCGCGAAAGCCCTCCCAGTCCGCCGGGGTGCACGACGATACGATCGCCCCCCATGGCATGAACTGCCCGCGCGCTCTCGAGAATATAGCGGATGGAATTGTCCCTCTTTGCCTCTTCCTTTGAAGCCAGACTAATATAATAGGGGGCATGAACCGAGAGCACGATGCCCTTCTCATGCGCCAGAGCGCCGAGCTGTCTTGCCTTATCTTCCCCGATATTGACCCCTCTGCCACACTGGTACTCGAAGGCGTCGAGCCCCATCCTCTCCACGTATTCGGGCACATCCAGGCTTCCTTTGTACCCCATTTGAGCAAAGCTGTCCGAGTTACCGGCCGGTCCAAACAACGCTCCCATTTGAAAACTCCTTTCCGGATGCATGCAACCTTATTCGCCGCCGCTTTGGTGGCATTCCCCACGACTGTCTCTCCCCGTCGGCGGACCGACGCGTTTGGTAATATACCATAAAAAAGGCCGCTCCAAAGTCCTCTTAAAACGAAAAGCGCGGCCCGTTTCCCTTTGCCAGGGGCATACCAGCACGGTTTTCATCCCGGCGGCTTTTCCAGCCAGCAGATCGGTAAAGACCTGATCCCCCACCAAAGCAAGAGCATCCGGCGCAATCCCCATCCGCCCGCTCGCACGCAGCAGCCCTGCCGGAAGCGGCTTACAGCACATTCCCTCGCAGGGCAGGCCAAGCGACTTGGCAAAAGGGGCGATACGCTCGATTTTAGCATTGGATGCAAGCGACATGGCAAAACCCTCGTCTCGCATCTCGCGCAGCCAGGCAGCCACCCCCTCGGCCAAAATGCCGCTTTTGTGCGTCGTCAGGGTATTGTCCGCGTCAAGCAGCAACCCCTTCACCCCCAGCGAGCGAAGCTCCTGAGGGCGAAGGTCGGTGATATGCTGTTTTCGGATATCCGGGCAAAGGAAGGGCATTCCCGCGTCCTCCGGCAAAAAGAATTACGGCGTCGCCGTTTCATCTTGGTTATCATATCATACCGCAAGGTGGTTTGCAACCAAATCGCGCACGATTTCCCCCGCCAGGACAAGGCCGGCTGCAGCCGTGACAAAGGCAAGGCTCCCAGGGACAGGACGACCGTCCGCAGTAGTCGTCATCGGGCGACGCGGCTGCTCTCGCGAATAGACCACCTTACAGCCCGGTATGCCGCGCGCGCGCAGCTCTTTGCGCATCACGCGGGCGAGCGGGCAGACGCTGGTTGCGAAAATATCCGCCACCTCGAAGCCGGCGGGGTCGAGCTTATTTCCAGCGCCCATGGCGCTGATGACCGGTATGCCCGCCTGATGTGCCCTTACAATGATCTCCACCTTGCCCGCAACCGAATCGATGGCGTCGGCCACATAATCAAACTCGCGAAAATCCGGCAGCTCGGTGGTATCCGGACCAAAGAAGACCGGGTAGGTACGAACGCAAAGCTCGGGGTTGATGTCCATCAGCCGCTGGCGCATCGCCTCGGTTTTGGCCATCCCAACCGTGCGGCGGGTGGCAATGATCTGCCGGTTGCAGTTGCTCAGGCTGACGGTATCGTGATCGATCAGGTCGAGCGCACCAACCCCGCTGCGCGCCAACGCTTCGGCCGCGTGGCCTCCCACACCGCCGAGGCCAAACACCGCCACGCGGCATCCGGTCAGATGCCGAACCGCCGCCTCTCCCAGCAACCGCTCGGTGCGCTCCAACCATTCGGTCATGTACGATCGATCCTTTCCCATGCAGTTTACAGTGGCGCTAAAAATTGATGTTGGATCACAAAGGCGCTGCGACCGCTACACCGGCCCGGCCTGTCGGGCGGCGGGGACTCAAAGCGGCTTCCAGCCCCGGGGTAAGACAGGGCAACCGCCAAAAGCGCGCCTTTTCCATGTCACCGTTGCGTCGTTTGCGGTACAAATCCAGGGGTGGAGAGATAGCGCTCGCCCGAATCCGGGCAAAGCGCCGCGATGGTCTTTCCCCGGTTTTCTGCCCTGCGCCCCAGCTCAAGGGCAGCCCAAAGGGCCGCGCCCGAGGAAATCCCGATCAAAACCCCCTCGCAACGCGCCGCCGCCTGGGCGGTTACATAGGCCGCGTCGGCTTCCACCGGCACGATCTCGTCGATCACATCACGGTGCAGGGTCTTGGGCACAAAGCCCGCCCCCAGCCCCTGCAGCTTATGCGCCCCAGGCTGGCCCCCTGACAGCACCGGCGAATCGGCCGGCTCCACCGCGACAATATGCACCGCGGGATTTTTCGACTTGAGATACTCCCCCACCCCGGTGATGGTGCCGCCCGTACCGACCCCGGCTACAAATATATCGATACCGCCGTCGGTGTCCTTCCAAAGCTCGGGACCAGTGGAAGCGCGATGCGCGGCCGGATTCGCCGGGTTTTCAAACTGGCTGGGGATAAAGCTGCCGGGAATGCTGCCGGCCAGCTCCTTCGCCTTCTCAATGGCACCGCTCATACCCTTGGCCCCGTCCGTGAGCACCAGCTCGGCGCCATAGGCCTGCAGCAGGCTGCGACGCTCAACGCTCATGGTATCCGGCATGGTCAGAATAACCCGGTAGCCTCGAATGGCAGCCGCCGCCGCAAGCCCAATCCCCGTGTTCCCGCTGGTGGGCTCGACAATGACCGAGCCCTCGCGCAGAAGCCCGCGCCGCTGCGCATCCTCTATCATGGCCTCGGCCACACGATCCTTAACGCTGCCAGCGGGATTAAAGCATTCCAGCTTAGCGAGCAAAGCCGCCGAAAGTCCATATTCACGAGCCAGGCGCTCCATACGTAACAAAGGGGTATGCCCGACCAGGTCGGAAAAGGAATTTGCTATCTTCAAACCAAACGCCTCCTTAAAATCCATCCACACGGGCAATCCTTCGACCGCCCAAAGCCATCCCGGTGCAGCGCGGCACGATTTTCGCCCCGAATTTTTCTGCGGCGGCGTTACTCGGACGGTTTTGCTCAAGCCGCACCACGATATCAGCCACGCCGTCGCCCGCCGCATCGAACCCGGGGCCGCACACCTGCGGGATCGGAGATTGGATCGCCCCTACAAGGAAGGATTGCCAGCCAGCGCATTGGTATGCGCCGACAGGACTTCTTTCCCCGTACCTCTTGACCGCATGCAAACAAGGCCACTGCCGGGTAAAGCACCAGCCTTCTCTTTATAAAAGGCTGCCGTTGACAGCTCGCGCAGTCCAATGTTTTTCGTGAAAGTGGATTGCATAGCCCATTGTTAGCGACGGTGTATTTCAGGATGAAATGAAAAAAATCGATTCTTAAGACAAGAATCGATTTTTCCCTATGCTTATGGTGGAGATAAGCGGGATCGAACCGCTGACCTCTTGACTGCCAGTCAAGCGCTCTCCCAGCTGAGCTATACCCCCATCTAGCAAAAGCTTTTATCAAGCCGCAGACAGTATCATAGCACAACCCGCAGGAAATTGCAAGACCTTTTTTCGATTTTTTTACGATTTCCTAATCCCGTTCGATCCGGCCCTGATATTTTGCGATTCTCTCATCGTACGGCGGCAGGGATGGCAGCGGAGAGGAAGGGCGGTCGAGATAAAAATAGGCGACCGAACACCAATCGTCGTCAAACCGGTCGATGATCGCCCCCGGGCAGTCATAATTCGGTTTCGTTCCGCCGGTATCCCGTATATCCAGGCCGTTATCCAGCATTTTGACAATGTCCTCGTGCTCGACACAGCCAATCTGCTGAATTGTCACCCGGATATCCTGCTCAAAATAGACCGGATCAGGAACATGCAGGCGATAAAAGCTAAACCGCTTTTCTTCCTCGCTGGCATACAGGCAGCCCTGATAACGGTTGACAAAACGGCCCTGCCCCCAGCCGGTGCCGATATAGTCCTCCGTACCGGTCCCGGCCAGCGTCGGATACTCCCCGTCGCCGTCGAGATAGCATTTGACCTCGCCTTCCCCCCACCAGGAATTGCCCATCAGCGGGTTGGCGATGACGCCGAACGAAGCGCCCAAATAACGGCCGCGGCCCTCGACCTTGGGCAAAACGACATAATCCCTGCGGCAGACGGTATTCCTCTCGCGATTGTAAAACGCGTGGAAATACAACGCATCGGATACGTCGTCTCCCAAGGTATAATCAACCTGGTAGAAGAATTGAATTTCCTCAATGGAGGGCGTGTCGTTCGAGATGGTGATCTTCATTCCCTTTTGGAAGGGCATGGGGATCACGCAGTTAAAGCTTCTCCCCTCCGGCGCAGAAAAGAATTCGTTTTCAAACGCCGAGAGCTTGGCGCTGTTAAAGCAGAAAAAATCCCCCAGTGGAACGCTGACCGCCGGTTTTTCACAGCCATCCCAAAAACATTCCAGCCGGTATCCTTTTAAGGTCTGCGGCTTTTCTCTTTTTTCGATGGTAATCCAGATTCTCCGTACAATACCGGCCCCTTCCGCCTGGGCCAGCACCCTGGTCTCTCCCGGCTTCAGGTTTCGAAGGCAGGGAGCGCCCTTGCGACCGCCCCAGGCTTTCGCGCCCGCCCCCTTTTCCCCGGTTGGATTCTCCGGATTTGCCCATATGGTACGTACCCCGCTGGGCACGCGGTAAAGACAATCGGACATATTTGCTTCCTCCTCGCTCCACGCAAACGCGGCGACAATAATGCGATACCGAGCGACGCTCGGTATCCTGTGAGGATTTCATTATAGCATGGCGGCGCTTCACCATGCCCTCCTTTCTTGTCGTAATGTTATCATTTATTGCTCAGTTGCATTGTCCGTTTGTGTGATTTGAATAATTTATGTAACCGCAATCGAAAACAGTCGAAGGTTGGAAGCGGTCAAAACCTGCGATTTTCGCACGCGACTCGTGTCGATACAAAATGGCTTCTGTCTCCTGTTCTGGATGATATTGTCGAAATACGTCGATTTCCGGTTGCACATTTTATCGGTAATCACAAAAGTCGATTTTTACAGAATTTATGGAATTGATTTATGTTAACATCACATCCAAACCTGTGAAATATTTTCAAGAAAATTCTCTTGACAAACACAGACAGCGTCAGTATCATAGGCGTGTAATGTTTCACGCCCGGAGGTACCAACGATGAAAACGCAGCAGGTAAACAGCACAAGATATAGCGTATTCCCAAGTCAAAACGAGTTCGGTTCCACATATGGAATCCGAGCCGTGAACGAAAATACCGGTGAAACATTGTCGTGCGTAGACGATGTTTGCCCGAACGAGGAAGCGCTGACTCATTTAGCCCGTCGTTTGGAGGAGTGCGAAGTAGACCCCATTCATCTCATGGGTATTGTGGAGGATTTTCTCGAGTCTATATACGGATAAAATGCGAAATTGATTGCAAATCATGATTTGGCGTACGTATTGTAAACATATAGGGCATCCATGATATGATAGGGCTCGGTTGTGTGATCCCCCGGCGCGCCCGCGGTAATGAGGATCCATTCCCGGCCCTCTTTCACGGCCAGTGTAGCCAGACAAAGCCCGGCCTGTTGCGTATACCCTGTCTTTCCCCCGAGAATCTGGCCGCCCTCCAAGGATGGCGACGAAAGCTTGACAAACAGCGAGCTTGCCACGGTCATTCCCTGCGGATGACGGCTGGTGGGCGCGATCGCGCGTCGTTTTGTCGTAAAGACTGTGCGAAAGGTCTCGTTTTCCAGGGCGTTGCGCAGCAGGATGGCAAGGTCGCGCACGGTGGAGTAGTGATCGTCCTGATGGAGGCCGGTCACATTGCTGAAATGAGTATCGCGCATGCCGAGCTGCCGCGCCTTCTCATTCATTGCGGACACAAACGCCGTCTGCGACCCCGCCGCCTCGACGGCCAATGCAACGCAGCATTCCGCCCCCGAGCAGAGCAGCGCCCCGTAGAACAGGTCATTGACCGAGACCCGCTCACCCGGCAGGAAGCCCGCCATGGACGCGTCGGCCGCGATCAGATCGTCGTACCATTCCTGTTGAATGACCACCTTCTGTTCCCGATCGTCAATGCGTTCCATGGCTATGAGCGCCGTCATGATCTTGGTCAAGCTGGCCGGATAGATGCGCTCATCCGCCGCCCTCTGCATCGGAATCTTTTGATCGTCCAGCCGCATCAAAATGGCGTTGGGGCTGTAAAGCGAAAGCAGGCCGCTGTCGGCCTGTCCGCTGTCTCCCGGCTGCGCGGCGGTGAGGCGGTGGAACGGCGCCCACTGCATGCACAGCACGCCGGCGGTAATCAGCAGCGCCGCCAGAAAAACGAATGCGCCGGATTTGTGTCTTGCTCTTTTTTTGACTACCATACAAAACAACTCCCTCTTTTGCTGTCCCTATTATGGCACAGACAGGGGAGTTGTTTTTGATATTCCTCTTACGAAAATCTTAGGATTTCCTTAAGGTTGGCCTTGCTGATCCGGGGAATTGGACAGGCCCAGCCCATCCGGCAGCGTGATGGTAAATACCGTGCGCCCCGCCTCGGAGGAGGCAGAAACGTCGCCGCCGTGCGCTTTCATGATCTCCCGGGCGATGGCAAGGCCCAAGCCGGCGCCGCCGGTATGGGTCCGGCGGGCGGAGTCGAGCCGGTAAAACTTTTCAAAGATGGCGTCGAGCTTTTCTTTGGGAATGGTCCGCCCCTGGTTGGCGACGTAGATTTCCACCCCATCCGGCTGGCGGGCGGCAGACAGGGTGATCGCGCTGCCTGCGTCGCTGTATGCGGCCGCGTTTTTGAGCACATTCTGCAATACCCTCGCCAGCTTGTCCGCATCGGCGTAAACCATCAGCCCATCGGGCACCTCCAACACCCCGCGCTTGCCCTCGGCCGATAAAATGGGATAAAACTCATCCAGCAGCTGGGCGAGCATGACCGACAGGTTAACCGGCTGCCGGTCGAGCACGATGGTCTGCAGATTAAAGCGGGTGATTTCAAAAAACTCGTCAACCAGCTGCTCGAGCCGGTACGCTTTCTCCAGGGTGATGCCGATGTATTTGGCCCGCTGCTCCAGCGGTAGGTCGGGCGCTTCCTCCAGCAGGCTCAGATACCCGATGACCGACGTCAGGGGCGTTTTGATATCGTGCGCAAGATAGACCACAAGATCGTTTTTTCGCTGCTCGGCTTCCCTTGCGTCCCGCGCGCGGCGCTCCAGGGTCGCCTTGATGGAGTTGAGCTTGCGCTCCATAAATTCCAGCTCCGGGGAGAGCGCAATATCCCCCGAAGCCTCCTCCACAAGCTGGTCGACCCCCCTGCTGATTTCGGTAAAATAGCGGGTAAACCGCCTCATCAGCACAAACAGGCAGGCAAGCAGCACCCCAAGGAAGCCAATCATAATCCAAATGCTCTTATTCTGCCGGAATAACGCGGAATACAATTGAAGCGCCGTGGTGTAATCCACGCGAAAGATGGTCTGGCACAGGGCGATAAAACCATTGGCGAAAGCATCCTGAAAGATACCGTCGACAAAAAACACCAAAAGAAAGCCGCCCACCAAAACGGAGATCACCACTGCCAGCAGAATTTGCCAGACCAGCCTGCGGCGCAGCTGGCTCATTTCATGCTTCAATTTTATACCCCACCCCCCAGACGGTTTTGATGTATTGGGGATGCTCGGCCGAATCGCCCATCTTTTCCCGGATATGGCGGATGTGAACCATGACGGTATTGTTGCCCCCCTCGTAGTATTTCTCACCCCACACCGCCCGGAACAGCTCTTCCGAGCTGATGACCTTGCCGCGGTTCTCACACAAATACCACAAGATGGAAAATTCGGTGGGGGTCAGCGGCAGCTCCCGCTCATTGAGCTTACAGACGTGGGTTTCACGATTGAGCAGCAGCCCCGACAGGGACAATTCATCTTCGCGGCGCACAGCCGAGCTGGGATTATAGCTGAAATACCGGCGAAGCTGGGCCTTGACCCTGGCGACCAGCTCAAGCGGGCGGAAGGGCTTGGTAATATAGTCGTCCGCGCCCAGGGCAAGGCCGTTGATTTTATCCAGCTCCTGCTCGCGCGCGGTGAGCATGATCACCGGGTAAGTATGCTCCCTGCGTATTTCGCGCAGGATGGTGAACCCGTCGGTCCCGGGCAGCATGACGTCCAGAATGGCCATATCCAGCTGTGTGGAGGCGATGCGCGCTACCGCCTCTTCGGCCGTATAAAATTTATAAACGGTATATCCCTCGTTTTCCAGATAAACGCTCACGAGATCGGCGATGGCCTGCTCGTCGTCCACGACCAGGATCCTCGCGTTCATACCCTTCCCCCTCTCCGGGCAAAAGGCGGCGGTGATTGCCGCCGCCTTTTGCCGCCAGCCCTTCGTCGCGCATTCCCGCGATCAGTCGGGATAGCCATTGGGGTTGTTGCTCTGCCAACGCCACGAATCGGCGCACATCTGATCAATCCCCCGCTCGGCTTTCCATCCCAGCTCTTTGGCGGCTTTATCCGTACAGGCGTACGACACGGCGAGGTCGCCCGGGCGGCGGGGCGCGATGACATACGGAACCGGGCGGCCGCTCGCCTTTTCAAAAGCGCGGACAACTTCCAGCACGCTGTAGCCCCGCCCGGTGCCCAGATTATAGGTCTGTACCCCTGTGCGCTGCTGCAAAGCATCGAGCGCCTTGAGATGGCCCAGCGCCAGATCGACGACATGGATGTAATCGCGCACGCCCGTGCCGTCGGGGGTATCGTAATCGTCGCCATAGACCGACAGACGCTCCAGCTTGCCCACCGCGACCTGGGCGATGTAGGGCATGAGGTTGTTGGGGATGCCGTTGGGGTCCTCGCCGATACGCCCCGATTCGTGCGCGCCGATCGGATTGAAATAGCGCAACAGGGCAATGCTCCAGCCCTTATCGGCGGTCGAAAGGTCGCGGAGTATCTGCTCGATCATGGATTTTGTCCACCCGTAGGGATTGGTAATGCCATGACCCACCGGCGATTCCTCGGTATAAGGGGCGGGCGAATCGCCGTACACCGTGGCGGAGGAGCTGAACACCAGCGTACGGCATCCATGCCGCTCCATCGCCTGGCACAGGTTGATGGTGCCGGTGATGTTGTTGTGATAATACAGCAGGGGGAGACGGCAGGACTCCCCCACCGCCTTGAGCCCGGCAAAGTGGACGACCGCTTCAATCTCATAATCCTCGAAAACCTGATTGAGCGCCGCCGTATCCAGCAGGTCGCAGGCGACATGGGGGAAATCCCGACCGGCCAGCTCCCCCACCCGCCGCAGCGCCTCCGGCTTGGAATTGGAAAAGTTGTCCAAAACGACGATATCCCGCCCTGCCTTTAAGAGCTCCACACAGGTGTGCGAGCCGATATAGCCCGCCCCCCCGGTAACCAAGATAGCCATTGCTATTCCTCCTCATAGTAAAATTCAATGCCTCCCCGTCCCCGGACGGCCGCACGGTATCATCCGGTTACGCAGCCCTTCCTGCTTGTCCCATGGAAAGGGAGGGTTTGGTATTTTTATTCTAGCCCATCTCCCCATAAATTACAACCTTTTCTTGTGCCCGGAGCCGCCCTATGCTATAATAGCATGGGTTATGAAAGCCGGACCGGCGCGCTTAGTCGAGCCGGTGCTGCCGGCCGCTGTGAAAAGCCGCAAACCGGGACGGCGAAGGAAAGCCTGCCGTCGATTAGGCAATAGTACCGTGTGACAGGAGGATCCGCATGCAGTTAACCGACGCTGCTGCTGTCAAAAAGCTGCTTGCCCGCCATGGATTCACTTTTTCCAAGGCCCTGGGGCAAAATTTTCTCATCAATCCGTCGGTCTGCCCGCGCATGGCCGACGCCTGCGGGGCCGACTCCGCCACCGGCGTGCTGGAGATCGGCCCGGGGATTGGGGTGCTGACCAAGGAGCTTGCAAAGCGAGCGGGCAAGGTAGCCGCCATCGAGCTGGACCAACGCCTGATCCCGGTGCTAAACGAAACCTTGGCGGAATTTGATAACATATCCATTTTATCCGGCGACGCTATGAAGCTGAACCTGAAGGAGCTGATCGCCCGGGAGTTTGGCGATATGCCGGTCGTGGTCTGCGCCAATTTGCCTTACTACATCACCTCTCCCCTCATCATGAGGCTGCTGGAGCAACGCCTCCCGCTGCAAAGCATCACGGTAATGGTGCAAAAGGAGGCTGCCGACCGCCTGTGCGCCAGGGTCGGCAGCCGGGAATCGGGGGCGGTTACGGTAGCCGTGCATTTTTACGCCGAGCCGAAACGGCTTTTTACCGTTTCCCCCGGCTCCTTTCTCCCTCCTCCGCGGGTGGACAGCGCGGTTTTGCGCATGGATTTATTGAAGCATCCCCCGGTTGACGCCGACCCCAAAGCCCTCTTCCGCGTAGTTCGCGCCGGTTTCGCCCAAAGGCGCAAAACCCTGTGCAACGCCTTATCCTCTTCCCTGCCCTGTACAAAGGAGGAGGCGCAGGCCGCCATGGCCGCCTGTGGGCTCCCCCTTACCGTCCGCGCAGAGGAGCTGTCGCTTGAAGCCTTTGCCAATCTGACCAAAGCTTTGATTCGCTCATCCGAAACCATGCAATCTTCCCTACTCAAAAACCCTTGACAGAGTTTTTCATTTCCGGTATAATACATACGTTACACCACAAACAATGCCGCTGTGGTGGAATTGGCAGACACAAGGGACTTAAAATCCCTCGGTAGTGATACCGTACCGGTTCAAGTCCGGTCAGCGGCACCACGTCGGAACGGACTTTGCTCCGTTCCGATTTTTCTTTGCAGAAAAATCAGTCACGCGCGCCGTCGTTCCTCCTCTTTCGTGAAAAGTCACGCGCAGTTCGCCTGCTCGTTTGTAAACGCACTCGCGACGGCTCACAATCGCTACCAACTTTTCACGATATTGCGCCTTCGGCGCAGCCAAAATTCCTTGCCGCTACTGCATTTGCGGATAAGTCCTGTAAGAACACTCGGATTTTTTCTTTGTCAAAGTGTCGTTATGAACACCCGTACCATGTCGGGGCAAAGTCCGTTTTGCTCCGACGTCTTTTTATGTCTGCGGCAAAAATGACGTCATCCGTCCGCTCCCTTGCTTCTCCTTTTCAACTGCGCCCCGCTTCACTGGGCTCGCAGTTGGTGGACCGCCCTGTGGGCTGCATTTTCCGCCACTGAGAAAATATCGGTTTTAACCGTCATTTCCACGTCGTCGCGGACTGCGTATCGTTCGCGACGGCGTTTTTTCAAAGCCAACGCCATCTATCGCTCACTTCGTCGCTCCTCCTTTCCGCAAAAGATCACGCTCGCGCCGCCTGTTCGCTTGCAAGCGCCCTCATAACGGCTTTGGCTCGCTACCAGCCTTTTGCGAGCAGAACTTGCGTGGATATTTTTTGTAAGCACCTCTTGTACCTGCGGTCGGCGATTCGTGATGAATTGACGGCTGCTTTTTTGCTATGCAGCCCGGCCGGGAAGGGGTATCTTTTCTGTCAACGCTTCCCATCTCGTCGCAAGCGGCATATCGTTTGCGGCAAGCTTTTCCTTTTATCTCCAAACTCATCGCACGCTCATTCTGCACGCTCTTTGCTTTTTCAAAAGGCCGCGCCTGGCTCGCACGTTCGGTTGCAAGCGCCCTCACAACGGCTCGCTGTCGCTACCAATTTTTGCGAGGCCCACCGTTGCGGCGGTGTGATCCAAGAGAAAAATATTGATTTTAACCGTTCCTTCCAAATCACGAAGCATTGCGGCATCCGCTTTTCGGGATTCTTCATACAAAAAGCCGCCGCAGATGTATAACATCTGCGGCGGCATGGTGGACGTTAACGGACTCGAACCGCTGACCCTTCGCACGTCAAGCGAATGCTCTACCAGCTGAGCTAAACGTCCACAATCGGAACGAATGTAATTATACTCGAACTGCCGGTAAAATGCAAGCCCTATTTTTATGATTTTCTCAATTTTGTTTCAAACGCCTTTGTTATCCATTGGATTTGTTGGCGGACGGCGTTTTCCCTTTGGCCTTTTTCATGCGGTGGAACATATTTTGCAGCGCTATGGCCAGATATTTATGCTCCTCCATATAGGACAACGCGGTATCGCGCAACTGCACATTGTCGCCGATGCTCTCGCCCAAAAAGACATAGCTTACCAGCGCGGTGGCCTCCTTGGTGCCGGAGCAATAGATCTCATCGAGCATGTCCATCATTTTACCCAACTGCTTCTGGTTGTTTTCCTCCAGCAGCTTGCGCATATGGGGAACCGCCGTCTCCTCAAGGAATTCCACATAGTGGCAAGTGCCATTGGCCGCCACATGCTCCCGGTAGGCGTTTTTGTACTGGGGCGCCAGCGTCAGGAAACGCTGGGTCAGCGCTTCGGGCGTCGGCGTATCCCCGCCCGCGCTCTTGTTTGGCATCGCGATCTTATTTTTGTTGACGGTCGGCTTGATGCCCAGCTCTTCGAGCAGGCTGTCGTAAAAGTCCCGGCCGATCGAGCGCGCGTCTTTCTCATTGGCGTCATCGGCAAACAGCCAACTGGACAAGACCTGCCATTCCCCGTCCGGCTCCCCCTCCGACACGCCGCAGGCGCGAAGCTCAAAAAGCTTCTTCTCCTCGTCAAAGGAAACCGAAACCGCCTTACTCTCCCCTACAAAACGGGTGAGATCCCCCTCGGTTACGGTGGCAAAGCCCTTTTCGGTCAGCAGAGGAGAAATCTCCCCTAAAATAATGTGATAGGCAGAGGTATTCAAAAATGTAACACTCCTTGCAATTGATGTCGGCCGCCCTTTTCCCAGCCGGCTCTATTCGTCGAGATCGGAGGTATCGCGGTTTTCCCCCGCCGGATTGTAGGCGTGCGAATGCAGCTTTTTCCCGCAGCGGCAGCAATAGCCAGCCGTCGACGGATTGCTGTACCCGCATTCAGAGCAAATCTTCATTCCCTTAACGCCGGCCAGCTTTTCCTGCAAACGGGCGACCTTCTCCAATTTTTCATCAATCGAAAGCACAATAGCAGCGTGAACCTCGTCAATATCCGTGCCGTTTTTGGCCGCGTCGTAGGCCAGCCGGCCCAGCGTCTGATAATCCTCGCTCAACTGGGAACGGAATTTGGCGATTGCCAGCTTGATTTTTTGCGCCTCGACCAGTTCGCCGCCCTTCTTACCCGTAGCGTCGATAAATTCCCTGGCCATGATGACCGAATCCTCAAAAAACCCCATTACAGTCAACTCCTTACCATCCGCATTGCGTCCCACGAAACATCGGCGTATGTTCCCCACGTGGCCGCAGCAGAATCGTTAGGCGGGTGAAAACGAAGGTTTCCGCCGGTATGGAAATACCCGCCCACCCGATGCGGGACTTTTACGCTGTGCCAAGTCCACCGCCTACTACCCCAAAAGCGTACGATGCTGCAATTCCTGTGGCCGTACCGCACAACAAAACAGGATAACAGCGAAGCAATAAGCCATATAATTTTTTTCATTGTACCATCTGGCAATGGAAAAATCAAGAGCAATCCCCTGCGCGGCGAATCCCTTTTGTGACGACGTTACACTTACCAGAAGGAGAAAGAGGAAAAGTTCGTCGATTTATCGCGCCGCCCCGCCTTGAAATCAGGCGGTAAAAGAGATATAATATAGATTTGTAGAAAAGTCTGAAAGATTTGAGGAAAGAGCTTTGGAAAAAAGAGAAGTACGAAACATTGCCATTATCGCCCACGTCGACCACGGCAAAACCACCCTGGTCGACCAGATGCTCAAGCAGAGCGGCACCTTTCGCGACAACGAGCAGGTCGCTGAGCGGGTGATGGATTCCAACGATCTCGAGCGGGAACGGGGAATCACCATTTTATCCAAAAACACAGCGGTCCACTACAAGGGCGTCAAAATCAACATCGTCGACACGCCGGGCCATGCCGATTTTGGCGGCGAAGTGGAGCGGATTTTGATGATGGTCGACGGGGTCCTGCTGCTGGTAGACGCCTTTGAAGGCTGCATGCCGCAAACCCGGTTTGTGCTCAAAAAGGCCCTCGGCCTTGGGAAGAAGGCCGTTGTGGTGGTCAACAAAATTGACCGCCCGGGCGCAAGGCCGGCGGAAGTGGTGGACGAAGTGCTCGATCTCTTTATCGAGCTGGGGGCGGATGAGGATCAGCTCGACTTCCCCGTCGTCTACGCATCCGGGCGGGAGGGCACCTCCTCCTACGACCCCGACGAGGGCTTTACCGACCTGCGTCCCCTTTTTGACACGATATTAAAAGAGATTCCCGCCCCAGACGGCAGCCCCGATGAGCCGCTGCAGGTGCTCATCTCCAACATCGATTACGACGATTACGTCGGCCGCATCGGCGTTGGCAGGGTGGAACGCGGCTCGGTGCGCGTCGGGCAGCAGGCCGTGCTCTGCCACACCGACGGCACAACCTCGCAGGTGAAGGTATCCCGCCTGTATCAGTTTGAAGGGCTGCGCAGGGTCGAGCAGGACGAGGCGCAGGCGGGCGACCTGATCGCCCTGTCGGGGATCGCCGACATCAACATCGGGGAGACGCTGTGCGATCCCGACCATCCCGATCCGCTGCCCTTTGTCAAGATCGACGAGCCGACCGTTTCGATGAATTTTATGGTCAACAACTCCCCCTTTGCCGGCCGGGAAGGGAAATTTGTGACTTCCCGCAATCTGCGCGAGAGGCTGTTTAAGGAAATCGAGACGAACGTGAGCATGCGGGTGGAAGAGACCGATTCGGCCGATACCTTTAAAGTTTCCGGCCGGGGCGAGCTGCATTTGTCCATCCTGATCGAGACCATGCGCCGTCAAAACTACGAATTTCAGGTCTCAAGGCCCAAGGTGATATACAAACAGGGGGAAAACGGCGAGCTGCTCGAGCCGATCGAGCTGCTGATGATCGAAACCCCCGAAGCCTACGTTGGGGCGGTTATGGAGAAGCTGGGCAACCGCAAGGCCGAGCTAATCAACATGGGCACCCGCGAGGCCGGGTCGACCCATCTGGAGTTTAAGATCCCGGCGCGCTGCCTGATGGGCTACCGGTCGCAATTTTTGACCGATACCAACGGCAACGGGATTATGAACCACGTTTTTCACTCCTACGAGCCCTATAAGGGGGATGTGGCCGAGCGGGAAAGCGGATCGATCATTGTCTATGAAGATGGCGAGACCACCGCATACGGGCTTTATAACACCCAGGAGCGCGGCCGGCTCTTTGTCGGGCCGGGCGTGCCGGTTTACGAGGGCATGATCGTGGGTGAAAGCCCCAAGGGGGACGACCTGGTCTGCAATGTCTGCAAGAAAAAGCATTTGACCAACACCCGCGCCTCCGGCTCGGACGACGCCCTGCGGCTTGTCCCCCCTGTGGTTCTCAGCCTGGAGCAGTCTCTGGAATTCATCAAGGACGACGAACTGGTCGAGGTCACCCCCAAATCCATCCGCCTGCGCAAGACGATTCTCAATAAAGAGCAGCGCATGAAAGCCTCCAACAAAAAGGGACGCTGAGGCGCCTGCTTTCGCCCAGAGAAGCTTGGGGGATAAGTCCCCGCACCGCCCGGTCGGGACGGTGAATGCTGACCGCGGGCCATGATATCCATTTGATAAGGGGATCCAAAGATGATCGTTGATTTTCACACCCATTCCTTTGCCCCCCGCATTGCTCAAAAGGCATTGAGCAACCTGCATCACAACTCAGGCAACATCGAGCCGGTATACGACGGCACGCCGGACGGGCTGCGCAGCTACTGCAGCGAGCACGGTATCGACCAGGCCGTGGTGATGAACATCGCCACCAACCCCGCCCAGCAGCACAACGTCAACGATTTCGCCATCGAGCAAAACCGCGACGGGCTGATCTCGTTTGGCTCGGTACACCCCGACGCGCCCGACGCGATCGAGGAGCTGCACCGCATCGCGCAGGCCGGCCTCAAGGGCGTGAAGTTTCACCCTGATTACCAGCATTTTTTTGTCGACGAGGAACGCCTGCTCCCCCTGTATGAAGCGGCGGGCAAGCTGGGTCTGATCGTCTGCTTTCACAGTGGTGTTGACATCGGCTTTTACGACCCCGTCCACTGTACGCCGCAGCGGCTGTCAAGGATACTCGACGCTTTTACTTCCCCCGTCATTGCCGCGCACATGGGGGCGTATCAACAGTGGTATGAAGTGGAAGAATACCTGGTGGGCAAGGACGTCTATTTTGACACCGCCTTCTGTTACGCCTGCATGCCGCGCGGCCACGCGCAAAAGATCGTCCGCGAGCACGGCGCGAATCGCATCCTGCTTGGCAGCGATATGCCCTGGAGCTCCACGGTCAACAACATCGCTTTTGTGAAAAGCCTAGAGCTCTCCCCCTCCGACGAGGCGGCGGTGCTCGGGGGTAACGCGGCGCGGCTGTTGTCGCTGGAATGAATCCCAATGGATGCGCAACACACGCACGGCCTGTGTTGCGTTCAAGCATCGCAAGCGTGAAATGGGCGGCCGCCACCAGGGGCAGCTGATGTCCGCGGTTAATGGGGAGCGTCCCGCCTTTTCGCCGCCAGCCCAAAGCCCTTTTCCAAGCCAACACGCCCTTTTTTGAGCATGGCATACCATCCTGGCCCCGTGTACCATATCGCAATGCAAAATAGGGCTGCGCAATCGTTCCCGGCCACGGTGAGTAAGCTATCGGGGCCCGGCTGGACGCTGTGAGCGGGCCGGACGGCCATGCAGGGATGGCCAAAGGGCTTGGCGCGATAACCACGGCGCTGGTGATTACTCCCGGTCCGCCGCATACCATCGACAGGAGGAAGAGCATGGAGCAAGCCAAGACGGTGGCGCAATCGCGCACCGAGCAAATCCAAATTCTCATGCCGCAGCATATCAACGGCTACAAGCGGTTGTTCGGCGGGGTGCTCATGGAATGGATCGACGTAGTCGCCGGGGTGGTCGCCCGCCGCCATTCCAACTCGGAGGTAACCACCGCCTCGGTGGACAACTTGCAGTTTAAATCCCCCGCCTACGTCAACAGCACCATTACCCTCATCGGTACGATCACCTTTGTCGGCACATCGTCTATGGAGGTACGGGTGGACACCTTTGCCGAGTCCCTGTCGGGCGAGCGCAAGCTGATCAACCGCGCCTATGTGGTCATGGTTGCCCTCGACGAACAGGAGCGTCCCCGCCGGGTCCCCCGCATCATCCCGCAGACCGAGGAGGAAAAGGCGGAGTTTGAGGCGGGCAAACGCCGTCACGAGCTGCGCAGGCAGCGTAGGCAGGAAAATTTTTGATGGATATCCTGAGAAAGGATATTGTGTCGAAAAAGAGAGAAAAACGGATAACATGTTCCATGGGATGCATGGTAACATGACATTGCTTCAGAAAACGGAACCGGATCAATCGAGCGTATTGCGATAATGGCTACCAGTCCATCTCCGGTCCCCTCTTCTGTTTCCCACAGGCCCACCCCCCTGGGCCATTGTGTGGCCCTTTTTACCGTGCGGCTATGGCCTGCACGGTCTTTTTTTGCAATAACAAGGGCCGGTTCCTCGCGGGGGAGCCAAAGCCCTGGCCAGACCGGAGAACTCACAACCACCGGCAGCGCTGGTGGTTTTCTGTACAAAGAAAGGCCCTGCCATACGACAGGGCCTCGCTTACCGGTGTTGTGGTTTTTAAGACAGCCATAGATTCCGCCGCTTGAGGTCGGCAATGGTTTTTTCGTGCTCACTGTTGGTCTTGCTGTAATAAAAATCGTAGTTTCGATCGGTGACAAAGAAATAATAGTCAAAATCCTCGGTTGGGGAAATGGCCGCCTGAATCGCCGACTGGGTGGGGTTGCACAGCGGCCCGGGTGGAAGGCCCTCAATATCATAGGTATTGTACGCCCCATCCCCATATGGATAGTTCATCGTCGGGTCGGACTGCAGCTTCCGGGAACCGGCCGGCCAATTGTTCAGACGGTTATAAAAGACGGCGGCGATATTGGGCATCTCATCGAAATAGCCGCAGGACTCGAGCTCAATGATCGACGCCATGGTCATCACCTCATTGACCGTCTTACCCTGTTCCTCCATAGCGGCGCGCATCTCGGGGGTAAACTTGTTTTCCAGGTTGTTGATCATCTTTTGCAGCACCCGCTTGGGGCTGTCGTTTTTATAGAACAGATAGGTGTCGGGATACAAATATCCCTCCAGACGGTAGTGGATCGCATCGTCTTGCGGCACCTGGTCGAGAAGGGAGGACTCGAACGTCTCCTCCTCCATCGCCTTGTACAGATCCTCCGCCTTACAGACCCCTTCTTCCTCCAGCAGCTCAAAGATATCGTCTACCGTACTGGTATCCTTGATGACCACCTCCACGTCCTCTGATTTGGCCGGTTCCTGGAGGGAGTCGACAATCTGCTGATACCCCATCGATGGCTTGAAATCATGGTAACCGTATTGAAAATCCGCCTCACCGGATACTTTGGTGTATATTTTGAACAGGGTTTCGCTGAGGATAATTTTATTCTCCTTCAAAATATGGCCGATTTCCGACATGGAGGTTCCCATCTCAATGTTGATCTGTATGTTGGAGTTGCCATAGATCATTTCCTTGCCAACGCCCAGAAAATCCATCAGCCCCACCACCAGGCCGGCGGCCAGGGCAATGGCGACCGCGAAGATTGCCGTGACCCAGATAGCGGAAATCAGGCAGCCCTTGCGGCGGGACTTTTTGGCGCTGCGGCGCGGGGAGGAAGGCGCAGCCGGCTCGGTCTTGGCCGGTGCGTCCATACCGTCTGAATCATCCGGGGACTCTGTTTGCCCCTCCGGGCGGGCCATCCGGTTTTCCCGCAGGATCGCGTCGATGGAAAAAGCGTCCTCCGGCTGGGGCTCCGCAGCCGGAGAGTCAGCTCCTGCATCCTTCTGCGGCGCCGGAACGGTTGGCGCGCTCTCAACAGCGTCGTTATTCTCTGATACCTCGGTCAATGCCTCGGGGGCAGCCTTTTCCTCTTTCATGGGCCGTTCACCCTTTCTCCATCAGGTTGATACGTCGGATATAGCGCTCGGTCACCAAAAGGTCGACCGCGCAGTCATACCGTCCGTGCCGAAGCCGGTTACGGACATTGCCCGAATAACAGATCCCGACTCGGGCGCCGTCATACCGGTTTAAATAGCGATCATAATAGCCTTTGCCGTAGCCCAGTCGGTAACCGGCCAGATCAAAGCAGAAGCCGGGCACCACGCAAAGGCTGCCCGCCGTTTCTTTCACCTTGCGCTCGGGGTCAGCCTCCGGCTCCATAACGCCGAAAGCCCCCGGCGACAGGTCGTCGAGCGACTCAATATAGTAAAACTCCATCTCCCGCGTGCCGGGAACACACCGCGGCACAGCCACCCGCTTGCCAAGCTTTAGCGCCCGCCGGATGATGGCGGTGGTATCCACCTCGATGCTGGTGGACACATAGCAAAGCAGGGTCTGGCAGGATTGAAACTGGTTGAGCCGAAAAAAATGGGCGGCAACGTCTCGGTCCAGACGCGCTTTCTGCTGAGGGGTGAGCGCGCTGCGCTGGGCGCGGTAGCGCTCACGCAATGAAATCTTGTATTGGCGCAGATCCATTACACGCCGCATTGAATCTCTCCCGCAAGCGCCCTGGCCTTTTCCTCCCCGCACAGGGCGGATACCAGGCCGAGGGAAAATGGCAGCGCCACTCCCGCGCCGCGGGCGGTGATGATGTTCCCGTCGCGGCAAACCGGATCGGATTGGACGTGGGCCCCGGCCAACTCGCCCTCAAAGCCAGGGAAGCAGGTAGCCTTCCGACCCTCCAGCAGCCCACGGCGGCCCAGGATGAGCGGCGCGGCGCAGATGGCGGCGATCAGCTTCCCCTGGGAAGAGGCGGCGCGCAGCGCCTCGTCCACCGCCAAAGAGGCGTCGAGATTGCGGGTGCCGGGCATCCCGCCCGGCAGGACAACCCCCTCCAGGTTATCGGGGATGCGCCATTCGCTGTCGGCAACATCGCAAGTAACGGTAACGCCGTGAGAGCAGGTAACCTGCTTGCCGCCAACGCCGACCACCGTGACCTCGACCCCGGCCCGCCGGAGCAGGTCAACCGGCGTCAGGGCCTCGATCTCCTCCGTCCCATTCGCCATAAATAACACAATCATAACGATAGCTCCTTACATACCTTGCTCAAAATACGCTCTCGAATCTCCTCCACCGGAAGAGGACGCCCCCCGGCCGCGCACGACACCGTCAGCCAGCCCAACCGCGGGGCGGCAAACGCTGCCGCCTCGGCGCAGCGTTGGCGATAGGCCCTATCCCGCTCGTGAAGGTCTTTTTTGCTTTCATCCCCCGCATAACGCTGGGACAGGAGCAACTGGGCCGCCTCGTCCGGCATGTCCAGGTAAAGCACCAGATCGGGGCGTGGTATCTGCATACGGCAATATTCCAGATCATTCAGCCAGCCGAGATAATCCTCCCATTGCGTGCGTTCCAGCTTGCTCATCTGATGGATGACATTGGAGGTGGTGTATCGGGCGGCAACGATCACCCGGCCGGAGAGATAGTCCTCCCGCCAGTGCCGCACATAGGCGGCATACCGGTCGACCGCGTAGAAAGTGGAGGCCGCGTATGCGTTGACCGCCCCCGCCTCGCTGCCAAACTCGCCGGCCAGATACATGCGCACCAGCGTGCTCGACGGATCGTCGTAATCGGGAAAGGAAATGCTCCGGCAGGCAATCCCCCGCTGCTCCAACGCGCTCGCCAGCAAGGGCGCCTGGGTGGACTTCCCGCTGCCGTCAAGCCCCTCGACGACGATGAGTTTTCCTTTCATTCGAGCGTTCCTTCCTGCCGGTGACGGCGGCCGGCCCCACCGCCGGCCCTCTTTTTCATCCCCTCGCAGCACGCAGGGGCACGCCGGAATCTTTTGTTATTATAATACAAAACAGGCCGCTTTACAATCCTTATTTCGTGGGAATGTGTTCTTCCACAGCCGGAATCAGGTGGCCTAGCGTCTCCTCAATGCTCTCGTGCTCCATCGAAACGGTCAAATCCGCATACCGCTCGTAGAGGACCGACCGCTCGGCGTAAAGCTCCTCCAGGGTGCAGCCGTCGCGCAGCACCACGCCGCGCCGGCGGATGTTGCCCAGCCGACGGCGCCATTCATCAAAGGAAATGTGCAGATAGACGCACAGCGCCTGTGCACGCAAATGCGCCATGGCGCGCTCGCTGTACACCGCGCTGCCCCCCGTGGCCAGCACGGTATGGTGAAGCTCGAGAGAGCAGAGCACCTCCTGCTCGATCTTTAAAAAGCGGTCGATTCCCTCGTCGCGCATGATCTCATACAGCTTGCGCCCTTCGCGCCGCTGCAGCACAAGATCGGAGTCGACAAAATCCATCCCCCGCTCCTTGGCAAGCAACACGCCCAGGGTGCTTTTGCCAGCCGCGGGCATCCCGATCAACACAATGCTATCCAAACCCTTCCCTCCGACAACCATTGTTTTCGAACAGTATAATGCAAGCCCGATTGCCTGTCAAGAAGGCAGCCCTTCCACATGGGTAACCTCCTCACATCCGGCGGACACACTGAAGTTCCACGAAAAAGCGCTTTCTAAGACGACGGGCCCCAGGCCAAAGCATCCCCCAATTTCAGCATCGCAGGCGGCCGGAATGCCCAGGGAGGGCGGATTCCGTCCGATTCCGGCACAATGTTGCCGGTTCGCTTGGTAACCGTTATCCGCCCACCGCTACTATCGGCTGCCGACCGTCTTGCCGCTGAAAGGTGGATGCTTGTCACTGCCGCTCACTGGTCAGGGTATGGGAAAAAAGGCGTGCTCCCAGGCCCTATCGCGGAGGTTTACTCACCCGCCGAATCGGCCACCGTGATGGAATCGATTTCCAGCCCGCTCTCGACCGTCTGGTCAAGATAAAAGCCGATCTCGTTGACGCCACGGTCAAGATAGGTGGTAAAGGTGACGGTAGCAAAGATGTTAGGGCTCGACGTCGGGCCCAGCACAATGGGATTTTCCTGCGCGAGGGAGTTAATCGTATGGTAAAGGGAGAGCGCCGTCGTGTCCGGATTCGAGTAGGTAATGCTGATCTGGCGGGGGCCGGGATGGTCGGTTTTATCCAGCGTGACCTGTAGAGAATCCCCCTTGGTCATAAATCCGCCAACCGTCCGCCCGCCCGAGGCGAAGGCGTTGCCCTTGACCGACGCCCGTCCGACGCTCGAGCATGCTTCCGCCTCATATCGGGTACCGGCGGGCAGCACAGGGGGATCGGTCGGCTCTGCGGCCACCGCGACATAATCCAGCTCGGGGGCGCTGCAACCTTGTCCCGCATAGAAGCGCAGGGTATTCTCCCCTGCGCTCAGGGGCAGATCAACGCTCAAAACCGAAACCGCAGGCCCGCTCGAGGGGGCAAAATGCAGTTGCATAGCGGGCATGTCGTTGATCTGGATCATGCAAACCCGCTCTTCCCCACCGGCCAGGAAACCGAGGTTGACCGGATAAAGGCCGTCGGCCGGCGCTGCGATACCGGTCATCGTCAGGCTGTTTTCCACTCCGGCGCCAAGGCCGCCGACCGCTTTTCCGCCCGAGGCCAGCGGGGCGTTTATCACCGCCGCTGTGCCGGAGAGCCCATCGGCGAAACGGGCGCATTCATAGGTTGTATAGCTGTCCAGCCCGGCAACGGGCGGCTCGTCGGGCTGCGGCTCCTCCTCCCCGACCGTTACCGTCACCTTGGCGCCGCGGCCATCGTCGCACAGCTTGACGCAAACGACCTTTTGCTCCTCGTTATAAGTCCAGACCCCCTCCTGCGACGCGGCGAATTCCGTCTCATCCACCTCGCGCATCAGCGAGCCGTTGCCTGAAACCTCAACCGGCCTGCCGCGGTAGTGCAGCCGAAGCACCAGGCTGCGAGGGGCGGGCTGGTAGCCTTTGCTTGCGCCGGCGGGGCTCTGGCGTGGGCTTACCGCCGCGTTCAGGCCGTCTTTGGAGCGCCAGGTGGAAATTTCCGTGGTGCAGTACGCCCCCTGCTCATAATCGTAGGAAATGCCGTCATCCTCATACAGGGTGAAGGCGGTTTCCCCGGCGTCCGGATAGAGCTCCACGTAAAGGTTGGGATCGTTTGAATCCTGCGTGTTTTTCCCCTTGCCCGCCATGGGGATCACCGCGCCCATGCGGACAAACAGCGGCAGCACCGAGCAATGGGAGGTGTACTGAATGCTCTGCCCGCCCTCGTAAACATAGCCGTTGTTGTAGTCCATCCACCGGCAGCCGGCGGGCAGATAGACCGGGCGGGTGGCGTAAAGGGACGTGCAGGAAACCGGCGCGGCCATCAGAAAGCCGCCCAGCATATACTGGTCGTCGATTCCAACGGCGCGGGGGTCGTCCGCAAACTCCATCATCAGGGGGCGCACGACCGGAACGCCGGTGTTGTGCTGCTCCCAAAACAGGGAGTACATGTACGGGATCAGGGCGTAGTGCAGCCCGACGTACTTGACGCAGTTGTCAATGACCGACTGGGGACGGCCAAGCACCGTATTGCCGTCCGCCCATTCGTTGAACATGGCGAAGGGGGTCAACAGCATCATCTGCATCCGGCGCTGGTAGTCGATGTTGCTGCCGGTGTTCACGCTGCGAATCTCGGGCGTAAAATAGGTACCCGAATAGGACTGGACGAGCACGGCGCGCAAAAACTGGTCAAAGCCGTAATAATCGGTATAAGCGGAGTTGGCGAAGCGCTGCATGCCGGTATAGTTTCCGCGGCTGAACACATAAGTGCGGCGGTTGTACTCGGTTTTGTATTTCTCGTGAATGAGATTGCTCGTCAGGGTGCCGAGCAGGTTGTGATATTGATTGGAGGCGATGCCGCTCGGCCAGACGACCGACGGATCGTTCGGTCCGCTCCACGAGTCGGTTTCGTCGATTTTAAAGCCATCGACCCCAATGGAGGCGAGGTTTTGGTCGTGCACCCGCCAGTAAGCCTCGCGCGCCGGCTGCTGGGTAAAATCGGGGATCAGGCCGCCAAAGCCGTACCGCATGGTTCCGTCGGCAAAGTCGGCGCGGGCGTAAAGCTCGCTTCCGTTGATGCTGTAAGGCAGCATATCCTGGTAAATCGAGCTCTGCGGGCTGACATAGGGATGCTCCCAGAGATTGACCCGAGCGCCGAGGGCGTGCACCTGCTCGACAAAGCCCTTGGGGTCGGCAAACCGATCGCTCCAGGCGTAGGTGCAGGGGTAATAGCCGGTATGCCAGCCGGGCTCCAGCCCGAGCGTATCGATGGGAATCCCCGCGTCATAAAACTCCTGGAGCTTCTCAATCAGGGCGTCCCCCGACCAGTGGAGATCCCCGCGCAGGGCGACGCCCAGGGCGTATTTGGGAGGCATGTGCATAAATCCCGACAGCTCGGTGAAATCCCCCAGCATTTTTTTGATCCCCGGGCCGTAAAGGAAGTAGTAGTCAAGCTCCCCGCCGTCGATATGCAGCTCGTACTGGCCATCGAGAAAGCTCATCTGGCCGTGATAGGCGCTATGAAGGTAAATGCCGTACCCGGCCGTGCTGTAGTACAGCGGCGTGATCGCGTGGACATTGGCGTCCTTGAGCCAAAGCTCATAGGTCTGATCCCGCCAGTCGAGGGTGCTGAAGTCGTCTCCCTCGCCAGAGGAACCGAGCCCGAAAAAGTGCTCCTCCGCACCGGCGGCGTCACGCACAAAGCCGACCGATTTGCCCTCCCCGTCTTTGTCGAAGGACATAGCGTCGGCAGAGTTCTGGGTAACCAGCTTCCCCTCGGCATTGTAAAAAGACAGAGCTAAAGTTGATTTATCCGCCTCGACCGTCAATCCATCGGTACGCATGACCACCCGATCGCTATCCTCGAGCAGTTCGACCGCAACCGGGGCATACTCCGCCTCCTGCTTTTGAATTGCGCCGGTGACGGTGTCCTCCGGGGCGAACGGCTCCCCCCCGCGCGCCATGCGCACGCGTACCATGTCGGGCTTGAGAAACGATACGGCCACACGGCCGTTTTGGGCGGTGAGCACCACCCGGCTTCCCTCCTGATTTGCTTGCACAAAACTACCCAGAAGGATACGCTCTGTGTTTTCCTGACTTATCATATTGACTCAACTCCTTGCCGTCCCTGGCCGTGCGCCGACAATCCGGCATTCCCACCGGAGGGTATCTTACGTGGCCAAACACCGCGTATTTATTTTCATCAAAAACCGCCGCCTTGGTCCGCAGCCGCCTGGCGGTGCGCAACAAAGCCGTTTTACCCTGCGCGGGCGTAACCGTCCCAGGCGGCCCGCCGGGATGATCTAAGCTTGTGGCCCCCGCCAGGCATCGCGCCCGCCGGCGTGCAAAGCCCGTTGGGAAAACGCCCCCACCTTGGCAGGCAAGAGAAACACCGTTTTGGGATGCCGAACGGACCTATCGCTGTATTCTCCCCATGGCCGGATAGGCCCCCGCCGCTGCGTCCTCCCCATTGCCCGACGTGGGTCCGGCTGCCGCACTCTCCTCTGCGTACCTCTCATGACCGGATGTGAGATCGTCCGCCTTGCCGGCTCTCGCTTTCATCAACCGCTTTTGGAATTTGCCGGCGGGGCCACAGGGTCAATGTCTGCCAAGGCCGAGGCTGCCCGTGATACCAGGCGAACCGCCAGCCGATGCGTCGTCTTCCCAGAGTATTTACTCCATCGGCGTTAATCCTCCCCTTTGGAGTGGCCGCCTGCATAAAATTCCTCCCGCGTAATCCGGGAAAAATGCTCGGTACGCGTTCCCCCAAGGGGATCGGGACTATCTTTTTTCGTGTGGTGATAGCGGAATCCGCACTTTTCCTGCACGCGTCTGGATTGCTCGTTGCCATCAAAATAGCCGCACCATACCGCAGTACAGCCCAGGTCTTCAAAGCACCGCCTTAGCAACCGGCGAACCGCTTCGGGAATCAACCCCTGCCCCCAGTAAGGCACGCCGATCCAGTAGCCGATTTCCGCCTCGCCCTCTGCCATCGGCGCGCTGCCCTTGGGCGCAAACATAATCCCCGCGCTGCCCACCGGCTTGCCGGTGCTCTTGAGTACGACCGCATAGGTTTCCGGCTCGGAAAGTACCGTGCGGATGATTTCCAGGCTATTCTCCACGCTGGTGTGGGGCGGCCACCCTGCAATGGGGCCGATCCGCTCATCCCTGGCATAACGGTAGCATTCCTCCGCGTCCCCATCTTCCCAGGGGCGTAATATCAAGCGTTCGGTCTCCAATTGCACTGTAAAATTCCTCCTGCCCGCAAAATCAGGCGCCCGTGCGCAGATACCGTTTCCCGCACTGCCGCAAGCTTGATCCCATATGCTGTCGTTGCGGCATTGTGTCTCTTTAGGGTCTCTTTATAGCGGCCTTTCGCCGGACGAACGGCATCCATCCAATCTTCCGTCCGGTTTCTGTCGTCAAGCGGTATACCGCCTCACTGCCCCCAGTGCGCGCGGCCGTCAGGAGCAGGCTCAACCGGTACCATCCAAATGGATGCCATCATTATAGCAAAGCAGGGGGAAGCTGTAAAGGATTTCTTACCTTTTTCACTAAAAATATGAATTCCAAGCCACGGTTTTATGTCAAGCCAGACATAGCGCGCTTGCACAAAAGCCACTTGTGTGTTCCCGCCGGCGCGCAAAGCCCGTTTGGCCCAAGGCCGGCCACACCGGGCAGAACACCAATGCTTCTATCCACCCAAACAATAAAATAGCCAGCGCCGCAGTTGGCGCTGGCCATGGGAATTATTCCATTCGGTTCATCACCAGGCCGGTGATGAGTTTGGGATAAAAGTAGGTCGATTTTTGCGGCATTTTTTCCCCAGCCGCCGCCACATCGCGGATTTCACTGACCCGGGTGGGATTGAGCAAAAAGCAGCAGTTCGCTTCTCCCCCGTCGACCGCCGCGAGAGCCTCTTGGGTAACACGGGTATAGGCCAGGTTGAGCTGATTGGCCATGTTGGCCTTATCGATGCCGAAAATACGCTCCAGCACAAGGGAATGCAGCACGCTGACGTCCAGCCCGCGCAAAGCCGCGCTCGCCCCCGGCAGCAGCCCGGCCATCACCGACTCATCCCGCAGGGTCAGAAGGCTGGCCGTTCCGCCGGCGTAGAACACAAAGGCCTTTTGCCCCACGGCATAAGCCTGTTGAAGACGGTCGGCACCCTCCTCCAGCGACAGGCCGGAGACAACGTCGAAATATTCTCCGCAGGCCTCCAGCACCTCCCGCTCGTCAAAGTGGGGAAGGTCGCGCACCACGCGGTGGGTAGGATAAACCACCAGCCCGGGATTTTCCATATCGACGAGCATCATCATGACGTAGTCGCAGCTGTCCCCCTCCTTCGCGGTCCCCTGCTGGCGACGCTCGTTGCGGTAGTTCAACGCGGTTTCATACCGGTGATGCCCGTCGGCAATGTACAGCTTGCGCTGGGTAAAATCCCGGCAGACCGCCTCGATAACCTCCGGATCGGTAACCACCCAAAGGCGGTGGGTCACTCCCTCGCCGTCGGTCAGCTGAGCATCCGGACGCGCCTGACGGCATTGGGCCAGCCGCCCGGCGGTCACCCCGCCCTCATCGTGATAGAGAGAATAAATCTGGCTGAAATTGCACCCCGTCGCCCGCATCAGATTCAAGCGGTCGGTCTTTGCTTTGGACAAGGTCTCCTCATGAGGCAGCACCACGCCTTTGGAAAACTCCTCCAGCTTGACCCGGCCAATGACGCCCGAAACGCACAGCCGCTGGCCGCGGTGGGAAAACTCCTCCTCGTATACATAAAGCGCGTTTTGCTCGTCGCAGGCGAGAACCCCCTGCTCCATCCACTCGCGCAGCACCTCGCCCGCCCGCGCATAAGGGTCATCGCCCTCCCGCGGGAGCTCCAGACGGATAATGTTGTGAGGGTTTCTCTCAAGGTACTCCCTGCGCTGCTCGTCGCTGATGACGTCGTAAGGCGGACAGACCAGCTCATCGAGTTTCCCCGCCCGCGCGGTAAAACGAAGGGCGCCAAAGGGTGTAATTTCTGCCATATTGTTTCCTCCCATGTGTTGCCGCCCGCCCTCGGGCGGGATCATCGGCTGATGGGTATTATTGTACCTTATCCCGCCGCTACCGTCAACCATAATCCGACTCTTTTCGCATCACATCCTTAAGCGCGGCTGCATAGCATGGTAGAGAACGGCCCGGCCTAAGCTGCGGGAGCCGAACCCGATATGCCGAAAATGTACCGACACGGCGGCTTTTTCCTTTTTTATGCTTGGTGTGCGTCAGCTCACCTGCGGCTTCCAAAGCAAAAATCCATCCGCACCGCCATCCTTTTCGGTGCGCGCCGTTTTCCGCGAGTTGGTTTTCGCGCGGGCAAGGCATAAATTTGCAGCATACTGCCGTATGGCAAAAATTTGAACGCAGTCCGCGCGGAAAGCAGCCGCTGAAAACCACATTACGTTCGACTCCCGGCAGCTTAGGCCGCTTATCTTAAAGAAGCAGGGTGAAAAGCTATGCCAAACGGCTATCAGATTGCTCCCTACAACCGGGAGCGGGCGCTGGAATACGCCAATTACTGGGCTTACCGGCGCAATCCCGAGTTTTATGCCTTTGACGATATCGGCGGCGACTGCACCAATTTTGTTTCGCAGTGTATGTATTACGCCAATGGGGTGATGAATTTTACTCCCGAAACGGGCTGGTACTATGTCAACCTAAACGACCGCGCCCCTGCCTGGACGGGTGTCGTCTATCTGTACCAGTTTCTCACCAGCAATCAGGGGCCCGGCCCCTTTGGGCATGAGGTGCCGCTCGACGGGGTAGAGCCGGGAGATGTCATACAGTTTGTGCTTTCCAAACCGGATTTCAGCCACACGGTGATTGTCATGTCGGTGCCGCAGCAGGGGGCGATCACGCCCGAAAACGTTTTGGTGGCATCCCACGACTACAACGCAAACTGCCGCCAGGTCGCCACCTACGCTTATCAGCAGATACGCGCCATTCACATCGACGGCGTGCGGTATTATAATTAAAAGCGCGTCCCCTTGCAAACCCATCGATTCGATGATATAATAGCCGCAGACGGCTACTATACTTTAACTTTAAGCGCGGGCCTACGGCCACGTCCATAGAAATCTCATCCACACTACGTACTTATGGTATCATAACCGCAGGTGGCTAATTTTAGGTCCCGGCCTACAGCCCTGTGCATACGACGGATTTCGCTCGCATGGCGTGTTCATGATAAGCCATCACGCTGCTTTATTTTCATAGCGGGTTTTATGGTCTGTGCATACCTCACTTTGACATCAAACATTGATAACATTATGATTGATCCATCCATGAAAGACAAAAGACGATCAAAATGCGGGAGTGAGAGGATGGTTCCATTGGCGAAAAAGTCCTCAAAATTTTTCAAGGAGTTCAAAGAATTCGCCCTTCGTGGAAATGTGATCGACCTAGCGGTCGGCGTCATTATCGGCGGGGCGTTGCAAAATATCATCCAGTCGGTTGTCAACGACCTGATCATGCCGGTGGTCGGGATGCTGTGCAAGACCGACTTTTCCAACCTTTACTTGCCCCTGTACGATACCTCGCAATATCCCGAGCTGGCGGGCGCATCCCTTTCGGTGGTGCGCGACGAGCACGGTCTGCCTGTCTTTGCTTACGGCAGGTTTTTGACCCAGTTTATCAATTTTATGATCATGGCCTTTGTCATCTTTTTAATGGTCAAGGGCCTGAATACTTTGTCGCATCTGAGGCTCCACAAAGCGGCGGAAGCCGCTCCTCTTCCCACCACCAAGGTCTGTCCCTACTGCCGGACGGAGATCGACGTCAAGGCCACCCGCTGCCCGCATTGCACCAGCGAGCTAGAAACCGACCTTGTCTCCCATTCCAGCGACGAGACCTCCACATAAGCCGGCCGGAAAATACTATACAAGACATCCGATGTTTTGCACCGGCCCTGGAGAGGTCCGGCGCCAGTTTGGCCCTTTCGGGGGCATGGAAGATACCACCGCTTTTCACGCCTCACTACGCATCAACGGGTTCCATCCGGTAGCGGTAATCTTTGCGATCAACCGCCGCTTGTTCATCCATATGCCGATGCTTTGCAAAAGCCGGCGCACCTTTGAGGCGCTTCCCTGTGAAACCTTATCTGCCTAACCCTGGTTTTACTAGGGTTAGGCGGACAAATTCAGACAACAAAACCGGAGCTATTGGTTCAAATAGCTCCGGTTTTTCGATCATTCGAGAGGATATATCCAATGGCGAATGCCGGCGCCCGCAGGCATATCGCCCTGTCGAAGGGGTACAAGCCTTGTCCGTCCCCGAGGAGGGAAGCGTCCTCTCCATGGTTCCAACGCCGACCTGCTGTAACGAACCAACGGGATTAACTCCCAAAGAGCAGCCGCACAGCCACACCGCTCGTCACGGAGGCGACATAATCCGCTATCAGGGCGGCAAGCAGGGTATGGCGGATCTTTTTGACACCGCAGGAGCCGTAATATACCGTCACGGCGTAAAAGGTCGTTTCCGACGCGCCGCACATGACCGAAGCGACCCTGCCGATATAGGAATCCGGCCCATAATCGCTTAAAATGCTTTTGAGCATGGCGGTGGCCCCTCCGCCTGAGATGGGGTGCAGCAAAACCAACGGCACGGTTTCGCTCGGAAGCCCCATCCAGCGGGAGACCGGTTCCAATGCGGCGGTGAGCACATCCAGCGCTCCCGACGCTTTGAACATCTCCACCGCCGTAATCAACCCCACCAGGGATGGAAGAATGCTCAGAAGAGTGGATACCCCCTCCCCCGCGCCGCTCAAAAAGGAATCGTATACCGGAACCCCTTTTGCCAGACCGGCAAACAGGATGATAAAGATTAACACCGGCATGGCGAAAGCCCCGATGAGTGATATCATGCCCCCAATTTCCTCCTTTTTCGACGGCAGAGCAGCTTAGCCAGCACAATGCCAACGATGGCCGAGGCGACCGAGGATATCCAAACAGCGGGCATGATTTCCATGGGGCTGGCCGAGCCGTAGTTTTCCCGCAGGACGGCCGTCCCGGTGGGAATCAGTTGCACCGAAACCGAATTGAGCACGACGAAAATCAACATATCATCGGACGCCGTGTCCTTGACGGGGTTGAGCGCTTGCAGCTGCTGCATCGCCTTGAGGCCAAACGGCGTCGCAGCGTTTCCCAGCCCGAGAATGTTGGCCGCCACATTCATGGAAATGGCCTGCGCGGCAGGCGAACGGGAGGGCAGTCCTGGAAAAATGAGGCGCAGCACCGGGGAAAGCAGCTTGCCAAACACCGCCGTGATCCCTGCCTTCTCGGCTATCTTGATCAGACCGCTCCACAAGCACAGCATCCCCAGCATGGTCAGACAAAGCTCGACCGCCTGCGACGCGCCGCTGAACATGGCCTCGGAGACGGCGTCGATACGCCCGCTGGCTCCGCCAAATGCCACGGACAGCAGCATCATGGCAGCCCAAACATAATTCATCATAGCCGGCAGGACCCCCAAAAACTGTTTTTTTATAATTATGGGGCTTTCTTGGATTTAATGACCAGTATTTGTAAATTATTTCGACAAAAGTATTGACAATTCGTGTTCAATCCAGTATATTTATTGTAATATATCAGAGTTCTACATATTTTTCATGGGGGGATTACATTTGAAAGCGACTGGTAGCATTCGACCGTTGGACGATCTCGGCCGTATCGTAGTTCCTAAGGTGATCCGCAAGAAATTAAATATCGTGGAGAACCAGGACTATGTCGAGATCTACGTCAAAGAGGGGAACATCGTTCTGCGCAAATGTCTGGAGGGGGATCTGCCCAGCATTACCCGCAAGGTCGATGAGTTTGGGCGAGTGGTGATTCCAAAAGAAATCCGCCGATCCTATGATTTAAAAGAGAAAGTGGATTCGGTCGAGATCTTTGTGGACGACGACGCCCAGATTATCCTCAAAAAATATGAGCCCGGCTGTGTTTTCTGTGGCTATATCGGCAGAACCACGCCTTTTATGCAGCGTTATGTCTGCGAGGACTGTCTGAAAAAGCTCAAGGAGCTTCCGTGAAAGAACTTATCTGATATATCCAAGGCCGCCGGGATTTCCGGCGGCCTTGTTCTATATTGCGCTGCGGTAGTAGCAGGATAAAAAGTTCCCTGATGGTTTTCTGTTTGGGACAGACACAAAGACCATCTCGCCAACATATTTATGGTAATACGCGTAAAAATGTTTGGAGGGATGTTCTATGATAGGTTCGTTGGTCGGGTTATCGATTCTGGGTCTGATTTGCTTTGCTTTGCATGTGACCAACACCGGTTCGTTTCCAAAACCGCTCAGCGAACAGGACGAGGCCGAGGCGCTCCGCCGCCTTGCTCAAGGGGACGCCAGGGCCCGCGCGCTGCTGATCGAACATAACCTGCGGCTGGTCGCGCACATTGT
Organism: uncultured Eubacteriales bacterium; assembly: GCA_965145485.1. Classification (GTDB taxonomy): domain Bacteria; phylum Bacillota; class Clostridia; order Oscillospirales; family Acutalibacteraceae; genus CABQCM01. The sequence continues at coordinate 33,280 of CBCTCU010000001.1, read as the reverse complement.
CAAGAAGTATTATTCCTCCGGCTGCGATCAGGACGATTTGATCTCCATCGGCACCATTGGGCTGATCAAGGGGATTTCCACCTTTAACCCGGACAAAAACATCAAGCTGGCAACCTATGCCTCTCGCTGTATTGAAAATGAAATTCTGATGAGCTTTCGCACGCAGAAGAAGAGCGCGCAGGACGTTTACATCAACGATCCTATTGATATGGATAAAGAGGGCAATGCGCTCACCCTTCTGGATATCATCTCTCAGGACGACACAATACTGGAAGATATCGACTGCAAAATGAAGATCGAATGCCTGCAAAGATACATAGAGGAATCCCTGTCCCCCCGCGAACAATATATTTTAGAGCAGAGGTATGGCCTGGGGGGCGGTGAGGAACGCACGCAAAACCAAATTGCGAGGGAACTGAAAATTTCCCGTTCGTATGTCAGCCGCATTGAAAAAAAGGCGCTGGATAAGCTTCGCAAGCGGTTTGAAGGCTGACGGCAGGAGCAGGCGCCTTTTCCTCCGGCGTCGATTGCACCCGGACGGATGCTTGTGCCGGTTGCCGTCGGCGGCTATCCGGCATAACGCCCTCCCCGTTTTAGCGCCCGCACCAGTAAAAGGGTGGACGTTATCAGAGCAACAAAAAGCAAAAGCAAAAAAATCGGGAGAATCCACGTGCCAATCTTTTGCGCAAGAAATCCGAACACAGGCGGCACCAACATGATGCCAAGATAGGCGGCCGCCATTTGGGACCCCATCACCGACTGCGAGGCCTCGCGCCCAAAATTGGCGGGTGTCAGGTGGATCAGATTGGGAAAGAGCGGCCCGACGCCAAGGCCGGCGAAAAACAACCCCGTACCGGCGACGGCTGGCGACGGCAGCAACAGCATGACAATCGCCGCCAAAATCGCCCCCTGGCCAAGAAAGATCAACCGCCAGCCCGATAGCCTGACCGACAGGATTCCCGACAAAAAGCGGCCCAGAGTCATGCCCACATAATAAAATACAATGACCCATGCCGCGTGCTCCACCGCCAAGCCCCTGGAATTCACCAGGAAGGTGCTCCCCCATACCCCGCAGGTATATTCGATGGCGCACGACCCGGTAAACATCAGCCAGGCGTACCGCACCCCCGGCAGTCGGATCAAAGCCCGCAATCCCAGCGGTTTGGATTTTTCCTCCCCGGCATGGGATTCATCGTCCGGATGCGCCCGCTTCCATAGCGGGAGCGAGAGTACGGTCACCAGCGCGATGGCCGCCTGAATCCAAAAGGCCGACCGGTAACCGGCGCGCCATCCGCCCTCGGCACGGATAAAAAACGACATCAGATAAGGGCTTAACGACACGCCCACCCCATACGCACAATGAAGAAAGTTCATATGCCGCGCCTTATAATAAAGCGATACATAGTGATTGAGCGCCGTATCGACCGCCCCGGCCCCCAGCCCCAGCGGGACGGCAAACAGACAAAGCCATCCGAGCCGGTTCGATAGCGAAAAGCCCAGCAATGCCGCGGCGGTCAGGCAGGTGCTCGCCGCCGTCACGGCGGCGGTGCCAAAACGGTGCAGCAGCCTCGCGCTGCACAAGCTGGCCACCACGGTCCCTCCGGATACAAGCAGAGTAACGCTGCTGGCGGCCGATACGGGCAGCCCCAGCTCGGTATAGATGGCCGGCCAGGCCGTGCCAAACAGTGAATCCGGGATGCCAAGACCGACGAACGCAATATATATGACGATCAACAATAAGGTTGCCATAGATATCCCCTGTGGATGCCAGCCGCGCGTAAACAGATACACCTGGCAGCTTGAAATAAAAAGTAGAACGTCTTCACCGGCTGTGGTAAGCGCGCGGCTATCCCCAGCACTCGCCCCGGCACGGATTCCAGCGCTATCGCGCCTTTACAGCACGACCGGCTCTTTCTCCTGCAAATAGCCTCCAAACGGCAGGTTGCGCGCAGCATGCCGCGCGCTATGGAACACGCGCCGACGTATTCGTGATCGACTTTTGTAAAGGACGACTTGAAGAGCTGCCCTGCTCGGAATTATGCTTTGCCGTTATCCATCCCGCCCCCGGCCCGGTTTTTGCGGTAGGCGAGGTATCCCTCCAAAATCATCACCGCCGCTACCGCGTCGACCACCGCTTTGCGCTTTTTTCCACGGGTATCGGTGAAGTTGAGGGCCTGGTGGGCGGCCAGGGTGGTACACCGCTCGTCCCACAGCGCGACCGGAAGCGAGCACCGCCGGCCCAGCTCCTGTGCGAAATCGCGGCATTTCTGGGCGCGCGGGCCAAAGGAGCCGTCCATATTCAACGGAAGCCCTACCACCAGCTGCTGCGCCCCCAAACGGACGGCCTGGGCGGCCACCTTTTCAATACAGCGCTCGACCACCCGTTCGCCGATGACCCCGGCCGGCGAAGCCAACCGCTCCCCCACATCGCAGACCGCCAGCCCGGTGCGGACATCTCCATAATCCACAGCGAGAATAATCACCTTACCGCCTCCTCATCCGTTTCACCCGTTGTCCAGCGAGTAAAAGGCGCGCCGCCCGGAAGGCAAGCCGTCCTACCCGGCCTGTCCCCCGGTCCGCCGCGCCAATCGTTCATCAAAAGACCGGTCAACCAAATTTCAGCTGATCCCGGTTCTCCTTTTTCCACCACTCCTGCCGCGCAAAGGTCGACAGCTCACGCGTCAAGTGGCTGACGTCGTTTTCCATAGGGATGGAAATGGTCCCGTCCTCGTCAAATTCCAGCACGCTCACCGCCGTGTTATCGCACCATTCGACCTCGTTAAGCCTCTCAATGGGCCAGCCATGAGCAAAACAGAGCAGGTTGCGTATGGCGCAGCCGTGGCTGACGGCCGCCACCCTGCGCCCCGCTTCCTTCTTTGCAATCGCACAGGCGGCCTTGGAAATCCTCTCGTAAACCTCCCGCATGGTCTCCCCGCCCTCGGGCGCAAAATCCCAGGGCGCCAAATTCCACGCGCGGGCCTCGTCGGGGTAGAGCACCGGGAAATCCGCCCAGGGCTTCCCTTCCCAATGGCCGGCGTTGATCTCCCGCAGGCCGGGCTCGATATGTAACGGCAGGCCATGATAACGGTTGACCGCCTCGGCGGTCCGCCGCGCCCGCAGCAGCGGGCTGGTATACACCGCCTCAATTTCAATGGTACGAAAGCGCTCGCTCAGCGCCTCGAGCTGGAGCTTCCCCCGCGGCGTGATGTCGCAGTCGGTCGCCCCCTGGAAAACCCGCTCGTGGTTTCCCTGCGCCTCACAATGGCGAACAAAGTATATGGTTGTCTTCAAAGCAAAGCCGTCCTTTCCTTGCGAATGCGTCTTATTCCCAGATGCGCACCCCACCGGTCAGGTCGCCGACGTGGGCGATCCCCTGATCGTCAAGGTACCGCTCCAGCCCCTCCAGAATGCGCAGCGGCGCATAGGGGTCGCTGATAATGGCCGTGCCGACCTGGAAAGCCGAAGCGCCGGCAAGCAGCATCTCGACCGCGTCCTGCCAGGTCGCAATGCCCCCCATCCCGATCACCGGGATACCAACCCGCCGCGCGGTTTCCCATACCATGCGCACCGCGACGGGCAGCACCGCGGGGCCGGATAAGCCGCCGGTATTATTGCGCAGCACCGGCCGGCGGGTTTTGATGTCGATGCGCATGCCGGTCAGGGTGTTGATCAGGCAGACCGCGTCCGCCCCCTCGGCCTCAACCGCCTGCGCGATGGAGGCGATGTCGGACACATTGGGGGACAGCTTGATCCACAACGGATGCTGGCAGCGTGCGCGCACCGCCTTGGTGATTGCGGCGGCGCTCTGCGCGCAAACCCCGAAAGCGACGCCCCCCTCCTTGACGTTGGGACAGGAGATATTGAGCTCGACCGCGTCGACCGGCTGGCCGTTGAGGCGCTCGACCGCCTCACAGTAATCCTCCACCCTGCTGCCGGCGATATTGGCGATGACAGCCGTGCCTTGCTGGCATAGCCATGGCAGATCCTCGTGGATAAAGTGCTCCACGCCCGGGTTTTGCAGCCCGACCGAGTTGAGCATACCGGCCGGCGTCTCGGCAATGCGGGGCGGTGGGTTCCCCAGACGCTCGCGCAGGGTGGTTCCTTTACAAGAGACGCCGCCCAGCCTGGAAAGAGGGTACAGCTGGGCGTATTCCCGGCCAAAGCCAAAGGTTCCCGATGCGGCGATGAGAGGATTGGACAGTTTTACCCCGGCAAGATTCACATGCATATCCGCCATTACAAACACACCTCCTGCGCCCAGAATACCGGCCCGTCGGCACAGACGCGGGCGTAGCCCTCCCCGTCGGTCCGGCGCACTTTACACACGCACACCAGGCAGGCGCCCATACCGCATCCCATGCGCTCTTCCAGCGATATCTGGCAGGGTATCCCCGTCTCACGCGCCAGAACGGACACGCCCGCGAGCATCGGCAGCGGCCCGCAGGCGGCAATGTAATCGCACTGCCCGGCCCCGATGCGCTCCCTGAGCAGGTCGGTCACCAGCCCCTGGCGCCCCAGAGAGCCGTCGTCCGTAGCAATCTCCACCTGCGCGCCGGCACGGCGAAAATCATCGGCCAAAATGGCGGCGCTCCCACTGCGGAATCCCAGCAGCGCGGCGGGTGTTTCCAGCCCCTTTGCCAACTGAAGCAGCGGAGGGACTCCAAGCCCCCCGCCCACCAGCACCGGATGACTGCACCCCTGGGGAGGGGTGAAGCCATGCCCCAGCGGCGCGAGGATGCGTACCGTATCCCCCACGCGCCGGCGCGACATCCAGGCCGTGCCGGTCCCCCTCACCTCATACACCAGACGAAGCCGACCCTCGGCGGGGAAGCTTTCGCAGATTGAAATCGGGCGGCACAGCTGGCTGCCCTCGCAGCTCACGTGGACAAACTGCCCCGGAGCCGCCGCGGCGGCCGCCACAGGGGCCTGTAATATCATACTGTAAAAGCCGTCGGCGATGGAGCGGTTCTCCTCCACCCGGCATTCTTCCTGATTCATGCTTTTCTGCCTTTCCAGGCCGCTTGCGCGGCCCATTGTGTTTTTCAACCGTCCTATACGGCCACCAAAACCAATTTCGTTTTGCGGCCTGCCAACAGCGGCTCAGTTGTGGACGTAATCCAGCCGGCCGATCGCGCCATTGATCTCATCGCGCATCCGCTCGGCCTCACGGCGGGCGGCGGCGGCAAAGTCATCCTCCGCGCAGCCCTCCTTTTGGTAGGCGCACAGAATGGCCCGGGAGGAATTGATGACCGCGCCCCGGCCGTTTTCGTCAAACGCGCCGGCCACATCGCCGGCCCCTCCTCCCTGGGCACCATAGCCGGGCACCAGGAAAAAGGTGTGCGGCAGGGCCTTGCGAAGCTGCCTGAGCTGCTGGGGGTAGGTCGCGCCAACCACCGCGCCAACGCTCGAATAACCGAACTCACCCCGCTGGTCCTCCCCCCATGCCTCGGCCATCTCTCCCATCACCTCATAGACGGGGCGGCCGTCGATCAGCCGGTCCTGCAATTCGCCCGAAGAGGGGTTGGAGGTCTTGACCAGCAGGAAGATTCCCTTGTCCTCCCTTGCGCAGACTTTCAGCAGGGGCCGGATGCCGTCGCTCCCCAGATAGCCGTTGACGGTCAGCGCGTCCCCGTCAAAGGGGGTGTGCACTGCCTGCCCGACCTCGACGGTGCCAAGATGGGCGTCCGCGTATGCCTCCATCGTGCTGCCGATGTCGTTGCGCTTGCCGTCGATAATGACGAACATCCCCTTTTGCTTGGCATAGGAAATCGTGTCGGCCAGCACCCGCATCCCCGGCCAGCCGAACATCTCATAGTATGCGCACTGGGGCTTGACGGCCGGTACGATATCGCACAGCGCGTCGATCAACCCGCGGTTGAAACGGCGGATGGCCGCCGCCGCCCCCTCCAGCGTCTGGCCGAAACGGGCGTACGCCTCCTCCCGGATGAAAGCGGGGATATACTCCAGCCTGGGGTCAAGCCCGGCAACCGTGGGATTGTTTTTTTCCTCAATTGCGCGAATTAGACGATCGAGTGACATGATTTTCTCCTTCCTGCCGCAGCTACGGACTGCTCTTTGATATTGCGACCCAATGCTTGGCACGCGGCGCAAGACTGATTTTATTGGTAGATCCGATTGGATTCATCTTCCATACTCGCCCGGTCACTCCAGGGAATATACCCTCTCGCCCCTACAGAAGGTCATGACCACCCGCCCGGTAAGCTCCCGGCCGAAATAGGGGCAGTTGACCGCTTTGCTGTGGAGGCCGCCGGGGGTGGGGACCCAGGCGCGGTGAACATCCACCAGCGCCAGATCGGCGGGGCCGCCCACCCGAAGCATGCCGGCGTCAATGCCGAGAATCCGGGCGGGATTGGAGCACATCAGCCGGACGACATCGGGCAGCCCCATGCGGCTGGTGTGGTACAGCATACTCAACGCCAGCGCCAAAGAGGTCTCCAAGCCCAGTATTCCGTTGGGCGCGGTGACAAAATCCGCCTTTTCCTCCGCCGAGTGCGGAGCGTGATCGGTGGCGATGGCGTCGATGGTGCCGTCGCACAGCCCGTCGATGATTGCCTGCCGGTCATTTTCGGTGCGCAGCGGCGGGCTCATGCGAAAGTTTGCGTCCCGCGAAAGCAGCGCCTCGTCGGTCAGGGTAAAGTAATGCGGCGCGCTTTCGCAGGTAATCGGTACGCCGTGCGCCTTGGCCACGCGGATCATCTCCACACTGGCCGCCGTGCTGACATGACAGATATGCACCGGCGCCCCGGTCGAGGCAGACAAGGTGATCTCCCGCGCGGTGGACGCCTCCTCCGCCGCTGCCGGCGCCCCAGGCAGCCCCAGCCGGCGGCTGACTTCCCCCTCGTTGATGAGCCCCTTTCCCGTGAGGGCTTTGTCCTCACTATGGGACAAAAGCGCGAGCCCGGCCCGACGCGCCTCCACCAGCGCCTGCCGCATCAGCGCGCTGTCGGCCACCGGCATGCCGTCGTCCGAAAGGGCGATCGCTCCCGCGGCCTTGAGGGCTTCAAAATCGGTCAGTCTTTCCCCCTTCAGCCCACGCGTCACCGCGCCCACCGGATAGACCCGCACCGGCGCGGCCTGTGCCTTTTGCAAAACCGCCTTGACCCGCTCGGGGGTATCGGTCACCGGGACGGTATTGGCCATGGCGGCCAGAGAAGTGACCCCGCCGGCTGCCGCCGCGCGGGCGCCGCCCTCCACGGTGTCCTTATAAGACTGCTCAAAATCCCGCAGGTGGACGTGTATGTCGACCAGCCCCGGAAGGGCGACCAGCCCCTCGCCCTCTACCACCGGGCAGCCGTCCGCCTCCAAGCAGGGCCCCATCGCCGCAATCCGGCCGTCTTGCAAAAGGATATCCCCTTGCTCGCAGCCGGTCTCTCTTACGATCGTAACATTTTTTATGCATGTGGACGACATTGGTTTTCTCCTTCCCGGCGGTGAAATCAGCTTCCCAGCACAACCGCTTTTGCAAGCCCGAACATTTCCCGCCACCAATAGCACTGCTGCAAATACCAGGGCGTCGCGCTGACCACCGCGCCCGGCGTCAAGCCGTTTTTCTCAGCAAACATCTGACAGCGCAATTGATGAAAAGCGTCGGTCACCACGGCGACCTGCTGCGGTAACCCCTCCTGCCGGATCAGTTCGGCCGAATACAGCATATTCTCAGAGGTATTGACCGAGCGATCCTCCTGATAAATTCTTTCCTCGTCGATCCCCTTCTCGACGAGATAGGCCGCCATCGCCTCCGCCTCGGGGATATCCTCCCCCGGCCCCTGGCCGCCCGACACGATGCAGGCCGCCTGCGGATGATCGTTGAGGTACTCCACCGCCGCGTCCAGCCTGCGCTGCAAGGACAGGCTGGGGGTGGTGCCATGAACCTGCGCCCCGGCCACGATCACCGTCGACCCCGGCGCAACCTCCCGCCCCGCGGCATGGATCATAAAGCCCGAGGTAATGGCAAAGGCAAGAAAAAAGCAGAGAATCCCGGCGGCAGCAAGCCGCACAAGCACCCGTTTACCGCCGGTCCAAGCGGCCAACTTTTTCCGCTTGGCCACGGCGCATAAAAGCAGCAGGCCCATGCAAAAGGGAAGGATCGAACCGATATGAAAAATCCCGACCGCCATGGCCGGCAGGCTCCATCCCACCAAAAGTATGGAAAAGGCGTAAGCGGCGACAAGCCCTATACGGCGAAAAACGCTGGCCATCTTCTCTTTTCTCTCCTAGTACATTATAACTATTATTATGATACCATGAACGTGCCGTGTGAACGGTATTCTATGCACACGGCCTCAGGCCCGTGCTTAGATCGAAAATATAATAGCCGTTTACGGCCATTATACCATGAACACGTAGTGTGAATGGTATCATATGCACATGGCCTCAGGCCCGTGCTCAAAATCGATGTATCATAGCCGTCTGCGGCTATTATACCATAGAATGATAACGAACAAAACCCTTATGATCAAAAAAGCCCGGGCCTTTGACGTGGCAAAAGGCCGGGCATTACACGGAGGTATCTTCTGTTGCACCTTTAGCTCCGTTCCGGCGGCGAAACCACCTGAGAAGGTGGATCCCGCCGAGGCGCTGTTTGAGAAACACATTGAGCTCGGCGCCGAAAAAGAGGATATACATACAAAAGTAGAGCCACAAAATCAACAGTACCACGGCGGTCAGGCTGCCGTATAAATAAGAGAAATTACCGATATGCTCAATATAATAGGAGTAAATATAGGAAAAAACCAGCCATCCCGCCGCGCTGACCATGGCGCCTGGGAGCTCGTCCCGAATGCGGGAGCGGCGGTTGGGCAAAAACAGATACATCAGCAAAAAGAACACGGCGAGTAGGACGAAACCCACCAGCGAGCGCAGACTGATGATGCGCAGCGCCATATCCAGCTTTGAGGGGATTCGCTCGATCAGCCAGTGGTAAATGCTGCTTCCAAAGACCAGGAATCCCAAAGTCACGATCAGGATCACGACAAACGCCAGCGTATACAGCATGGCGCGCAGCCGCAGGCGAAAGTATCCCCGTGTCTCCGGGATATCATAGACGGCGTTGAACCCCTTGGTCAATGCCATAATCCCCTTGGCGGCCGACCACAGGGCCACAATGGCGGTCAACGAAATGACCGTGCCCGACGCTTTGCTGTACAGCTCACCGATGACCGACTGCACCAGCCGGTCGACATCGCTGGGCAAGAAGCCAAGGGTAAAATGGGAGAGCTGCTGCTGTGAAAAGGGCAAATATTGCAGCAAGGTGAGCAATAACATAATAAAAGGGAAGAAAGAGAGAATGATAAAAAATGCCGACTGGGCGGCGTAGGCGCCCACTGCATCCTCACCCAGCTTTTTGACAAACCGGCTGCCTTCCATAAAGGCCGACTTGATTTTTGCCTTCACCCCAAGCTTCCCTCCCTTCCAGTCGGTTGGTTACCAATCTATTTTAACCTGCCGAGCATAGTATATCCCAATTCTCCCCCGCTGTCAAACCAAACTATCCGCGCCCGGCCTTAGCCGATGGCGGGTCAGGCTTCCAATGCGCAGCCTGGCCTTGCTGGCGGCGGTTCATCGACCGGTCATACCATACGCCGGTCACGGTGGGACGGCCCCGCCATCGGCCAGGGGATAAGCGGCGGATTGCCCGGCGGCATGCCGATCGCCACCTCGGCCAATCTTTGTCGCACAAACAAAACCGCCATCGCTCCACAACGGTGGGGAGATTGGCTTGTTGCGCCTGGGTGTCTGACAAACCGGATGTCCGCCTGACCGCCGTGTACGTCGGCACCCCCGAGGCCATCGCGTCTCATGCGCTGGCATGTGACCACAACCATCCCCGCACAACGATAGCGGGGCGTTGGTATCCTCGCGTCAAGGGCGTACGGCCCGCTACAATTGCAGATGCTCATCCTGCGCACTGGCGCCACGCCGTACGGTTTGCCCATCTGCATTATTTTACCTTTTTATCCGGCATTATCCTTCAAATTGCGGCTCCAAAAGGGACAAACTTCGTCAAAAAAGAAAAAATAAATTTTTTCCTCTTTGGGTATTGCAATCCAGTGCGGGGTGTGCTATAACTTACAAACAAACATCGATAGCACTCTTGAAAAGGGAATATATGAAGATGAAGATAATATTCGAAATCCTCATATAACCCCTTTTTTTGTTTGCCTGTGTGCTGTGTCAGGAGGGATGCAAATTGCTGTCAGAAGCATTGCTAACCAACAAAAAATTGCCCGATGAAATTGTGCGGCTCGCCTCGGAGAGGATCGCCGGGGAGGAAAAGGCCCTGTTTGCCCTGGTTGGCGACCTGGACCTGGATGGGAATTACGCCGAGTCGGTGATGATCGCCACCGACCGCCGCCTGATGGTCTTTGACCATCTGCATGAGAACGGAATGTACAGCGTCGACTACAAGGATATCAACGGCGCGTCGGTCAAGCGTATGTATGGTAACGCGGTGTTTAAGGTGGAAACCGGAGGCGCGGTACGCAACATCTTCCGCTTCACCTACTCGATTGCCACGCTGGGCGACGCGGTCGCCCTCTTTGCCGAGGCCATGGGCAGCGAGGAAGGCTGCGACATGCAGGCCGAGCTGGAGATCGTCGAGGCCACCTACGAAAAGATGAAGTGCGTTTGCGAAAAATGCGGGCGCACCCTCAGCCGGCCGGGGGCGCCCTGCATCAACTGCGCCTCCAAAAGCCGGATTATCAAAAAGCTGGCGCGCTACATCAAGCCGGAGGTCAAGCCGCTGACCATCTGCATGCTGCTGTCGTTGTTCATCACCGCCATGGCCCTCGCGCCGCCATTCGTCACCCGGCTGCTTGTCGACGACATCCTTCCCAACCGGGACAGCCACGGTCTTGTGATGGTGGTCTGCGCGCTGCTCGTCATTTACATACTGCAATACACCGTGGGCGCGGTGCGCGGCCATTTTATGCGCAAAAGCGGCGACCGCATTGTCGCCGCGCTGCGCAACGATATTTATGAGAAGGCGCAATACCTTCCCATGAGCTTCTACGACAAAACCAGCACGGGCTCGGTCATTTCCCGCGTCAGCGGCGATACCAACACCTTGCAGGCCTTCATGCTGCGCATCACGCAGGAGGCAGTCGTTCAGTTTTGCCTAATGATCGGCATCATCGTCATCATGTTCATCCAAAACTGGAAGCTGACCCTCTTTTCCCTCGTGCCGGTGCCGCTGGTCTCGGTTGGCGCGCGCTATTTCGGCAAAAAGATTTCCCCGATTTACCACCGTATCTGGAAACGCTGGTCGGCGGTGACGTCGGTGCTCACCGACACCCTGCCCGGCATCCGTGTCATTAAGTCCTTTACCAGCGAGGAACGCGCCTCGAATAAATTCAAGGCTTATAACAACGAGTGGCTCAAGGAGGATATGCACGCCTCCCTGCTGGCTAACATTTTCCCCCACGCCGTTACCTTTTTTGTAACCTGCGGCTCCCTGTTGATCTGGGGCATCGGCGGCAGCTGGGTGATGAACGGCACCGGCGAGATCACCCTGGGATTGCTGGTATCTTTTATCTCTTATGCCAGCATGTTTTACGGGCCGGTTGGGTTCTTTGCCAACCTCAACGATTCCTTCCAGAGCGCGCTGGCTTCGGCCGAGCGGGTACTCGATATCATCGACGCCGAGCCCGAGCCCAATTTCGGCAAGGGCAACGAGGTCGCGGCGCTCAAGGGCAAAATCGAGTTTCGCAACGTTAACTTTTCGTTTGACAAGACCAAAAAGGTGCTCACCGATATCAATCTGACCATAGAGCCGGGCGATATCGTCGGCATTGTGGGCACGACCGGCTCGGGCAAGAGCACCCTGGTCAATCTGCTCATGCGGTTTTATGACAACTACGAGGGCGAAATCCTGGTGGACGGCCATAACATACGGGATATCGATCTGGCCTCCTTCCGCGAGAAGATCGGCTATGTGCAGCAGGATCCGATGATGTTCCGCGATTCCATATTCAACAATATTGCTTACAGCCGTCCCGACGCGCCGGTCGAGGAGGTCATTGGGGCGGCGGACGTCGCCAATGCTCACGGGTTCATCGCGCAGCTTCCCGACGCGTACGACACCATGCTCGGCGAGCGCGGGGTCGGCCTGTCCGGCGGTGAGCGGCAGCGTATCTCCATCGCGCGCGCGGTGCTCAAAAACCCGAGTATGCTCATCTTTGACGAGGCGACCGCGGCGGTCGACTCCGAGACCGAGCACCTGATCCAGCAGGCCATCGAACGGCTCATCAGCGGCCGAACCACGCTGATGATCGCCCACCGGCTCTCTACCCTGCGCAAGGCCAACAAGATCATCGTGGTCGACAAGGGGCGGATTATCGAAAATGGCTCGCACGACGAGCTGATGGCCCTCAAGGGCAAGTATTACAAGTTAATCGAGATTCAGTCGCTCAGCGAAAAAATCCGCCAGGGCAAGGAAGCGGAAAACTTTGAATAACGGCGCGCTTGAGCCGTCCGCGATACTTTCGGCGCGGGGCGCTTTGCCTGCGCCGCGCAACAGAACGGAGGATGCCGTATGAATCGCATCTATATTGAGCATGACAATGCTAAAATCACCATATCGGACGATATCCTGCTTCGCGTTGAGATGTTTGACGGCCAGGTCTTCGACCGGCTGGAGGCCCGCCGCCTCTTTCCCTTGACCGGTCTCTGGCGCTATATCACCCTGCTCAACGAGGAAGGAAAGGAAATCGCCGTCATCCGCGACGTTGACAACCTGATGGAGGACAGCCGCGCCGTCATCCATAAGGTGCTCGATGCGTATTACCTGATACCCCGCATTACAAAAATCCATGAAATCAACGAGAAATTCGGTCAACTGAAATTTGACGTCGAGACCGACCACGGCCGTTACCTTTTTGACATCCGCAACCGGCACACCGATATCAAGCTGCTGTACGACAACCGGATTCTGATCCGGGACGCCAGCGATAACCGCTACGAGATTCCCGATTTAACCAAAATGGATAAGGCCAGCATACGGCTGCTGAATCCCTTCCTATAATAAGCGGCTGTCATACAGCTACCGTCCCAGCATCCCCTGCCCTCCCCCCATGGAGCGGCACACGCTGGCTTGGTCTGTGTCGGACCATGCTCTCAGTCAGTACAGCGGCCAATTCGGTATGTTCCTATGGTATTTTTCCAAGAATGTGGTTGATTTTTTGCTAAATGTAGACTATAATGTGAATAGATAAGGATAATATTTATACGCATTGACAGTCCAATCCCTATTTGAAAGGAGATTATCATGATATGAAGCTGGTTTTAGCAATTGTGAACAACGATGACTCGGCCGAGGTTGCCTCCATCCTGACGAAAGAAGGATATTTTATCACCAAGTTGTCGACAACCGGCGGCTTTCTCATGACCGGCAACACCACCCTGCTCATTGGCGCTGATGATTCGCAGGTGGATAATATCAAAAAGATTATTGCCAAGCATTGCATAACGCGGGAGAAAAACGTCCCCACGCAGACCTCCCTCGGCCGTGGACTGGGCATTGCTGACCCCGGCGCAAAAACCACGGTGGGCGGCGCTACTGTATTTGTGCTCAGCGTGGACAGCTTTGAAAAGTTGTAATTTTTAGTTATTTATAGCGATACGGGCGGGGTGGAATTGCGGGGCTATTCGATCGGTACAACAGGCCGAACAGCCCGCAAAAACCTCGTTCCCCTTGCCGATAAAGCATATTTAATCCTAATCGGATCATCTTTATTTCTGACGCACAGGATGCTATTAATTCATTCTCTTTCTTTCCCGGTTTGCCTTTTCGCCCACAGCTTACCATGCATCCGAACGCTGGAAGCGCAGCATACAGGAAAAATGGATTAATTTCATTCGCTAAGGCTTATGAAAACGTGTATTATACTAAAAAAGCCCGCAAAGGCTCCTATCAAAGGACGTTTGCAGGCTTTTTTGTTCATCATTTTTACTCATATCACGAGGATGTCATCTGAAAAAAACAAGCGGTGCAGAAGTATTTCTCCTACACCGCTTTTTCGGACTCCTGGTATCTAAAGTTCCGCATTTTCAATTACCGCATTTTATCCTGTCGTCGTAAAAATAGAGAGTAGTTCAGTATTTATAAATAAATTCGTTATTAGTATGGTAAATAAAATATTAATTTTTCCACATTGTTGACTTTTGAGGAAATATATGGTACTATAACCACGATTTCAAATGAATTATCCGGAAATTTAAAACTGCTGTAGGAATTATGCGTTAGTCGGGGAGGGGGGCAGCCGAGAAATATTATTCACTACATTGAAATATTCTTTAGCATGTTAACCTTATCAGTTCACGGACGGTGTGTAAATCTAAAAAGGGCTTGCCACGACTTCGCCAAAAAGTCCCAGCTTTGAAAAGGGAGAAGAAGAGGCGGCCGGTTGGTTGTATTTTTTTACAATATCATATTAACAAAGGAGAAAGAAATGAAGAAGATTTTAAACGACCTTATTCATCAACCGGACGATTGTGAAATTGGTGTGATATCATGCTTGCAAACAATGTATTACAAAGAAGAAAAAACGGTATTACCTAAAGAGATAATTCGTATTCCGCGTTGGTGTCCACGTCTTAACCGTCGATGTAACCAATGCGGCTTCTGTAGCAACGGTAACAGTGAGGCTGGTTTTTGGCTAGGATGGCCGTCCTTGCACTGTTTGCTTGCGACAATTAGCGGCATAGCTCTTGTAGCTCCCGATTTAAGTATATCAGATAAATTAAGTAATGGCTTGGAGGAAAGTTTTTTATCCGTAGTTGACGATTATGACGACTATTTGGGGTTTTTATGCCAATTCTTGGGCTATACGCATATGGAGTATGGACCGGATTGTAACAAAGAGGAGCTATTTCTAAAAATAAAAGAGTGCATTGACCAGGATAAAGCGCTTATGTTGCAGTCTTCTGTAGACAACCGCTGGGCAGTCATACAGGGATACGATGACGAAGATCATTCTATTTTCATTTTTAAATGGAATACCGTGGTGCTTGCAAATGATCCCGTAAATGTAGAAAAAGTTAGAGTTACCGATTGGTATGAAAATTTTTCTAGAATCATACATTTTGCAAAGAAAGACAAAGTAAAATTAATAACCCATCGAGTGGCTTTTTCCCGTCTGTTTCGTCTTTTGAAAAATGGGCATGATCATCATTATTATAGCAATAGTATCCAGTATATATTAGACGATTCCCACTATGCGACTGTCAGCCGCGAAGTTCTTGAAAAGGAATACACTAAACTTTCAAACTTTTTTTTCGGCATCGTCATAAATAGATGCAATTCGGACTGGTGTTTTGATAATTTTTATGAAATGCATGGAACAAATTGGGCGGAAAAATTTGCGGAGGACTTTAAATTTATTTCCATGTCCTGCGGGCTTCAACATGATTTAGGTCAGATTACCAATGGCTGCATTTTAGAGGAATTACATCAAAATATATCCCGAGATGAAACGATCGAAATGCTGAGAAATCGAAAAAATCGAGCTGTGCTCGCCCAAACTCTAGAATTAATCTCAGCGGTAGACAGTCGTATTATGGATACTATATGGAAAATCGCCACTACACCGTGAGTAGCTAATCCATTATGTTATCGTTTGCAAAGGGTAGGCAGCAATTCTTTGTGGTTTCCTTTGTATGAACCAGTTTTTTGTTCTACTCCTTTACCTCCCTCGTTCAGCTATTACATTTTATACCAATTTACTGGCTGATATTGCATGTAATATCAGCCAGTAAATTGTGTTTTTTTATTTTCGAAATTGCACCATACATCTGCCTGAAAAGGCAGATGTATGGTGCAACTAAAATATGTACCGCTATACCCATCATTATTTGTAAATCAAACTATAATTTCATCCATATTGTCGGATTATATAGGATGCCATTTTTTCTTCTCCACCAAGTTCACTGGCTTTTTCATAGCATCTATTCAGATTATCCTGGTATATGTTTGTATTGAATATTTTATTTACGGAGTTTTTGAGCTGATTTGCCGTAAGATTCGCTTTATCTAAAATTATACCAATATTATTTTTAATAACCGACAGCGCAACAGCAAATCCATCGTAAATAAAAGGGATTCCAATTACTGGTACCCTATAATATATTGCCTCCCTGAAGCTGCAGAAGCCCAGGTGGAATATATAGACATCTGCAAATGACAATATCTTCCTTATTGGGAGATCCGATTGGATGTAAAAGTTTTCCGGTATATATTCAAATGCATCCATACTAACGGAGTGATGAAGCGAAATGTAAACAGTATATTCGGTATTTTTAAACGCTTCAATACACAGTTTATAAAAGTCATACATATAATTTGTAGTAAAATCTTTCTCGGAGCTACCCATAGAAATAAGAATTGTCCTACGCTGCAATTTTCTCTTTTTATAATCCGGCATACTGTATAACCCAAAATATTGCACATCAACAACATTATTATCGGTAAGTTTTTGGGTCAATGGTTCCATATCTGCCGATGAAAATGTAATAAACTTTTGATGCTTCAGGGTTTTTGCATTTATATCTATGATCTGTCTGAGTATATTCAACAGTGAAATGGCTTGCTCCTTGTCAGGCTTCCCATTAACATAATTTGAGGGTATTATATAATTTTCATATAAATTTAGTAAATCATCATTAAAAATTTCCTTATACAGAATGGGCATGACAGGCAAAAAAATACAAGGGCACCCTAGTGCTTGCTCCACTACCAAATTGAGTGGATTCGATGATATTAATCCCTCGCATATTATAAGATCAGGTTTGATTTTGTTTTTCAAACCCATTAATTCTTCCTTGTATTTTTTAAATTGAGAATTAAATATTGAAGTACCAATTAATTTTATATCTACATATGTAAAATAATTTTGGTCGATAAAAATTGCACCCATTTTTTCTATCTTCGCCTTATTCACTGAATTATTTACAATGTAAACTTGAACATCAAAATGAATTAGCGCTTTTGCCAGTGCAAAATATGGATTAAAATGTCCTGGTACATAAGAACAGTTCATTATTATTTTCATGTAAAGATTCCTTATATCATCAGTATTTTTTATGAAATTCTGTGTAACATTGTCCTGTAAAGCTTATCCTTCCCCAACACGTATAATAATTGACTATATGGCTCATTATGTAATGCTGCAATATTTAAAAATATAAGGGCGCAAAGGATATTCGTTTTATAAGAGCTCAAAGAATGTTCGTCTAACCAATGGATAAAATATTTCTCACAATCTATTAAAATGTTTCTTCTCAAAAAATCATAGGAGATCGCATGATTATCCCAGTTTATATGGAATTGATTCGTACTCATCAGTTCGTGATTTATAATCATTCCATGTAAAAGTTTGGCTGTATCATAATACAAATCTCCGTACTCTATGTTACCATCAAAATCCTGTCGCCAATCGATAAAGACAAAATTCTGCGAATCTTCAGTGTAAATGATATTTTCAAAGTGTAAATCACCATGGAACCGGCAAGGTATTCCTTGTGCAATCCAATCCCAATCAATCGTTTCCAGCATATCTTTTAAATAAGGAACGGCTGTTCCGTTTATAGGTAGATTGTTATCCGTCCTATGAAACCTTTGATAAAACAACTCCACTCTTTGCATGGTTTTCTTTTTATAAAAGTTGAGACAATTTTTTTGAAATGTCGCATCACCGATTGATGGAGAATTTTTAATATTCCAAAGCTCTGTACAAACCTCCAATAATTTGCCTAACAACGGCAAATTTATACATTGAGATAACGGTACTCCAGAAACATATTGATACGTATACATATGTTTCGATTCCCGAATTATATTCGGAACGTAACCCTCCAGCATTTTTGCCCGAAGAACACGATTTTTGACACAAACCTCATTTATAAAGAATTTGGTAACTTTATTGTTCGTAAACCAAATCTGTTCGTCATTTTTCTCTAAAATGACCGGCGCCTTCATCCCTTGGAAATGTAAACAACATTTTTGATAGCTTTTCCTGTTTCCAGTGTCAAACCAGGTAAATCGTTTCCCCTGAATATGTGGTATTAAGTAAGATAATGCAAGTATTTCACCCGACTCAACCGACTCGGCATAGTGCTCAGTCATTGCCACCCAAAAAAGTTTGTAATCAAATATGCCTGCCAAGCCTATATAAATTTTAGAATTTCTTTCAGGCCGAACCGATTTTTCATAAATATTTTTGATCCGACCATGCTCTAAAGACAGCGTTCGATATTCAGACGAATCTTCATTTGCATCAGCATATCCCATCCAATTTTCATTCAGTTCGGTTATATCCTCCTTAATAATTGTATCGCAGGCATGAAAAACAAACGGTATTTGAAGTTCATTTTTACATGAATATAAACTATATCCCAGTCCAGCTCCCTTTCCCGTATAGGGAAAGATATTAACAAAGCAAAAATTATACTCTGGATATACCTGACCTAAATATTCACGTATATATTCTCCTTTATAGCCCAAAGCAATTACAAACTTTGTATCTTGAGGATATCTTTCTATAATATAACTAATGGCTGGTCTATTATTTATTTGAATCAGTGCTTTATTGTATTGTTGTACATATGAACCAAGCCGTGAACCCATCCCAGCCGCAGGAATAAAGACAGTCAAATTAATAGCCCCCTCTTAATATGTTTTCAAATACGGTTATAGTTATCTTCCAGACGAACCACATCATCTAAATGAGGAGTACTTGCTTCTAAATACTGACTATCTACAAGCGCTTCCATACGATGAATTGTCTTCGGCGGAATTGCAAGATAATCTCCCTCGCGGCACAATATAACAGACGTATCCTTATAAATTTGCAATATGCCGCTGACAACAAAAATGGTTTCATGTTTGTGCTGATGGAATTGCAAACTGCACCGATGTCCTTTATACATTGTCAGCAATTTTAACACATAGTTCTCATTCCGCTCGCATATTTTTTCATTGCCCCATGGTTTAATTGTTATATTCATACCTTAAATCATATCTAAAACTAGTCAGATATACTGCCAATCTCTTTTTAATTTCGCTCTTAATTATGAAGTCCAGTTCCTGCTCCGTCTTTTTGATGACCTTGCAAAGCGTTTGCTTAATTTTCGCAAATTCCGGAGATGAGAAGACATAATGACCGCTTATAACCGCCCGTTCTTCATTGGTGATACGACTATTTGGATTCGTCCATTTTTCCCATTTTCTCGAAAGAATAGAAAGCTCATAAAAATCTTGCAGTTGTGTAAACAGTTTACAATCTTTCAGAAGTCGAATTATTGTCCGCGATTCCAAAACCCCCAATTCAGGAGCAATGTTTGCCCCATCAATGCCGATCTCCGGAAATGTTGCAAGCAGCTGCGGTGACAAATAATCGGCATTATGTACTTTCGTATGAACGCCGAATGTCTTTGCTAAACGGATCAACTTGTCAATACGCTTTCTTTCAATCAAATGCCCTTCACGAATACTTAAATTGCCGATGTTTCGCATCTCAAATACCTTGGTCCCAATTTGAATTACAAAAAAAATTGGCAGACTATATTTATGCAGACTACAAAAACTGTGGAATTTCTGAAGTATATCGTTGAATCCTTCAATATCCTGAACATATTCGCTCTGTCCATTCACTTCTACTTCAAAATGTATTGTTCTGCCTAGCTTTTGGGCGAATAGATTACAGGAATCATATAATTCAAACATGCAATCCAGTTGTTGATCTTTAATCAAGCTGGTATCTATATGTAAAATATCAAATTGAGATAAAATATCTTCCTCAAATGAACGCATTGCGCTTGCCATGGATTTTTTTATATCCATTCCGAGCTCAATCGAATTCTGCCGCGGCCCCCCATGATCTCTTTCTATATATACCAGATGTTTTTTGTCTTTATTGCGTACATAAGCGGAAAACTCCACTGTGCTCCAGTGATTAACATATCCGCCGCCCATCTCTTTCATATCAACTTGTGATCGACTCGCTATCAATATTATCGGAATTTCCTTTTCATTAGCAAACTCGATAGCCGCGTCGACACAATTTTTACTGACTGCTCCAACTGCCAAGACTGTTCGTCCCGGTCGGAAAATTTCATTTACTGCTTTAGCCACAAGATTCACTCACCATCCCTCGTTGTATTTAACTTAATAAATCTTTGATTTCCATATGAAAGAATTTCTTTAAGATATGGAAACAGGCCTCCGTTACAGCTCGATTACAGCCACAGCATTTAGTTACGTAAGATGCACATCTTTTTGTATATTTATGTGAGTTAAAAGGTGCAATGGAGTATTTTACTTTTTTCATCACAATACTATCCCAAAAACCATCCCCCATATAAATAACAGTTTCAGGATCAAAATTGGATAATAACCACTTATCACGCCCCCTGGCGTCAACACACTCCAAATCCATGCCCATATCTTCTTCAATTCTTCTTTTTGTGATATTGTAACCTTTCGTATCGCTCGTTATAAATTGAATTTTCATATACTTACTAAGAATTTTCAAAGCATCATGATCGTCCGGTCCAAACTTTTTCATTATCTTTCCATCAATGGAATAATAAAAGGTCCCGTCCGTCATAACACCGTCTATATCCAATATAAAGATTTCGGGCTGACATCCGCGCATTATACGCCTCCATGATATTTTGAAGAATAGATAATCATATTCTGGTTATTATCAAATGCATAATGATCCTGAATATGTGATACCAACGTTCTCTTTCCGTTAAGGACCTCAATTAACTGTTCATATACGAACATCGGTGGAATATCGTCAATGTCTCCAGTTTCACTAATGATACTATAATTCATACTTAAGGTCATTTGGGATTTATCCTGTAAAATTTTTCCCCATAATGTAAGGTTTGGAATACGCAATACTCCGGCAATATGACCGCAACAACTGTCAATACCGACCGTTGCATCTAAATAACGGTATAGTCCTATTATTTCTTTAATGGAGAGTTCACTGAAATCGCCTGAATATGGTAAAATGTCTCCGGAATATGGAGCCAGATTAACAACTCCGATTTCATTCTTTTTACAGATTCTGATAAATTGATCGATGTGGCCCCTGTCCCAATTTCGTTTATATGAACAGATCAAGTCATGCTCTGTATAGAATTGAACACCGATCAGGTAGCGGTAGTTGTTTCGTAATGCCTTAATTTGCTTTATGCATCTCTCAGGTGTATAATTATCATTTACATAAACATGATGCAGCAAATCCCTTTCAATTTTACAACCTAGAAAATTGGCCATCTCCTGTAACTGCGTAAATGCAGAGTGAATAACACAATTATCAAAATCGTATACCTGCTTGTAATAACCATTTGATTTAGGCAATGTATCGATGGGGGTTAGATTATCCACAAAGGAGCAGGACGTATTGATGCAGTCACAAAGAAATACTTCCGAGAGTTCCAATGATGCCTTATAGTAATGCTGAATTTCAATCATGAAATCCCGAGTCTTCTTCTCTTGACAAAATTTTTGTAAAAGGGGCATGGTTACCAGGCTATCCCCGTAACCAATATTGTTAAGCCTAATGAGTATTCTATTACTTTCAGAGTCGTTAACACCAACCGAATAAACCGGGTATTTTTTATACTCGTGATCGTGCGTATGATATGAGTATTGATACGCATATTTCTTAGGAATTAACTTATGTATTCGGTTTTCTGCAACAAGCCAAATCTTCTGAGTATTATATTCTATACGGCGCATAAAAAAAGCATATGTATAGTCTCTATGCATGAAGCGCGTGGGCTTAGATGATAAAAAACCATCGTTCCGAATATTATAAAGGACTGTATTCAGTTCTTCATCATTATCAACAGTCTGAATGGAAGTATTTCCAGGAGCGTTCTCTACAAAGTCATATGGATCCTCTATAAAGATAATGGCAAAGTGAACAAGCTCATACTTTAAATGGACATATACTTGATCTGCAAAACCTTTGGTACATAAAATACAGAAATAAGGACTATGATTATCCATTAAGTTTCTCCTTCGTGATGCTTATGGAGCAATGTTACCCTTGATTTATGATGATTTTTATAACCGTTTAGTTACCATAATGGTATTTATTATCAAAACATCCAAGTCGCTATTTATAAAATCATCCAGGGCATTTTTTGGAGTCTCAACAATTGGCTGTCCTTTTATATTAAACGATGTATTTAATAAAACTGGCAAACCGGTAACTGCTTCAAACTCCACAAGCAGCGAATATAATTTATCATTATTCTTTTGGGTTACCGTCTGTACCCTTGCACTGCCATCCACATGCGTAACCGCCGGAATCTTGGCGCGATATTCGTCTTTAACTTGTTCTACGAAAAGCATAAAGGGATTATTTTCTGTTGAACAATCAAAAATCTGATTCACTTTTTCTTTCAATACGACCGGTGCAAAAGGTCTAAAGTCCTCTCGAAATTTAATTTTTTGATTTATATGGTCCTTCATTAACGACGATCTAGCGTCTGCCAATATACTCCTATTTCCTAATGCACGCGGCCCGAATTCGGCTCCATCCTGGAACCAACCAACTATTTTACCCTCGGCAAGTTTTTGTGCCGTGATTTTATACAAAACTGGATATGTAAATTCCTGATAGTCCACAAGAGAACAAAAAAGGCTTAATACGGAATATACTTCATCGTTAGTATAAGACCTGCCCCAAAACACATGGTTTATCGGTTCTCTACAGACGTTGTTTTTATAAATGTTATGATAACCATATAACGCGGCACCAACGCTTGTTCCGGCGTCCCCTGCTCCTGGAAAAACAAATATTTTTTCAAATTCAGTGTTCTGGGCAATCTTGCCGTTCAAAACACTATTTAAAGCTGCGCCACCAGCGTAACAAAGATTTTTGCATCTTGTTTTCTCATAAAGGAATCTCATAATTTTAAAAACATTTTTTTCGAAAATTACTTGTGTCGCATACGCTATATCCGCACGGATACTCATCAAGTCCCGTTTATCAGACCTAAATATTTCAAAATCCATTAAATCTAATAATTTATCAGATAATATTGAAACGCTGTTCCTTTTTGGCATCTCCACGTCAATATACTCGGATAAAATCTTAACATATGTGTCTTTTCCGTATGGAGCAAGCCCCATTACTTTTCCTTCCTGAAGAAAACCAAAGCGGTTTAAGAAAGTCATAAACAAATAAAAATTCGCAAGCGAATTTCCGTAGTATTTATCCGTAAAGTTGATCTGCGTTCCTTGGGCATATCCCAATGAACAGGACTCAGTCGCACGTAAATATTGACTTCCTCCCCCATCAAGGACCAATATGCTTGCTTCTTCCAAACCTGATGTATAATAACTGCTGGCGGCATGGGCAAGGTGATGGTTAATGCGTACTATATTCAACTTGTCATATCCTGCCATAATGAAATCTGATAGAATGTCATTAGCAATGATAAGGTCCATTTCCTCCAACGGCACTTTACCCAAACAATACGAAATGCCAGAAGCCACTTGAGATTTTGGCCCCTGAGAATGCTTTTCTCTGGATAACCGTTCCTCTTCTATTGCACAGGAGATTTTACCGTCTTCTAAATAACAGTATGCATAATCGTGATTAGAGCCGCCCAAACCAAGTATTTTCATATTAACTCCCGTTCCCCAGTTGATTATATTCCATGGTGCTTTCTACTATATTCCTTTTAACTAATATTCAGTTGGCTTTTGCAGCCTTTTTCGTAATGATAAAGTTGTCCATCACAAGGACGTCCAATCCACAACGAAGAAACGTATGAATTGCATGCTCTGGAGACTCAACCATAGGTTCTCCTTTTGTATTAAAGGATGTATTCAGCAACACCGGTACTCCTGTCGCTTTATAAAACTCCTGTATGAGTTTATATAAGGGAGGATTGCTGTTTTTATCAACTGTTTGAAATCGTGCCGTTCCATCAACATGGGTGGTTGCCGCAATTTCCATTCTTTTTTCTTTTTTGACTTCCCCTATATATAGCATATAGGGATTATCCAGAAAATCTGAATCGAAATATTCTGAGACATGCTCACTCAATACAACGGGGGCAAATGGACGAAAATTCTCTCTGAACTTGACCTTTTGGTTAATGATATCCTTCATTTCGGGTAGCCTTGGATCCGCCAATATGCTTCTGTTTCCCAAGGCGCGTGGACCCATTTCCGCTCTTCCTTGAAACCAACCGACAATCGCTCCTTTTATTAACAGCTCAGAGGTTTTCTGAAACAGTGTGGCTTCATCTATCTGTTTGAATTCAATGACGTTACTATTCTTATGTAAAGTGTCCCGGATATTTTGTGTTGTATATTTCTTTCCCCAAAAAACATTTCTGTATACAGTTTCCGCATTAAATTTATTTTTACCGATAACATAATATCCATATAACGCTGCGCCAACAGCTGTCCCACTATCACCTGCAGCCGGAAAAACATAAACATTTTCAAAGGGGGTATGCTTTTTGATTTTTCCGTTCATTAAACTATTAAGTGCTACGCCCCCAGCCATACAAAGATTTTTACATTGTGTCGTAATATATAATTGATTCATTACCCTATACAATGCTTGTTCTAATAAGTATTGAGCTGCAAAAGCTAAATCAGCACGACATTGAAATGAATCTTCTTTTTGTTTTATATTTAATACAGTTTGTTTTACGTGATCGGTGAGATAACGATGACTTGTAAAGTCCATACCTTCGGCGATGCGGTCGACATATTTATTCGTTCCGTATGCGGACAGACCCATCAGTTTACCTTCTTCGCCAAAACCGAATCCACATTGATAGGTAATAAACAAATAAAAATGCCCGATGGATAAAGTAAAATACTGATGAACATCTGAATATTCTGTATGAAAAAGTTCGATTTTCCCATCATGCGCAAACCCCTGTGACATGACTTCGGCTTCTTGTCTATCGTTATAAAAATCACCGCTTGCGTCTACGACTAAAATAGCAGCCTCACGAAAAGGAGATGTATAATAGGAACTGCTGGCATGTGCTATATGATGATTAACACTTAAAATATTGTGAATTTCTTTTGTTCCTTTTTTGGTCAATGACAGCAAGTCACATAAATTATTTGTTACGATCATGTCCAAATGACATCGATCGATGTCATTGGTCCCCAAGCAGTAATTCAGTCCCTGAAAAAGCCAGGATCTGATTCCGACGGCGTTCTTTTCTCTAGATAATCTTTCCTCTTCAATCGCTTTCAGAATTTTACCATTTTCAAGCAAACAAAATGAAAAATCATGTGTCGATCCACCGATTCCTAAAATTCGCATGTTATTTTCCTTTTTCTATTTCCATGGTAATATAAGCAGCTACACTATGTAAATTCGTAAACAGATTAATATCCAACATTTCATCCTCAAATTCGAAATTGAAATGGTCTTCCATAAATACCGCCATTTCAATAAAAGTCAAGGAATTAATTCCCAGTTCAGAAAGTTTTGTATCCAGATCGGATAAAGAAAGCTGTTTATCAAATTCTTTATTAATAATATCCAACATATCCGCTGCTATTTTATCGTTACATTCCAATCCAGTCTCATCTAATTTTCGATCGATAAGTTTTTCACGATAAACTTGTCCGGTAACATCATATGGTAACTCAGACAATCGAACAGCTTTATTTGCAATAAATTCTAAAGGCAGATAAAAAGCAGTAAATTCTTGCATTTGCTTTAGGTCAATATCTTGATTGGTTCCAGTATAAAACAAAGTGATACCGGAGAGCCTTTGACGTGTTTCATTTATTATTACAGCAGCCTGGTCTATCCCAATGTACGTTTCATATACTTTTTCAATTCCTCGAAGTGAAAATCTTCTTCCGTTGTTTATGATCAAATTTTTGTATTGCAGACATTTTGCAGAGTCCATTGATGCAAATAGCTTTGAACTTTGCGATTGATAAACTGTTTTATAATTAATGATTTTGTCATAAGGGCCTTCTTGGATACGACTCTCATCGGGATTTACGATTAACACTGTTTTGTCGCCTAATTTATTTTCATAGTACATACATTCCTCGGGATCCGTAGCGACGATCATATGGATTTTATTTTTCAGCGCATAACTGAACAATAAATACATCTCAAAAAATGATAATTCATGAGCAATAATAATCTCCTGCACCCCGTTAAATTGTTTGTCTATTTCGTTTTGATAAAAATGGATTTCTTCCATTTCGAAAGGTATACTATCCACTTGACCATTTTCATTGAAATAGTACTGCATCAAGCTTTGTTTCGGTTTCATTTCGAAATCCGAACGCAGAGTCTCAAATTTAACTTTCGTATTCGCTACAAAAACTATAGCATCACATTCCGTGTTTAAAAACACGCGATCACACGCTTTCATTTCACCATTTATAGGGAATACGGTATGCCCTAATTGAAGCGCACTTGTGACCCATAATAATAATTCAATGATGTCGGGAGTATGTATGGCCAGACGATTGACATTTATATAGGAAGAACCTTCCAATATCGACTTTATGTTTTCGAAGGCTTTGCAAATATTTTGATAAGACAAATTCGTTTTGCCCTGAGTCCAAATAATTTTATCCGCCCCGGTTTCATTATTCAACATAATACGATTTCTCCTTTATATTTAATGCCTTAAGACTTTTCAGAAGATGAATTTCGTGTATGATTATATCATTTAAAAGTTTCAGTATTTTGGATTTATCTTGTAAAAATACATGCGTAATTTTGGCTTTTAATATAATATTTCTCAAAATAATCCATTTATAACTTAGTTGCTTATACTGGTTGACGATATATGATAAGGGTAAATTTGTATTTTTATATATTAAATCTATATATTCTGAAAACAAATATCGTCGACCAGATAAATAATGTCCTAATATAGAATCAATTGCAGTATAACCACCTATATCATTTTCGTTTAGAGAATCTAAGTTCTCAAAAGCGCTATATAATGCGTTATACGATTTTGATAACTGTTTCAACTTAATGCTGCGGATTGTATTTAAAAATATATTTTGATAATCATGCAAAGGTGTCGATTCATCTTCAAAAGAAACTATTTTTTGAAATCCCTGTAGATAGTCATCGTACGGAAGTGTATATAGAGTATCAATATTTACCATTGGATCCAGACAAGTAAATTCATTACCCTCTTTATTGAGCAAAATAATAAAATGGCTATGGTGTTTTTTCTTGTATTCGTGCATCCATCTACAAAAGTATGCATCCGTAAATAAAATAACGGGTGAGCTTGTATTTTCATGAAACATATGATGGCTTCCATATATATCAAATTGATAGTTGGCTTTTAAATTGTAAAAGTTAAATAAGGTATCAGGATGTATTTTTTTACCTATTGAAATGCGCTCGCCAATACTTTTGTATTGCTCACATTTTTTGCGAAATGCAAAATAATAAAATTTATAAAACAACAAATGATAATCATATTGATAATATTTTAAAATATTAACGAAACAATTTTCTAAACAATCCAGACCCACTAGATAAATCGGTTGAAAATTAAGCATAACATAGCCCCGAATCATTTTTCCTGAAACTAATATTTTCGATAATGTAGCGCATTTTCCATCATAATACAATTTCTGCATAAATAGTTGGCAGGAGCTTCTACTGCACCCCATATTCGTTTTCTGTTTATAACAGCTTCCGAACTTTCTAAAATTTCTGCTATCGATTGTCGTGTAATGTCTCCTAAAATGTATTTTTTATAATAATCTTCCAAGCACATATAACATTGTCCGCTTACAGATATGTGAACATCATTTAAAATACACCAACATCCCGATAAATATAAATTGCGAATATCTATATGCTGATTGTATTTATTGGGAAGAGCTCCCGCTCTATCATGGATTGTATTTGTTATTATTTCTATATCGGGAAAAAGCTTTTTTATTTCAACAATACGACTTCTTTGTTCATTTTCTGTTCCTTGAATACATATTTTTACATTAAAACCCATATAAATCGCCGTTTGAATATTTGCAACAACTTCACCGTAGTTTTCATATTTTGTTATGTGCTGAAATTCATTTTTATTAGCACTCGGAAAATTGAACACAATATGGTATACATTATTGCATTTTTTCAATAATTTCAGGCGTTTTTCGTTCAAATGACTGCCATTTGTATAAAGAGCTAACTTTAAATTATATTGCTTAATCAATAATATCCGCTCATCAAACAGGGGATCGACTGTCGGCTCCCCGTAACCGTGGAGCGTTATATATTGAATCGATTTGTATTTAGCGACTTCATTCAATATTTTTTTAAACATGCTTAGGCTCATAATACGTGTTTTTATAACATCATAAGAGCGTGGGCAATATGTGCATTTATAGTTGCAAAGTTCCGTGGTTTCGATTTCTATTTTCAATGCATTATGTTGCTTCCATATGTTGGAAGCAGGAAGAATAAACCTCTTTTTTATTAAATAATGAACGACAGCAGGGCTGTAACGATCTAATAAATCGATATATGAGCAACCTGTCCGGCAGTCTTCTAAAATACCAGACTTAACTGCATCCATTTTGCAGAGAGATGATCCCAGATAATTGTGTATAAAATCCTTACGAATTTGATGATGGACTAGATACGGAGACGTCTTATATATCATATCACTGCTTCCTCCTATCTTCGCGGCTTTTTGTGATAACATATTGCTCGATAACTACCGCATCCATGTCACAATGTAAAAAAGCTTTCAACGCATCATCGGGTGTTTCTACTATTGGTTCTCCTTTTATATTAAATGAAGTATTCAGTAGAACAGGTACTTGGGATAATTTTTGGAAGCAGTCCAAAAGACAATACAATTTGTAATTACTTTCTTTTGATACAGTCTGTAAACGAGCGCTTCCGTCAATATGTGTAACGGCTGGGAGTAGCTTTTTATAAGGCGCTTTAACGGGCTCAACAAAAAGCATAAAAGTATTGTCATTTTTCGTTTCAAAATACTTAGAAGCACAATCAATTTTCGTGACAGGAGCAAATGGACGAAAGCTTTCTCTAAATTTTACTCGCCTATTAAGAGTATCTTTCATAGTAGAAATACAAGGGCTGGCAAGTATACTCCGATTTCCAAGTGCTCGTGGGCCTATTTCAGAACCATCTTGAAACCATCCGATAATATGGCCTTCGTGTAACATCCTAGCTATAATAGAAAACAAGTTTTGATAGGTATATTTTTTATATTGAAGTTTATCGGTATATAAATTCAACGTTTGTATAATTTTGTCATCCGAATAGGTAATTCCAAAATAACAATGTTTCATTCTAGTACGCGGTTTATTATAAGATTTATGGTGAAACAAATTATAATAACCATATAGCGCTGCTCCTATACCAGCTCCGGAATCTCCAGCTGCTGGGAATACATAAATTTCCTTAAAACCAGTTTGCTTCTTTATTTTCCCATTTAAGACGCTATTAAGTGCCGCCCCACCAGCATAACACAAACGTGGTAATTTGGTTTTTTCATATAAATACTCAATCGTTTTCAGCATGGAATCTTCAAACAGATATTGTGCCGCGTAAGCTATATCTGCTATTACACGAAACCTAGGACGCTTGTCTTTTGAAATAAGCTCTCTTATATACTGATTTAATTCCGTATTATCACAATTTGTTCGTATTTTTTTCGGCAAATCCACTTGGATATACTTTGATAATTCGTTTACATAGGTATTCGTACCATAGGGAGCAAGTCCCATTACTTTACCTTCCTGGAATATTTTGAACCCACATTCATACATCATATAGGAATAAAATAGTGACACAGAATTATCATAGTATTTTTTAAAGAAATGTATTTCATTTCCTTGAGCAATACCTAATGAAACAGTCTCATCTTTTTCACCAAATTTACTCCCCCCACCATCTACAACCAAAATGGCTGCTTCATCAAATCCTGAAGTATAATACGAGCTGGCAGCATGTGATAAATGATGATTTATTTTTATAGACGACCATAAACCATGTAATTCAAGAACCCTTGTGCTGAAAATATCATTTGTAATAAATAAATCGATATCGGTAAGTTTTTTATCTTGTAAACAATAATTTAACGATTTAAATTGTTGAGATCGGACACCCAAAGCATTCTTTTCTCGCGATAATCGTTCTTCTTCGATTGCCCTAACGATTTGTCCATCGGTCAATAAACAGCAAGATAAATCATGGACCGATCCACCAAGTCCTATTATATTCGTAAACTTCACCGCCATTATCAGTTTTTAAAAGCCCCTCATCCGGGTCTGTGCTATATGGATGCTGATTGAAGATATCCCTTTGTTTAGGTGAATTTCCTGTATCGGAAGAATTAATGCCCTCCCTTCCAATTACTATGGTTTCCATTATTACGACTAAGCGTCATTTTATCGCTTAATTCTTCATTTATTTCTTTTAAATCAAGCATTCCAGATTGCAACAAAAGCCAATCCTTAAATCTAAAAAGTTGGGATACTTTGGATCCATTCTCTTCCACCACTGCATTAAATCCTTGTAGTCTCAGCTTAAAATATAATAAGTTGATCATGTCAGTATCTATCACAATGAATCGATCTTTCAAAAATGAATAATATTTTTCGTATGTGTATTCGTAATTGCAGGCCATCTTTTTCTTAGCATACTGTATGCCTAAATAATTTTCTGCACTATTTTTAAATTCTTCTTCTTTTATCGTAATCCCAACCTCATTCGTTTGTTGATAATCTGCAAATGGCACGTTCCAGTATTCCAGGATATCCTCAATGGCTCCAAATTGAAACGTATCTGAAAGATTATAAGGAACATATTTAAGGGTATATGTATCCAAAATCAATATGCGTTGATGCTGATTTGTACAATTTGTTAATGGAAATGCTTGAAGCATTGATACTAAAAATTCACCGCAATTTTCAGCATAAATGCGATGATCCGTTCGTGTTCGCAATGCATACTGAAGATTATATTGTTTGAGCAGTTTTAACCCCTCATAACAGGATTTAATCATTTTGTTCAAATTTGCGCTGCATTCTTGCTGTGGATAATGGTTTTTAATAATCGTAATCTGTTTGCTATTTAATTTTTCTATTTCAGATGTATCTTGATCTATCCAAGTGGAAACAACAATAGGAATATCTACAAAAATTTTTGTATACAACTCCAGGGTGTTTCTAGTAAAATTATCCTTGTTAAAAATAGGCCCCTGCATAACAATACCCATATTGCAAGGTTGACCACATTTTATATTTTCTATTACGGCTGATTCATAAGGATAGGCACAAAAATTCAAAAAATGATTATGAACACCTGGAATAGGTCGTGTAATTGTATTGTAAAATTCAATAATATCTGGAAAGCTATTTAGTTCCAACATTATTGTTCTAAGGCATCTAGAAATATTTTCCTTCATATGTCTGACCATTCCCATCTGCTAAAATTTCGAGACCATCCTACCCACCTATAACTGGCGTCAGGAGTTACCCGCTCATTACCAAATCCACCTTATTTATGAATTGTAAAACTCTGACACCTTTTATACAAATCTGGCACAGATCGGAGTTCCCCAGAAATAATTCGTTGCATGCGCGAGAAATTCTGATAAATACTCAGATAAGTCTGAGGTTCAATATCCAACACATCAAGGTGATTCTCAAGAACCAATACCAGTTTTTCAATGCGGCTTAATACCGTTGTCACGACTCTGTCTAGATCACTAGGCGAATTCACCAATCCATCTAATAAATCTAAATAAATTTCAGAATTTTGTTTTGATATTTTTTTGAAAAGTTCAAGTTTTATACGAGGATTATTGGTGACAAAGTATTTTTTTATAACAAATTTATTTCGATAAAACAACTCGGCCGTCTGTGCAGAGATCGTTTGGACTATTGTGTATATCTGTTGAACTTCTTGATGCCAAAAACTATATTGATAGTTATTTTTATGATGATCAATCCGCAGTTGTAAATCAAAATTATTCATTATGTATTTGCAATATGGCGAATGATTGGTTAGAGATATCGCATTTATTGGCCAAATATACGTCTCCATCAATTTAAGTTTTCTAATAAATTGTATATTTTCATTCAATTCTTGAAGTGTCACCAAGGGATCAAACATAATAAATCCGCAATCGATTTCCAAGTGATATCGATGAAGTATTTCTAAAGATTTTTCAATCGAATAAATTGTCTCTTTTCGATTATAACGTTTTCGTTGGGTAACAGACCCGGACTCTATGCCAATGTAAACACGCTTTAAACCAGATTGCAGCATTTTATTAATCAATGCTTCCATCTCATCATTTGTATTAAGCATTTGATTTTCTGTTTTTTGGTAGATAACAGAGGGGTTTGTAAATATTCTGTACGCAATATCATGTTCCAAATTAATCTCGTATAAATAGTCTATGATTTCTTTTGTACCATGATAATTTTGCCGCAATCGACCGCCTAAAAAATCTTCATCAATGAATTCAAATTGGTTGACCCCTTTTAATAGAAGATTATGTATATTCATTTTTATTCTATCTATAGGAAGTCGGATCCATGTGTTATGAGGCCCTTGCGAGCAGTATGCACAATTAAAATAACATCCTCTCGATGTTTGTATCATATTCACCTGCCCGACTTTTATAGTATCTGTACAGGGAGGATAAATTAAATGAGAGAAGTCGAATTTCTGCCGAGGATTTATTGAGGCTTTTTTATGAACTGCATCCCAGTAAACAATATTTTTCACTTCATCAAGCGTCATTTTTTGTCTCACAACATCTACAATTTGTCTGAATACATGTTCGCCAGGTCCTTTACTGATGATGAAGCTCATACGTTTTGATATCTCATGATTGATAAAAAATTCTGCATTTGACTCCGGTAATGTATTACCTAGAATCACCATCGGATTTATCTTCTTATGATTGAGATATTCATATATAAAATTAAAAAAAATACCCAGGGTATCAATAGGAACACTTATGCCTAAAATATCCGGTTCAAATGTATTAATAGACTGAACTACAGCATCAATATCATCATTATCATCCAGAGTATGAATGATATAGTCTAAATTCCCTTCCAGATAGGCACTTACATCCCCCATAAGTGTTTCCCCCGTCAGGTTGTTCCAAATGTTAGCATATCGTTTGTTTGCCAAATATAAAAAAAATATTTTCATATATATGACCATTCCTTTCCGCTGCGCTCCAAGGCACCAAAGAGGAT